>JAENWA010000054.1 GCA_016650295.1 Desulfuromonadales bacterium | reverse complement strand
TCAGTGAAGCGTATCGCGGGATAGATCCTGGGACACCTGCATCACCATATGCAATATCCGAAGGGCAATAAAGTTCTGCCTTTTCGCCAACCTTCATCATCTGAATCCCCTCTGTCCAGCATTTAATGACGTTGGTAAGTTGAAATTCGACTGGCCTTCCACTCTTATATGAACTATCAAATTCACGCCCGTTCAATAATGTGCCACGATAATTGACTATTACAGTGTCGGTCGGTCCGGGAGACGCTCCAGTGCCGTCTCTGAGAGAGGTATACTTTAGTCCGGATTTTGTGGTTATAGTCTCTTTCTTCTCCAGGGCTGCAGAATCGGCTGCAAATGATACGGCGGCACAAAGTAAAATGATGGTTGTGACAATAAGTATACGCATTTGATGTCTCTTTCTTAAATAGTTAGATTTATCTAAAATCAGCAATACCGCTTGAAATTTGCCTTCCTCGATGTGTCGGCTGCAGTTCCTTATGTGGACACCATCAGCGTCACCGTTCCGTGCGCCACCAGTTTATCCTCCTGGTTCTTCACTGTTACCGCTACGCTCGCCATTCTTCGCCCCGTGTGCATCAGTTCCGAGCGAGCCGTCAGAACATCTCCCAAAACAGCTGGCCTGATGTACGTGACGTTGAGGTTGGTCGTTGTACAGGATTTGCCAGAGGGGAGTAACGGCCGGGGAAAGAACGAAACTGTATCTACCAGCGTAGCAATCAACCCGCCATGTGCTCCGCCGAAGTAGTTACGGTGGAGTTCGCCGACGGTTACTTCCATGATGGCGTGACTTTCCCCGATCTCCCGCAGGTGAATATTCAGCGTCCGAAGCATCGAAATAGCGTTGCCCGACTCCAAGGTGGCTGGCTCAATCTTCTGCATGAATGGTATTCCTTTCACTGCATCATTGCGACTGTTATGAGAAAAGGGCAGATAAAAGGGGCACGTTTCAGGTCAGGATTGCAAACTTGCAAAGTTGATAGGGCACAATAAGGGGACAGGCTGATTATTGCCACACGTTTTGCATCTCAATATTCAGCCTGTCCCCTTATTGCCGCGTGTTTCCATGTTTCCTCACTAACGTGCTGGGAGAACACCGGCGGTTTTAGGCCGGTGCTTCTGCCTGGTTGGGAATCATATTATCATTATTCCACTTTCGAGGGCAGGCCCCTCTTCATCTAGCTATTTCACCAATGGTTGCTCAGGTAAGAGGTTGATGGTTTCAAGAATAAATTCAGAAGCAACAACCTCTGCGATGCCAAGGGGATAGACGTCCTCTGTCTTTTTAAAAGGGGTTTCAGACTTTGATTTGAAAAGCCTTTGCTGACTAACGAGACCTAAGATAAACTGCCAACTACCGACTTTTGGGGTACCTTTAATCATACGCATTCTGTCCATTATAAAAACAGGCCCTCCACTGTTTCCTGCAAAAACTTGAAAGTCGAATAATATTGAACCAACTTGCCGCAATGGAATAATGGGGTAAGACGCAAGTCTACCGCTCCGAAAAATTGGGAAACCTATTGGATTCGCTTCATCGCCGAGTGGATAGCCAAGACATAATAGTTGTTCCCCAGGGTGGATATCGCTTTTCTCCAAAATGGTGTCTGTGGCAAGGATTTCGATTGGGAGTAAAGGGGGCTTTATTTCGGGGGGAAGAGTCAAATACATTACGGCAACATCCGCTGTAGGATGTTGCACCCACAACTTCTGTTTATTCTTGCGAATTTGAAAAGTATATTCGGCACGCTGCCACCCACCATCGTTAAGTCTTTTTCGCAGTGCTATTGTGGCCGTTTCTCCGCTTATTCCTTGTAGTACATGGGCTGCAGTGACTAGCACATAGTATGCTTGATTCGCAAGGCCCTTAACAGGTTTGCCGATGAAAAAAGCTGTACCTAACGAATCGTTACCATAGAGCTTAAACGTAGACTCCATAAGGGCCGTGCTGATCCAATCGTTCGTATCTTCAGCCGCAGCATTGGTTACTGTGCAAAACATTATAAGACTGAGAAAAAGTGATATTAACCTAAGCTTCATGTCCAAGACCTCCACACAGTTCAACTCGTTGTTGACCGGTTCACGCGCACGCGCGTGAACCGGTGATCTACCCAAATGGAACATTTATCCGGCTTTCCATATCTGAAACGCAAACCGACGCCCGGAATATTCCGTGGCGCCGGTATTGTTAATAGCAAATCCCTCTCAATTCCCCGTGTTCAAAGGGGGTCTTATTGTCGGGGTCCGTTACGCACATTCCGAATACCCACACACATGACAGACCGAACAGCCCCCTTCATGCTCGACAATCCCCCCGCACTCGGGGCAGGCACCGCGCTCCTGCATGACCTTCTCGGTGTTGACGTCATAGCCGTTGTTGACCATGTGATCCTGGATGGCCTTGGCGACTGCATCAGCGCAGGAGGTGACGCGGTTGTCACCGAAGCCGGACGGGCAGTGGCAGGAGATCCCCAGCAGCTGCTTGACGACCTGGCGGGCCTGGACGCCGCTGCGCCATGCCAGCGACACCATGCGGCCGATGGCCTCGGACTGGGAGGCGGCGCATCCGCCGGCCTTGCCCATGGTGGTGAACAGTTCGAAGAGGCCGTTGTCGTCCTCGTTGATGGTGATGTACAGCGGTCCGCAGCCGGTCTGCATCTGGTGGGTCTGCCCCTTGAGCGCCTTGGGACGCTCGCGCTTGACGGCCTTCTTGTCCTCTTCCACCGGTGTGGCGGCCACGGCGGCATGCTCTTCCTTCTTGGCGGAGGTGGAGAGCACCTGCTCGTCGCGGGAGCCGTCGCGGTAGATGGTGACGCCCTTGCAGCCGGTCTGGTAGGCCATCATGTAGACATTTTCAACATCCTCGATGGTGGCGGTGTTGGGGAAGTTGACGGTCTTGGAGACGGCGTTGTCGGTGTGCTGCTGGAAGGCGGCCTGCATCTGGATGTGGTCGTTGGGCATAATGTCGTGGGCCGTGACAAAGACATTGCGCACATCGGCAGGAACCTCGGGGATGTCGGCGACGGTGCCGTGCTCGGCGATCTTCTGCATCAGCTCTTCCGAGTAAAAGCCGCGTTCCTTGGCAATCTTTTCGAACATCGGGTTGACTTCGATCAGTACGTTCTTGTCCATGACGGTGCGGATGTAGGAGACGGCAAAGAGCGGCTCCACGCCGGAAGAGACATTGGCGATGATCGAGATGGTGCCGGTGGGTGCGATAGTGGTAACGGTGGCGTTACGCATGGGAGGCGCACCCTTCTTGTCGAAGATCGAACCCTTGTAGTTGGGGAACGAGCCGCGCTTTTTGCCCAGTTCCTGCGAGGCCAGGTGTCCCTCGTCGTTGATGAACTTCATGACCTTCTTGCCGAGCTTGACCGCTTCCTCGGAGGAGTAGGGGATGCCCAGCATGATCAGCATGTCGGCCCAGCCCATCAGTCCCAGTCCGATCTTGCGGTTGGCGTGGGTCATGTCGTGGATCTGCTGCAAGGGATAGTTGTTGGCCTCGATGACGTTGTCCAGGAAGTGGACCGAGTTGACCACCACCTCTTTCAGCTTCTTCCAGTCGATGCTGCCGTCCTTGACGAAACAGCCCATGTTGATGGAACCCAGGTTGCAGGATTCATAGGGGAGCAGCGGCTGCTCGCCGCAGGGGTTGGTGGATTCGATCTCGCCGATGTGCGGGGTCGGGTTGTCGCGGTTGAGGCGGTCCAGGAAGATGATGCCCGGCTCGCCGTTTTCCCAGGCCTGCTTGACGATGCGCTGGAAGACCTTGCGGGCGTTGAGGGTGCCGCTGGTCTTGCCGTCGCGGGGGTTGATCAGGTCGTACTCCTCGTCATGCTCGACCGCTTTCATGAAGTTTTCGGTCAGGCCGACGGAGATGTTGAAGTTGTTGAGATGCTTCTGATCGGCCTTGCACATGATGAATTCCATCACATTGGGGTGATCGACCCGCAGGATGGCCATGTTGGCGCCGCGTCGGGTGCCGCCCTGCTTGATGGTTTCGGTGGCGATGTCGAAGACCCGCATGAAGGAGAGCGGTCCGCTGGAGATGCCGGTGGTGGAGCTGACCACATCGTTGGCCGGGCGCAGGCGCGAAAAGGAGAAGCCGGTGCCGCCGCCGGATTTGTGGATCAGGGCGGTGAATTTGACGGCGTCGAAGATCTCTTCCATGGAGTCGCCCACCGGCAGGACAAAGCAGGCCGAGAGCTGCCCCAGGGGGCGCCCGGCGTTCATCAGGGTCGGCGAGTTGGGCAGAAATTCGAAATTGGTCATCATAGTGTAGAAGGTATCGGCCAGACCCTTGACGTCGGCTTTCTTGTCGAATTTCCTGTCAGGGGCAGCGATGGTGTCGGCCACGCGCCGGAACAGGTCGGCCGGGGTTTCGAGGACCTTGCCGGTTGCGTCGCGACGCAGATAACGCTTTTCGAGGACGGTGGTGGCATTTTTGGAAAGGCCGGGGATGCTGTTTTTGGCGGATGCAGGTTTCATCTTGAGTTCTCCTTGATGAGGCATGAAAAAATATTGAATGAAAACGAGTGATTGCTGTGAGCGGGGCAGAAATCCACAAAACACTATATTTAGTGATGCGGCAGAAAATAAACCACAACATATATGGAGTGTCAACAGATTATTTATTAAAATTATAACCTGTTGAAAGGACTTGAAAACAATTGTCCCGTACGTTCCCTCTCCCTGATGACCCACAGGGCCTAAAAGGAGAGGGCTAGGCTGAGGGGGTTGAGGTTGATTTATATGGAAACGACCGCCCCCTCATCCGGCCTTCGGCCACCTTCTCCTTTAGGCCCGTGGGTCCTCAGGGAGAAGGAATTACCAAGGTTTATAAGTTGAATTTACACGACTGACAGTTTATGTTAAAAACTAAATACCAAATACAAAACGGAAGCCGGCTGAGCGGCATCGGACAACAACGCTGATGCGTGCCCGGCCAACCCATTGAGGATATATATAATCGTGAGTAGTTCTTACAAGTTCCATCTGCCACTGTGCGTCGTACTGCTGTCCCTGTGCCTGTCTGCAACGGTTTTGGCAGCCTCCGAACCGCAGAGCCGCAAGACTGTTACAGCCCAGATTACCGCAGCCTATGAAAATACCACGATTACCGAAGATGTCAGCTGGAGCGGGACGGTGCTGGTCAAGGGGGCCCTGGTTGTTGCCCCGCAGGCCACCTTGCGCATCGAACCGGGAGCCGTAATACGCTTCTCTGCGACAAAAGAGAGCCGGCAGCTGCCGCGCCTGGTGGTCATGGGACGTATCCAGGCGGTTGGTACGTCCGCCAATCCGATCCTTTTTACAACCTTTTCCGCGACACCGGCCAAAGCGGGTGAATGGGGCGGCATCCTGCTGCTTTCCAGCGAAAAGCGCAATCAACTGGAACAGTGCCGCATAGAGGGGGCCGAGGTGGGTCTGGAGGGGCGTTTTTCCACCTTTTCCGTGAAGTCGATCACTTTTGCGGCATCAGCAACCGGGCTGGTCCTGCGCGACAGCACCGGCAGCGTGACAGCATCGACTGTCTCCGGCTGCGAAACCGGTGTCGAGGCCCACGACAGCGAGCTTGAAGTCCGTGACAGCACTGTTTCGCAGAACCGTCACGGTATGAACCTGTTCCGCACTTCTGTTGTTTTGTCGTCGGTAACGGTTAGCGGCAATAATCAACTGGGACTGCTGGCGGAAGAGTGCCGCATCAAAATGACCTCCTGCGAGATATCCGCCAACAGAGTCGGTGCGCAGATCAAGGGTGGTGAAGGTCTGTTGTTCCTGTCCCGTTTTGTCCGCAACAATGAGACAGCCCTGCATCTGGTCTCCGCCCGCCTGAAGGTTAACCGCTGCCGGATCAGCGATAATCTGCGTAACGGATTGCGGCTGGAAGACAGCCGTGCGACGATCTGGGGAAATTACTTCAGCGGCAACGGCAACTATAATCTTATCAACGGCGGACTTGAAACCATCACGGCCGTGCAGAACTGGTGGGGCGCCAGTGATGAAATATCCATTACATCCAAACTCTTTGATGCCGCTCAAGACCAGCGCGCCGGAAAGGTGACGGTCTTCCCCTGGCTGCTTGAAAAGCCGGCCGCGCTTCCCTGAACAATCCAAACCATGTCAATCTACCTCGATAACGCAGCCACATCCTATCCCAAGCCTGAAGAGGTCTATCAGGCGGTCATGAACGCCATGCGCGAGGTGGGAGCCTCGCCCGGCAGAGGCGGTCATCGCCGCTCGCTGGAGGCCGGCCGGATCGTGTTCCAGGCCCGCGAGGCCGCCGCCGCGCTCTTTTGTGCCCCCGATTCATCCCGCTTCATCTTTACCCACAGCGCTACCGAATCGCTCAACATGGCTCTGCGGGGTACATTGCTCCCCGGCGATCATGTCATAACCACCTCGATGGAGCATAACTCACTGGCCCGTCCCCTGCACCTGCTGCAGCGACAGGGGGTCGAGCTGACAGTCGTCCAGGCCGGCCCTGACGGTCGTGTCGATCCCGTGAATATCAGGCGGGTCTTGACACCTCGCACCCGCATGATCGCGGTCGGACATGTCTCCAATGTCTCCGGCACGATCCAGCCGATTGAGGCACTCTCCGCGATTGCCCGAGAAGCCGGGGCGCTGTTTCTACTGGATGCGGCCCAGTCGGCCGGCTGTGTACCGATCGACGTAATCGGTTCAGGTATTGATCTGATGGCGGTTCCGGGACACAAGGGGCTGTACGGCCCGCAGGGCACCGGTCTGCTGTATGTGGCGCCACATGTGGCGCTGAGGCCGCTGCTGACGGGGGGTACCGGCACTAACTCGACCTCCGAGGAGCAGCCTGTGACCATGCCGGAAGGTTTTGAGGCCGGCACCCACAATCTGCCGGGCATTGCCGGGCTCAAGGCCGGTATTGAGTTTGTCATGAAGCAGGGGGTGGCGGCGATCGCCGACCATGAGCGTGCCCTGGTCTGTGCAGCCCGGGAACGGCTGCAGGCGCTGGCGGGGGTCACGCTGTACGGCCCGTCGGATCCGGTTCTGCGGGCCGCTGTCCTATCATTTACCATTGCCGGGAAGGATTCGTCATGGGTGGCCTTCGAGCTGGACCAGCGTTTTGATATCGCGGTGCGGGCCGGCCTGCACTGCGCTCCGCGGGCCCATCGCACCCTGGGAACATTTCCCGGCGGCACCGTGCGCGTGAGCCCCGGCTGGTTTACAAGCCTTGAAGATATTGCTATGTTGGTCAACGCAGTTGAAAAATGTCTTTAACCTGAAGTCGCATAAGCTGAAACCAGGAGATTTAGTTTCACGCGACGACGCGTGAGTAATGTAAAGTTTTAGGTTTGGTTTAAATCATTACATCCCACTTCCGATCAGAAAGGATTCCATGAAAAACTTCATTCTTGATACCAATGTGCTGCTGCATGATCCGCAATCCCTGTTCAAGTTCCAGGAAAACAATATTGTTATACCGATCACGGTAATCGAGGAAATCGATAAATTCAAAAAGGACATGAACGAAACCGGACGCAATGCCCGTCAGGTGTCACGTATTTTGGATACCATGCGTGAAAAAGGCTCCCTGGCGACCGGCATTTCCATGCCCGGCGGCGGCATGCTGCGGGTGGTGCTGTTCAGCGAGAAAAATCTCAAGCACCTGCCGGTGGATCTGCGGGAGGATAGCGGTGACAACCGCATCCTGTCCGTGGCCATGGATACCCGTGACCAGTTTCCGGACATGCCGCTGGTCTTCGTCACCAAGGACAGCAACCTGCGCATCAAGTCCGATGCCATCGGCCTGGTGGCCGAAGATTACGAGTCCGACAAGGTCGATATCCAGGAACTGTATTCCGGAACCCGTAACATCGAGGTCCCGCCTGATGCAGTGGATCGTTTCTATGGCCAGGGCTGGCTGGAGGCCCCGTCAGGGCTTCTTCCCAATGAATTCATCACGATTGTCGACAGCAGCAATCCGTCCCACAGCGCCATCTGCCGGAATTCCCCCGAGCTGGGACGCATCGTGCCGGTCTTCAAGGTTCCCAAGGAAGGTATCTGGAGCCTGTTTGCGCGGAATCGCGAACAGTCCTTTGCCCTGGATGTGCTGATGGATGACAGCATCAAGCTGGTGACGCTGGTGGGCAAGGCCGGCACCGGCAAGACGCTGCTGGCGATTGCCGCCGGTCTGCACAAGACCGCCGAGGAAAATGTGTACAACCGGCTGCTGGTTTCCCGCCCGGTCTTCCCCATGGGCAAGGACCTGGGTTTTCTCCCCGGCGATATCGAGGAAAAGCTGACCCCCTGGATGCAGCCGATCTTCGACAACGTCGAGCTGCTGCTTTCCGGCCATGAGACGGACAAGCGCCACAGCAACAAGGGCTACAAAGAGCTGATGGCCATGGGGCTCTTGGATATCGAGCCGCTGACCTATATCCGCGGCCGCTCCATACCCAACCAGTACCTGATCGTGGACGAGGCCCAAAACTTGACCCCGCACGAGATCAAGACCATCGTCACCAGGGTCGGTGAGGGCACCAAGATCATCCTGACCGGCGACCCCTACCAGATCGATAACCCCTATGTGGATTCTTCCAGCAACGGACTGACCTATCTGGTGGAGAAGTTCAAGGGGCAGCGCATTGCGGCACATGTGACTTTGACAAAGGGTGAAAGATCAGAGTTGGCGGAACTGGCGGCGAATCTGTTGTAAAATCTAAAAGATCGTCTGACTAGTCTGACAAGTCTGACTGGTCAGACGATAATGAGAACTAATGCTCCTTCTTTCCATCGAAACTTCCTGTGATGAAACCGCCGCGGCCGTTGTGCGTGACGGCCGCGAGGTTCTGTCTTCGGTCGTTTCTTCACAGATTGCCATTCATGCCCTGTACGGCGGTGTTGTGCCGGAGATCGCTTCGCGCAATCACCTGGAGATGATCTCGCCGGTGATAACCCAGGCCCTGCATGAAGCCGGTGTTGTGCTCTCCGACATCCAGGGGATTGCCGTTACCCGTGGTCCGGGGCTGTCGGGCGCTCTGCTGGTCGGTTTTTCCGTGGCCAAGGCGCTGGCATTCGCCTGCGGGATACCCTTTGTGGGTCTGCATCACATTGAAGGGCACATCTTCGCTTGTTTTCTCGAACAAACCGTGGCCTTTCCCTTTCTGGCCCTGGTGGTTTCAGGCGGGCATACCCATCTCTACCATGTGGAAGGATTCGGCCGTTACACTACCCTTGGCCGAACCATAGATGACGCAGCCGGAGAAGCCTACGACAAATCGGCCAAGATCATGGGGCTGGAATACCCCGGCGGCGCCAAGATTGATGCCATGGCCCAGGCCGGTGACGCCAAGGCGTTGCGGCTGCCCCGACCGATGATCAATGACGGCACGCTCAAATTCAGCTTCAGCGGCCTCAAGACCGCCATGCTGCAGCATGTTCGGAAACACCCGCTGGACATAGCGGGGCAGGCAGCCAATGATCTGTGCGCATCCTTCCAGCAGGCGGTCTGTGATGTGCTGGTTTCAAAAACCCTGGCGGCCCTGCAGCAGACTGGCGCGACACGACTGGTGATCGCCGGCGGTGTCGCCTGCAACAGCGGCCTTCGAGCCGCTATGACCAGGCTGGCAAGTCAGCAGGGTGTCCAGCTGCATATCCCCAAGCCGTCCCTGTGCGGTGACAATGCTGCCATGCTGGCTGTGCCGGGTAACCACTATCTTGAAGCGGGGCTGGCTTCCGCTTCAGACCTGGATGTAGCGGCTACCTGGGAGATGGATCGCATAAAGGAGATTTTACTGTGAGTACCCGCCGACCTCTTAAAGCACTGGGCCAGAACTTCCTGGTGGACAATAACGTTATCGAAAAGATTGTCCGCAGTGCCGATATTTCACCGGAAGATAATGTTCTGGAAATCGGTCCCGGCCGGGGCGCCTTGACCGTTCATCTGGAGCGGCTGGCCGGTCGGCTGGTGCTGATCGAATTCGACCATGCCCTGGCCAGGCAGCTGAAATATCGCTATGAAGATAACCCGCGGGTAACGGTGATCGATGCGGATGTTCTGGCGGTGGATCTGGCTGATTTACTGGAGCGGGAAGGGGGGGCTGCCCGCTGGAAGGTGGTTGCCAATCTTCCCTATAACATATCTACTGCGGTGTTGTTCCACTTGCAGGAGGTCCGGGATAAGCTGTCGCGGATGATTCTGATGCTTCAAAAGGAGGTCGGCGACCGGCTGGTGGCCCGTCCGGACTGTTCTGATTACGGCATCACAACGGTGCTCCTGGGGTTGTGGTTTGACATCCGCCGGGAGTTTATTGTCCCGCCGGGCTGTTTCCAGCCCTGTCCCAAGGTCGATTCCGCGGTGCTCAGTTTTGTTTCGTTGCCCGGTCCGCGTGTGCCGGTTGGTGATGAGGCTGTTTTCAGAAAGGTTGTCAAAGGGTCGTTTGCCATGCGCCGAAAGACGCTGATCAACTGCCTGAAGGCGGCCGAACTGGCTCCGGTTGACGATCTGCGCGGGATGCTTGCTGAGTGCGGGATTGACGGGCAGCGCCGTGGAGAGACGCTTTCTATGGATGAGTTTGCCGCTCTGTCACGGCTGTTATCCGGAATGGCACAATAAAAAAACCGCCTCGCATGAGGCGGTTTTTTGTGATGATCAGGCTTTTACCTTGGGAGCTTTCTGGCGGGCCGGCTTGACAGCTTTTTCCGTTTTAACCGGTTTCGCCGCTTTCACAGGTTTTACCGCTTTTGCCGCTTTAGCAGGTTTTGCCGCTTTTGCCGGTTTCGCCGGAGCAGCTTTTACGGGCTCCGCAGCAACATTTGCATCCTTGGCAATTGCCGCACTCTTGTTCTTGGCGGCCCTGACAGCCCGCGCTTTTTCAAGGTTGGCGGCCAGGTTGTTTTCATTGGCGGATTTGCGACGGGCCTCGGAGTAGTTCTTGGCGGTCAGGGACTGACTGGACGGAATGTTGAACTGCTTCCGGTACTGGCCCGGTTTCAGGTCGTGGGCCTGTTTCAGGTGACGTGTCAGGGTCTTGAATCCGGTTTTGCCGCACACCAGGCAACCGACCTGATCGTTCTGAAAGGCTTTCTTCATCGTCAGAACGGGAGCTGCGGGTGCCGATACCGTTTCATCGGCGTTGCCGTCTGTTTCCAGCTTTTTGAGGGTTGAAAAAACCTTGTTGATCTCTTGGATCAGTTCGTCGCTTGACAGCTCGGTTCCGACAGCGTGTGAAGAAACGATACTTGCGGTAAGTTCTACCAGGGTAGAAGTCATATACATCTCCTTTCATTTATAAACGTTAAGCGGATTAAACATGAAGTTATCTCATAAATCAAGAACAATTAACTATAAGTAGAGTTTACAAGAAAAGAAACTTCTTGACGTGCCGTTGCCGTATGCGGATGAAAGTTCAACGCGTTCATGCACTACAAACACGATAATCCGGCAACACAATGATGTGGATCAGATTCAAGTACTCCTTAGAGGCACAGGACTATTATGCCCGCTTTACTACAGTATATGATTGCAGTTCTTTCGTTCGCCTCCGTCGGATTACTGGTACTGCTGTTGATCCGCCTGTCACGTCCTGGTTCGGATTCAGGCATCGATGCCCGGATCGATGCCCTGGAACGGCAGTTGGAGCGTCAGGAGCGCATGCTGCGCGAGGAGCTTGCCCGTAACCGGGAAGAGGCTCAACTCTCGGCGCGGCAGGCACGCGAGGAAACCGCACGCGCGGTGTCCTCCTTCGGAGATTCACTGCTGAAGCGAATGAGCGAACTGGCCGGGCTTCAGAAGGATCAGCTGGAGATCTTTGCCGGCCAGTTGAAAAACCTGACCGCCAGCAATGAAGCGCGGATGGACAAGTTGCGTGAGACCCTGGAAGAACGTCTGCGCCTGATTCAGGACGATACCGCCCGTAAGCTGGAGCAGATGCGGGCCACGGTCGATGAGAAGCTGCACGATACTCTGGAAAAGCGTCTGGGAGAATCTTTCAAGCTGGTCAGCGAGAGACTGGAGCTGGTCCAGCGCGGCCTGGGAGAGATGCAGTCGCTGGCCAACGGAGTCGGCGATCTCAAGAAGGTGCTGAGCAATGTCAAGACCCGCGGCACCTTTGGAGAAATCCAGTTGTCCGCTTTGCTGGAGCAGGTGCTCTCGCCGGGACAGTACGAGTCCAATGTTGAAACCAGGAAAGGGAGCGGACAGCGGGTCGAGTTCGCACTCAAGCTGCCCGGCCGGGACGGCACGACCGACGGGATGGTCTGGCTGCCGCTGGATGCAAAATTTCCGCAGGAGGATTACCTGCGGCTGGTGGAGGCGCAGGAGCTGGGAGACGTTTTGGCCGCAGCTGATGCGTCGAAGCAGCTGGACAAGGCGGTTCGACTGATGGCGGCAAACATTCGCGACAAGTATCTCGACCCGCCCCACACAACCGATTTCGGCGTCATGTTCCTGCCGACCGAGGGTTTATTTGCCGAGGTGCTGAGGCGTCCCGGTCTCTTCGATGCCCTGCAGCGTGATTACAAGGTTATGATCGCCGGACCAACCACCCTGGCGGCCATGCTGAACAGCCTGCAGATGGGTTTCCGTACCCTGGCCATCGAGAAGCGTTCGGCCGAGGTCTGGAACCTGCTGGGGGCCGTACGCACCGAGTTTTCAAAGTTTGGCCAGGTGCTGGAAAAAACCAGCAAGAAGTTGCAGGAGGCCGGCAATCACATCGATGCCGCTGCCGTCCGTTCGCGCTCCATCGAGAAGAAACTCAAGGGGGTGCAGGAGATGCCGGGTGCCGAGGCGGCGCTGCTGCTTGAGTCAGAGGCCTGGGATGTGGGAGAGGATGCCTGATGTCTGAAAAACGCAACATAGCCCGGGCGGCCGGGATTCTGGGGAGCGCCACCATGCTGTCCCGCATCATGGGCATGCTCCGTGATATGATCGTGTCGCGCCTGTTCGGGGCCGGGCTGGCAACCGATGCCTTCTTTGCGGCCTTCCAGATCCCCAACATGCTGCGGCGTTTCTTTGCCGAAGGGGCCTTGACCTCGGCTTTTGTGCCGACCTTTTCAGCAACCCTCAACCAGCGCGGCGAGGAAGACGCCCGCGAGCTGGTCAATGTCTGTTTCACGCTGCTGACGGTTGTTATGGCGGCGGTAACGCTGGCAGGCATTATCTTTTCCCCCTGGATTGTGGGCGTCATGTTTCCGGGCTTCAAGGCCGTGCCGGGCAAGTTCGAATTAACCGTGCTGCTCAACCGGATCATGTTTCCCTATATCTTCTTTATCAGCCTGGTAGCCCTCTGCATGGGTATTCTCAATACCCTGCGCCACTTTTTTACTCCGGCCATCTCCACCGTGTTTCTCAATATCTCCATGATCCTGGGGGCTCTGCTCCTGCGCGGCTTCTTCGATGTTCCGATCACCGCTCTGGCAATCGGCGTGCTGATCGGCGGCTGTGTCCAACTGGTCCTGCAGCTGCCGGTCTTATGGAGAAAAGGGTTTCCGTTCAGCCTCAATTTCAATTTCAACAATCCCGAGGTCCGGCGGATAGCACTGCTGATGCTGCCGGCCACCTTCGGCGTCGGTGTCTATTATCTGAACATTACCGTCAGCGCCATCCTGGCTTCACTGTTGCCGCAGGGGAGCGTTTCCTATCTGTATTACGCCCAGCGGCTGTTCGAGTTCCCCCAGGGCATCTTTACCGTGTCGGTGGCCCAGGCGGTATTGCCCTCCATGAGCAAGCAGGCGGCCGAGGGTGACATGGCCGGCATGAAGGAGTCGCTGGCCTTCGGACTGCGTTTGACCCTGTTTATCACCATTCCGGCCATGGCCGGCCTGCTGGCCTGCTCGACGCCGATCTTCAGCCTGATTTTCATGGGCGGTGCCTTCGACTATGCCAAGGCGGTCAATTCCGCCCAGGCGCTGTTCTACTATTCCCTGGGACTCTCCTTTGTGGCCATGACGCGGGTACTGGCACCGGCCTTTTATGCCCTCAAGGATACCAGAACCCCGGTCTGGACGGCTTTGATCGCCTTCATTCTGAATGTCGTTTTCAGCCTGATCTTGATGAAACCGCTTTTGCACGGGGGGCTGGCGCTGGCCACGACGCTCTCGGCCCTGGCAAACATGCTGCTGCTGCTCTGGCTGCTGCGCCGCAAAATAGGACCCTTTGGCGGCCGGGGGATCACCCGTTCCGGCACCAAGGCACTGATCGCATCCCTGCCCATGGGCGCGGCGGTCTACTATATCTGTCAATGGGCGGATTGGTCGCTTTCCGGGCATAAGGCAACAAAGATGTTCGTCCTTGGCGGGGCGGTTGCCGCAGGAATTATGGTGTACGCGGCTCTGTCACGACTGCTGCGCTCGGAAGAGGCTCTGGAGATGAGCTCGATTATCAGGAGAAAACTGGGGAGGTAGACGGCATGATGAAATATGCGTCATTCTTTGAGACCGGCCAGGGCCGGGGTGCTGTTGCAGCTACGGAAAAGGGCATCTGCCGAGTGTACCTGCCCGATGAGGATGTCGAACAACTGTTCGCTCTGGATGGTCTGGACAGGTTGCCGCCGTCGGCACTTACCGAACAGGTTTCAGTGATGTTGAAGCAGTACTTTAAGGGGAAGCGGCAATCATTCGATCTTGTTGCCCTTGACTACACGGTGTCTGGTGATTTCCGGCGGCGGATACTTGAATCTATCCGCTCGATACCGTTCGGTGAGGTCAAAAGTTACGGAAAGGTAGCGGCGGATGCAGGATCACCGAATGCCGCCCGGGCCGTCGGCGGCGCCATGGCGTCGAATCCGCTGCCGATCATCATCCCCTGTCATCGTGTTGTTGCCGGCAACGGCAGGTTGACCGGCTACACTGCCCCCGGTGGATTGTTACAGAAAAAACTAATATTGCAGATGGAAGGTGTTGAATTTAAAGGAGAGATTGTTGACCTGAAAAAAGATGGTTATTAACAGGTGAAAGTTGGCATGAAAAAATATTTGCCGGGATGAAAACAGATTAAAACTCTAACTACGCAGTAATGCTGAAACTATATGTAACTATTTGAAAAACAACAGTTATAATTGTGTGCAAAAAAAAGGCAATGAGTAAAAATCCCTTGTAAAAATATCACTTTTGAATTTCATCAACACTGTTATCCACAAGTTATCCACATTTTTTGTGGATAAGCTTACAGTTACCTGAAAAAACTGTAACATTTCCGTCACTTGCTATCAACATGCCCTCGCTCAAGCTTTTTCGCCTCTTCCCACAAGCCGTCCATTTCTGCCAGGGAAGTGGTTTTCATCTGTCTGGACTGGGCATGCAGCGTATCTTCCACATACTGAAAGCGTTGCTGAAAGCGGTTGATAGTCTTGCGGAGCGCCTCTTCGGGATTGATGGAGAGGAAACGTCCCAGGTTGACGATGGCAAACAGCAGGTCTCCCAGTTCTGCCTCCATGTGATCATTATCTCCAATGCTCATGGCCTCTTCAAATTCATGCAGTTCTTCCATGACCTTGGCCATGACCTGATCGACGTGTTCCCAGTCAAAGCCGACCCGGGCCGCCTTTTCGGTGATCTTCTGCGCCTTGAGCAGCGCCGGCAGGTTCGGAGGAACACCGGACAGAGCGGATAAGCGTTCAGCGCTTTTTTCCGTTTTCTTGATCTGTTCCCAGTTTTCGATCTGGGCGGCACTGTCGGCGATCTGCAGGTCGCCAAAGACATGCGGATGCCGCCGGACAAGCTTTTCGCAGAGGGTCTGAATGATGTCGTTGATGGTGAAGGTCCCGGCTTCTTCGGCGATGGCGGCGTGAAACACCGGCTGAAGCAGCAGATCGCCCAGTTCTTCTTTGAGATGCTCGGGCGATTTTGTCTCAATTGCTTCTATGACCTCATAGGTTTCTTCCAGCAGATAGCGCGTCAGGCTCTCGTGAGTCTGTTCGGCGGCCCACGGACAGCCACCCGGTCCCCGCAAG
>JAENWA010000053.1 GCA_016650295.1 Desulfuromonadales bacterium | reverse complement strand
TGGTATCTTAGTCCGGTGGTGAGCTGTTTGTATTGCTTCATCTGTGCACCTTTTACTTGGTCGTTAAAGTGGCGCTGATAGTAACGCAGCTCACCACTTTAATTCACTTACAAAAGTTGCACTTCAGACTTGAATCCGCCAGATAAAGGAGAAACTCATGGAAACCATTCTTATAATACTTGTTTTGTTTTTACTCTTAGGCGGTGGTGGCTTCTACTGGTCTAGGCGTGGCCGTTAGGTACAGGTATCGAACATGTTAACATTATCTGTAGTTCTATTTCTTATTGCTTCATCAACAATAGTTAACAAAGCTCTCGCGGCTAATTATACTCTGAATCCTGATAATAATAGTGAGCAGGTGATTCTAGCGGAGAATGTGCCAGACCCAGCACCTAATCCAGATCCTGTCCCTATAGCTGATCCTGCTCCGATTCCAGATCCTGCTCCTATTATAGATCCTGCTCCTATTATAGATCCTGCTCCTATAGATGACCCCGCTCCTATTATAGACCCTGCACCTATAGCTGACCCTGTTCCTAATTTATAGCGTAATCTTCTCTGTTATTTTGGAAGTTTTATAATTGAGCTTCCGATGATGATGTCAATGTCTGATACCTTGAAGTCATACACTATAGCGGCATGCCCCAATGGCCACTCTAAGGAAAATAAACCGACTGTAAACCTAATCTGGAAGCTTCTATTTATACCATACCGGCAATCATCATAAGAGCCACCAATCCCTTCCAGCAGCACCAACAGCTCTAACCCTCCCGATTGTCACTGGTGGCCTTCATATAGTAATGTTCCTGCTTCCTCCAGAGTGATTCCGTGGCATGGTCCATAACTAATCTGAGATCATTTAGTGGCGCACGTTCGTAGCGTCTGGCTATTCTATTCAAAACCTTACAGGTTATTATGTGGTTAGTATACCATGGCATTGTCCTGATCTCCTTCCTGTCCCATCGTGGCAATTACGAAAGTAACGGATTACCGATATTCACGATACCGAGGCGCTTCATAGTAACGACCACGTTCACCATAGTAATAATTTGATGGACCACGCTCATAGTAACGATCCTGCCGATAATGCCGTGGTTCTTCATATATGACTGTTTGACGTGGTTCAGAGTATACAGGGCGGTCATACACAAAAGGTGCCTGGACAACAGTTGCTACTGTAGCTGCCACTGTTGATAGGATTGCTACTGGAACCCAAAGTGGGTTGAATATTTCAATACGACCATGACCGGCATAGGCTGAATTAACCAGCATGGTTGAAATAAACCCTATTGCAACGATAGTGGAAATAGTTTTTTTCATTTTGATTTCCTCCTGTACGATTTATGCTTCTATACATACAAGAGCATCAGACATGCCAACCAGTAAGAAAAACATATTTATAGCAATAATAGATAGATACGTAATTAGCCAAACAAAAGCAGAATGTTTTTTAGCTGAAATGGATCTGATTATACCTCAATTGAGTTAAGTGACGCTGTGTAAGCCGGTCAGTCAAAACTCGAAGCCTTACGGTATATTCGCCAACTAATAAAGCAGATCACAAGCCTAATTTGGAAGCCTGAAATATGGCTATTTGAATACAGTAAACACCCCCATCCATGCAGAAAACTAATTTGCTCAACAGCAACCTACCACAATTTCATCGTAGATTTTGCACGGATTCATCGTGCGAACCGGTTTGCGCAGTTCCCTTTGTCTGAACCACGATTTTCAGGATTCAGGGATTTACATGATTAAAACCCAGACAATCCATTAATCCGATAAATCCCGGTTCAGACCAGTTATTGATTACGCTGCCTTCAGATAATGACGAACATCCAGCTCCGCACCGCTTTTTGAAATCTCCGCCGCTGATTTGAAAAGCTCTGCTGCAATGTGCTCTTCCACATACTCCTCGCCACAATTGCTGCATACCCTGGCAGGCACCAGCTTTACAACAAACGTCAGGGATTCAAGCTCAATAGTCACAGTTGCAAACCCATCAGATGTTTCGCCGTGCTTACAGATAACACATTTCATGATTTTCTCCTGGTGAATCCATCCGACCAAATCCGGGAATCCGGCTCATACACGGTAATGATAATTGTCTCGTGCGCTTCTTCGTTCAAAGCTGCAACCACAGGGACAGGCCGCCCATCAACCCACGACAGAATCAGGTTGCTGGGGTACGGGAAAAGGCGCTGCAATGAACGCCTTCCAAATCCCTTCTTCTATTAAACTGTTTCCTTCGGGTGCTCCGAGGCTGATCGCTGTTTGCAGGTTCACCGGTGGGCATGGACCGCCAGACCGTTGCCGTGAGTGACCACCCGGCAGTCTGAAAATCCGAGCCCCTTAAGCCGCCAGAGGATGAAAAACGAGGCCAGCGGGTGGACGCCGGGGAGGATCAGGGGGAAATGATCAATCGGAATGGTGCGCATCGCCAGCCAGGTGGCGCTCAGGGAATAGCCCTTGAGACGCAGGAAGCCGGTTGCGCCGCGTTGAACCGGTTTCATCAGCTATGCTCGCTGGTTTCGTTGAATTCCAGGTCCTTCCACTGCTCGACCGTGTTGTCCAGACGCCACTGGCTGCCGGCCATGTAGGTCAGCTTGCCTTCGCCGTCGATATAGACGTGCATGGCCTCTTTTTTCTCGAACTCCTCGATCCGTTTCTTCTCACCCTTGACCCAGCGGGCGGTGACGTAACTGACCGGCTCGAAGGCCACCTTGACGCTGTACTCGTGCTCCAGCCGGTGCATGACCACCTCGAACTGCAGGAGTCCCACGGCGCCGATGACCCAGTCCGCGCCCATCACCGGCTTGAAGACCTGGGTGGCCCCCTCTTCGGCCAGTTGGACCAGCCCCTTTTCCAGTGCCTTGGATTTCATGGGATTAAGCAGGCGCACCTTGCGGAAGTGCTCCGGTGCAAAGCTGGGGATGCCGGTGAACTTGAGCTCCTCGCCCTGGGTAAAGGTGTCGCCGATCTTGATGGTGCCGTGATTATGAATGCCGATGATGTCGCCCGGCCAGGCCTCCTCCACGTTGGTGCGGTCCTGGGCCATGAAGATGGTGGCATTGGCGATCTGTACCTCGCGCCCCAGCCGGACGTGGCGGACCTTCATGCCGCGGGTGAACTTGCCGGAACAGATCCGGAAAAAGGCGATCCGGTCGCGGTGGGCGGGATCCATGTTTGCCTGGATCTTGAAGGTAAAGCCGCTGAAGGGCTCCTCATAGGGTGAAACCGCCCGTGTAGTACTCTCTCGCGGAAGCGGAGCCGGTGCATGTTCCACAAAGGCATCCAGCAGCTGCTGGATGCCGAAGGTGTTGATAGCGCTGCCGAAGAAGACCGGCGTCTGTTTGCCGGCCAGGTAGGCCTCTTTGTCGAAGGGGTGGGCGGCGCCTTCCAGCAGTTCCACATCGTGGCGGAGTTCATCGACCTGGCTGCCCAGCAGCTGATCCAGGCGGTGGTCATCCAGCCCGGTGATGGTGATGATGTCTCCGGTGCCGTTGGCGGCCTCGGCATCAAAGAAGATCAGCTCTTTCGTGTAGAGGTGATAGGTGCCGCGGAAGCGTTTTCCCATCCCTACCGGCCAGGTCATGGGGGCGGTCTGCATCTTGAGGTTCTTCTCGATGTCGTCCAGCAAATCGAAAGGGTCCTGCCCCTCGCGGTCTAGCTTGTTCATGAAGGTCATGATCGGCGTATGCCGCAGGCGGCAGACCTCCAGCAATTTTTTGGTCTGGCTCTCGACCCCCTTGACCGAGTCAATCACCATCAGCACCGAGTCAACCGCGGTCAGCACCCGGTAGGTGTCTTCGGAGAAGTCGTTGTGGCCCGGTGTGTCCAGCAGGTTGATCTCGCACCCCGCATAGCCGAATTTCATTACCGATGACGTTACCGATATGCCGCGCTGTTTCTCCAGTTCCATCCAGTCCGATGTGGCATGACGTGACGATTTGCGGGCACGGACCTCGCCGGCCTGCTGGATGGCGCCGCCGAAGAGCAGCAGTTTCTCTGTAATAGTGGTCTTGCCGGCATCGGGATGGCTGATGATGGCAAAGGTGCGACGTTTTTCGACTTCTTCACTGTTGAACTGTTCCACGAACATAACTCCCTTATGCAATCGAAAGGCGGGCTGTTGCCCGCCTTGGTTTTTGAATGATTTTGTAGGGGCGCATGGCATGCGCCCGTGTAGCAATAATAAGGAGGATGGCTCCAGGACGTACGCTGTTCGCCCCTACGTCTTGAATACCAGCCGGTCCAGGCACCATCGGCCGCCGCCGGCGATCATCAGGTACAGTGCGATACCAAGCAGTGCCAGATTGTATTCAATGCCGTGTCCGCGCCCCGGAACACAGAAGGTGTTCAGGAAAAAGCCGTTGGCCCAGCTGATCTTGTACATGGCCACCAGCATGACCGCCGAGATGCCGGCCGCCGACAGGCGTGTCAGGAATCCGGTCAAAACGCCGAAGCCCCCGCCGAATTCTGCAATTATTGCCAGCAGGGTAAAAATGGCCGGGATACCGAGATCCTTTTCAAAACTCGCAAAGGTGGCGGTCAGTCCCTTGCCGCCGAACAGGCCCAGCAGCTTCTGGGAACCGTGTGCCATGAAAATAAGACCCAGCGGTATCCTCAGCATCAGCGAAGCGATCAGATCGGTTGTGTCAAAACCGCCTTTAGCCATTGGTTGCCTCCGTAGCCACAATATGGAGCAGTCGGTTTTTTCCGCTGCGTTTGACCTCATACATCAGCATATCCGCCTTCTTGACGATCTCATCCACGCTGGCGGGCGGGCTGGGATAGGTAACGGCGCCAATGCTGAAGCCGACCGGCCATTTTTCTGCGGACATGGCCTGGTCCAACTGGTTATGGATCTTTGTCAGGAATGTCGCCGCCGCGTCCCCCGGAGTTTCGGGCAGCAGAATGACAAACTCGTCCCCGCCAAAGCGGGAAATGATATCGGTGCTTCTGATATGGGAGGCTATGGTTTCAGTGACCATTTTCAGGAGCTTGTCACCAACGGAATGTCCCAGGCGGTCATTAATCTCCTTGAAATTGTCCAGATCGATGTAGGCCATGGTTATGGCGTGCTCATAGCGTTGTGACCGATTGAGCTCATACTCGGCGATATCAAAGAATGCGCGACGATTGAGGACTCCGGTCAGCGGATCGGTACTCGCCCTGGTTTTCTCGGAATCAAGGTTTCTGCGCAAGGCCGAAAAGAGCAGGCTCATGATCGTCAGGAACAGGAACTCGACAAACAGGTTCCAATAGTGGAGCGGTGCGTTATTGAGCGCGAAGGAACTGGAGTACTCGTCGGCAATGAAGCGTGTGAACACTGCCAGGATGCAGAAAAACATCCCGGCCGGCATGCTGACGAACCAGGCAACCAGTGAAACCGGTACCAGGTAAAAAATGATCAGCGAATAGTCGCCGGTCAGATAATCGCTCCAGCCCAGTAGGGCCAGCAGAAGCAGGCTTATGGCGATGACGGTAGCGGAAATTCGCGCGGAGAGGTGATCGACAGTTTTTTTGTGGATTCGAAAAAGCATGAGAATGCCCGCAAAAATTGCCGGTAACGGGAACGGATGTTCCCAGTGTAAAATTGGCGGGCGATGCGGGATTCGAACCCGCGACCCCAGGCTTCGGAGGCCTGTACTCTATCCAACTGAGCTAACCGCCCGCACAGAACCGCCGTACAGTGCTGATACGACGAATGGATATAGTTACACTAATCAGGCCGCCAACTCAAGCCAAAAATCTGTTATTTTGCCGGATGCTCTGCTAAGATGTGCCCTTCGGAATGGAGGGGCGGCATGAAAGGTCCGAATATGCTTGTGTGGTCGAAGGAGTTGAAATGAGACCGGCCGGTATCCGTGTTATCGGACTGACAGGCGGCATCGCAACGGGCAAAAGCAGTGTTGCGCGCTTCTTTGAGGAGCAAGGGGCCACGGTTATCGACGCCGACCTGCTTGCCCGGGATGTTGTCGAGCCGGGCAGCAGCGGCCTGGCGGAGGTGCTGGCCGCCTTTGGAGAGGGTGTCGTTGCAGCGGATGGAACCCTTGACCGCAAACGGCTGGGGGGCATGATCTTCTCCGACGGCAGTAAGCGCCGACAGCTGGAAGGTATTCTTCACCCGGAAATCCGGCGACTGGCGGAAGAGCGGATTGCCAAAGCGGCCGCATCCGGCCAACGGGTCGTGTTCTATATGGCGCCGCTCCTGATAGAAGCGGGTGTGACCGGACGGGTGGATGAAATCTGGGTGGTAACGGTTCGTCCGGAGGTGCAGCTGGAGCGCTTGATGCTTCGTGACCGCATTAGCCGGGACGAAGCAGAGCGGATTATCGCCAGCCAGATGCCGCTGGCCGAGAAGGAACGCCATGGCAGGATCGTGATTGACAACAGCGAAACGCCGGCGGAGACCCGCAGGCGGCTGACTGAAATCTGGGCAAAAGAAATCGAGGGCTGACATAATGGAAAATAAACATATTCTGCGCAGAAACGTTCCGACCGAAGCGCTGCCCGACCCTGTCCGCAGCTGTTTTGCGGCGGTCCCGCGCGGTACTGAAGAAATTGCCGCCGCCGAACTGGAAGCCCTGGGAATCACGGGCGGGCAGGTCGGCCGGGGCGGAGTGGCCTTTACCGCCGACCGGGCCGGGCTGTACCGGGCCAACCTCTGGCTGCGGACCGCCAGCCGGGTACTGGTTCAGCTGTCGGTGTTTCCTTGTACGACCCCGGAAGAGCTTTACGGAGGAGTTTATGCCATCGACTGGGTCAGCCTGATTACTCCGGCCATGACCTTGGCAGTGGACTGCAGCCTGCGGGATTCGAACGCGACCCATTCGGGTTTTGTGGCACTCAAGACCAAGGATGCCATCGTCGATCGCATCCGCGAGGCCTGCGGCAGCCGCCCGAATGTGGATACCGCTGCTCCGGATGTGCGTATCAATGTGCATCTGCACAGGAATGTCTGCACCGTCAGCCTGGACAGCTCCGGGGACCCGCTGGACCGTCGCGGCTACCGGCTGGAGCGCAACGAGGCTCCGCTGCGTGAAACACTGGCGGCAGCCGTGGTGGCCCTGACCGGTTGGGACGGTTCAATCCCGCTGGCCGACCCCATGTGCGGTTCGGGAACGATCCCGATCGAAGCGGCCCTGGTTGCCGGCCGGGTCGCTCCCGGGCTTCAGCGCTCGTTCGGGTTCCAGCGCTGGCTGGATTTTGACGGCAGGTTGTGGGAGCGGCTGCTCAAGGAGGCCGACAGTTGTATTCGCAAACTCCCGCTGGGATTGATCACCGGTTGTGACCTGGACAGCCGGGCACTGAAACTGGCGTCACGAAATGCGGCCAAGGCCGGATTCGAGGGACAGCTTCATTTTTTTCATGCTGCGCTTGAGGAATTTCAGCCGGAGGGGGACAAGGGGGTTATTATCATAAATCCCCCCTATGGCAAGAGGCTGGGTGAGGAAGAAGCGTTACGGGAGCTGTACTGCCAGATCGGTGACATCATGAAAAAACGCTGCCGGGGCTGGACCGGATATGTCCTGACCGGTAATCTGGAACTGGCCAAGTACATCGGGCTGAAGGCCTCGCGGCGGTTTGTGCTCTTTAACGGGGCGATCGAGTGCCGGCTGTTGAAATACGAGCTGTATTAAATTAGGAGTCCGACAGGCTCCTAGCTGTCAGAGCTTGATCTTGTGGCAGAACAGGCAGCGCATGGGCTGACCGCCCGGCTTGGCGGGGTGATCCTTCGGGAAGGAGATCTTTACGCCATCATGGCACGCTTCGCAGAGCGGATCGACCTCTTTCTTGGTTTTTCCGGCCTTGATCATATCGTGAAACTTCTGATGATCGGCATTTTTAGGGACGGTCTTGGTCTTCTCATTGCCGGAAATGGCATAGAATACCGCCAGTACAATGACAACTATCGCTACAAATAACCAGTCGCGCTTCTGAAATTTCATGTGTGCAGTCTCTTCCTTCGATTAGTCAGGATTTTATCATGGTGATATAGATAATGACGCCGCCGATAAATAGCCCGGCTCCCACGAACGGAAGAACGGTTGACAGGGACAGTTCCTGTCCGGGGGCAGGCATGGCGTAACGCATGAATACGATCATTGCGAACAGAAAAAACAATGTCAGCAGCACTGGTATGGATTTTTTCCACACCCCGAAAAACAGGCAGCCGATGATAATGATCAGCACGAGTGGATGGGTGAAAATCTGATTGATCGTCAACGTCTGCATGGTCGTCATCAGGCTTGAGGTTTCGAACGGACGCAGTACCTCGGTTGTCTTTTCGATAAGCTGTTGTTTTTCCATCAGCGTGCTCCGCTCCTGTTCGTAGTCGGGCCGATGAATAATAAATCATATTGGTGGGATCATCAAGAGAAATGAAGGGGGCGTAATCATCACGCCCCCGGCACAGGTAGTATACCAATTTTCGCGTAGCTGGTATCAGCTCAGAAAATCCATGACCTTGTTCAGAAATCCCTTCTTCATGGGGTGGATGTCCTCGCCGCTGATCCGGGCAAATTCCTCCAGCAGTTCTTTCTGTTTCTTGTTGAGATTGGAAGGCGTCTCAACCCGCACCACCACCATCTGGTCGCCCCGTCCGTAGCCCTGCAGGGAAGGTATGCCCTTGCCCTTGAGCCGGTAGACCTTGCCGGACTGGGTGCCTTCGGGGATCTTCAGCGCAACCTTGCCGTCCAGGGTCGGCACCTCGATCTCGCAGCCAAGTGCGGCCTGGATGAAGCTGATCGGAATTTCGCAGATCACATTATTGTCTTCACGCTGGAACAGCGCGTGTTCCCGTACACTGATGGCGATATACAGGTCGCCGCTGGGTCCGCCTTTACCCTGGCCCCCCTCGCCGGTCATCTTCAGTCGTGTTCCGGTCTCGACGCCGCCCGGCACCTTGACCGAGAGGGTCTTGGTGTCCCTGGTACTTCCTTTGCCGCGGCAGTCAGGGCAGGGGCTTTCCACCACCTTGCCTTCGCCGTTGCATTGCCCGCAGGTTTTGCTGACACTGAAAAATCCCTGCTGGAAGCGCACCTGGCCGGTGCCTCGGCAGGTGGGACAGGTCTTGGGTTCCGTGCCCGGTTTCGCTCCGGAACCGCTGCATGTGCCGCAACGCTTGGCGAAAGGAATGTCGAACTTCTTTTCGGCGCCGAAAGCGGCTTCCTCGAAGCTGACCTCCAGGTTATAGAGCAGGTCGTCGCCTCGCCGCCCCTGAGCCCGTCCACGTCCGCCGCCTCCGCTGCCGAAGATGTCTCCGAATATGTCACCGAAGATATCGCCGAAGGGGGTGCCGGCACCGAAGCCGCCTGCGGAGAAGCCACCTGCGCCCGAAACACCGGCACGGCCGAACTGGTCATACTGGGCCCGTTTCTGGGCATCGGAGAGCACTTCGTAGGCCTCGGTGGCCTCCTTGAACTTCTCCTCGGACTCCTTGTCGCCCTGGTTCTTGTCCGGGTGATGCTGGACAGCAAGCTTGCGGAAGGCCTTCTTGATCTCGATTTCCTGAGCGTTCCGATGTACACCGAGTATCTCGTAATAATCTCTTTTTTCGCCGTTTGCCAAAATAGTGTCCTTGATAATGCAACGAGCAGCAACCCCGAAATGGAGCGCTGCCCGTCGCATAAAATAAGTTCGTTTACCACGATGAGAGATGAGTAAATTCTTGTTGAGAGATGATTAGATTCTTGTTGAGAGATGAGAGATGAGAAAAGCCTTCATCCTTCATCCCTCATCCCTCATCCCTCATCTTTATTTTTTCTTGTCGTCCTTGACCTCTTCAAAATCAGCATCAACGACATTATCGTCCTTGGGTTTTGAGGCTCCCGCATGTTCCGCGTCGCCCGCTGCTTCGCCTTCGCCCCCCTGTCCCTTGGCATACATCGCCTCGGCCAGCTTGTGGGCCGACTGGGCCAGCTCATCGGTGGCCTTTTTGATGGTCTCGGCATCCTCGCCTTCCATGATCTTTTTCAGTTCGGTCAGCTTGTTCTCGATGTTCCCTTTTTCTACCGCGTCGATCTTGTCGCCAAACTCTTTCAGCGATTTTTCGGTGCTGTAGACCATACTATCGGCATGGTTGCGGGCTTCAATGACTTCACGTTTTTTCTTGTCCTCGTCGGCGTGGGCCTCGGCGTCCCGCACCATCTTGTCGATCTCTTCCTTGGAAAGGCCCGAAGAAGCGGTGATGCTGATGGACTGCTCCTTGCCGGTACCCAGGTCCTTGGCGGAAACGTGGACGATGCCGTTGGCGTCGATATCGAAGGTTACCTCGACCTGCGGTACGCCGCGCGGTGCCGGCGGGATGCCGGACAGTTCGAAGTTGCCGAGGGTCTTGTTGCTGGTGGCCATCTCGCGTTCACCCTGCAGGACATGGATGGAGACGGCCGGCTGGTTGTCGGCGGCGGTCGAGAAGGTCTGGCTCTTGCGGCAGGGGTGGGTGGTGTTCTTTTCGATCAGCTTGGTCATAACGCTGCCCAGGGTCTCGATGCCCAGGGAAAGCGGCGTTACGTCCAGCAGCAGGACATCCTTGACATCGCCCTTGAGGACGCCGCCCTGGATGCCGGCGCCGATGGCGACGACTTCATCCGGGTTGACGCCCTTGTTGGGAACCTTGCCGAAGATATCCTCGACCTTTTTCTGCACGGCCGGCATACGGGTCATGCCGCCCACCAGGATGACCTCGTCGATCTCGCTGGCGGAGAGACCGGCGTCTTTCAGGGCCGTGCGGCAGGGACCTTCCAGTTTGGCCAGCAACGCGGCACAGATCGACTCCAGTTTGGCACGGGAGAGTTTCATGGTCAGGTGTTTGGGACCCGAGGCATCGGCGGTGATGAAGGGCAGGTTGATGTCGGTTTCCACGGAGGTGGACAGTTCGCATTTGGCCTTCTCGGCCGCTTCTTTCAGGCGCTGCAGGGCCATCTTGTCGCCGCGCAGGTCGATGCCCTGGTCTTTTTTGAACTCGTCGGCGATCCAGTCGATGATCAGCTGGTCGAAGTCTTCGCCCCCCAGGAAGGTGTCACCGTTGGTGGATTTAACCTCGAACACTCCGTCGCCCAGTTCCAGGATGGAAACGTCGAATGTTCCGCCACCCAGGTCGAATACGGCGATCTTTTCGTCCTTTTTCTTGTCAAGACCATAGGCCAGGGCCGCCGCGGTCGGCTCGTTGATGATGCGCAGCACGTTCAGGCCGGCGATCTTGCCGGCGTCCTTGGTGGCCTGGCGCTGGGAGTCGTCAAAATAGGCCGGCACGGTAATGACCGCGTCCGTCACGCTCTCTCCCAGGTAATCCTCTGCGGTCTTTTTCATCTTCTGCAGTACCATGGCCGAGATCTCGGGGGCGGAATAGCGCTTGTCGCGCACCTCAACCCAGGCGTCGCCGTTATCGGCCTTGACGATCTTGAAGGGGGAGATGGCGATGTCCTTCCTGACCGCATCAGAATCAAACTTGCGGCCGATCAGGCGCTTGATGGAATAGAGGGTGTTCTCCGGATTGGTGACTGCCTGACGCTTGGCCTGCTGTCCGACCAGACGTTCGCCGCTGTCGGAGATGGCCACCATCGACGGAGTGGTGCGGCTTCCCTCGGAGTTGGCGATAACAATAGGTTCACCGCCCTCCATGATGGCAACGCAGGAGTTGGTGGTACCCAGGTCAATTCCGATTACTTTACTCATAACTGTTCATCCTCCTTTTCTATTCTGCTATCCATAAAGCTAGTAAGCGTTGCTTGAAAAAACAAGGTCTATCGGAAAAATTATTTCGGCGCGGTGGCGACGGTGACCATGGCCGGACGCAACAGGCGCTCCTTGAGCAGATAGCCCTTCTGGTACTCTTCCACGACCGTGTTGGCCGGATACTCGTCGGTCGGCACCTGGGCCATGGCCTGATGGAAGGCCGGATCAAAGGCGGCTCCGGCGGATTCCACCGGAGCGACGCCGTATTTTTTCAGCGATGCCAGCAACATGCCGTGGGTCATGCGGATACCATCCACCAGGGCGCCGAGTCCGTCCTCCGAGGCATGGGCCAGGGCGCGCTCAAGGCTGTCGAGCACCGGCAGGATGTCCTCGATCAGAGACTTGTTGCCGTAGTTGAGCAGCTCTTCCTTTTCCTTGTTGACACGTTTGCGGTAGTTCTCCAGATCGGCCCGCTCCCGCAGGAAACGGTCCCAGTTTTCGCGGCACTCTTTTTCCTTGGCAGCCAGCAGTTCCTCGACAGAAGGTTCTTGCGCGGCATTTTCAAGCGCCGGCGCGGTCTCTTCCGATGTTTCCGTTTCGTTGGTTTTCAATTCTTCGGTATCTTTGTGTTTCATCTCGTAATGTCCTTTGCTGGTATAATTATGTCTCTGAAAGCAGCCGGCTTACCAGCCGGGCGGTGTAATCCACCATGGGGATAACAGTGGAATACCCCATTCGGGTCGGTCCGATCACACCCAGAAGCCCGACGGTCTTGTTCGGGGTGATGAAACGCGATGTGATCAGGCTCACTCCGGCCGACAGACTGACCGGGGTTTCCGAACCGATATAGATCTGTACGCCGTCAGCGTTCATGCAGCGGCTCAGGAGCTGGAGCATCTGTCCCTTCTGCTCGAAGGCCCGGAAGATATCCTTCATGCGGGCCGCATCGCTGAACTCGGGCTGGTCAAGGATGCGCGCCTGGCCTTCCAGGAATATCTCGTCTCCTCCGGTTGTGACCGCTTGTTCACTGATTTGCAGGGCTCGTGACATCATGCTGTCATACTGCAC
The DNA here is from genome assembly GCA_016650295.1 of Desulfuromonadales bacterium. Lineage (GTDB taxonomy): Bacteria > Desulfobacterota > Desulfuromonadia > Geobacterales > Pseudopelobacteraceae > CAIPTY01. The sequence goes on along the minus strand of JAENWA010000053.1, from coordinate 17,169 downwards.
CTTTTCATTTTTCATCTCAGCCAGAATCCGCGCACGGGCCTGGGAGATCGTCAATCCCTGCATGAGCTCATTCAGATAATTGCTCATCCGGAGCAGATCATTTTCAGGGATATCTTCGTTGGTTTCAACCAGGCGATTCTGTACCAGGCCATTGGTGGAAACCAGGATTGCCAGCACCCGGTGGGTTCCGATGCGGATGAACTCGATCTGGCGGAAAATGTCGGATGTGAAACTGGGCGCTACGACGATACCCACATAATTGGACAAAGAGGAGAGGGTACGGCTGGTTTCCTTGAGGATTTCCGGAAGCCCTGCCCCGGATTGGCGGCAGCGCCGGATGATGTTATTCTTCTCCTCACGGCTGATCTGACGGAGTCCTACCAGCGAATCGACGTAGAAACGATAGGCCTTTTCCGTCGGTATCCTGCCGGCCGAGGTGTGCGGGGATGTCAAGAGGCCCATCTCCTCCAGGTGTGACATGACGTTTCTGACCGTGGCTGACGAAAGCGTCAGGGCGTGACGACGTGCCACGGCGCTGCTGCCGACCGGTTCCGCGGTGGCGATGTAGTCCTCGACGATGGCCTCGAGAATCTGCCTGCTGCGAGCTGATAAGTCAAAATTCATGGATAAAACCTCAAAAAAATAGCACTCACTGGTGCAGAGTGCTAATTCTGTTTATAAAGTAATCAGCACCCCGTCGTTTGTCAAGGACAATTCATTACGATTTCCGATGTTCCTGGTCCGAATAAGTCCGTCAAATGGCTTGCTTCCCTGCCGGGAAAAAGTATATAATTCCAAGTTCAAACAAAGCTCAGCTCGGGCTGACACACTATCCCGGTTTATCAGGGTGAGGAGAATTCATTCTAGTGTCCTGGCAGTCGATCGGCATATTTGATTCCGGAGTTGGCGGCCTTACCGTTCAGCGTGAACTGATCAAGGAGCTGCCCCAGGAAGATACCATCTATTTCGGAGATACGGCCCGGGTACCTTACGGCACCAAATCGCCCGAAACCGTTACCCGTTATGCGCACGAAATTACCTCGTTTCTGATCCGGCGCGATATAAAGCTGCTGGTGGTTGCCTGCAACACCGCTTCGGCGGTGGCCCTTCCCAGCCTCAAACGTCACTTTCCGATTCCGGTGGTGGGGGTGATCGAGCCGGGCGCCCGCAGGGCGGTCGAGGTGTCCACAAGCGGCCGCATCGGCGTTATCGGCACCAGCGGCACCATCCGGAGCAGCGCCTACACCCGTGCCATTAAACGGCTCAATCCGGCTGCAGAAGTGCTGACCAGGGCCTGCCCGCTGTTTGTCCCGCTGGCCGAGGAAGGCTGGACCGATAACCAGGTGGCGCGCCTGACGGCTCAGAATTACCTGCAGGAACTGAAAGACGCCGGTGTCGATACACTGGTCCTGGGGTGTACACATTACCCGCTGCTCAAGCAGATTATCGCCGAGACCATGGGGTCCGGGGTCACACTGGTGGATTCGGCCGCTGAAACCGCCCGGACCGTGGCCGGAATTCTCCGTCAGAAGAAACTGTTGCGACCGGCATCCGAAATCGGAAATCATCACTATTATGTAAGCGACATACCGGCCGGTTTCATCCGGGTGGGCAACCGTTTCTTGGGAGGGCGTCTGGGGGATGTCTACCAGGTGAATCTCGATCAGGATGGTGAGGAAGGTTAATTCATATGGCACCGAACCGTCGCAGGAAAATGAACATCAGCCTCTTGATTCCCTTTGCGATCGTCGCAATGGTTTTCGGCGGGTTGATCTGGAAGAAGATGCAGAACAGCCGCGAGCTGCGGCCGATACCGCAGGTCAATCAACCGGCCGCCGCCCGCAAGGGGGTGCTTTTTTTTGTGGCTGACGGCACCAGGCTGGCCCGTGAAGCCCGTGAGCTCGATTCGTGCGGCGACACCGCCGAATGTGTAAAAGATCTGCTGGATGAACTGTTCAGCGGCCCGGTCGGCGACCTGAATGAAGCCCTGCCGGAGGCTGCCGCGGTCAGCGGTGTGCGTCTGGAAGGCGACCTGGCTGTCGTTGATCTGACCAGGCCGTTTGTCAGCGACATGCCGGTCGGAAGCTCGGCGGAGATGCTGGCGGTCTATTCGATCGTCAATACGGTCTGCGTCAACTACCCGCAGATTGCCAGGGTCAGGATCACGGTCGAGGGGGATGCCAAGGCGAACCTGAACCACTTGGAGCTGAGTGAGCCGCTGGTACCCGACTATTCGCTGGAGCAGGAACCGGCAGCAACGAAGTCTGCCGTGCCGGCAACATCTCCGGCGGCGGCTGCAAAGAAAGGACATCCATGAAACCATTTTTGGAAGCCATCCGCGAACGGGTTCTGATCCTGGACGGGGCCATGGGCACCATGCTGCAGGAGCGGGGCCTGAAGCCCGGTCAGTCGCCGGAGGAACTCAACCTGACCATGCCGGAGACCGTTGCCTCGGTTCATCGCGCCTATGTGGCGGCCGGCGCCGATATCATCATCACCAATACCTTTGGCGGCACCCGTTTCAAGCTGGCTCACTACGGGCTGGAAGGGCGTCTGGCCGAGATCAACGCCCGGGCCGTGGAGATCGCCCGCAGCGAGGCCGGGGACAAGGCCTACGTTGGGGCTTCCATCGGACCGACCGGGCAGTTCGTCGAACCGTTGGGCGAGGTCTCCTTCGATGAGATGAAGTCCGCCTTCCGTGAACAGGCCCAGGCGCTGGTTGAGGCCGGCGCCGACCTGATCAGCCTGGAGACCTTTCTGGATATCAAGGAATGCCGGGCGGCTCTGATCGGCATTCGCGAGGTTTCCGCCAGCATACCGGTTATCGCCATGCTGACCTTTGACGACAATGGCCGCTCGGTACTGGGCACGTCGCCCGAGGCTGCCGCCATAACCCTGACCGCCGCCGGGGCCGATATGGTCGGATCCAACTGCGGATTGGGTGTGGACGGCATTTATGACATACTCTGCCGCATGCGAAAGGTTACGGATCTGCCGCTGATCTCCCAGGCCAATGCCGGTCTGCCGCAGTTGATAGACGGTAAGACCATCTTTCCCGGCACCCCGGCCGAGATGACCGCCTACCACGAGCGTATGATCGGCTGTGGCGTGCGGGTGATCGGCGGCTGCTGCGGCACGACGCCGGTCCACATCCGCGCCATGAAAGAGGCCCTGGCCGGCCAACAGTCCGGCTGGCAGCAGCGGACGGAAACCACCGGCGTGACCCTGCTTTCCAGTCGCGCCGGCTGGACTGCGGTTGGCGGAGGCAACAAGACCGCCATAATCGGCGAGCGCATCAATCCCACCGGGAAGAAACTGTACTCCCAGGAACTGCATGACGGCAAGGTGGCCTACATCCGGCGCGAAGCTCTGGAACAGGTCCAGGCCGGTGCCACCCTGCTGGATATAAACGTGGGTGCGCCGGGGATTGACGAACCGGCTGCCATGGAGCGGGCCGTGTTCTGCGTCAGCTCCGCCGCCGGTGTGCCGGTCGTGCTGGACTCTTCAAGCCCGGCCGCGCTGGAGCGAGGTTTGAAGGCCGCTGACGGCAAGGTGCTGATCAATTCGGTTTCCGGAGAGCCCAAGAGCCTGCGTCGGGTGCTGCCGTTGGCCAGGAAATACGGTGCGGCCGTGATCGGCCTGACCCTGGACAACAAGGGCATTCCCGACACCGCCGAAGGGCGGCTGGCGATTGCCCGCCGTATCCGTAACGCGGCCCGCCGTCACGGCATACCCGATGCCGACATTATTATCGACTGCCTGACCCTGACGGTCAGCGCCGAACAGAAACGGGCCGCGGAGACCCTGCGCACGATCCGGCTGGTCAAGGAAAAACTGGGTTTGTCCACCGTGCTGGGGGTCAGCAATATCTCCTTCGGTCTGCCGCAGCGCCCCCTGATCTCCTCGGCCTTCTTTGCCATGGCCATGGCGGCCGGTCTGGATGCCGCCATCATCAATCCCAAGGACAAGGCCATGATGGACGCCTGGCGTTCCGCCATGGTGCTGCTCAACCGCGATCACCAAGCCGCGGTCTATATCGAGGCCTACCGCGGCGAAGCGGCTGCCGGCGCGCCGCAGGCCCCTGTTTCCGATGCGCCGCTCTCCATCCGTGAACAACTGACTCGGGCCGTCATCAATGGTGACAAGGACGGCATTGTCGCACTGGTGGAGGAGGCCTTCAGCCAGGGGCTGACGCCCATGCAGGTCAGCAATGAAGGCTTTCTGCCGGGTCTGGAGGAGGTCGGACGCCGTTTCGAGAAGAACATCTTCTTTCTGCCCCAGGTCATGCAGTCGGCCGACACCATGCAGGCCGGATTTGCCCGGCTGAAAGAGGAGATGAATGGGCAGGCCTTCGAGAGTCGCGGGAGGATCCTGATGGCCACCGTGGAAGGCGACATCCACGACATCGGCAAGAATATCGTCTGCACCCTGCTGGAGAATCACGGCTTCGAGGTCTTCGACATCGGCAAGAACGTGTCGGCTGCCACGATAATCGCCAAGGCCAGGGAATTTGACGTCCAGGCCGTCGGCCTGTCGGCCCTGATGACCACGACCATGTCGGAGATGGACAATGTCATCAAGAAACTCAAGTCGGCCGGGGTCAAGACCTTTACCATGGTCGGGGGTGCGGTCGTCACCCAGGAATATGCCGACCGGATCGGCGCCGACCTGTATGCCCGGGATGCCATGGAGGCGGTGGCCAGGATAAAACAGCTCCTGGCTGTTGCCGACTGATTCCAATTCCAAATCAAAGCGCCATCTTTGTTGGCTCGTCTTCGGCTCCTCAATGTACTATTTGTACACCTTCATCGCCTCAGTCCTCGCCGCCTTGACAGCATCTTTGATTTGAAACCGGAATGACTTGTAGTCTGTCCGCATAACCCGTTGCATCCATTTGAGTATTTGTGATAGATTGAAAAAATAACGTCATTTCGCGTACCGGGTGTTGTCATATGGTGTTGGGCTATAATCACAATATTGTCTACAAGGGAGAGATCTTCCACGTCCAGACCGAGGACAGCGGGGTCAATAATCCGCATATCATCACACTGCTGTATCGCGGAGGTGTGATTCTCTGTTCCAAGAAGACCAGCTATGCCGACATACTCATGATGGAGAATCTTGAGTCGGTGGTGGAAGAGCTGATGAAAGCTCAGCACAAGGAGCTGATGCGGCGGCTCAAGTCGGGAGAGTTCGATGAGCGCGCCTTCTCGATCAATGCACCGCTCCTGGAAAACTATGCGATCCCCGCGCTTGAACCGGAAGAAGTACCCGGAGCCCGGCGGATTGACGATATTTTTGTATCCGCCGTATCCCGGCCCGATTCCGCCACATCCGACATTTCACTTCTTTTTGATATGCCCGTCACAAAGGCCGCGCCAGTCACCCCCGCAGCACCTCAGCCTGCCGAAAAGCCGGCGAAAGACGTTGTGAATATCGATGACGCCATTCTCAACTTTTTCGGCGCGAATGTGAAAAAATAGGGAAATAATTCAGGTGGTTAGGCTGAAGGCTGAAGGCTGAAGGCTGAAGAATAGGTGCATCCGGGTTGAGGTGTTGTTTCGAGTTTCTGTCGATGTTGAGTGAGTAAGTGAGGGTTGCTATACTGCGTTTAAGGTGTTGCTTTCCTTCAGCCTTCAGCCGATCTACCCGAATGTGTATTGATTGAACGATTGCTGAAACTGCCGGTTGCTGCAAGGGAAATGATTTCATGTTCAAGAGCCTGACAACCCGCATCATCGTGACGACTATTACCCTGCTGGTCGGCGGTATCTTCATGTTTGCGACCTTCAACGTCCGCCACCAGCAATCACAACTTATTGAAAGCGCCCGCGAGAGCGCCGAACTGCTGCTGCACACCGTCGAGAGCAGTATCTATAACACCATGCACCTGGGCAATGTCCAGGATGTCAGCACCATTTTGTCCATGGTCGGACAACACAACCAGCTGGTCGGCGTACGCATCTTCCATCCCCAGGGCGTCATCCTGCGCTCGTCCAACGCCTCCGAGGTCGGCCGGGCCGTTAACGCCAACGACTACAATCTCTACCAGACCCCTAAAAATTACGGCATATTCGACCTCCCGCCTTACGGCGATGTGCTCTCCATGGTCAAGCCGATATACAACGAACCGGTCTGCCATACCTGCCATGGCAGCAAAGCCAGGGTGATCGGGATCCTCAATATCAATTATTCACTCAAACGTACCCAGGCGCAGATGCTGGAGGCGTCCCGCATCTTTATTGCATCTTCCGTAGCGATTACCCTTTTTCTGGCCGTAACCATCCTGTTTATCCTGCATAACTTCGTCAAGAAGCCGCTGGACAGGATGATAGAGAAAATGTCGCAGGTGGAAAAAGGCGACTTGAATGTTCGTATCGACTATCACCGAAATGATGAAATCGGCCGCCTGATCGACAGCTTCAACTCCATGGTGGATCGTCTGGATGCCGCCAAAACTGAGTTGGAGCAGTTTCACTTCCAGCAGTTGGAGCAGGCTGACCGACTGGCTTCCATAGGTGAGATGGCCGCCGGTATCGCCCATGAGATCAAGAACCCCTTGGCAGGGATTTCGGCCGCACTATCCATCATCAGAGATGACATCACGGTGGCTGACCCGCGCAACGCGATTCTGGGCGAGGTGCTCCAGCAGGTCCAGCGTCTGGACAAGACGGTTAACGATCTGCTCTTTTTCGGGAAACCGTCGCTGCCCGAACTTACCTGCATTGATATCAATTATATTCTGGAGACAACCTGCAAGTTTGCCTCGCAGCATCGCAGCGTCATGAATATCAAGAAAGAGATCAACCTGGCGCCTGATCTCCCTCCGGTCTATGCCGACGGCAAGCAGATGCAGCAGGTATTTCTCAATCTGATTCTGAATGCCTTTCAGGCCATGGCCGGGGGGGGCACACTGACCATCACCACCGGCACGGTCATGCGTCAGGGCCGCGAGTATGTCAGCATCGATGTGGCGGACACCGGTTCCGGCATCCCGCCCCAGGTACTGGAGAAGATCTTTACCCCGTTCTTTACCACGAAAGCCCAGGGGACCGGGCTGGGGCTGCCGATCTGTTGCAAACTTATCAAACTGCATGACGGAGATATCCGGGTCAGCAGTGATGATCGTCACGGGACCATATTTACCGTTGAGCTTCCGGCCTGTAACACACACGAGATCGATTCGCTCAGGAGAGAAGATGAAACTTAACAAGATACTGGTTGTTGACGACGAGCACCTGATTCGCTGGTCGCTGGAACAGAATCTGAAAAAGCAGGGTTATGAGGTTATCACGGCCGGGACCGGTGAGGATGCCTTGCGCTTGGTGCGTGAACAGCAGCCCGACCTTGTTCTACAGGATATACAGCTGCCCGGTATCAGCGGCATAGAGGTGCTGGAAAGAATCAAGGAGTTTGATGAGGAGATCACCGTCATTATGCTGACGGCCCACGGCGGCCTGGAAACCGCCGTCAATGCCATGCGCCTGGGTGCTTACGATTACGTCAGCAAGCCTTTCAACCTGGATGAACTCTCCATTATCATCAGGAAAGCGCTGGAAAACTCGGATCTGAAGCAGGAGGTCGTCAGGCTTCGTACCGAAACCAAGAAGACGGCGCCCAATATAATCGGAAGCAGCCGCCAGACCAAATACCTGCTGGAGGTGCTGGAAAAGGTTGCCAGAAGCGAGGCCTCAACGGTGCTGGTGCAGGGCGAGTCCGGCACCGGCAAGGAGTTGGTGGCCAAATGGATCCACTACAGTTCCAATCGTGCGGAAAAGCCGTTTATCGCCATCAACTGTGCGGCAGTACCGGCCACACTCCTGGAAAGCGAGCTTTTCGGACATGAAAAAGGCGCCTTCACCGACGCCAAGGCCACCAAGAAGGGTCTTTTTGAACTGGCCGACGGCGGGACGGTCTTTCTGGATGAGATCGGCGATATGGAGATGGGCATGCAGGCCAAGCTGCTGCGCTTCCTGGAGGACCGCTCCTTCCGGCGGATCGGCGGCGGACGTGTCTATACGGTGGATGTGCGGATCATATCCGCAACCAACAAGGACCTGCAGAAATCCATCGAGGATAAGACCTTCCGTAATGACCTGTATTACCGTCTGCAGGTAATCCCCATCTTCCTGACCCCGCTGCGCGAGCGCACGGAAGATATCATTGCACTGACCAACCATTTTGTAGAGGTGTATAACAGGGATTTTAACAAGAAGGTCCAGGGAGTCTCCGGCGTGGCCGAGCGCATGATGCTTGACTACAGCTGGCCGGGTAATGTGCGCGAGCTGAAGAACGTGATAGAGCGCGCCATCATCCTCGGTAATGATGATACCCTGCAGCTTGAGCATCTGCCGCACGAGATCGTCACCAGGGCATCCGCCCAGGGAGGCGGCACCATGTCGGCCTTTCACCTGCCGCCGGAAGGTATCGATATTGAAGAGGTAGAGAAGGAGCTTATCCGGCAGGCCCTTGAAATTACTGAATGGAATCAGTCAAAGGCCGCCAAGAAATTGAATCTCGGCATTGATGCGTTCCGCTACCGTATGAAAAAATTCGGCTACCTGAAATAAGGCCGGAGCGGTTGCTTAAAACATCACCGGATTCCCGAACCCTGACAGGTTAAACTTGTCAGGGTTTTTTCATAGGCCTGTTTTCGGCCTGCCGCAGGCGGCGCAGTTCTGCATGGAGAAGGGCTTTTCCAGGCAACACTCGGCCAAAAGATCCGCGTTGTTGAAAATCTCCCTGGTAGGTCCGTCGGCTTTGACCAAACCCTCATGGAGAATGATCGTTCTTTCGCAGAGTTCAAATACCATGTCCAGGTCGTGGCTGGTAAAAATCTTGGTGTGGCTGAAATCCTTCAAAAGCGCCAGCAACTGCCGTCGGGCATGGGGGTCGAGGCCGCTGGTCGGTTCATCCATGACCAGGATGTCGGGCGACATGGCCAGGACAGTTGCGATTGCTACCCGTTTTTTTTCTCCTCCCGACAGGTGATAGGGCGGTTTGTCCCTGAGATGGGCGGCTCCGACCCGGCTGAGACACTCCTCTACCCGCTGCTCCAGGATGCTTCCGCTCAGCCCCAGGTTTAACGGCCCAAAGGCGACATCGTCGAAAACGGTCGGCATGAAAAGCTGATCGTCCGGGTCCTGGAAGACCATGCCGACGGTGCGACGGATATCCGGCAGGGTTGCCCTGGTAAGCGGAAAATCGCCGATGTTGATATCACCGGCCGTCGGTGTCAGATAGCCGTTCAGATGCTGCAGGAGTGTGGATTTACCGGCGCCGTTGGCGCCGATGATGGCTACCGATTCTCCGTGGTGGATCAGGAACGAGACCTCCTGCAGGGCGATAGTGCCATCCGGATAGATGTGGCGCAGTCCTTTGACCTGAACGATATGATGGCTCATGAAATACTTCCTGCAAGGAGTGCCCCGAGCAGATGCGGGATGTTGAAAATGCGCATGAAGATCAAGAGCCCTGACCAGACGGTTATGAACGTGATTTCAGCCCAGCCGAATCGGGAAACGTGGTGGGTGCGGAACTCTCCGCTGAATCCCCGTGCCAGCATGGCCATATGGACGCGTTCCGCCCGTTGCCAGGTTCGCAGCAGCAGGTGTCCGGTCATGGAACCGAAGCTGCGTATTCCCAGCCCCTTTTTGCCGCAGGAACGCAGCTCCCGTGCCCGTGAAGCCCGGCCCGACTCCTCGGTCAGGACGAAGATGTAGCGGTACAGGAAGAGCAGTTGTACGGCAAAGACCTGCGGCATCCCCAGGCGCTCAAGCGCCCGGCAGACAGCCGTAAACCCGGTGGTCCCGACCAGGATGAAGGCGGTCCCGACCGTCAGGATGGAGCGGGTCAGGATGGAAGCGAAGGATATCCATCCGCCGGAAATCCCCAACGTACCAAGTTGCACGAGGATTTCCCGGTCAAAAACCGGGTTGAACAGCCCCATGGCCAATACAAACGGGCAGAGCAGAGCGAGCTTCCCGATGATGAACAACGGCGGGATGCCGGTCAGAGAGACCATGACAACGGGAAATATAAAGAAGGGGAACAGGGCCGCCAGTTCGTAGCGCGTGTATGATACGACACAGATGATGAAAACCAGCGTCACCAGAACTTTAGCCCGTGCATCCAGGCGGTGAATCGTTGAATCTCCGTTGGCCATCAGTTCCAGGCGTCTGAGATCAAGAACCGCACTATGTAGCGAAGCCATGGGGGTGTCCTTTGTTCTGAAGGGCGCCGCTGTTTTTTACGGTAATCTGAAGGTAACCCCGGTCAGAATCGTAACGTCGGTTGCGGGCTCATTCGGCCATATGCATGACAAAACCCTTTAAGGGTTGGATGACACGAAATGATAATTAGTAACACGAGTGTTATGCAATATAATGTATTAGGTGTCAAGAGCGATAATACGGGGATGGCACGGATAGCGGAACATCCAAAGCAGGGACAGGTTGGATACCAGCGGGGGTAGGTATTCAGTGATGCATACGCAGCATGCCGGAAATGGCTCCACTGAAGAAGGCGATCAGCCAGCAGGTATAGATAGTCAGGCTGACTCGATGAAAGACCCGGTTGACAGCCTCGGATTTCCCCATGACTGATGCAATCAGGGCCAACAGAAAGTGAAACGCCATTCCTCCCAGGGAGGCGATGCCGGTGATATTATGCCACTCCGGCGCTTTACCATACGACAGGGCAAAGTGGTTCATTTGAGTGGTGCCCAGAAAATCACAGGTCAATCCGATTCCGAAGATGATCAGGTGCCGGGTGTGCGGACCCTGGCGTCTGCCGCTGAAGACAGCCCAGGTATAAAAAATAAGTGCCAGGTTCATCCAGATGACTGCTCGAATAAGAATCGGTGCCATTACCACCCTGCCAATATTGAGATAGCGGCAGCCGGAAACCCCGGCAACCGTGCCCACCTTATCATAAAGCGGTTTCAATTCGATATGAAATCGTCTATAAGAAATTTCTCAAGATCACAATTAAACCAAAACTGAGGTGAAACACCATGGGAAATACCGTCAGATTCGGCATATCGCTTGACGAGAAATTACTGGAAAATTTTGATCAGCTGATCGAGCAGAAGAGTTACATGAACCGTTCCGAGGCGATCCGGGATCTGATCCGGGCTGCACTGGTCGAGGAACGCTGCGGGGCGGAAGATCAGGAGGCGGTCGGTACGGTGACCCTGGTCTATAACCACCATGTGCGTGACCTGTCCGACAAACTGACTGAACAGCAGCATTCCCACCATGATCAGATAGTCTCATCCCTGCACGTACATCTGGATGCCCACAACTGCCTGGAGGTTCTGATTATCCGTGGTGTCGTCAAGGACATCAAGCAGATTGCCGACGAACTGATCGGTGTCAAGGGGGTCAAGCATGGCAAACTGGTTATCACTACTACGGGGATGGATCTTTAAAGCTGGATGAGTGATGAGAGATGAGGGATGAATAAACCTCTCGGAAACCGATGAGAGATGAGCGATGAGCGATGAAAAACCTCTCAGTACATTATTTTTCTCAACCCTCATCCCTCATCTCTCATCTCTCATCTCTCATCCGCATTCAGTCTGTCAACCTTCAGTTTTTACACATTTAATCTTGATTTACCGCTTAAGCTGGGGTATGTTCAAAAGATGAACACGCTAAGTAATGGTGCACCGGATGATCTCAAGGCGTTTCAGCTGCTCTCGGAAGTGGCCGACGAACAGCCGGTATCGCAACGCGAGTTGTCAAAACGCCTGGGCATCGCCCTCGGTCTCGTTAATTCCTACCTCAAAAACTTCGTAACCAAGGGTTACATCCGCATCAAAAATTATCCCCAGAACCGTTATGCCTATCTTCTTACACCGCAAGGCCTGGCCGAAAAAAGCCGGCTTGCCTACCAGCATCTCAGTTATTTCACCAGCCTGTATACCGTAGCGCGGCAGGATTACCTGGATCTGTTCCTCCGCCTGGAAGATGCCGGAGTGCGCGGGGTGGTTTTTTGCGGGGTGGATGAAGTGGCGGAAGTCGCCTATTTATCGCTTAAGGAAACCGGTCTTGAGTTGCTTGCTGTTATGGACGACGGACGGCAGGGGGATCTGTTTTTCAGATTGCCTGTTGTTTCATTAGCCGTGGGGCTGCGGGAGGTCCCTGCTCCGGTCGTGATATCATCGCTGAAACGGAGGGCTGAGCTGACACAGGCTCTTCACAGCTTGGGCGTGGCAGAAGGCAGGATTTTTGTTGCCGGCGCTGCGGAGTAACGTTACGAGAATTTCATTACGTGGAAGTCAGCTGTAGAATAATGGAGAACAACGAATGGCTAAAAAAGCGCTTATATGCGGAGTCTCGGGTCAGGATGGCGCCTATCTGTCCCGGTTTCTTCTGGGGAAAGGTTATGAGGTTCACGGCACCGCGCGGGACGCCCAGATGGCGACCTTCTCGAACCTCGCCACATTGGGCCTGCGCGATCAAATTAAATGTCATTCCATGGCGCTCAACGATTTCCGGAGTGTTCTCCAGGTGTTGACGAATGTTCAGCCTGACGAGATCTATAATCTGGCGGGGCAGAGCTCGGTAGGACTTTCATTTGATCAGCCGGTGGAAACTCTGGAAAGTATCAGCGTCGGAACATTGAATCTTCTTGAGGCGATGCGCTTTATGAAGTGCCCGGTCAGGCTCTATAATGCCGGTTCAAGCGAATGTTTCGGTAATACCGGTGGTCAGCCGGCTGATGAAAACACTCCCTTTCGACCGCGAAGCCCGTATGCGGTAGCCAAGGCAACAGCCTTCTGGGAGATTGCCAACTATCGGGAAGCGTATAACCTTTACGCCAGCACCGGGATCCTGTTCAATCATGAATCACCCCTGCGCCCCGAGCGGTTTGTCACCCAGAAAATTGTAAGGAGTGCCTGCCGGATTGCAAACGGTATCCCTGAAAAGCTCAGGCTCGGCAATATTGAAATAGCCAGGGACTGGGGCTGGGCGCCCGAGTATGTTGAAGCAATGTGGATGATTCTCCAGCAGGAAAAGGCCGATGATTTCGTGATCGCCACCGGTGAGACAAACAGGCTTGAGGATTTTGTGGCTGAAGTTTTCCGGTGTGTAGGGCTGGACTGGCGTGATCACGTTGAAAGTGATGCCTCGCTGCTGCGCCCGTCAGAAATCATGGTCAGCCGGGCTAACCCGGAAAAATCGGCACGAATACTTGGCTGGCAGGCAACATATCGAATGAAGGATGTTGCGAGAATGATGGTGGAAGACGGGAGAATTATTTATGGATAATCATACGATCGACTCGAACTATCTGAACCAGATGCGGGATCTGGTACTTCGAGTTACAGACAATCTGGATTGTACGATTTTCCTGTTTGGTTCACGGGCACGTGGCGTACATCGTAGAAGCTCTGATATCGATATCGGTTTTAGCGGATTAAGTGAGTCAGTATTCACTAAGACCAGAGATCGTCTGCTGTCAGAGCTGGAAGAGAGCGTGATTCCGCACCATGTTGATTTGGTGAATATTGATACGGCACCCAGCGATTTTAGAGATGTTGCCATGAAAGAGGTTATTATATGGAAACAAAGTTCACGCGCAAACTGAACGATCTGGAAGCAGCACTATCAAATTTTCGAGAAGCGCTGACGCTCGAACCATCATTGTTTCCGGAGCTTGTGGCGGACAATATTAAGTCCGGGCAGGTTCAGAAATTTGAGTTCACGGTCGAGCTGCTTTGGAAAACAATCCAGGTATTCCTTTTTGAGGTAGATGGAGTCGATGCCATCACTCCGAAATCGGTCGCAAAAGAGTTTGTTGAAGCAGGTCACTGCGATTATGAGGCATACGAACTGCTTATCAGGGCGATCAATGATAGAAATCAACTCAGTCATATCTATCGTCAGGAAATGGCAGAGTCGATATGGAAGCGTCTGCCGGAATATGTCTGTCTGGTAGAGCAGATTGTCCGTGCTATGCGGTCCAAAATTCAGGTAACTATGTAGCCAGATGGTGTAGTGGCAGAGGGTGATGTTGCTTGGTGACAAGGTCATGGCTGTTGACAGGTTTTTGGTGCGTTGGTGAGATGGAAAAAGCTGAGGATATGTTGCAGCACCTGGAGCGGGAAGAGTTGGCGAGGGAGATGCTGATTGAATTGGTGGAAGAGGGAGAAGTTCCGAAATGAACTCATTCGGCACTCAACCGGGTTTATGAGTAAGTCTGATTGTGCTGCTTGCTATAATTAAATTACCGTAAATTTCTACCGTACTATAATATTAAGTAGATTATTTTAGACTTAGGTATAAAATAAATGATATGCAGATAAGACGATATTTAGACAAATTGGTAACTGCTGACCTGAAAGAAAAAATGGTCTTCATTGGTGGCCCGCGGCAGGTTGGTAAAACCACCTTTGCGAAGGACACCGGCAAGTTACAGTATGCGAAATGTGCCTACCTGAATTGGGACAGTCGGGAAGATCGGCAGAATATTCTTGCGTCACGTTTTGATGCATCCGCCGAATTACTTATCTTCGATGAAATCCACAAGTACAAACAGTGGAAAAACTATGTTAAAGGGGTGTACGACACCTATAAAGAGCGGTTTGATATCCTCATAACCGGCAGCGCCCGCCTGGACATCTACCGCAAGGGTGGCGACTCCCTGATGGGGCGCTACCACTATTATCGTCTCCATCCTTTTTCCCTCGCCGAGGCATTACAGGTTGAAAATAACTATACAATTCTGAACGAATTAAAGTTTGCGACATACGAAAGGAGCCATGAGGTTTTTACGCAGCTTTTTAAATTTGGCGGTTTTCCGGAACCTTTTTTAAAAAAAGATGAAAGGACGCTGAGACGTTGGCACAACCAGCGAGTAGATCGCCTGGTGAAAGAGGATATCCGTGACACCGAAAATATCCGTGATCTGTCTGCCTTGCAGGTTTTGGTAGAGCTTTTGCGTGAAAGAGTCGGCTCACTCCTCTCACTTAACTCTCTGCGTGAGGATCTAAACGTAGCACACAAGACGGTCTCCCAATGGATGGATGTTCTTGAACGCTTTTACTACCATTTCAGGCTCTATCCATTTGCCTCAACCAAAATAAAGTCATTACGAAAAGAGCCGAAGCTCTATCTGTGGGACTGGTCTGAGGTCAGCAATGAAGCAGCACGATTGGAAAATATCGTTGCATCGCATCTTCTGAAGCTGTGCCATTTTTTGTATGACGCTCATGGTTATCGGGCTGAATTGTTTTTTTTGAGAGATGTGGAAGGGCGTGAAGTAGATTTTCTGGTGACCATGGATGACAAGCCGTGGTTCGCGGTGGAGGTAAAAACCTCGGACACGGCGGTTTCAAAGCATCTCCGCTATTTTGCCCAGCGGCTGGAGATTCCCTGGTGTTATCAGGTTGTGGGTGAGGGTGATGTGGATTTTGTGAAGGATGGCGTCAGGGTCATGGCTGTTGACAGGTTTCTTGGTGCGTTGGTGTGAGGAAGGCGATGCGGGAGTTTAATATCATGTCCCTGAAATTGCCATGTCCCTGAAATTGCCCGGAACTGTGCCGGCAAAATGCAGAGAATATAAACTATCATGTGAAAGGGGAGACAGATGTCGAAGTCCATGGCGATAAATCAGATAGAGCAACAAATCGAGGCACTTCCCCCGGTTGAGCAGGTCATGATGCTTGAACGTATAGTCCGTCACCTTAAACAGCTTCTAGTGGCACAGCCTGTCCCTGTTACACCACGAACAGAATACAAAGGGATGACTGAAAAACTGAACCAAGTCTATAAAACGGAGACATCCTTCCTGGATCCGCAATTAATCAATGCCCAGTTCGCATCCATTGGTCGGGATGAATGGCGATGAAACGTGGTGAGATATGGTGGGCGGATCTGCCCAATCCTGTGGCTTCGGAACCTGGATATCGTCGGCCTCTTGTCATTGTTCAAATAGATGAGTTTAACCGAAGTCGGATTAACACCGTAGTTGTAGTTGTTCTGACAACGAACCTTAGGCTGGCCGAAGCGCCGGGAAATGTCCTTTTGAAATCAGTGCAAACCGGATTGCCAAAAGATTCTGTGGCTAATGCGTCTCAAGTGCTGACAGTGGACAAGTCCTTTCTGACCGAAAAAGCTGGTAAGTTACGAAAGCTGGAATTGCAGAAGATTGAATCCGGGTTACGGCTTGTAATGGGCCTGTGATGTATGAAGTGGTTCTCTGTTTTGGAGTATCGGCCGCGAAGGTGGAATATATAGTAGAGAAATTCAGAGGCTTAACGTTGGAGAATTGGTATTATGTCCCCGGAATTCCACGAGGTCTTAAACACATGATTGAACAAAGCTTACTTGAAGAAATCGTTTCCCGGCTTCAACAAACGAAGCCAACTAAAATGTACCTGTTTGGCAGTCATGCAACGGGCACTGCAAACGATGAGAGCGATATCGACTTGTTACTGGTGAAAGACTCAGTGACATCAAAAATAAATGAAATGAATGCTGCGCGTAAGTTATTGAGGGGATTAGGAAAATCTTTTGACGTAATTGTTACATCTCAGGAAGAATTCGATTTTTACCGTAATCAAGTCAATTCGGTCCAACATGCTGCCGCTAATTACGGGAGAATTATTTATGGATAAGGGACCATTCCTTGAACAATACAAGGTCTTTATTCTGAAAGCCAGGCAGGATATTTCCCTTGTGCATGAGGTTATGGGTAATAACAATGTAGCTCCGGAAATCATGCTTTTTCATATCCAGCAGTGCGTAGAAAAACTTATCAAGGCCTTGTTTTCATTCCATTCCGTTCGATTTCCGAAAACACATGATCTTGATGAGCTTGTTGAGCTGGCGCAGGAGCATGAGATTGCACTCCCTCCGTTTATGGAAAAATTGACCGAACTGTCGCCGTACGCCGTTGAAGGTCGATATGCCATAATTCATGACGACTTGCATGATATAGCTGATATGCTGGCAGAATCGGAGCGATTTTTAGCTCATGTATGTGCAACTGTAAATATTCCAGTGCGGTAATAGAATTGGTATTATGTTTGAATGCATAAGTAAGAGTTGAAATGGAAGCCCCCGGTGGTATTGAATAGCTTGTAAGCGCAAGCGGTCGGACCGGCCTAGCCGTCCGAAATCAAACTACCACGAGGAGGCTTCCATGAATGCAATTTAC
>JAENWA010000052.1 GCA_016650295.1 Desulfuromonadales bacterium | reverse complement strand
TGAATTCCCGATAGTCGTTGGTGCGTACCGATTTCTGCAGCGAGGTGATGGTAAGCGGATTGTACTGGTGCTCCTCACCGTCCTTGCGCCACTGGTAGACACCGCCGGCTTCCAGGGCCGGATCGGCCGGAACCCGCTCGGGATAGGCCCGCTTGTGGCGGGCCAGCAATTCGCTGGCGATTCCGTTCAGATCGGTACCTTCTATGCGGGAGGGTGTCCAGGTAAAATATTTGTCGATCACCGAGTGGTGCAGGCCGACCGCCTCGAAGATCTGGGCGCCGCGATAGCTCTGGACCGTGGAGATGCCCATCTTGGCCATGGTCTTGACGACCCCTTTGATGGAGGCCTTGACGAAATTCTTGGCCGCCTTCTTGTGATCGATATCCGGCAGCATGCCCAGCTGGATCATGTCGTCCAGCGACTCGAAGGCCAGGTAGGGATTGATGGCGTTGACGCCGTAGCCCAGCAGCAGCGCAAAGTGATGCACCTCACGCGGTTCGCCCGATTCCAGCACCAGCGAGATCCTGGTGCGGGTAGCGGAGCGGATCAGGTGGTGGTGCAGCCCGGAAACCGCCAGCAGGGCCGGGATAGCGGCGTGGGCCTTGTCGATGCCGCGGTCGGACAGCACCAGAATCGAGCTGCCGGCTGCGATGGCAGTGTCGGCGGCCGCAAACAGGGTCTCCATGGCCTTTTCCAGCCCGACGGCCCCTTCCGTTGCCTTGAAGAGCAGTGACAGGGTGGCGGCCTTGAAGCCGGGACAATCAACCTGGCGCAGTTTCTCGAATTCTTCGTTGGAGAGCAGCGGGTGATCCAGCTTGATCATCCGGGCGCTGGCGGCGTTCGGCTGCAGCAGGTTGGCCTCGGAGCCGATCAGGGTCGTGGTGGAGGTGATGATCTCCTCGCGGATCGGGTCGATGGGCGGATTGGTGACCTGGGCAAAGAGCTGCTTGAAATAGTTATAGAGCAGCTGCGGCTGGTCCGACAGAACCGCCAGCGGGGTGTCGGTGCCCATGGAACCCAGCGGCTGGACGCCGTCGCGGGCCATGGGGCCCAGCACAACGCGCTGATCCTCGAAGGTGTAGCCGAAGGCCTGCTGACGCTGGAGTACGGAGGAATGATCCGGTACCTGGGCGTGAGGCGCCTCGGGCAGGTTTGCCAGCAGGATATGGTTTTCTTCAAGCCATTTCCCGTACGGGTTGGCGCCGGCCAGCTCGTGTTTGATCTCCTCATCGGGGATAATCCGGCCCTGGGCCGTGTCCACCAGGAACATGCGTCCTGGCTGGATGCGTCCCTTGTGGATTATCTTGTCCGCTTCCACCGGCAGTACGCCCGCTTCGGAGGCCATGATCACCAGATCGTCGCTGGTGACGTAGTAGCGTGACGGCCGCAGGCCGTTGCGGTCCAGTACGGCGCCGATGCTGATGCCGTCGGTAAAGGCGACCGCCGCCGGACCGTCCCAGGGCTCCATCAGGCAGGAGTGGTATTCGTAGAAGGCCTTCTTTTCCGGGTCCATCGTATCGTGACTTTCCCAGGGTTCCGGCACCATCATCATCACGGCATGGGGCAGCGAACGCCCAGCCATGACCAGCAGTTCCAGGCAGTTGTCGAACATGGCCGAATCAGAGCCGTTGGTATTGATGATCGGCATGGCCTTTTTGATGTCATCGCCGAACAGCGGGCTTTCGAACAGCGACTGGCGGGCGTTCATCCAGTTGACGTTGCCGCGCAGGGTGTTGATCTCGCCGTTGTGGGCCAGGTAGTGATAGGGGTGAGCCCGGTCCCAGCTGGGGAAGGTGTTGGTGGAAAAGCGTGAATGCACCAGCGCCAGGGCGCTGGTCATGTCGGGGTCGCGCAGGTCGGGGAAATACCGGTCAACCTGCACCGGCATGAGCATCCCCTTGTAGATTATCGTCCGGCTGGAGAGGCTGGATACGTACCAGTATTCATCGACCCCGGCCCGGCGGATCTCGTTGGTGGCGCGCTGGTTGATGAGATAGAGCTTGCGTTCGAAGGCCTGAACGTCGGCACACTCTGCGGGACGCTGGAGGAAAAGCTGGCGCACCAGCGGCTCACCGGCCTTGGCGGTATCTCCCAGCGAGGAGTTGTCGGTCGGTACGTCGCGCCAGCCGATGATCTCCACGTTCTCTTCGCGAAGGATTTTTTCCAGGATATGGCGGGCGCTGTTGCGCTCCGGCGCATTGGGGGAGGTAAAGATCATGCCGACGCCGTACTGACCCGGTTCGGGAAGCTTCATTCCCAGCAGGGCGCAGACCTTGTGGAGAAAGGTATCCGGCATCTGCATGAGGATGCCGGCGCCGTCACCGGTGTTCGGCTCACAGCCGCAGGCACCGCGATGATCCAGATTGACCAGTACGGTCAGCGCCTGCCGTACGATCTCGTGTGACTTTTTACCTTTTATGTTCACTACGAACCCGACGCCGCAGGCGTCATGCTCGAACTGTGGATCGTAGAGGCCCTGTTTTTTGGGTGGTAGGTTTGTTTTCATAGACAACCTTCACGTTTGATTTTTTTAGAATGATACCGGTCCGGAGCTGGCCGGGCACAACACTATAGCAGGGAACGTGCCAGACCGGCCCCCTGCGGCAGATCATACGGACTAGGTTTAAATATCAGCCGGTTATGGAAACCCGTCATCTCAACCGTTCCGGCACTCTTCCAGCTTGCCCACATTACTGAGTAATTTTACTACACAGATGAGTATTTTGTTGCAGCGTGTGTAGCCAGGCGATACACCGGGATCGGGACATCAATCCGGGCCGATTGCAGCGATGATACTACCACCATCTTGTAATCACCGCGAGACCTGATATAGTCCATCAAAAGAATACTTGGTTATCCACAGAATTCAAGTCAGACAACCAGTGTAAAAACATTTTCGGGGGACTTATGGAGAAGGGCGGCAGAAGAAAATTCCTCGGGATCTGCCTGGGAGGGTGTGTTGCCGGCATCGCGGCGGCGGTACTCTACCCGGTATATCGCTATCTGGCGCCCCGTTCCGGTTCCGGAGCGACGGCCAGGGTGGAGATCCCGGAAAAGGATGTGCCGGAAGGTGAAGCAAAGTTCTTCGAGTATGGCGGTTCATCGGCAGTGCTGGTCAGAAAACGTGATGGAAGTCTTGTTGCATTGTCGGCCGTCTGTACCCACCTGGGCTGCATCGTGCAGTGGGAAAAGGACACACAGGGCTTTCTCTGTCCCTGTCACGCCGGACACTACACCCCGGACGGAGTCGTAACATCCGGCCCCCCTCCCAAACCTCTGACCAAACTTCCCTTTACCGTGGCCAACGGTTCCATACGTATCGGCTGAAAACCAGGAGACTGCATGATACTGCTTAAACGGCTTATAGACTGGATAGATGTACGCGTCGGCGTCCGCGAAGTGGTGGAGAAGGAGCTGACCGGCTATCTTCTGCCGCGCAACATAAACACCTGGTTCTCCATGGGGAGCGTTCTGCTGGTAATTTTCGGCATCCAGGTCCTGTCGGGGATTCTGCTGCTGATCTATTACGTGCCGGACGCGGACAAGGCCTTCAAGAGCGTCACCTCTATCATGAACGATGTGCCCTTCGGCTGGCTGATCCGCATGTGCCATGCCGTGGGCTCGAACACGATGGTAGTGGTGCTCCTGCTGCACATGCTGTCGGTGCTGTTCATGGGAAGCTACAAGCGCCCCCGCGAGCTTAACTGGCTGACCGGCTTCATCCTCTTCACCATGGTGCAGGGCATCTCCCTGACCGGTTACCTGCTCCCCTGGAGCCAGCTCTCCTTCTGGGCGACGACCGTTGCAACCAACAGCGCCAACGCCATACCGGTGGTCGGCCCTGCCCTGGTCGAGTTCCTGCGCGGCAGCAAGCTGGTCGGCCCCGCCACACTGGGACGGTTCTTTGCCCTGCACGTGGCTCTGATCCCGGCCGGGATGATCGCCCTGATCGGCGCCCATCTCTTCTTCCTCAAGCGTACCGGAGTTTCCACACCCCCCTTCGGGCTGCAAAACACCACCAATCAATGGCAGGGCGACAGCTACCATCACGAGGACCATCCGGGCGGGATCCCCTTCTTCCCCAACTATGCCATGGAAGACCTGCGCTCAATCTTCATCTATCTGGCCTGCTTCCTGGCGGTGGTGTTTTTCGATCCCTACCTCTTTTTTCCGAAAGACGCCTTCATCCCGGCCAACTCGCTGGTGACGCCGGCACACATCAAACCGGAGTGGTATTTCCTGGCCAATTACCAGGTCCTGAAGATCTTCCCGAACGAGCTGATCGGTCTCACGCTGCAGGGGGCCGCCATGACCTTCCTGGCACTGCTGCCGTTCGTTGACCGGGGCAAGGAGTGCCACCCCCTGAAACGGCCGCTGTTCCTGCTCTGCGCCATCGGAGGGCTGCTGCTTTGGATAGGATTGACCATATGGGGGCACTATTCATGAGACATCCAGCCACTGTCATGAAGAGTTCCGCTGCATTAGCGCGATACGTGACCTGCTGCCTGCTGGGCGGCGCCCTGTTCCTGATGGCCGTTACGCCGGTTCGGGCCGATGAGATCGTCTGCATCACCTGCCACAGCGCCCTGCCGGAAAAATACGGCGAACCGGTAAAGCTCTGGAAGGGGAGTGTCCACGCGGAGAACGGCATCGCCTGCAATGCCTGCCATGGCGGCGACCCCAGGGATGCCGCCAATGCCATGAAAAAGGATCGCGGCTTTCTGGGCGCGCCGAAATACAACAATGTACCGGAATTCTGCGGACGGTGCCATGTGGGGGTGCTGAAGGATTACCTGTCCAGCGCCCATGGCCGCGCCCTGGCCAGCGGGGGGCCGAACTGCGTCATCTGCCACGGCAACCACCAGATCGTCAAGGCCTCGCTGGAGCTGATCAACGAGAAGTCCTGCAGCCGCTGCCACAGCTATGAGCGTGCCAAGCTGATCCGGGGTGCCATGCAGGAAACCGAGGCGATGGTCGTCGCCATCGATGCCAGGATCATGGCCTTCAAGCAGGTGGGCACCGATACCGAGCGGATGGAGAAAGAGCTGTTCGCGACCCGTAACCGCTTTCATTCACTGTTTCATAATGTGGATGTGAAGAAGGTAATCGAGGAATCAACGCGCATCAAGGGCGAATTGAAGAAGATAGAAACTGCGCTTGCTGCGCTTGACCAGCAGAGCCACACCCATAAGCTGGTCGGTGCGCTGGCGGTGGCCGGGGCGCTCCTGGCCGCGTTGCTGGCGCACTTGCTGAGGAAGACGTTTGACTGAAACCGAAGTCATCAGACTGCGAATACTATTCCTTTTTCCGGATAATGCTTCACATTTCTAGTCGCCACTTTGTAGCTTTTAACCAGAGCTGTAGCGGCTATTAAACAGTCCGGAGACGTCAGAATAATGCCTTTTGCACGGTACTTACGATAGAGTTCGCCACCTTTGGTTGCAATTTCAACCGTCACCTGTTCAATAACGCAGGCATCAATGAAATTATTGGTTGCGGACTTCTCTACGTCCCGCATACCTGCGGTCAATTCGTACACCGACAAAACGCTTAATGCAACCTGCCCGCCAGTCCACAGGCCTGTCAACAATGGTTGTGCGTACGGCATTCCGCGCAAGAAATCAATGGCTACGTCAGTGTCAATGAGCACGTCCGGCATAGTCCCGATCCTCTTCTTTTCTCAGTGAATTTACCGTATCACTGCTATCTCCTTCACGCTCTTTCCAAGCGCCGAAGCTCCCCAGCGCCATTTGTACCTTGCGTTGATGGAGGTATTCCCGCAAGGCATCGGCTATCAAAGCGCTTACATTTTTTGATATCGACCTGGCCTCTTGCAACAGATCATGAGGTAGAGTTATGGATGTTTTTGTGAGATGCATACTATATCCTCCTTTGTGGTAGTATAAACAAATACTACCACGTCGTGCCATAACGGCAAAACAAAAAGACTTTCACAAACAGAAAATCAAAAGCAGAAAGAGCTGACCTGTCAAGGAACTGATCGAAGGAATGTTGCTCAAGCACGACGCCAAGCCATAGACAATACAATAAGCTGGCGCAAAACTCAGTTGGAGATACGGAAAGAGCCATGTACCCTCTGGCGTAAGCTGGTCCTCGAATCCCGACAAAAAAACCGACCGCTAAGCCCCAGTCCATGAATTTCACTTTTCCCTACCCAAGCATTCACCATCAACATCGCGCAACCCCCGTTGTTTTTTTACTTGTTCAACGTCGTGGGGGCGCACCGGCGGAGCGAAGCGGAGACCGGGTGCCGCCGCCTGGTTGAACATTCGCCTTTTTCACGATCTATGTTGTAAAAGTGAGAATGAAAAAATAGTCACTTTTACTCTTTATTCCCATTGTAGTTTTTTACCGGCTTGTCAAATGTGTATGTCTGAAGCCTTGCATGCTCTACTTTATTCTAAAATTGGCTAAACCGCTGATAATTGCCACAAGTAAAAAATAAAGACCTATTTGCATGAATGGCATCCAAAAAAGTCCTATTCCACTCTGAGGGTCTGGCGGCACGATGTATGATATATAAAAATCGTAGTAAATCGCTAACCCAGAGACAACACAAATTATTCCAATCATATATCCAAATACTTTAGCTTTGGCTCTAATATTAAGATAAATTATACAGTAAGGTAAAAGCTGAATAAAAATCAGAAGCATGCTATTGATTTTTAGCAAGATAGCAATCGTGGCGATAGATGCTATTCCAATGATAAATGTTGCAATATCATGGCGTGTCGTCATTTTCCTTCACCTTTATCCTACTTCTTGTTCAACCTCTTATTGACCGGTCAGGACCGGGTTTCTAGTATTACAAACAAGCTTCTATTATTGTAAACAAGTTTCTAATAGTACAAACCTCACTTGTTTCTATTATTGTAAACTTCTACCGATTTTACACTTAACAGAAGTTTCTATTATCATTAACTTTCTTGCTTTGCGTCCTTCTTAGGGCTTAGGGGACATTCTATAATCCATCTGTCAACAGAAAATAATGCTCTTTAAAAATCAAATAGATAGCTTTTTGGCCAAACTTCGGACGCACTTCTCCCATGACATTTTTGTATATGGCGACTCTCTCACTAACGGCGAATCTC
>JAENWA010000051.1 GCA_016650295.1 Desulfuromonadales bacterium | reverse complement strand
TAACAATACGTACGGCCATAGTCTAAAACCTCCCCGCCTTCTACTCTAATTAAATGGGAGGTAAATGTCTCAGCTATATTGGCACAGAGGGGTTATCGAACGCAGTAAAGATGTCGGTAAAGTAACGCAGTACATGCTCCGGCACAGAGGCTTTCCAGGCGCTGTAGAGGTATCGGGTTTCGTTCTTGTTCTCGGCAAGCCAAATGTCAAGGAACCGTTCTTTGGCATTATACACGTCCTCCATGATCGGCCCTCATAATCAGACTTTGGAAGGTGGGGACTGGATAACGGAATGGAGACTACCGTGAAACAGATAGACCGCCTCGACATGCTCTTTGACAACGAGGAGAAGAAACAAGGGGCCATCATTAGGAAAGCAGGCTCCCGCAAGCTGTATATCCTCTTCTATTACTTCAACAAGCGGGTGGAGAAAACCACCGGCCTGAATGATACCTCCAAGAACCGCCAGCAGGTCAGGCAGTGGCTTGATCGTATCATTGAAAGAAGGGATAACGGGAAGCTGATCTTTGCCGATGCCTTCCCAGGTGCATCAGAAGAAGAGAAGGGGTACTTCGCCAAGCTGGAAGGGTGGCAATACTCGCCGGAACCGAGGGATATCCTTTTTGCTGCCTACGCTCAGGAATGGTTCAAGAACGTCTGGAGCCATTACCCAGAAGGAACCAAGAAGGATGATTACAAGCTGATTATCAATTCCAGGTTGCTGCCACACTTCGGGGATATGACCTTCTTCCAGATCAGCGGTGTTGAGATTCAACGCTTCATCGCCTCCCTGAAATGGAGAACAGGGCCAAAGAAGGGACAACTGCTTTCCAAGGCCAGGGCCAAGAACATCCTGATACCTCTTCGAACCATCTGGAATGATGCCTGTGACCAATACCGCTGGACGATGCACAATCCCTTCACAAACCTGAGAAAGCATCTTCCCAAGGCTCCGGCCAAAAGGCGGGAAGGATTCCGCTTCGATGAATGGATGGAATTCCTGAAACATGTTGATCCCTGGTATCAGCCGATAGTGGAATTAATGATCCTGACCGGCATGATCAATTCCGAGATGGCCGGTTTAAGAAGATCGGATATTCGGCCTGATTATATCCTGGTACAACATACCATCGTCAGGGGGGTAGAACACGACACACCCAAGACCCTCTACCGGATCAGGAAGATTCCCATTACCCAGGCCATCAGGACACGTCTTGACGTAATCCTGGAACGAAGTAAAGGCGAAATGCTGGTGACCACCAAAACCGGCACCATGTTCCGGCCTGCCAACTTCCGTAAAGACATTTGGAAAAAAGCAGGCAAGGCCAGCGGGATCAGCGACAAGGTTCCCTATTCCCTCAGACATTCATTTGCAGCCTGGGCATTAACCCTCAGAATTGATCCTAACCGTCTTGTACGGCTCATGGGGCATTGATCAAAGAAGATGATCTATGAGGTTTACGGGGATTACATCGAAGGGCTGGAAGAGGATTTCTGGGAGATTCTTGAATACTACGGCAGGGACTTTGCCGAACCGAAGAAAAAACTATCAGCAACAGTCGGGTACAGCCAGACAATTCCCTTCCCGCTGCAACAGTTTAACGTATCGCACCAAACGAAGCCCCGAATCTTCCAGTTAAAACCTTCTGGTGAAAGTTTTAGTGAAAGTCGGGGCAAATCGTTCAGAATCAATAATGATTCTATGTGCTTAAATGGAGCGGGAAACGGGATTCGAACCCGCGACTTCAACCTTGGCAAGGTTGCACTCTACCACTGAGTTATTCCCGCGCAGTGAGTTTTGTTATTTACCAGACCTGAGAGCTGGTGTCAACATTTTTTACAAAATGTACTGAAATTTATGCTGCGAACAGAAAAAACGGCAAGTGCTTCATGTGCCCTCGTGCCAGAGGGGGTCAGGGCTGCCGGGAAAGCATGGTTTGATACACGGCAGTCAGTAGCTTTCCACGGGAGTTCCAGGAGTGTTCTCGAAGAGCCTTTTCACGTACCTGCTCAGAGAAATGTGCTCTTGCGCAGCTGTCTGTGACAAGGGCGGCAATTTTATCTGCCAGGTCGCGGGCATCACCATAGTAGGCATAGATGCCCGTGTCGCCCAATACCTCGCGGTTAACCGGGGTGTCGAAGGCAACCACCGGAAGGCCGCAGGCCATGTAATTAAAAATCTTGCCGTTGGCCTCGGTCGGAGAAAGTTTCGGAGTTACGGTGATATCGGCTGCGGAAAGCATCAACGGCGCCTCTTTGTAATCCACTTTCCCGATGAAACAGGTCATATCCGCAAGGCCGCGTGCCAGTGCTTCTTCTCTGTAATGCGTATCAGGGAAGCCCATGATCAGAAAAAACACCTTGATACCGTCTTTTTTCAGCAGTTCGATGCAATCCAGCAGCAGGTCGGTGCCCTGGTAGCGGCTTAAAATACCCAGGTAGGCTACGACAAAAGTGTCATGCGGAATACCCAGAGCCTCACGCCCGGCCTGTGTGGGAGCCGGGTGAAAAACGTCGGTGTCCACGGCGTCAATCAGCGGAGTTACAATCTGCGGCCGGACTCCCCAGGTATTGACCAGTTCGGCGGTTCCGGCGCCGGAGCTGGTGATAATCCTGTCGGCGAAGCCGTTGATCATCTGTTCGATTCTTCTGAAAATGCCCGCTATTCGTGACGTTGCGCCGAAAAAACCATGGTCAATGCATTCGCCGGTCAGGCTGCCCTGATAATCAAGTATAAGCGGCAGGCCGGAGAGTCTTTTGAGAAAATAACCGATGAAAGCGCCTTCGTGCATGTGCGCATGGATAAGGTCGGGGCGAAACTCGGGGATGAGCAGCATAGCCTTGAAAAACAGCAGCAGATCCAGGTAGAGCTTGTGCCAGGAAGGGCCGGCTTCCAGCCGCTTGTACCAGCAAATGGAAGGGATGCGGATGGTCGTGATGTCGGGCATGTCCCGGCCGAGGTGGTAGGTGACAATGCGCACGTCATGCCCTTGGGTGCGGAGTGCGCGGGCTTCCTCATATATCCGAACGTGGCAGCCCCGGTCGGCAAAATAGGGGGTGGGGGCCAGCATGAGGATCTTCAGCTTCCTGTCAGTCAAGATTGATCCTGTCTCTGATGACGTAGATCGGCTTGCCCTGGGCCTCGTAGTAGGTACGGGCATTCAATTCTCCCAGCAGTCCCAGGACGATGAACT
Organism: Desulfuromonadales bacterium; assembly: GCA_016650295.1. Taxonomy (GTDB): domain Bacteria; phylum Desulfobacterota; class Desulfuromonadia; order Geobacterales; family Pseudopelobacteraceae; genus CAIPTY01. Next base: position 2,871 of record JAENWA010000051.1, on the reverse strand, counting down.
GGATCCCCATGAACAGCAGAAAGGCGGTCAGGATCAGGAGCGGATTGCGGTTCATGCTGAAATTTTCGAATACCTTCATATAAATCGTCATAGTACCGCTACCCAAGCCCGCCAGTAGTGTGTAAATCCCCCATTTGCCAAAGAGCTGGATCGGCTTGGTCGAGTATGCCAGCAGGAATTTCACCGTCATCAGGTCGAGGATTACCCGCAGGGTTCTGGAGATACCGTATTTACTGGTGCCATACAGGCGGGGATGGTGGTTGACCGGAATCTCGGCCACCTTGGCTCCAACCTGGGAGGCCAGCGCCGGAACGAAACGGTGCATTTCTCCATACAGGTTGATGCCGTCAAGTACCTCACGACGGTAGGCCTTCAGAGTGCAGCCGTAGTCGTGAAGATGGACGCCGGTCAGCGTCGAGATCAGCGAGTTCGCCAGCATTGAGGGGATCTTGCGGGTAATAAAGGTGTCTTTCCGGTCGCTGCGCCAGCCGGAAACTACATCGTAGCCTTCGTTGAGTTTCTGTATCAGGCGCGGGATGTCGGCCGGGTCATTCTGGAGGTCGCCGTCCATCGGGATAATAATGTTGCCGGCTGCGGTATTGAAGCCGGCCGACATGGCGGCGGTCTGTCCGAAGTTCCTGCGGAAGCGGATGACCTTGACCCGCTGGTCCTGCGCGGCAATGGCCTTGAGTGCGCTGAATGACCCGTCGGCTGAGCCGTCGTCGACCATGATGATCTCATAGTTCGAGTCGATACCGTCCAGTGCCGAGGTAATCGAGCGGTACAATTCGGAAATATTATCTTCTTCGTTATAGATTGGAACAACAATGCTAAAGTTCACGCAACTCTCCGGACCGGTACATGAATAGTTGATTGCTAATTTGCAAACATAGCAGAATCCGGCGTGTCTGCCCACAGTTTATTGATTACCATGCCGACTGTCCGAACTCTTTTATCCTGCGGACTGTAATCGCCGATTCTGTATGCCCTGCGCGGGATCGGCCGTGCTTCCCTCCCAGCAGTCCGCAAAGAAGGCCATAGCCATTGCAGATATGCAGCAGGGGGTAGAGCGGGATCAGCAGCAGCCGTGACAATTTCCCGGAGCTGACAGCCGTTGCGGCTGAAAACAGTACGACCAGGGCGCCATAGAGAGAGAGCGGCGCAAGACTAACAGCGGTACACGGCAGTAACGGGAGCAATCCCAGGTAGATCAGAAAAAACAATGGTGCAAAGCTGATGATAGAGCCATGCCCGGTGATCAGGGTCTGTTGAGCCCGGCCCCGGCCATAAGAAAACATCTGTCGGGCAAAGAGTCGCAGGGTACGTCTCTGGCTGCGTTGTATGGCCATTTCGGGGGTGTGGAACAGTTTCAAGCCGCTGGTGCTGATCCTGTCCAGCAGTTCGTTCTCTTCGTTGGGATACAGACGATCATCAAAGCCACCTGATTGAAGAAAAGCGCTGCGTCGCATGGCAAGATTGCAGAGTATCAACTCTTTTTCCGTGGTGATCCGCGCGCTTCCATGGGCGCGGTAGCGGTTACGAACGGCCCCGGCACCCAGCAGGGATGACAGCGCGCACCCGATGAGCTGCTGCAGCTGGGAATCATCGCTCGGGGTCAGGGAAGGGCCGCCGGCGACCGCAATTGTCTCATCTTCAAGCGCCTGGGCGCAGACAGTCAGACAATCCGGTGTAACGCGGGAATCATCATCGAGAAAGTAGACGATCTCACCCCGCGCTTCGTTGGCAGCTGCATTTCGCTGTCTGCTGGGCGAGCATCCTTCGGCGATAAGAACTTCAAAGGAATGACCCGCGGCTTTCATCTGGCGCAACGATGAGAGAGCGGCAATAAAACCGTCCGGTTTCACGGGAATGATAATTGAAAAGGTTGCCATGTCTCTACCGTGAAGCAGCAAAATCAGTATATTGAAATATGGAGAAGCCTCCCAGGACGTGAGCTGATCAAGATCACGTAAAAGGAGGCTTCAGGTATGAGAACCTAGGGTGCGGCTGTCTCTACTACTTTCCCCCGCCGTAGCTGTGGAGACCGGACAGGAACAGGTTGACACCCAGGTAGCAGAAGATGGTGGCGGCAAAGCCGATCACCGACAGCCAGGCGGCGCGCTTGCCGACCCAGCCGCGGGTGAAGCGGGCATGCAGAAAGGCGGCGTAGATGAACCAGACGATCAGCGACCAGGTCTCTTTGGGGTCCCAGCTCCAGTAGGTGCCCCAGGCGTAGTTGGCCCAGGCGGCGCCGGTGATGATCCCCAGGGTCAAGAGCGGAAAGCCGATCATGATGGCCCGGTAGTTGAGGTCGTCCAGGACCCGGATGGGAGGAAACATGCTCATGACGCTGGACTCGCCGGTCTTCTGGCCGCTCTCGTCGTGATTGGCCTTGATCAGGTACATGATCGAGATGCCGCAGGCCACGGCAAAGGCGGCATAGCCCAGGAAGCAGGTGATGACGTGATACAATAGCCAGTTGCTCTGCAGGGCCGGCACCAGCGGTTCGATGCCGGTCTGCATGCCGAGCTGGGCCCAGGCCATGCCCAACAGGGCAAAGGGCATGACAAAGGCGCCGATGACGCGGTATTTGTACTTCAGGTCCATCAGGGCAAAGATCAGCACGATTGTCCAGGAGAAGAAGACGACCGATTCGTAGAGGTTGGAGAGCGGGGCATGGCCGAAGCCGATGTCGTAGGACTCTTTCCAGCGCAGGCCAATGGCAGCCGTCTGGGCCAGCAGACCGAAATACGCCACGGCGATGCCGCCGGTGCCGACGGCCTTGGAGCGGCTGGCCATGAATGCGAAAAACAGCAGCATGGAGACAAGATAGGCAAAGGTGGTTACGTTAAACAGAAGCGAGCTGGTCAT
>JAENWA010000050.1 GCA_016650295.1 Desulfuromonadales bacterium | reverse complement strand
TGGTATCTTAGTCCGGTGGTGAGCTGTTTGTATTGCTTCATCTGTGCACCTTTTACTTGGTCGTTAAAGTGGCGCTGATAGTAACGCAGCTCACCACTTTAATTCACTTACAAAAGTTGCACTTCAGACTTGAATCCGCCTGTTTTAATAAGTAACTGTTCAGTTAGTAATCGTCGAGTGCTGTATAGGTCAGGCGGCAACGCTTCATCGACAGTCTCGTTGTCTGGAACAGGCGCCCAAAGGGTAAGAGCGGAAGTTGTCTTAGAACCGGAAATAAAGAAATTCGCTGACCTTGTTCATGTTGGACAGCGTGTAGAGGGAAATCGCCACCAGAAATACCAGGGTTTTCCAGGATGGTTTGAAGCTCTGTTCCAATTCAATCGAATTCTTGCAGGTAAGCGTAAAAACCAGGATGACGATCAGCATCCAAATCGCTTTGTCATTAGTCTTCAGGTTAGCCAGCAACAGCTTCCAGAAATTTCCGTGCCCAAGCTCAGAAAAGGTGAATTTGGCGATGGTGCGAGGAAGAACGCCGTTAACGCCGACCATCCCTCGCAGCACGTTCACCGCGTCACCGACGGATTTGGCCCGGAAAAACACAAACCCGGCGTTAACGAAGTTGAAGGTGATCAGCCAGCCGAGAAGCGGCGGCAGCTTCAGTTTCCGCCTTTTCCAGAGGTGATTTACTACCAGCGCCCCGCCGTGCAACGCCCCCCAGATGACGAAGGTCCAACCGGCGCCATGCCAGATTCCCGCGATAAACATGGCCAGGAAGGTGGCCAGCATGGATTTCGCGAATGTGATCTTGCGAAACGACCGGACGATGGGAGCGTAAAGATAGGTGGTGATGAAAGTCGTTAGCGACATGTGCCAACGTTTCCAGAAATCGATGATATTGGTGGCCTTATAAGGGCTGTTGAAGTTGATCGGGAGCACAATGTTGAACAGCAGACCTACGCCGACGGCCATGTCGCTGTAGCCGCTGAAATCGAAATAAAGCTGCAAGGTATAGGAGAGGCTGGTAACCCAGGCCTCCACCATGTTGAGGCTGGCGGCGCTGTCGAAGCCGAGCTTGACGCTGCGGGACAGCTCGTCGGCAATGATGACTTTCTTGAACAGTCCGACGAAGAACAGAAACAGCCCGAGGCTTAAGTTCTTGTAGTTGAGCACCTTGTTGCGCACCGCCTCGAACTGGGGCATCATCTCCTTGTGGTGCAGGATCGGGCCGGCCAAAAGGTGCGGGAAAAAGGTGACAAACAGGGAATAACTGAGCAGCCTTCGGTCTTCCACCAGCCCTTCGTAGCAGTCTACCAGGAAGGCGATCTGGGTGATGGTGAAGAAGCTGATCCCGAGCGGCAGGACGATCTGCAATAGAGGCAGGTCTGCACTGAACAGAGTGTTCAGGTTTCCTATGAAGAAGTCCATGTATTTGAAGTAGCCGAGGAAAGCGAGGTTCCCGATCAGCCCGAAGAAGAAGATACCCTTTTTTGAGATGGTCTGTTTCTTGATCGAGCCGTGCTCCACCAGCAGGTAACCGATCGTGTAGTTGAACAGGATGGAGACCAGGATCAGGGGAAGATACTTGACGTTCCACCAGCTGTAAAAAACCAGCGAGGCGAAGAGCAGCCAGGCGTTGGAGGCTACGGTCAGGCGTATTTTGTTCAGCAGGAAATATATGACCAGCGTTACTGGCAGAAAGAGGAATATGAATTCGTAGGAATTAAACAACATAAATCGACCGCTCCTTTAACCAATACCTGACACCACACACAAGCAAAGCAACGGTATCCCACGCAAAACCTCAAAGGCGCAAAGTACATCCAACTCAATTAATGCTTTTGTTATTGGGAGCTACTATAAACCTTGAAGGGAAATGCTTCCCTTTGCGTCTTTGGTGCTCGCCGGACGCATCTGCTGCCATCCTATTTTTTGGCAAGTTTCTTCTCGGCCAGGTCAGCCAGGTCACCGACGTTCCTCAGTGCCGGCAGCTCTCCCAGGGCAAAGCGTATCTTGAACTTCATCTCGACAGCCATGACCATGTTCATGTGGGAAAGAGAGTCCCAGCCGTCAATGTCATTGGCGGTAGTCTGCCGGGTAATAACGATGGACTCGTCGTCGAATACTTCGCGAAATACCGGGGCCAGCTCTGCTAGTATGTCCACTTGTTCAATCCTCCAGTGTTGAAATATCGCCGGCATCCGTTCCCAGGTAACGGGCCTTCAGCACACGTCTCATGATCTTGCCGCTCTTGTTCTTCGGTATCGACTCGACGCAGATGATTTCGTGAGGCGTGGCGACCGTCGACAGCTTGTTGCTTACATGCAGCCGTATTTTCAGCTCCAGCTCGCGGTTGAAGACCGCCTGCCGATGCAGAGATACAAAGGCGATCACCTTCTCGAAGATCAGCTCGTCTGGCGCACCGATCACCCCTGCCTCGGCCACCTCCGCCACCTCGATCAGCGTGATCTCGATCTCGAAAGGACTGATCATGTAATCGCGCTGCTCCAGATTCGGCGAGAGCCAGCGCTTGACGACCCTTCCCGCCCAGCCCGACCTCGCACTGCCAGCGTGTCAGCATACGTGCCAAATTTCCCTACCATAGCTGAGAGAATTTTCTATATAACTTCAGGCACGGCTTGAACAGCTTGTAAAAAGGATACCAGAACCTGAAACTGACAAAACTGCCATGCGTGTTGATCAGTTCGAGGGCTGCCTCGCGGCTTAGCTTTTTCCTCTTGTAGAGCTTCCATATCCCGTAAAGATTATCATACCGTACATACATTTTCATGAAGCCTGACAAGGCGATGTACTCTTTGTCCAGGTAATCATCCATCATGTAGAAAAAGTCATTGAGGTCTGACATGTTTTCTTTGTTTTTTGCTGTCTGCTGCCGGTCATGAATCCGGAACGAACAGAGCGGCTCGTCGATATAGGCAAAAGAGCCCAGTTCAAGAAGGTGAAACCACATCTCGAGATCCACGATTTGCCGGTAATTCACCCTGAAGCCGCGGGCAGCCTGTATTTTTCTGAACATGACGACTGACGGTTCGCCGATCAGGTTCTTTTTTTTGGTAAGACAGGAATTTATCACATCGGTTCCCGCCATAATACCAGCTTTTTCAAAGTGGGATTCCACCTTCAGGACATGGGAACGCTCGTCGATGAAATTGCGCGCGGAGCAGACCAGTGAGACCGAACTGTCGGCATCGAGCAGGGCAGCCATGCGCCCCAACGTATCGGGTGAGGCCAGCAGGTCGTCCCCGAAGACGAATTTGATGTACTCTCCTCGCGCCTGAGCGAGACAGAGATTCCAGTTCTCCACCATGCCGAGGTTCCAGGGATTCACGCTGAACCTGATACGCGGATCTTTCCGCGTGTAGCGTTCGACAATGGAGCGTGTATCGTCCGTGGAATTGTCGTCGATGATGAGCAGCTCGAAGTCGGCAAAATGCTGACTGAGAATCGATTCGATCGTCTCGGCAAGGAACGCTGCGTAATTGTATGTAGGTATGCAGACACTGACCTTGCAGTTGACCATTAACCTTCCTCCTGACATCCTTCTTTGTGTGTGTTGTCCGGCAAGCGCGCAGCTAGCGCGCAGTCCGGCTCCGGATCTGCGAGTCGGACAACCTGCGGTGGGGGCGCTCTGCCTGACGCAGTGCGACGACATCGCGCCAGCGCCGCAGGGCGCCGAAGAATGCCTGATAATAGGTGAAGTCCAGCCAGATAAAACTGACAGACAGACGGAATGTGACCGCCAGCCAATGCTTGATGAGAAGAGCGGGGTCGCTCAGGTTTATCCAGTGGAAGAGGAAGCGGTTACGAAAATAAACCGTGCGCTTGTGCCGTTTCTTCAGCTTGCCGATGGTGGCGCTTGAATAATGGTAGACGGTTGTCCCCGGCTCATAGATGCTTTTCCAACCCCTTTTCCAGGCACGATATGAAATGTCCACATCCTCGAACAGATAGGGGGTGTAGATATCCGCATATCCTTCGAGCGCCCGGAACTTTTCCATATCGTATGCAACGCAGGCGCCTATCGCATACAGGTTTTCCCGCACAGCGTGAGTTTCCTGGATTGGAGCAAATGCACCCTTGAGAAAGCCCTTGCCGTACAAGCCGACCACCACACCCTGATTCCGACCTTCACGCTCGGCAATAATCGTGGGTGTAACGGCAAAAACCGCGTCATCTTCGAAATGTTTCACTAACGGCAAAATCAGGTCATCATTCACCTTTACGTCGTTATTTATGCAAAGTGCAATGGGATGTTTGACTATATGCATCCCGATATTGCATGTTTTTGAAAAGCCCATATTGTGGGTATTAACAATTACCTTTACCTGAGGAAATTGTTCTGAGAGCAGCCGACAACTGCCATCAGTGCTGCAGTCATCAACCACGATCAGTTCATGATCCCCCCCCCACTGAGCGAGGGCGCCCAGAATGGAAGGCAGGTTTTCCCTGAGGAGATTTTCTCCGTTGTAATTCGGAATTACAATGCTGATTCCGGCAGGAGTCACTATGTCCTCTTATAATTTATCAAGATTGATTTTTGACTCACTTAAGTCTCTTGCATCCATTTTGAATTGTATCCTCGCTTCAATAAGGCAAAGCCGGATGCATTGCTACTTCTTGATGCTCAGGTACAATGCTTCATAATCCGAAACCATCCGGTCAGGGGTGAACAGTTTAAGGACGCGTTCCCTGCCGCTTTGTCCCATTTTCGTGCGCTTATCCCTGTCCCTCAAGAGCGCCAGGATGGCCTGAAGCAGTTCTTCCTGTGATTCGGCCAGGTAGCCGTTCCGTTCATGTTCTACGATTTCCGGGAATCCCCCGGCCCGGTACGCCACCAGCGGAGTACCGGCAGCCATACCTTCGACAACATGCAGCCCGAACGGCTCGTGGCGATGCATGCTTATATTGAGGTACAGAGAACCGAGAGCGTCATGCATCTCCTCATGGGGAATAAATCCTGCAAAAAAAAGTGCGTCAAGGACCCCTAAACGCGCTGCGTGCTCTTCGAACATCTGTTTGCGATCATCAACCGCCCCGATAAGTATGAGTTTAACATCCGGAAAGGTCTCCCGGATTTTGGGCAACAGACCGATAAGTTCTTGCTGGTTCTTGTGGAAAAAGCCGACTATTCCCAGCAGAGGTTCCGTGCCTGTCAATTCAAAACGTCTCGTCCAGTAATCGGGGTCCGGCTTGACCTGACTTTTTATTGGAACACCATTATGAATAACGACGGTTTTGTCCGCTATATACGGTTGCATTTCCCGAAGCCTGCCTGCCACCGCCTCCGAAACCGCAACGATCCTCTTGAGCGTGCCGAATACCAGGTACTGAAGGCAGGATTTGCTGAACTCCCAGGCGTGCTGAGTCAACACCATGGGAATCAGACCAGAGGCAAAGTTTGCCAGCGCAGTGGGAATTATATCATGACTGCGATGGATATGAATCAGATCAAAACGTTCGGCGCGTATAACAGAGGAAAGTTTGAAAACTGAAGCTATCAGGCCGATCCCTCTACGTCTGCCATACCATACCGGGAAGCCCTCTTTCTCGAATCGCCGTACCGTAACTGAATATTCACGCAGGAAGAAGCCCAAATAATGCCCTTTTCTTCTCAATTCCAGAGAAAGTAACAGCATAAGTTCTTCTGTCCCCCCCCAATTGCGGCTGGAATTAACCATCAGGATTTTCATACCGCTACAGGTATTATTCATGGTTATTGACCACGGGACCCGACTTACTATCATTACGTCGCAATCCATGCTGGATCTCGTACAATTTCAGGTATTTCATGAACACGCAATGAGCTTCCATGACACAGATTACAAAACCGGCAAGACCATCCAGGCATCCCAGTCGAAGCAGATAACGGTGGAAAAAATTGCCGAAGGGGCGAATGGTCAGATCGAACAGTGATGCCCGCCGGCCGGTGCGATTGTGGTCCAGGGCGGTCAGAGTGGAATAGGAGTTCTTGGTTGCGGCAAAGTGGGCCAGATCGCGATATATGAAGTGCAGCAGATTGGCGTTCAGGCGTCCCAGGGAGCCGGGAACCTGAACTTTGTCGTGCGGCGCATACCCAGCCCAGTAGCAGCGGTCCTTGCGGAACAGACGGATGTTGCGATCCGGATACCAGCCGGAGTGATTGATCCATCTGCGCATAAACCAGTGCAGGCGGGGAACGTCAAAGGCGTCGTGACGGATTGCATCCAGGTCGAGTGCCAGGATCTCATCACGCAGTTCGGGCGTAATCCGTTCGTCGGCATCAATGCTGAACACCCATTGGTTGCGGGCCTGGTCCGTGGCAAACTGGCTGGTGGCAATGTGACCGGCCCAAGGGCGCACGATCACATTGTCGGTGAATTCGCGAGCAATGTCGGCAGTCCCATCCGTGCTGCAAGAATCAACCACGATGATTTCGTCGGCCCAGCGGACGCTCTCCAGGCACTCCCGCAGATTCTGTTCCTCGTTATAGGTTCTGACCGTTATGCTGATCTTGGCTGACATGTCAGATCTCCTCCGGTTTTTGCACGATTCCAGTCAGAAGCTGTTCGCAGGCGGCTGCAACCCCCGCGAGTGTGATTGACTCGATGCAGGCCGGTTTGCCGTTTTGAGTCGGCTGGCATTCGGTAAAAAATTTCTGCCGGCAGGGTGAACAGGAAAACCGCGAATACATGACCGTCGCCCGCTCGTTCCAAGGACCGAACTTGACTGGAGACTGGGGGCCAAAGAGAGCCACCAGTGGAATGCCTGCAGCCGCGGCCAGGTGCATGACTCCACTGTCGTTGCCGACGAAGAGCACACAGCGCTTGAGCAGGGCCATGGTCACCCGCAGGCTGCTCTTACCCACCAGGTCAACGGACTTTGACCCGAACCGGACGGCGGACGTGTCAAAAAGACCCCGGTCGTTCGGCGCCCCCAACACCAGCGGACGATATCCCGCCGCAGCCAGACGGGTTGCCAGGGCGGCAAAATTATCCAGGTGCCAGCCACGCTCGGTGATGGACGAAAACGGGTGCAGCGCAATCAGCTTCTCGTCCCGTTCCACGCCACTTCGTGCCAGCAGTTCGTCGGTTGAGGCCTCTTCAGTCGCGCTGGTCCAGTATTCCAGATAGTCATCGGTCACCGCGACGCTGTCGGCCCGCAATACATCAAGAAAGTTCTGCACCTCATGCTGGTCGTGGCGATACGGCACGGCTCTGGTCAACAGAAAACTCCGCCCTTCGGTGGCAAAGCCGATCCGTTCCCTGGCTCCCGACAGATACCCTATCATGGCGCTGCCAAAGGAGCGTTTGAGTACATAGACCTTGTCAAAGCGGCGTGAACGCAGGTCGCGGATAAAACCCAGCTTGTCGCCAAAAGTCCGGTGCGTACCCCGGCTGTCGGCATGAATCGTTACCGGATCCCAGAAGATGAGTTCATCCACATAGGGGATACCCTGTACCACCTCAGCAGTCACCGGGGCTACCACCCAGGCGATGTACGCGGCCGGTTCCGCCCTTCGCAAATTACGCAAAAACGGCACGGTCAGAATCGTGTCGCCGATGAAACGGTAACGCAAGACCAGTATTTTTTTTCGAACAGTATCAGGCGCCACTTAGGATATACGCTCCGCTTCGTCAACCAGCATAACCGGTATGCCGTCTCGTATGGGAAAGGTCAGGCCGCAGTGCAGGCACAGCAGGGAGGACGTCTCTTCAAGCAGGGTCAGAGTCCCTTTGCAGATCGGGCAGGCTAGAATGTCGAGGAGTTCAGATGAAAGCATGGTTACATGTCCCAAAAATTCTACAATAATGCCATAATAATCATAGTTTTTGAAGTAAATTGCGTACCAGAGACAGCAAATCCGCCGGTTTCTCCAACTCGATATCCAGTCTGGCCACATAGGTAACAGCGGCCATGTGATCCGGCAGCTGTTTCAGCTTGACACCATCTTTTTCGGTTGTAATCGCATACTCTGCCCCGCTGCTTTGCAGTGCTGCAGTAATCGCTTCGAGACGGACGTGATCATAGTCGGCATGGTCCGGAAAGGTGAGTGTATGTACTACGTCAATCCCCCTTTCCCGTAAGCCGGAAAAAAAGAATTCCGGCTGCGCAATGCCCGCAAATGCCAGAAACGTATGTCCCAGCAGGTTCGAAAACGGTAGTGGACCTCCACCCCGCAGAGGGAGCACATCAATCAGGCAATGTGACGCCGCAAGAGCGGGCTTGCCGGGGACACAGCAGGTAATGGCACCATTTTTTGGACAACGGGTATGTATGACCAGGTCGGCACGAAGGGTGGCACCCTTAGGTTCCCGCAGTAAACCGGCCGGTATGCCCCAACCATTTCCATACGGATGGAAGTAGTCCAGCAGCAGGATGTTCAGATCGCGGTGCAGGCGCAGATGCTGGAAGCCGTCATCCAGCAGAAAAATATCGGGTTTCAGATGTTCCATGGCCAGCAGACCGGCGGCATGGCGGTCGCTGCCGATAACAACCATCAGACCGGGAATCGTACGGGCCAGCAAAAATGGTTCATCTCCACACTCGTTCGCTGAAAGATAAACCTCGCTACCATCAGAAACGACTTTAATCTGTCCTTCGCAGGTACCACCATATCCGCGGAAAAGAACGGCCACCCTTAGCCCCTGTGCGAGAAGCAAACGGGCGATATATGCAGTGACCGGTGTTTTGCCGGTGCCGCCAACGGCGATGTTGCCGATAGAGATTACCGATCGCGGCAGTCTTTTTGTGTTCAGCACTCCTGTCCGGTACAACCCGGCCCGCAGGCGCTGGAACAGGCTGTAGGCGAGTGATGGCGGAACCAGGAGCGCCAGCACCAACCTGGCGAGAAGGCCGTTACGCTTACCGCTGGCCAGGTCGCGCCAGTATGCGCCAAGGGAGATGCTCACAAATACCTGCCGATAATTTCCATATGCCGCTCAGTGGCCCCGCCGTTATCTCGCATCAACTTTAGACCATTCAGGCCGAGAACCCGCCGCAACTCGGCACTTGATATCAGTGTCCGGCAGGATTCCGTCAAGCCTTCGGACGAGTCGACCTGAACGCCCGCACCGTACTGCAGCACCAGTTCGGCAATTTCACGAAAATTGCTCATATACGGGCCAAAAAGGCTGGCCACGCCCAGAGACGCCGGTTCCAGCAGGTTGTGCCCACCGGTCGGGACCAGGCTCCCTCCCACAAAGGCAACATCCGTGATCGCGTAGAGATTCATCATCTCACCGACCGTATCGACCAGCAGCACGTCACCCCTCTGAAATTCGTCCGAACGTAATAAGGAAGTACGGCGTCGGAACGGAATGCCGGCCCGCTCCAGCAGCGAGGCAACCTCCGCCGCCCGCTCCGGGTGCCGGGGTACCAACACCAGAAACAACCCGTCGAAACTCGACAGCAGTTTTCTGTACGTATCGATTACAAGCTGTTCTTCTCCGGCATGGGTACTGCCGGCCATCAATACAAGCAGGCCATCCGGGATCGAATACTGTCCCTTCAGGTGGCGCTTTTCATCTTGATCCACCTGCCGGTACGGGATGTCGTACTTGAGGTTGCCGCTCTTCAGCGTGCGTCCGGCTGGTGCCCCGATAGCGATAATCCTCTCGCAATCCGTCTCGGTCTGCATGCACAGCCGTGAAAAGAGCTGGAGCGCATGGCGGAAAAACCAGCTGAATTTCAGGTAGCGTGCAAAAGAGCGATCCGATATCCTTCCATTGGCAAGAATAACCGGTATATTTCGGGAGGCGGCCTCCCGGGTAAAGTTCGGCCAGATCTCGGTTTCCATGATAATGACCAGTTCAGGCCTTATGGAGTTTAGTGCCCGACGCACAGCAGGCAGAAAATCGAACGGGAAATAGATGCAAAGGTCTATTTCAGGGAAGGTGGATGCTGTCACGCGCCCGGTTTCCGTGGTATTGGAAACAAGGATGGCATGTCCGGGATAACGACTGCGAAGGGCCTTGAGCAGTGGGCGGGCAGCGATGCATTCACCGACGGAAACAGCGTGCAGCCAGATCACCGGACGGTTACGAATCCTGGACCGTTCTGCCTTCGGAATAAATCCGAAACGTTCGGCCAGGGCCGGAGGCCGGCCACGGCTGATGGAGCGGTAGAGATGATATGCAATCACCGGGAGAACCAGAAAAATGGAAAAAATGTTGTAGATCAGGAAGAACATGGCCGATTTTCTGTTCCCGGCGAGCCGGCGGGCTCCCGGTCAAGCCTCAGGCAATAATAAAGCAGTAGTGCCGACAGGTGGATCATGCCCCAGGCCCACAGATTGTCGCTCAGAAAATGTCCGCCCTGGGTGATGCGGGCGATGCTCATGAAAACGCCGAACACAAGACCTCCCGCCAGCCAGAGACGCGCAGCCAGTCTGTTTCTGCGCCGATAGATAAAAAACGGGGCAGTCATGTAGAATGCTGACGATCCGTGACCGGATGGAAAGGAGCGCCCGTTCCCGTCCGCACCCTTTTGCCAGGGCTGAAGAAACTGCTTGTGGCCGCCAAACTGGACGATTTCGCGAGGGCGTGGTCTTCCCCAATGATCTTTGAAGACCGCATTCACCAGCAAGCCGGGGCCCAGCATGAGCAGGAGGACCAGAAAGGCTCCCGGTCGCCTCCACTGACGCAGGTTCTTATGGAAAAGTGAAATCACAAAGGCCGCCAGCCCAACCGTTGCCAGTCCTATGGCAGGGATCCTGTCCAGTTTGTAAAGCGCCTGCCAGGGGAAGAGATAGCCGATTGTCCATTTCCCCTCCAGGCAATAGGGTGCCGAGACCGCCAGGTCGGCGCCGCTCCAGGCGATAATGCCGGTGGCAACAATCAGAAAGGACGTCACTGCGACCAGTTCCATCAACATATTACGGTTCATTGAACAGCCTCCCCGGTCCTTTTCCAGCGTCGGTGCACCCAGTACCAGTCTGTCGGGTGCGTTGTTATGAAGCGTTCAATATATTCAGAGTAGTGTTTGACATTGGCTGCCATGCTTTCATCACTCTCTCCAGCATCAAAGACGCATTCAGGATGGACTGTCAGGATATGACGATCCCCCTCCCTGTGGACAAATGCAGGCATGATGGGAACTCCGGTCTTGCGGGCCAGAATCACCGGGGCCTTGGAAGCCCAGGCGTTGCGCCCCAGAAAAGGTATCAGGGCGCCTTCTTCGGGAAACACCGCCTGATCAACCAGCAATCCGATGGTTCCGTTCTTGCGGATAACCGAAATCATGTTCCGCAGGGCGTTATCCTTATAAATTACCCGATTATCGAAATGCATCCGCATCGTTTCGACCATCCGGTTCAGGTATGGATTGTTCTGACGGCGGGCCACCACCGACATGGAAGCCTTGAATATCCGGCTGTATGCCAACGCCACGAGTTCCCAATTACCGCAGTGGCCGGTCAGAAAAATGAGTCCCTTGCCCCGTGCCCTGGCGGCCTCGTAATGTTCCCATCCGCGGATTTCAATGCTGTCAATCAGGTCTTCACCTTTGCAGTGATACAAACGGCACGTTTCCACCAGTGATTTACCCATGTTTATAAAGGTTTCGCGGGCAATCTCCTCGGGAGTCGCCAGCGGGCAGTTCCAGTCCGGGCTGAGCTGCATGTGGGGGAGCGCCTGACGAATATTGTCAACAGCCACGCTGCGTCGTTTTGGCAACAGAATGAACATACCCATGCCGGTCAGTTGCCCGGCACGGGTTACAAGGCCTCTGGGGATAAATGAAAGTGTCAATGTGAAGAGATAGAACAAGGAGGCTTGAACTGCCCAGCTGATGCGTTTCATGGTTCGCAGATCGATTCCGTGGCATCGCGGTCGCCGAACTGCAGGGAATACAGCCTGCTATAGAGTCCACAAGTCTTTAGCAGGTCGCCATGTGATCCACTTTCAACAACCCGGCCACCTTCGAGAACAAGAATCTTGTCGGCATGTAACACGGTGGAGAGTCGGTGGGCGATCACGAATGTTGTTCGGTTAGCCATCAGGTTATCCAACGCGTTCTGCACCATCTGCTCACTCTCTGTATCCAGAGCACTGGTGGCTTCATCCAGAATCAGTATCGGAGCATTCTTGAGCAGCGCCCGAGCGATACAGATGCGCTGACGCTGTCCACCGGAAAGCCGTACACCCCGGTCGCCGATGTTGGTGTCATATCCTTCCGGAAGCTGCATGATAAAATCATGGGCAAACGCCGCGGTGGCAGCCTGCACGACCTCTTCCAGGGGGGCTCCCGGCTTGCCGTAGCGGATATTGTTGGCGATGGTTTCATTGAAAAGGGTTGTTTCCTGGTCTACCAGGGCAATCTGATTCACCAGACTCACCATGGTCAGGCTTCTGATGTCATGGTCGTCGATCAGTACTTCCCCTTCACAGACATCATAAAAACGCGGAATCAGGGAAACCAGCGTGGTTTTGCCGCCTCCGGAGGGACCCACCAGGGCAATTACCTGGTTCCGGTCGGCACGCAATGAAATATTTCGCAGAATATACTCTTCGTCGTAACGGAAGGATACGTTGCGGAATTCTACGGTTCCCTGACATGATTCAAGTGCCCGCGCATCGGCTGCATCGATTATGTCCGGGTGTTGGTCAATCACTTCAAAGACCCGTACGGCGGCGCCTGCCGAGGCCTGCAAGATATTGTAGGCACCGTTGAGTGTCTTGATTGGTTTATAGACCAGGATCATGGCGGTGATGAAGGAAAAGAACTCGGCCGCGCTCATGGTTCCCCGCATGACCATGCTGCCGCCGGCCCAGATTACGGCGGCGATACCGAACGAGGTAATCAGCTCGGTAATGGGTGCGGAAATGGCATTATATTTGATGCTCCGACGGATAAACTCGTAATAGTCATCGGTTACGGTGCGGAAGCGCTGCACGGAGCTGTTCTCAAGCCCGAAGGCCTTGATGACTTTGATCCCGGAAAAGCTTTCCTGGAGCAGGGATGAGAGATCCGCCATCTTGATCTGGCTCTGGCTGGAGAGCCGCTTGATGCGCTTGCCGATCTTCTGGGCCGGATACACGGTCAGCGGAATGACCACAAAGGCGATCAGGGCCAGCAGCCAGTTGCGGTAAAAAATAACCGCCAGCAGGGAAACGGCTGAAAGCCCCTCGCGGAACAGGCTGGTCACCACGTTGCCGATGCCGCCCTGCATTGCGCCTACATCATTGAGGATGCGCGACATGAGGGCGCCGGTGGCGTTGGAATTGTAGTGACGCAATCCGAGCGACATGCTGTTTTCATAAATTTCATTGCGAATGGAGCGTACAGCCAGTTCACCGGCAGTACGAATAAAATAATCGTTCAGAAAGCGGCATCCCGCCCGGATCATAAACAGCAGGATAACCCCGAAGGGCAGCAGGGCGAAGATGGTCAGGTCCTTGGTGGCGAAGATCTGTTTGAGCAGCGGTTCAACCAGGTAGGCAAAGGCGCCGTCCATGGCGCCCACCAGTCCTGAGGCAAGTGCTGAGATGAAGATACGCAGCCAGTAGGGACGACTGTACTGAATGATACGGCCAAATATGTTCATCTGTTACTCCGGGTGGAAATCATTTTTTGCATGAGCTGTGCCACGTTTTTGGATGCACCGCCACGGCCCAGTTTTGACCGCACCTCTGCCAGCTTGTCCTTCATGACATCCCGATAGGTTGCATCGCTGAGAATGGCACAAATTTCCGCAGCTATTTTTTCCGGGGTTGCCTCATGCTGGATCAACTCTTTAACTACGTTTTTTCCTGATACAATGTTGCATAGACCGATATGCTTTATCTTTACCAGATGTTTTGCCAGCATATAGGTGACAGGTGCGAGTTTATAGATGATCACCATGGGGGTGCCGATCAGCGCGATTTCAAGGGTAACCGTACCGGAAACTGAGATAACCGCATCACAGGCCCTGATCAGGTCATGGATACTTTCCCGGGTGACGAGCGACGTAATACCTGATTCCGCGAGTTGGGGCAGGATATCGCTATCCTGCAATGTGGAAGCCAAGGGGAGAACAAACTGTACATCAGGGAACTGCCTCATCAGGCAGACGGCTGAATCCAGGATCGTCGGAAGAATGCGCTCGATCTCGCTTCTGCGGCTGCCGGGGAACAGGCCGACTATTTTCCGGTTTGGGTCCAGACCGAAGCCGATGGCTGCCGTATTACGATTCATATTTACATCCACCATATCCAGCAGCGGATGTCCGACAAACGTGACCGGCAGACCGGCTTTCTCGTAGAGAGGGACTTCAAACGGGAAAATAACGGCAATATGATCGACAGTGGCGGCGATAGTCTTTATGCGTCCGGCCTTCCATGCCCAAACCTTGGGGCTGATATAATACAGCACCTTCACACCGGCTTTTTTTGCTGCTTTTGCCAAGCGGAGGTTGAAACCGGGGTAGTCGATCAGGATCAGCAGTTCGGGCGGGTCATCCTGCAGGATGTGCTTCAGCTTCTTGAATGCTGCGGAGATCACTCCAAAGTGACTGATCACCTCCACCAGCCCCATGACAGCCATATCGGCCGAATCCACCAGGGTGACGACGCCGGCTTCCCGCATCCGGACACCGCCGATGCCGAAAAAACGGAGCCCCGGATCCAGCAGATGCGCCTGGAGCACCAGATCGGCCCCATAGATATCGCCGGAGGCTTCCCCGGCAACTATCATGACACGACGGGAGGGAGAGGTGCCACGTGGTGTTGTGTCGTAGCCACCACGTATAAGCGTCATCCGCGGCAGATCCCCCGTTCGGACCGTTCTATGAAGGCCAGCAGATAATCTACTTCGGCGGAGTCGGTAATTTCGGTCCTTACCCGGGCAATGGCATCGGGCAGCTTAAGGCCCGCCATGAAAAGTGTTTTGTATGCCTTTTTCAATTTTAAAATCGAGTCATCAGAAAAACCGCGACGTTTGAGCCCGATCAGATTGAGGCCACGTAGTTTGGCAACTCGCTTACCAGTGGTAACCATCATGTAGGGGGGAATATCCAGGGCGCCAACCAGGGTGCCGCCACCGATCATGGAGTAGGCCCCGATGACAGCATACTGGTGAACGGCCACAAGTCCACCCAGAATGACATTGTCTTCAACGGTTACATGCCCGGCCAGGGTAGCCGCATTTGCCATTACTACACCGTTGCCGATACGGCAGTCGTGGGCAACATGCGAATAGGCCATGAAGAGGTTACCGTTACCTACTACCGTTTCGCTGAGACCGGTTACCGTCCCACGGTGAATCGTAACAAACTCACGGATGATATTGTTGTTGCCGATACGGGTCCAGCATTCCTCACCACGGTATTTCAGGTCCTGTGATGCCGGGCCGACCGATGCCATGTGATAAATCTGGTTATTCTCGCCAATCTCGGTCCAATCGCCAATCACGGTGTGCGGTCCGATTGCTGTGCCTTTTCCGATGGTGACATGATTGCCGATCACTGCATACGGGCCGACCTCCACACCGTCGGCCAGCTGTGCACCTTCGTGAATGATCGCGCTTGGATGTATCATAGGTTTTCTCCCGGGCAAGGCTTAGTTCAACATGTATTCACATGCTATTTTAGCAAGCTAGGTTATGTTCTGAGATATTCCGGCAAAAAAAGATTTCGCTCATGCACAAATCCTGATTATCAAGGTTGCGTGGGTGCGTCGGCAAACGTGGCCTTGAGGGCCGCCTCGGTCACTAACGTTTCTCCTACATAGGCCTTGCCGTTGACCCCCCATATGCCACGTCGGCACAAGGTGGTTTCAATCTCGATGCGTAGTTGGTCGCCAGGGAATACCGGCTTACGGAACTTGGCGCTATCGATGGACATGAAATAGCTGAGCTTGTTTTTCATCTCGTCGCCGGAGGCCATATAGGCCATGATGCCGGCCACCTGGGCCATGGCTTCGATGATCAGCACACCGGGCATAACCGGGTGTCCGGGGAAATGCCCCTGGAAGAAGGGCTCGTTGATGCTTACGTTCTTGATCCCGACGCAGCGTTTGCCTTGCTCAAGCTCAACGATGCGATCGATCATCAGAAACGGATAGCGATGAGGCAGAACCTTCATGATTGCATTGATGTCCATCTGCATAAGAAACCCCGTTGTTTATTTATTTCACCTGCTGCATCGCCTCAAGCCCGGCGATGCGCTTTTCAAGTGCGGCAACCGTCTTTCTCAGACCCGGCAGATTGGCCACCACTGCCATGGACTTGAGCCAATCCTTGTGTGGAAGGACTGGAGTGCCGCTGTAGCCGGCATTGGCAGGAAGTGATCCGGGGACACCCGACTGGGCACCTACGATGACGTTGTCGCCAATGGTCAGGTGTCCGGCCACTCCCACCTGGCCAGCCAGGGTGACATGGCTGCCGATTCTGGTACTACCCGATATCCCCACCTGGGAGACGATCATGCAGTCCTCGCCAATCTGGCAGTTGTGGGCGACCTGCACCAGATTATCAAGCTTGGTGCCGCGTCTGATCAGGGTAACCTCAAGTGCCGCCCGGTCGATGCAGGTATTGGCGCCGATCTCCACATCATCCTCCAGAACCACGATTCCGATCTGGGGTATTGGATAGTAGCAACTGCCATCGGGCGCATAACCGAATCCGTCACTTCCAATAACTGCACCGGGCTGAACAACACAGCGGCAGCCAATGCGGCATCGCTCGCGGACAACTGCATTGGCATGAATTGTCGTGTCGTCACCTATCGTCACGCCATCATAGATGACGACTCCAGGGTGGATCACGCAGCGGTCACCAAGCGTTACATTATCGCCAACAATAGCTCCGGGATATATGCTGATATCCTCACCAAGCGATACCCCGATGCCGATGCAGGCTTCCGGAATGACCCCGCGTGGCCGGTGCGGCTGCACATAAAAGAGTGTCAACAGTTTGGCAAAGGCAAGATACGGGCTGGCCACTTCGATGACATTGCGGCCATAGCTTTCGCTTCCTGGCGCCATCAACACCGCACCGGCACCGGTATCTGCCACCTTGGAAGCATACTTCGGGTTCGCCAGAAAGGTAACCTTGTCAGCTGCCGCGGCCTCCAACGGCGCTAGTCCGTTAACCCGGTAGGTCTCGTCACCCCGAACGGTTCCCCCAAGATATTCAGCCAGTTCCTTGAGAGTTTTTGTCTGTTGCATAACGATACACCGCCTATTTTTTGCGGCTGGCGTTGAGGAGTTTCAGAACCTCTTCCGTTACGTCAGCTTTATCATCCGCAAACAGCATGGCTTCATTTTTGACAAAGATAAATGTGTAGCCGTTTTTGCGGCCAAACTCCTGAAGAATCTTTTCCATTCCCTCAAGAATTTTACGGGTGAATTCCTCATCCTTGCCCTGAAGTTCGTCCTGGGCATCCTTGGTGAAGCGCTGGAATTCCTTGAGGCGCGACTGATAGTCCTTCTCCTTGGCAGCCCGGGCAGATTCCGACAACAGCATGCCCTGTTTTTCAAGTTCTTCTTTCAGTTTTTTAATATCTTCCTGTTTTACATTAATTTCTTCCTGGTATTTCTTGACGCGTGCCGCAAGTTGCTCCTTGGCCTCTTTTCCTGCTTCAGATGTGTTCAGAGCCCGCTGCATGTCGATGTAGCCCATTTTAACATCGGCAGCAAAAGCCGAGCTTGCTGCAAAACAACATGCCAGAATACCCGCCAGTAAAAACCTTCTCATGAATCGTTCTCCTTTGTGTAGTTTATCTAACCTGATTACCAGGCCGGATATGCGTAGTAACAAAAATAAAATGCTTTATCGTGTCAGAACATGCTGCCGATTGAAAATTCGAATCTGCCCGTCTTGCTGTCCTGCCCACTGCGTGGGTTGAGTGGAATACCATATTCAAGACGGAGCGGACCGATCGGAGATGCCCAGCGAAATCCGGCACCGTAGCTCATCAGAACAGAACTGAACAAATTCTGGCCATACCCGTAGGCATTACCGTAATCAAAGAAGGCGACACCCTTGATGCCAACTTCCTGCAAGATTGGAAAAGTTAATTCAATATTGCCAAAGGCCTCTTTATTGCCTCCCAGATAAATCTGACCAATAGAACCGCTGCCATTGATATCTTTGTTAAGTTCTGTTTTAATTGGAGAAACAGTTCTTGCTTTAAATCCGCGTAACGAGAAGATGCCGCCAAGGTAGAACTTTTCATCAATCGGCACCGGCTTACCGACGTCCTGAACATATCCCAGGGTAAGCTTGCTGGAAAAGATCACCCTTTTATAGAGCGGGTGGAACCAGGTCGTATCACCAATATAACGGGCATACCTGTTATCCCCGCCCAAACCGGCGTACTCGGCAGAGAGTGAGTTTATCATGCCGCTGGACGGATCAAGCCGATAATCAGTGGTATTGCGGGTGACGCTACCGAAGATTGAGCTGGTCGTAGAACTTCCCAATGGGTAGAGAGTCGGATCCTGAAAATTAAGGGATTGATATGCAGTTTGAGGATTATAGAGGTCTTTGCTTTCATACTTGTATATGAAAAACGTGCCTATAAAATCGTTGATCGGGTATCCTGCCTTGACATCACCGCCCATCAGGCGTCGGCTATAGTCGGTGTAATCGCGCTCCGAGCGGTAGATGTCGCCGCCCAACGTCCACTTCGTGTCCAGAAAGTAAGGATCCGTGACACCAAGCGAATAGGTCTGCGATTTGCCTCCGATGGACCCCGAAAGATTGGCCTTAAGTCCCAGGCCGAGGAAGTTGGCCTGCTGGACCGAACCCTGACCGATAATACCGTCCAGTGAACTGTAGCCGCCGCCAATGCTGAAGGTTCCGGTTGGCTTTTCCTTGACGTTCACATCGACATTGAGTTTGTTCGTAGCGCTTCCCTTGCTGGTGGCAAGGGTGGCTTCCTCAAAGTACCCGGTATTCATGAGGTTCTGCTTGCTTTGTTTCATGCCGGTGGCACTGGACAAAAGCCCTTCATCAATTCGTAATTCGCGGCGGACAACCTTGTCACGGGTTTTCGGGTTGCCGGCAATATTGATGCGCTCATAATATACCAGGTCGCCCCTCTCCATATCAAACGTCAGATCGATAACCTTCTTATCAGGATCCGCCTTGGTGAGCGGATTGACGTTTGCAAAGGCATAACCCTTGTCGGCATACACATCGGTCAAGGTGAAGATATCAGTACGCAGAACGGCCCGGCTGAACAGCTCGCCCGGCTCGCCTTTAAGTTTTTTCCGCAAAACTTCCGCCGGCTCCAGCAGTTCACCTTTGAAACCGATCTCGCCAATCCTGTACTGGTCGCCTTCCGTAATGCCGACAGAAACCTCCAGGGCCTCCTTGGCATCGGTCAGTTTGACAACCGGCTCACCGACCTTCACATTGACAAAACCATTGTTCATGTAAAAATCGGCAATCAGTGCGGAGTCATTTTTAAGAACCTCTTCCTTGTAGGTGCCGGCACTTGTCAGCCAGGAGAGAAACCATTGTTCCTTGGTTTCCATGACTCCCCGCAGTTTACGGTTGCTGAAGGATTTGTTCCCGTCAAAGGCGATAGTACGGATAAGGATTTTTTTCCCTTCCGTTATCTTGAAGGATACCGTCATGGACGTGGGCGGGGTATCGACTATGACCGGCTCAACCTCGGCCAGATAATATCCTTCGTCGCCATAAAGCTTCTTGATCTTGGCTACGCTCTTCGTCAGATCCTTGCTGGAAAAAACAGAATTCTGACGGAGTTCTATGGCCTCTTTGAGCTTGTCGCTGGACAGCTCCTTGTTGCCTTCAAACGAGATGCTTCGTACGATCGGTTTTTCAATCACCACATATGCAAGGATGGCGCCTTTATCAGACACCTCGACAGCTGCCAGCACGTCCTGAAAAAACCCCATCTTGTATATGGCGCGGATGTCGTTATCGGTTTTGTCTCCTTCAACGGTGTCACCGACCTTGGTCTTGATAGCGTTCAGAATGGCCGGTGCTTCGATACGCCGGTTGCCTTTGACGACAATCTCAACAATCTTCTCGCCGCCGGCATATGCAAACCCGGCCAAGACAAACTGCACAACAACAACCACGACACATGAAATCAATGAAATGGGCACTCTTTCCCCCGAACCTGTATTAAATAATTTATTCCAAACGCCCGTCAACCAGCCGCACGGTTCGACCCATCCCGGCGGCCAGCCGTTCGTTGTGCGTTACCACAATGAGTGTTAATCCTTTTTTTTGCTGCAATTCCGACAAGATGACATGAACCCCATCGCTGGTCTTCATGTCAAGATTGCCGGTCGGTTCATCCGCCAGCAGCAAATCAGGCGACAGTACCAGGGCACGTGCAATAGCCACCCGCTGTTGCTCTCCCCCTGACAGTTCACCGGGCCGGTGGTTCAGGCGTTGTGCCAGTCCCACATCGGTCAGGAGTTCCTCGGCCATGCTGCGGGCCTCGGCTTTTGATACACGGGCGATCAAAGCCGGCATCATAACGTTTTCAAGAGCGGTGAACTCAGGCAGCAGATGATGGAACTGGAACACGAAGCCGATGCTTCTGTTGCGAAAGCTGGCCAATTCGCGGTCGTTTTTTCTGAAAATGTCGTCACCACGAAAAAAGACCGTTCCGGCTGTCGGTCGGTCGAGTGCCCCCAGGAGATGCAACAGGGTGCTTTTCCCGGCACCCGACAAGCCGACCAGAGCGGTAGTAGTGGCGGCCTCCAGCTTCATGTCGATTCCGGACAGAACCTCAACCCTGTTCTTGCCGATCTCGTAGGTTTTGCATAGACCGCGCACTTCCAGAAGATTACTCATTTCCGCACCGTCTTTCGGAAAATCCGCGTTTCCTATTCATAGCGCAGCGCCTCGGCCGGCAGCATACGCGACGCCTGCCAAGCCGGATACAGTGTCGCAATAAACGAGATCAACACTGCCGTTACAGAAATCAGCACGACATCGGAAGGCACTACCAGAGAGGGAAAACGATCCAGGTAGTAGATATCCTTTCTGAAAAAGTTCTGGCCGGTGATCTTCTGGATTATCGAGATAATCGGTTCCAGGTTGAGAGCTACCAACAGTCCGGAAGCGACTCCCAAAACCGTTCCGATAACCCCGATGACCAGTCCTTCCAGCACAAAGATCTTCATGATACTGCTGCCGGTTGCGCCCATCGATTTCAGGATGGCGATATCCCGGTTCTTTTCCATCACCACCATGAACAGCGTTGAAGCGATGCCGAAAGCGGCCACCAGTACGATCAGGGTCAGAATGATGAACATCACGACCTTTTCGGTCTTGAGCGCGAACAGGATATTACGGTTCATCTGCATCCAGTCGCGGGCATAAAAATCGCGTCCCATGTTGAGGTTGATGCTGCGCGCCAGTTCACCGGTGTGGTAAACATCCTCTACCTTGAGCTGGACGCCTGTCACCGTATCGCCCAGATCAAAAAACGACTGGGCCTGACCCAGGCTGACATAGGCCAGCGTCGAATCATATTCGAACATGCCGGTGTTGAAGATCCCCGCGACCCGGAACGGCTTCATCCGCGGCATCATCCCCAGGGGGGTGATGTTTCCCATGGGAGAAATAACATTGACCTTGTCACCGACAAAGAGCTGGAGATGTTTGGCCAGTTCCTTGCCGACCAGCAGTCCCGGAAAAGAATCGCGCCCTTCGCCCATCAGCGGTTCGAGCCGGTCAATACTACCCTCGACAACAGACTTGCTTAATCTCGTGACCAGCCGGTCTGTCGCGACGTCGATTCCACGCAGCACAACGCCGGAGACATTTTTACCGGAAGATAGCATAACCTGATTGTAAATAAAAGGCGTGACGGCGGTTACACCTTTGAAGCCTTTCAGCTTCTCCATCACCTGCCGGTAATCCTCCATGGGGGCGCCGTTGCGGACAACCACAATATGGGCATTGGTCCCGAGGATCTTCTCCTTGAGGTCCTCCTCAAAACCGGTCATGACCGCCAGAACAATGATCAGGGCCATAACGCCCAGCATCACCCCGGCGGTTGAGATAAAGGTGATGATGGATATAAAGGTAGACTTGCGCTTGGCCTTCAAGTAGCGCAACCCGATTATAAGTTCGAATGGCATGGTTTTATTTTGTTTCTTTTCTCAACTGCGGAAAGAGAATCACATCGCGAATGGATGCTGAGTCGGTCAATAACATGACCAGGCGGTCGATCCCGATGCCTTCCCCCGCAGTGGGAGGCATGCCGTATTCAAGGGCACGTACGTAGTCTTCGTCCATGTAGTGGGCCTCTTCATCGCCTTTGTCTTTCTCGGCCACCTGTGACAGAAAGCGCTCCTTTTGGTCAATCGGGTCGTTGAGTTCCGAAAAGGCATTGGCAATCTCCCGCCCTCCGATAATCAGCTCAAAACGATCGACCAGATCAGGATTATGGTCGTTTTTTCGTGACAATGGCGAGACTTCGGTGGGATAGGCCGTGATAAAGGTTGGCTGGATCAGCTTGTGTTCGGCCACCTCCTCAAATATTTCCATGATCAGCTTGCCGTAGCCGATATCCGCCGACAGGTCCAGGCCGATACTGCGAGCATAGACCAATGCCAAGTCACGGTCATCCAGCTGTTTTGCCTCGATATCCCCGTATTCAAGGATGGCTTCACGAACGGTCAGGCGCTTCCAAGGCCTTTGAAAGCTGATATCAATTCCCTGGTTGGTGAAATCAAGAGTGCCGAGAACCTCCTGAGCCACATGGCAGAAGAGCTCTTCGGTAAAATCCATCAGGTCTTCATAGGTCGCATAGGCCTGGTAAAACTCCATCATGGTAAACTCGGGGTTATGGCGCACCGAAATTCCCTCATTGCGAAAATTGCGGTTGATCTCGAAGACCCGCTCCATCCCGCCAACAACCAGGCGTTTCAGGTACAGTTCCGGGGCGATACGCAGATAAAGCTGCATGTCCAGTGCGTTATGATGGGTAATAAACGGCCGCGCAGTGGCACCGCCGGGTATCTGGTGCATCATGGGGGTCTCGACTTCGAGGAAGTCGCGATCCGTCATAAAGGCCCGGATCAGATTGACAATCCGGGAGCGTTTGAAGAATATCTCACGCACTTCAGGATTGACGATCAGGTCGACATAGCGCTGACGATAGCGGGTCTCCACATCGGTCAGCCCATGGAACTTCTCCGGCAGCGGATGCAGGGACTTGACCAGCAGGCGGATACTGCGCGCATGCAGCGACAATTCACCTGTCTTGGTACGAAAGGGGTAGCCTTCGGCACCGACGATATCACCGATATCGAAGGATTCGAACTTGGCAAAGGCCTCTTCACCGATCTCGTCCTTTTTCACGTAGAGCTGAATACGTCCCTTGCGGTCCTGAAGCTGGATGAAGGCCGCCTTGCCAAACGAGCGCCTCGCGAGGATACGACCCGCAACAACCAGTTTTTCGCTGCTGGCATCGAGCTGTTCCGTATCGCCATACGCAGCCACTATATCTGCGGAGGTATGCTGCGGCTTGAAATCATTCGGATACGGGTTAATGCCCGCTTCCCAGAGAGTATCCACCTTGCGTCTTCTCTGGAGAAGTAGTTCGCTTAATTCTTCCATTTATTATTCAGCCTCTCTTGTCGAGAAAAGTTTTGGGGCACAGTGCATAATATTTATAAAAATCTTTGCGGAACCGCTAGATCAAGAGAAATCGGATCAATTGACAATATTTATACTCATGGTTTTCCATTTGATATGTCTGTATAGTCTCACCTTCGGTTACACTCAACTTGCCGGAAGGTGAGGCAAGTTGTATGGGTGAGATCAATGTATTTTTCGTATCCTATGATTCACGATATCCGTTATATAGAGGCTTATACCATCAGTGGTGATGCCAATTGGTGTGTTAAAAGTTGCCGAAGTACTGCTTGCATCTGCTAAACCGGCAACACCAGGATTACCCGCTATAGTTGTCGTGAATCCCGTAGACAGGACTATTTTGCGGACTGTGTTGTCATAGGAATCAGTTACATACAGATTGAAATCATCGATGGTAATGCCGTTCGGCTGATTAAATCGTGCGGTCAGTCCTGTTCCGTCCGTTGAATCAGCATGCGACCCGGCTACGCCTCCCGGCCCTGCTTTCCCGGCTATCGTTGAAACAGTTCCACTGGCAAGATCAATTTTGCGGATAGTGCTGTTGGCAAAATCAGCTACATACAGGCTTGGACCATCCGTCGTTATGCGTGCGGGTTGATTAAAAAGAGCAGTAGCCTGGGCACCCGGACCACAGTCAGTTGATCCGATTTTCCCTGGAATACCTGCCAATGTTGTAACCATCGATGTCAACAAATCCACCCTTCGAATCGTGTTGTTTGAGTCTGTCACATACAGATTGGCATTATCGGTGGTAATTCCATTGAGCGAGTTGAATCGTGCATTAAGTCCGACAGCATCTACCGACCCTGCAGTACCGACCCCGCCAGCCAGCGTTGAAACCACAGCCCCTGAAGCCCCGGCAGGCAAAACAATCTTACGAATCGTGTAATTGCCTGAATCCGTGACATATAAATTATTATTTCCATCAATAGTAATACTGTTTGGCCGATTGAAACTGGCCGCAGTTCCTGTACCGTCAGCCGAACCGGTACTGGCACCTCCTGCAATCGTTGTGACAACTTGTGATAAGATATTGATTTGACGTATTGCATTGTTGAAATAATCAGCCACATATAGATTTGTTCCATCGGTAGTGATGCCAATGGGACGGTTGAAATTCGCAGGACTGTCACTCAAGCCTGCGCTGCTGCCGGAAAAAGTTGTAACTGAATAGTTGTTAAAAGAGAGTGCCCCCACCCCCTGGATTGCTCCGCCCAGAATGGTGCGCGATGTTGGCTTTAAAGTAGTTGTTGTTGGCAAACTATAAACCGTCGTTGTTGATGATGATGTGTTTCCACAACCGGAAATAAAGGCCATACATACTATAATGAATACTGCTATCGACTTCCTCATTGCAATCTCCCTACTGCGTCGCATCACTCGGATCTCCAACGCAATCTACAAAATTCATGTGGTTTATATTCGCTTCCGGTAAAAAGAGTTACTGAGCATCTTCAACTTTTTTCTTGCGTCGTGCCCTGGGAGCAGGCTTAGGCTTCTCTTCCGGCGCTACCGGCGGAGGCGGGACAGCTGCCGTGGCCTTTTTAGGCGCAGCGCGTCGGCGCGGTTTCGGGGCGGCGGGTGCTTCTTCGACCACCACCCGGACCTCGGGTGCGGGTGGCTCTACGACCACATCAGCCTCCGTTTTTTTCTTGGCACGGGCAGGCCGTGAACGTTTCGGTTTTTCAGCAACCAGAGGCAATTCAAGAGCCTCTGCTGCTGCCGCTTCAGGCACTGGCATGACTTCTGGTGTTGAATCGGCATCACCCGATGATGCATCCAATTCCGAAGCACCATCACCCGGCAGCTTCGGTCCTTTTCGTCCACGGCGCCGCTTGCGTTTTTTGGGCCTGGCTGCGGACTCTTCGGAACCTGCTTCACCAGCCTCTCCTTCACCCGCAGCAGGTTCCATTTCCGTTTCGTGAACTGCCTGGTCAACAGCGACAGCCGGTGTTTCAGCCTGCTCCGAAGAAACAGATCCATCTCCGGCGCCTTTCTTTTTCTTGCGGCGCCGTTTGCGTTTTTTGCCGCCTTCAGCCGGAATTCCGCCCTCGACCGCCTCGTCGACGATCACATCCTTGTCCGCAACCGACTCGAACCGTGGGCGCGGGGCCGGTGCTTCGTCGGATTCCGCCTCAGACTTGGCCACATCTTCGGCTCTCGGTTTCTCGCGCTTGAACGTTTCCAACTCCAACTGGTTGAGCAGGTAGGAGGTCTTACCCTTGACCGTCACCTCGATATCGTAGTCGTTCTCGATCTGGGTCAGTTCACGTTTCTTGCGATTCAACAGGTAGTAGGCGACCTCCAGCGGCAGCCCGCCGTGTACTTCCGAGACAGTGCCCTTGGCTGCGGCGCCATGGACCTTGCGCAGGAAGGAAAGCGCCATGGCCTCTACCGACTTGACCTTGCCGCGACCTTCACAGTGTGGGCACTCCAGATGAATAGCGTCGTTAATAGTTTTTGCGATGCGCTGGCGGGACATCTCCAGCATGCCGAACTCCGAGATGCGGCCAACATTGACGCGGGCCTTATCCATCTTGAGCGCCTGCTTGAGGGACTTTTCCACCTCGTGATTATGTTTGTTCTCGCGCATGTCGATGAGATCTATGACAATCAGTCCGCCCAGGTCGCGCAGCCTGAGTTGGCGAGCAACCTCCTCGACCGCCTCCATATTGGTCTTGAAGGCCGTATCTTCAATACCGCGCTCTCCGCTGGACTTGCCCGAGTTGACGTCGATACTGACCAGCGCCTCGGTCGGCTCGATTATCAGGGAACCGCCGGAAGGGAGCGCAACCCGCTTTTCATAGATCTGGTCGATCTGCTCTTCCAGTTGGAAGCGGGAGAAGATCGGACGTTTCTCCTTGTGCAGCTTGACCAGCTTCTCGCACTTGGGCATGGTCTCGCGGAAAAATTCCTTGGCCTCTTTGTAGGCTTCCTTGCTGTCCACCAGCACTTCATCGATATCATCGGAAAAGTAGTCTCGGATGGTGCGGATGATCAGGCCGCGATCCTGATAGATCTCTCCGGCGCCTTTGATCTCCGCTGCGCTGCGCTTGATGCTCTCGCACATCTCCAGCAGATTTTCAAAATCTTTTTTCAGCTCTTCGGGTGCCCGCCCCACGGCCTCGGTGCGGATGATGTAGCCGATCCCCTCGGGGACATGCATATCGGCCACAATCGCCTTGAGTTTTTTGCGCTCTCCCTCCTGTTCGACCTTGCGCGAGATACCGGTGGAGTCGCTGCCCGGCATGATCACCATGTACCTCCCCGGCAGGGAAATATAGCTGGTCAGTGCCGAACCTTTATGGTCGCGCTCATCCTTCTCAACCTGTACTATCAATTCCTGACCGCGACGCAGCACCTCCTGGATGCGGGGACGGCGTTTGCGCTGATCCTCGGGGACATCATCGCGCCACTGCCAGAAATCGGGGTGCAGTTCACCCATCTGCAGGAAACCGGGCTTGGCCCGGCCGATATCCACGAAGGCAGCCTGTAGGCCCGGTTCCACCCGCAAAACAACCCCCTTGTAGATATTGCCCTTGGTCTGCTCTTTGCCGGTAATCTCAATGTTCAGCTCCATCAGGCGGCCGTCATGCACAATGGCAACACGGGCCTCCTCGGGATGCATGACATTGATCAACATCTTTTTGCTTATTATATGACTCATTGCCGTTATTCAGCCTTTCAGGCGGACTGCGCCCGCGTTGTGTCGAAAATTGAAAGATTATATACGTTTTACCGCTGAAAGCAAAGAAAAAGGCGGCACAGGGTAATACCCCATGCCGCCTCGAACTGCACACCTGCCGCCCGACCTCTTACATCATCTTGGCCAACAGCGGCACAATCAGGAGCGATACGATATTGATGATCTTGATCATCGGGTTGACGGCCGGGCCGGCGGTATCCTTGTAAGGGTCGCCGACAGTGTCGCCGGTTACGGCTGCCTTGTGGGCATCGCCGCCTTTTCCGCCGTGATGGCCGTCCTCGATGTATTTCTTGGCGTTATCCCAGGCGCCGCCGCCGGTGGTCATGGAGATGGCCACGAAGATGCCGGTGACGATGGTTCCGACGATCACGCCGCCCAGAGCCTTGGGACCGAGGGTAAAGCCGACGATAACCGGAGCCAGGATCGGAATCAGGCCGGGGATGACCATCTCTTTCAGGGCGGTCTTGGTGACGATATCGACACAGGCGGCATAATCCGGCTTGCCGGTGCCTTCCATGATACCCTTGATCTCGCGGAACTGGCGACGGACTTCTACAACAACGGCACCACCGGCCTTGCCGACCGCTTCCATGCACTGGGCTGCGAAGTAGTAGGGCAGCATGCCGCCAATGAACAGGCCGACGATGATGTAGGGGTCGGAAAGGTCGAATTTTATGATCTCTTTACCGGCCAGCTGCAGCGCATGATTCAATTCATCCACGTATGAGGTGAAGAGAATCACGGCGGCCAGACCGGCCGATCCGATGGCATAGCCCTTGGTAACGGCCTTGGTGGTATTGCCGACCGCGTCCAGTGGATCGGTGACAGCACGGACCGAGTCGTCCAGATCAGCCATTTCGGCGATACCGCCGGCATTGTCGGTGATCGGGCCGTAGGCATCCATGGCAACCACGATACCGGTCAGGGAGAGCATGGAGACGGCCGCGATGGCGATGCCGTAGACTCCGGCGCACTGGAAGGCCACGATGATACCGGCTGCAATTACGATAACCGGAGCAGCGGTGGACTTCATGGAAATACCCAGACCGGCGATGACGTTGGTGCCATGACCGGTGGTGGAGGCTTCGGCAATATGTTTAACCGGAGCGTATTCGGTGGAGGTATAGTACTCTGTAATCCAGAAGATTGCTCCGGTTACGACCAGGCCGACGATGGCAGAGATGAAGATATTCATGGCGCTGAAGTTTTGACCGGTTGCGTTGGTCAGGCCTTGGGGGAACATCTGGACCGTAACAAAATAGAAAGCGATGCAGGCCAGCACGCCGGAGACGATCAGCCCCTTGTAAAGAGCCGTCATGATCTTCCCGCTGCCGCTCAGCTTGACGAAGTAGGTGCCGATGATGGAAGTGATGATCGAGATGCCGCCCAGGATCAACGGATAGCTGACCGAGGAGGAATTGTTGGTGAAGGTAATGGCGCCCAGCAGCATGGAAGCGATCAGGGTCACGGCATAGGTTTCGAAAAGGTCGGCGGCCATAC
>JAENWA010000049.1 GCA_016650295.1 Desulfuromonadales bacterium | reverse complement strand
CGTGGATGAGCAGAAGAAGGTGGTATCAAGCGGTTACTGGCCGCTCTACCGTTACAACCCGGCCCTGGCGGCCGAGGGGAAGAACCCGCTCCAGCTGGACAGCAAAGCGCCCACCACCAGCTTCGAGGATTTTGCCAACGGAGAGAACCGCTACAAGGTGCTGAAGAAGATCAACCCGGAGGCCTCGGCCCTGCTGATGAAGAAGGCCAGCGCCTGGACCGCCAGCCGATTCGAGTACTACCGGAAGCTGGCGGCGCTGGAGTATGGGAAGTAGGTTACATTCAAAGCCCCGGCAGACGCAAATGTCTGCCGGGGCTTGACTGTAACGAGTATCAAGTCGCCAGAAAATCTATAAGAAGCTTGGATTATACCTTGTCACATGCCGATGCCGGCAATCACGGCACCGCAGTCGGGACAGCCTCCCTTACTGATTCTGTTGGATTCGATCCTGAAACCGGTGCGCCGTATCAGCAGCGAGGAACAGGACGGGCAGCAGGTGTTCTCGCCCCCCGCGCCGGGAACATTTCCCTCGTACACATAGCGCAGTCCGGCCGCCCGGCCGATGTCACGCGCCATTTGCAGGGTCTCCACCGGTGTCCGGGGCCGGTCGGTGATCTTGTAGGTGGGATAAAACTGGGACACGTGCCAGGGGGTATCAACCCCCAGGTTGGTGGCGATAAACGAGGCGAGACCCTGCAACTCGGCCTCGGAATCATTGAGACCCGGAATGATCAACGTGGTGATTTCGATCCAGATCCCCAGCCTGCGATACTCGATGATCGAATCGAGCACCTCGGACAGACGGGCATGGACGATGTCGCGATAGAATCCCTCACTGAAACCTTTCAGGTCGATGTTGGCCGCATCCAGATACGGGGCGATGGTCGTCAAGGCCTCCTTGCTGATGTAGCCGTTGGTGACGAAGATGTTTTTCAGCCCCGCCTCCCGGGCACGACGGGCGGTATCGTAGGCAAACTCGAAGAAGATGGTCGGCTCGGTATAGGTATAGGCAATCGAACGGCACGCGCTTGCCAGAGCCTGTTTCACAACATCTTCAGGCAAGCGTTCGTTCCCTTGTATGTCGGAATGCGGGGAAACCTGGGAGATGCTGTAGTTCTGGCAGTGCCGGCAACGGAAGTTGCAGCCCGCGGTGGCAATAGAATAGGACCTGCTTCCCGGCAGGATGTGAAAGAGCGGTTTCTTTTCGATGGGATCAACGCTCTCCGCGCAGAGTTTCCCGTACACGAGGCTGTAAAGTATGCCGCCCCGGTTTTCCCGGACCATGCAGATGCCACGCTCACCCTCGCCGATCAGGCAACGGAACCGGCACAGGTTGCACCGGACCCGCCCACCCTCTTTCCGTTCGTAGAACATCGCTTCCTTCACGATATGCCTCCTGTTTCCGCACTCTCCTCTTGATCTGTCACCTGAATTTTACCATGCCTGTGGATTATTTGTCATGTTGCTAATCAAAAATGATAGCCGTCGTGACACAATCGGCCTCTTGACAGACCGCCCGACAATTCTGTATGGTAGTCATATGAATACCATAATGCAACGATCGAATGATACGCTCACTCCACGCCAACAGCAGGTGCTGGAGTTCATCACCTCCTGCCTGGACAAGAACGGCTACCCCCCCAGCCAACAGGAGATCGCCCGGCACCTGGGTGTCTCCGGCACCCTGCCGGTCGGCAAGCACCTGGCGGCCCTGGAGAGGAAAGGCTGCCTCAGGCTGGATACGGTCAGTCGCGGCATCGCCCTCGCCAACCGCCCTCCCCGCCCGGCCATGATCCCGATCGTCGGCAGCGTGCGCGCCGGACACCCCGAGGAAGCGATCGAGAATATCCTGGGCTACTGCGCCACCGACCCGGCCTGGACCAGGGGCACGGACTGCTTCTACCTGCGCGTAACCGGCGACAGCATGATCGAGGCCGGCATCCGGGATGGCGATCTGGCGCTGGTGCGCTCACAATCGACAGCCGAGAACGGCGAGATCGTGGTGGCCCTGATCGATGGAGAGGCCACCCTCAAGCGTTTGTACCGCGAAGCGGGGCGCATTCGCCTGCAGCCGGCCAACGCTGCCCTGCAGCCGATCATTGTCGAAGGGAACCGGATGACCGGGTTCAGCATCATCGGCAAACTGCTGAAGATCATCCGGGATTACGAATAAGATGGGCAAGAGCGGCAGAAGGATACGTCTGGCGGCCATCTTCGAGCCCGGCAAACCGGTCCGCCCGGTCTGGTTCGAGTTGGACCGGCGCAAGCACACCCTTGAAGAGCCCACCTACCGCTGGCAGGATCAGGTGGGCGACAAAACGCTGCTGCACTTCACGGTCAGCGACGGCGAGGCGCTCTACGAGATCGTCTACAACCCGGCCGACCAGAATTGGACCCTGCACGAGCAGCAAGCGGTTTTATAGGGTGGACAGGTGGAGTTTTTTCTATTAACAAGAAAAGCGGGATGGTATGATGCGCAGCAGATTTATGTGACGGCATTCCCCACATGGGCAGAGATGGCGTGTTATTTCGATGAAATTTCTGGGGAAACAGAAGTTTGGATCGCGGGCGTTTCTGATCATTTGATTCATCTCAAGAGTAACCATTTAACACCATTGACATTTTTAAAATCGCACACACCGAAGAGCTTCTCACAATGATAAAAAAACCTTCTGACCGTTACTTCCTGACCACACTCTCGCTTGGGGCCATCCTGACCATACTTGTCGGCATACTCTTTCTGGACCAGCCGATTGCCGTGGGCATCATGCGGATACTCCGGTCGAACAGCCTCCTGCATAGCGCCACGGCAACCATTCCCGATACCTTGCTGTATCTTGCATGTATCGGCACAACAGTCATGTGGCTGGTCTACTTCATCCTTCGCAGACACAACTGGGGAAGTGACGAACTGCTGCAGTTTCTGCAACTGGCCGGTACTGCTGTTCCGGTTTCCTTTCTGCTCAAAGCTGCTCTCCAGTTTGCCTTCGGCCGGACCAATACCCGGTTCTGGCTGATTAACAATATGCCGCTCCGGTTCGACTGGTTTCATGGAGCAGGGATCGGCTGTTTTCCCTCCGGGCACATGACCGTTTTTACCGCCTTCGGCGTCACCATCTGGTATGTCTACCCGCGCTACCGGCGCCCGACCGCTCTGCTGCTGATTCTGCTCGGGATGGCCCTGATCATGACGGATTACCATTTTTTGAGTGACGTTATCGCCGGCGCCTGGGTTGCTCTTCTGCTGGTCCACGGCATACGGTACCTTTTGAAGCGATGCGGAGCGAACCACTGGATTGAAGAATGACCTTGCCGCCATGAACCGCACCATCATGCACGTGGATATGAACGCCTTTTTTGCCTCGGTCGAGCAGCAGGCCAACCCGGACCTGCGCGGCAAGCCGATCGCGGTGGTCGGCAGCAGCCACCGGACGGTCATCACCACCTCGTCCTACGAGGCCCGCGCCTTCGGCGTCAAGACCGGCATGGCGCCCTGGGAGGCCAAACGCTGCTGTCCGCAGCTGATCTTCGTGATCGGCGACAACCGCAAGTACTGCCACACCTCCAGCCGGATCATGGAGATGATGCAGGCCTACACCCCCGAGGTGGAGGTCTTCTCCATCGACGAGGCCTTCATGGATGTCACCGGCTCGCTGACCCATCTCTATGACACCCCCGAGCGGATTTCCTACCTGCTCAAGGCCAGGATCAGACACGCCTTCGGCATCACCTGCTCGGTCGGCATTGCCCCCAACAAACTCCTGGCAAAACTGGCCTCCGACATGCAGAAGCCGGACGGCCTGACCGTCATCCGGTCGGAAGACATAGCACGGGTCATGGAAACCCTGCCGATCAAGGATCTGTGCGGTATCGGACGCAAGATGGAGCGGCACCTGAACATGATGAGCATCTACACCTGCGGCGAACTGGGGCGATGCGACGAGGCCCGCCTGACCCGCAAGTTCGGCATCATCGGCAGACGCCTGAAGGAGATGGGACAGGGGCTCGACACCAGCCCGGTGGTCCCGCATGGCGAGGATGACGAGGTCAAGAGCGTCGGGCACTCCATGACTTTGACCCGCGATATATCGGCCCGCGAGGATATCCTGCGCTACCTGCTGCAGCTTTCGGAGATGGTGGGGAGACGGGCGAGGAGATACGGGGTCAGCGGCAGGACCGTCAGCCTGTATGTGCGCTATGCCGATTTTTTCTCCAGCTTCGGCAAACAGGAGACGCTGAAGGGTTACATCAGCATGAGCGGGGATATCTACAAGGCGGCGGTGGCCATCCTCGACTCGGTAGAACTGGAACAACCGGTGCGCCTGCTGGGGGTGAAACTGTCGGGCCTCAAGCACCATTCAGAACAACTGGCCCTGTTCCCGGACGAGCGCCGACAGAACGAGCTGGTGCGGAGCATGGACATCATCAACGACCGTTTCGGCGAATTCACGGTGACCTTCGGCAGCATGCTGAAAAGCAGGGACAAAGGCAGCCGCGTCATCTCGCCCTCCTGGCGGCCGAGCGGGATCCGGAGCGTGGAGGTCAGGTAACCACTGGTTTGGCTGATTCAGGAGGCGCGTCTCTCAGCTGCTACCATCAATCCCGGCAACAGTATAATGTTTCCCAACGGAAAAGGCCTTGCCCAGGATCGGCCCGACGCCGTGATACCCTCTGTGCCCGGTATCAAAGATGAGCGGTTGTATTTTCAGGATGTCGGGCAGACCGTCATGGTCAAGGACGGCATCGTCAGCCTTCACATCGATGATCTCGCCGATAAACTGGGTGTGCAGTCCGATCTCGAACGTGTGGAGCAGGCGGCACTCCAGGACGACAGGAAATTCCGCGGCGTAGGGTGCATCGACCAGTTCACTTCTGACCGGCGTCAGTCCGGTCGCGGCAAATTTGTCACCATCACGCCCGGAGGCAATTCCGACATAATCGGCCTCACGCATTCTGGCTTCGCAGGCGATGCCGACGGTAAAAGCCTTGCGCTCGACAATGGCGGCGTAGGAATAGGTGGCCTTGCGCAGCGACACGGCGACACAGGGCGGCTGTGAGCAACAGATTCCACCCCAGGCGGCGTTCATAACGTTGGGCTTGCCTGCCTGATCATAGGTTCCGACCATCAGAACAGGAGTAGGAAACAGCAACGTCTTGGCGCCTAATGATTTCTTCATGGGTAACTCCTCGTGATATCACGGATATTTGGCGGGCTCTGAATTTCAGTCAGGCTGACCATATATGTGTCTTCCTGACACATATATTCTATCAAAGATTTTGTCAGACGCCAGCCGACACTGCAGATGCGTCAAATCTGGCCGCGACTGCCATGTGCGGGGAGTCAAACAACCAAAAACAGGGATCAACCGGATTTTTCATTTAAAAAGACGGTTATTGATGTGCTGATCAGGCCGGTCGTGTGTAATGCCGTAATCCATAACATGGACTCCGATATTTGATAATATGTGGGTGTCGGAAGTAACGGCCAATATTTGGAGTTTGGCCATAAAATTGATCGAGAAGGGCAGCTATGTGTATTGAAAAGCAGAAAAAACTGCACGGCCAGCTGAACTGGATCTATTCCGAGAGTCGGGCATTTTCCTCTTTGAAACTGCAACAAAAGCAAAAGGCGGTGATCTGTCATGTTGGCTGTTCAAAACTGAATCGGCTCGTGTGAATGAGCACTGTTAATGACATTCGCAGTATCCGCCGGGGAAATTTCATGCGCTATTCGCCGCTGTTGACAGACTTGTATGAACTGACCATGCTGGCCGGCTACCTTGAAGAGGGCATGGCGGAAAAACCGGCCGTTTTCGACCTTTATTTCCGCACCAACCCCTTCGAGGGGGGTTATGCGGTCTTTGCCGGGCTGGAGACGGCACTGGACCACCTGGCGGGACTTCGTTTCTCTCCGGAGGAGTTGGCGTATCTGAACAATCTGGGGCTGTTCCGCCCGCGCTTTATCGAGTTCCTGAGAGAATTCCGCTTCCGTGGCCGGGTAACCGCACCGCCGGAAGGGACGGTGGTTTTCGCCCATGAACCGCTGCTGACCGTAGAAGGGACCCTGGCCGAGGCACAATTCGTCGAAACGCTGCTGCTGAATACGATCAACTTCCAGACCCTGATTGCCACCAAGGCGGCCCGCATCTGCCATGCCGCCGCCGGCTCCGATGTCGTCGAATTCGGCCTGCGCCGGGCTCAGGGTCCGGACGGAGGGCTTTCGGCCTCACGGGCCGCCTGTGTGGGCGGGTGCCGGGGCACCAGCAACCTGCTGGCAGGCATGCTGTACGGGATGCCGGTGCGGGGAACCCAGGCCCACAGCTGGATTCAGGCCTTTCCGGACGAACTGTCCGCCTTCCGGGCCTACGCCGTCTCCTTTCCGGACAGCACCATCCTGCTGGTGGATACCTACGACACCCTCAAAAGCGGTCTCCCGAACGCGCTGACCGTTGCAGCGGAGTTGCGGTCGCGGGGGCGTGAACTGCGCGGCATCCGCATAGATTCGGGCGATTTGGCCTACCTTTCCCGTGAATCCCGGCGGATGCTGGATGAAGCCGGCTTCAGCGCGGTCAGGATCGTGGCCTCCAACGATCTGGATGAACAGGTGATCGAGTCGGTGCGCGGCGAAGGTGGCCGGGTGGATATCTACGGGGTCGGCACCAAACTGGTGACCTGCGCCGGGACGGGAGGCGGCGCACTGGGCGGAGTTTACAAGCTGGTGGAGATCGACGGGCAGCCCAAAATGAAGCTGACCAGCGATATCGCCAAGGCGAGCCTGCCGGGGAAGAAAAGGGTCATGCGGGCCGTGGAACCGGACGGCGGATTTATTCAGGATCTGGTCTGCCTGGAAAGCGATACCGTACCGGCCGGCGGCACGGTCTACGACCCCACCAATCCGCTGCGGCACACCATAGTGCCCCCTGGCGCCCGCCTGACGGAGCTGAGAAGCGTGGTGATGGAGGGCGGACAACGCCTGGAAGAGCGCGAGCCGCTGAAAATCATGGCGGAACGCTGCCGGAAGGAACTGGACCTGCTTCCGGCCGGCTGTCTGCGTTTCGTTAACCCGCACCGCTACAAGGTGTCCATCTCGGACCCTTTGAACAGCCTGAGAAGCACCCTGATTAAACAGTTGGAATCTAAAGGAGAGTGAGTATTCAGCGTCACCGGATCAGTTAAAAAAGTCTGTCATCCCCGAATGATTCTATCGGGGATCCATACAAACAATGTACTGCCTTCTTAGGCTACTCTTTGGATGACACACGGAGTTCGTGTTCACTGCGGAAGTGATAAAATGCCAGGGTCAACGATGCGGCTTGGAGCAAGGCGCAAAAATAAAAGGGCGCGCCGATGCGCCAGTCGCCGCGGGGTAGATGGGAAACCATCGCCAGCAGCGGCGCGCCGCACAGCGGGGCCACCACCGCCATCAGGCTATTCAGGGAACTGACCGCCCCCATGGTTTGCCCCTGGCTTTGGGGGTTGGCGGCACTCGAAATGATGCTTTGGAACGCTGCAGTAATCGTAAAGCCGAGCACATTCAGGAAGATCACCGCGTACATCATCCATCCCTGGCTGGCTGCGCCCCATAACACATAGGCCACGGTCGAGGACATCAAACCTGCGACCGCAAGGCGGCGCGGACTGAAACGCTTCAGCAGGCGCCCCAGCAGAAACCCCT
Source organism: Desulfuromonadales bacterium (assembly GCA_016650295.1). Classification (GTDB taxonomy): domain Bacteria; phylum Desulfobacterota; class Desulfuromonadia; order Geobacterales; family Pseudopelobacteraceae; genus CAIPTY01. The sequence goes on along the minus strand of JAENWA010000049.1, from coordinate 1,131 downwards.
GCACGATAAATGACATGATGCCGACCGCCGCCAGCGACCAGCCGTTTTCCCGAGGTCCCCAGCCGAACTTGAAGGTTGTGTACAGCACCCAACTGGTCATCAGCACGAATTGGGCAAGTCCGCTCAGGGCAACCACGACCACCAACCGGCCGACTCCGCTTAGTTGAGCCAGGGCACGTAACGACGTGAGCGGGTTGGCCTGCTTCCAGTGGAATGGGGAGCGACGCTCAACACGAAGCGATTCGGGCAAGACAAAATAGCCGTAGAGCCAGTTGATCATGGCAAGGCCACCAGCCACGAAAAAAGGGAGCTGTATAGCGATTGAGCCCAGCAAGCCGCCCATGACCGGCCCGATGATGAAGCCAGCCCCGAACATGGCGCCCAGCATGCCAAAACGCTTGGCACGATCTTCAGGAGCTGTGATATCTGCCACATAGGCGTTCGCCACGGCGGCATTGGCCTGCATAGCGCCACCCACCAGCCGAACTGCGATCAGCATCCACAATGCGGTGGAGAGCCCGGTTGCGAAGAAATTGAGGCCGAGTCCGCAAAAACCGAGCAAGAGCACCGGGCGGCGGCCATAAGCGTCAGACAGTGCGCCCAGGATCGGAGAACCGATGAAATTCGCGATCCCGAAGGCGAACACCACCACGCCATACCAGAAGGCCTGGTCTGCCTGCGAGTCGGTGAAACCGCCGACCAACGAGGGCAATACGGGAATGATCAAACCAATCGATACCATGTCGATCAGCACGGTCAGCATGATGAATGGCATGGCCGCTGTGCGGTCGCGACGTGGGGAAAATAATTTGAAGTCAATCACTCTTGAATACTCGATTCTTTTGATTTGCGTGCAGGGTAGTTACGAAATGGAGTATGTATGACACCTATTGGTTCAGTTTCAATTGATGTTCACCTTACGTGATATGATGCCCTGTGCTATGATGCCGGTCAACCCAGTATCCCCATACGCACTTTGACCGCTGCACCGACATAATTCACTGTGTTGCCCTGGAAGAAAAATACGGCGCGGTAGTGGAAACCTCCGGTGGCGGAGAAGACAGCGAAGTGCTCAGGTACATGGAGCAAGTCGTCAACACGGTAGGTGCTCAATCAGTAGGCGGTATCGGT
>JAENWA010000048.1 GCA_016650295.1 Desulfuromonadales bacterium | reverse complement strand
GTAGAAGACCTCGCCCCGACGACGCGGGAATACCTGGAAACGACGCTCAGTTCGGCCCGCTCCCTGCTCCAGATTCTTAACGACATACTCGACATGTCCAAGATCGAGGCCGGAAAACTCACCATAGAAGAAAAACCGTTCTCACTGCAGGGGTGCCTCACCGACACGGTCGAAATAATTACTCCGGAAGTTCGTCGCAAGGGACTCGACTTCGCCATCTCGGTGGCACAGGAGATTCCGGAAACGGTTGTCGGAGACCATGCGCGACTGCGACAGATTCTTCTCAACCTGATCGGCAACGCCGTCAAGTTCACCGAAAGCGGAAAGGTGGAGGTGCGGGTCACTGCCGGAAGGATGACCTCCGACGGGAGGCGGGAGTGTACCTTCGCCGTATCGGACACCGGCATCGGCATCCCCGATGACAAGGTGGAACTTCTCTTCCATACGTTCAGTCAGGTTGACTCCTCACACAGCCGCATTTACGGCGGCACGGGCCTTGGACTTGCCATCTGCAGGGAGCTTGTGGAACTCATGGGAGGAACGATTTCCTTCGAGAGCCAAGAGGGAGTCGGGAGTACCTTCTCTTTCACCATCCCCTTCGGACAAGCCAAGTTTGAGACCAGCACCCTAACCGCAGCCACATCCCGTTCTCCTGAAAAGATAACTATTCCAAAGGGAAAAAAGATACCACGACTGCTTATTGCCGAAGACGAACCGAACACCCGGAAGGTCCTCGGTTCGTTTCTCAAACTGATGACGAACTTCAAGTTTGATTTCGCCGAGGATGGCCGGAAAGCTGTCGAAATGTGGGAAAAGGGAGATTACGACCTCATACTGATGGATGTTCAGATGCCGCGTCTCGATGGCTTCAAGGCGGCCCGGGCCATCCGGGAAAAGGAACTGGAGCGCGGAGGCCGCTCCCCCATCGTCGCCATGACTGCCCACACCCACAAAGAAGACGAGAAGCGTTGTCTTGCCGCAGGCATGGATGCCTTTATTTCGAAACCGATAGACTTCATGGTCTGTTTACAGTTGATAGAGCAAATCATCACGCAGAATTCCAGCGGCGTCAACTGACGCAAGGCGGGGGATCTTGAAAAATTACTTTTCTGGATGTTCACCCGGTAACTGACTTTGCAAGTCCCGGTGAAATTCCTTCAGACCCGGCAACAAAAAAAACCCGCACACGGCGGGCTTTTTTGTTTGTAGAGCCGGACAGGTCAAGCGGCCTTTTTATACGACGCAGCCTCGAACGCCGCGGCAAAAACACCGGTGAACTCCTCGATCGAAGTGGGAGTGGTGTTATCCGCTGTCCGCTGACGCCCCACCGCAAACAAACCCTCGTTAAGCGCCGCGCTCATTTCGATGAAAAGTCGGCTCACATCCGGGCTGATCCCCATGGAGACCATTCCTTTGGCAGCCTCGTCATAGGGGAACTGAACATACTTCAGATCGGGCCAGCCGATCCAGCTGCCGAGAACTCCGATGGCCTCATCGAGGGAGAGGTCACGCTGACCGAGCAGGTACTGAACGACCGGCCCCTGGAAGTCGCGCCTGACCAGATGTTCTGCCGCCCGGGAGGCTATGTCCCTTGTGGCGATCATGGCAAATTTCCGGTCGCCCCGCACCGCGGAACCGGCAATGCCCATCTGGTTGATGAGCGGGATATTCATCAGCAGGTTCTCCATGAAATAGGTCGGTCGCAGATGGAGAACATTTACTCCTGCCAGTCGGTTCAGCCGTTCTTCCTGGTCGCGCAGCCCCAGGATCGGTCCGGTTCCGCTCGACAGCTCGGCCCCCTGGCTGCTCAGGTTTACTACGAATTTGACACCGGACCTGGTGACGGCATCTGCGATGCTGCCGCCGATCTCGTTCTGGAAGGCCCGAAAATCCTTGGCAGAATAATCGGGAGGGATCATGGCAAAGACGGCATCAACGCCGCTGAAAGCCCCTGTCAGAAAGGCGCTGTTCTTCAAATCCCCCACTGCCGCCTCGGCCCCCTTGCCGGCAAGCGTCCGCAGCCTGTTGGCATCCCTGCCGATCACCCGCACCTTTTCTCCTCTGGCCAGCAGTAATTCGGTTATCTGGCTTCCTATATTACCCGTTGCTCCGGTAATGGCGTACATATGTCATCTCCTTGTTGCTCCGCAGAGCAGGAAGTTCGTGTTTTTCCGGCAAGCCGCCACCCGGCGGCTGCATTCGGTTTCACAGATTGATTATACTCCTGATGCGTACAAGGGGGGGTAGTGTTTATTCAGCAGCGAATCGGCATGCAATAATGACCCGCTTTCGCGGTCATGATCAACGTTCTCCACGCTCATGATCGCTTTGCCTCCCGTGATCATGCTCTCCTCGCCTGTCCCAATGTTTTTCCTTTTCCCAATGTTTCCAGTTCCTATTCACGTTTTCATGGGGTATCCGTTCGTATCCAGGCGACAGACGATGACGATAATCCTGTGGAAGCGTTCTCAATCCATCGGGAATTCTCCCTGGCTCCACGTAACTCCACTGCCCGTTATAGTCACGGGATATGTACCAACGCCCTTCAAAAGGACGCCACCAATTGCCTTGAAAAAACAGAACATCCATATCCATGTCGGGAACTATATAAACATATGTTCCAGGTATCACAACCAAGTCAGGAGGAGCAGCAAACCTGAGGGCGGGGAGATTGTTCCCTACCGTTACATTTACCCCTTCCCCCCCAACAGTTACATTTACACCTTCATCCCCAACATTTACATTTACCCCGGCATCACTTTGGAATGCACATCCTGTTACAACAAAAAACAGAGTACCCATGACCAATAAACACGACTTGCTCATTTTCCGTAGCATCTCTCTCTCCTTTCGATACGTGTTACTGATAGAGATTTAACGCATAGGTTGTGCCATAATCCGGGTTAAAAAATTGTTCTCTAACACTTCGTATTCATTGGTATTTAAGCGAGGGACGCGATGAGCGAGCGCGGGGGAAGGAAAATCCGTCAGCGGTATCCGTCACACTTACTATTACTGCCACATATGACGGGTCTTATTGAGGCAACAACTTGTGTGGTTGTTGGCGCCAGGAATCAATAAGATATTCCGAATCCGTGACGCCGTAATGCCGCAGTGGCCGGAAGAGCCGGGGCCCGCACGTCGCCAAGGTGCAGCAGACCGCTCACACCGTTGGTCCTCCGCCGGACTGTTGCTAATCTCCTGAAATACAATGGCAGAGGCCTTCCGGACAAGCGGAGGCATGGAGGCGTCACGGATTCAGGATAGTATTTACTGCACTGACAAAAAAAGCCCGCTGATCACGGGCTTCATTGTCTGACATTTTCAATAAATCATCCGGCCGGCATTTTCATAGCTGCATGCTCATGGCCAGCAGCTCGGTCAGGTGCATGATCCTGACCTGCGGCAGATGCTCTGCCAGCCCTTTCTTGAGCTGCAGCAGGCAGCCGGGGTTGCTGGTCACCAGCACCTGGGCGCCGCTGGCCCGTATGTTGTCCAGCTTGCGTTTGAGGATGCGGTCGGACATCTCCGGACGTTCGATGTTGTAGGTGCCGGCGCTGCCGCAGCAGGCATCGGCCTCGTTCAGCTCGGTGTACTGCAGGCCGGGGATCAGTTTGAGCAGGTCGCGCGGCTCCTTGCGTATCCCTTGGCAATGGGCGATGTGGCAGGGATCGTGGTAGGTCACCCGCAGATCGAGCGGCTTGAGCAGCGGAAACAGCTCCTCGGCATGCAGGGCCAGTACCTGGGAGATGTCACGGACCTTGGAGCTGAATTCTGTTGCCGGAACGTCCCCTTCCAGATGATGACCGTACTTCTTCAGCTCCGCTCCGCAGCCGCCGCAGTCGGTGACGATAAAATCCACCTCGTGGCCGCCGAACAGATCCACATTTGTCCGGGCAGCCTCCTTCAGCCCTTCCAGGTCGCCCCCCAGCATATTGGGCGCCCCGCAGCAGACCTGGTTCTTGGGCGTTATGACCTTGTAGCCGAGAGCGGAGAGCAGCTGGATCGTGGCCCGACTGGCATCCGAGAAGATCAGGCTCATGACGCACCCCAGGAAAAAGCCGACCGTGCCGCGTTCGGTTCCGACCGCCGGCGTTACCTCCCGGATCTCCTGGCGCAGCGGCCGGGCCGGCAGATCGGGCAGCAGCCCTTCCATCCGCTCCAGCTGCTTGGGGAACATCTTGAGGATACCCAGTTTACGAACCAGTTTTTGCAGGCCGGTCCGCTGATAGGCCCGCATGGGCGCCATGGAGGCCTCCAGGCGGTCAGGGTGCGGCACCAGCTTGCGCAGGATCAGGTCCTCCATGAAACCCAGACCGCTTTCCGACTTGCGCTCACAGGTAAATTCCGCCACCAGCTCACCGGCATTGACCCCGCAGGGACAGGCCGAGGCGCAGGCCTGGCAGTCCAGGCAGAGCGACAGGTACTCCAGCAGCCGTTCCGACTGGTCCAGCTGCCCCTCCTGAACCTTGCGCACCAGCGCCACCCGGCCGCGCGGCGAGGCGGTTTCCAGAAAGGTTTCCTTATAGGTCGGGCAGGCCGGCAGGCACATACCGCAGCGCATACAGTTGATAAGTTTTACGTAGTCCATAGTATCTCCTGGGGACCGGGATCGGGGACCAGGGATCGGTAAAAGCAGGTTTTGATTTTCCTGATCCCTGATCCCGGTTACCAGATCCCGAATTTGCCGATTCACCGATTAAAAAATCTTTCCCGGATTCAAGATCCCCTTGGGATCAAAGGCATTTTTGATCCCCCGCATGACGCGAATCCCGCTCTCCCCCACCAGCTTGGGCAGGTACTTCTTCTTGGCCAGCCCTACCCCGTGCTCGCCGGTGATGGTGCCGCCCATGGCGATGGCGGCGTCGAAGATCTCCGCGAAGGCGGCATGGGCGCGCTTGATCTCGTCCTGGTCGCGCTCGTCGGTCAGGCAGGTCGGGTGCAGGTTGCCGTCGCCGGCGTGGCCGAAGGTGCCGATGGTGACGTCGTATTTTTTGGCCGAATCCTGGATGACCTTCAGCATGGCGGCGATACAGCTGCGCGGCACGGTGGCGTCCTCCAGGATGGTGGTCGGCTTGAGCCGGGCCAGGGCCGAGAGCGCCGTACGGCGGGCCTCGGTCAACTTGAGAGCTTCGGCAGGGTTCTGCGCGGTTTGAAAGAATGAACAGCGATACTTTTTGCAGATTTCCGCCACGCTGGCGGCCTCCTCGGCCACTACCGCCGGGTGGCCGTCCACCTCGATCAGCAGCACTGCATCCACATTCAGCGGCAGCCCCACATGGGCGTAATCCTCGACGCATTTGATGGTGACCTTGTCCAGGAACTCCAGGGTGGCCGGAATGACCTTGGCGGCGATGATGGCCGACACCGCCATAGCGGCATCCTGCAGCACCGGAAAATGGGCCAGCATGGTGGTCTTGGTCTGCGGCTTGGGGATCAGCTTGACCGTAATGCCGGTGAAGAACCCCAGGGTACCTTCCGACGAGACCAGCAGCGGGTTGAGACTGTATCCGGCCACATCCTTGACCACCTTGCCGCCGGTCCTGAGCAGATCACCGTCCGCCAGAATCGTCTCCAGCCCCATGACATAGTCGGCGGTGACGCCGTATTTCAGGCCGCGCAGACCGCCGGAGTTCTCGGCCACGTTGCCCCCCATGGTGGAGATGTTCATGCTGCCCGGATCGGGCGGGTAGAACAGGCCGCGCGCCTCAACCTCGCGGTGCAGGGCGCTGGTGATCAGCCCCGGCTCCACCGTGGCGGTCAGGTTCTCCTCGTCGATCTCCAGCAGGCGGTTCAGGCGGCTGGTCTGGACCACCACCCCGCCGGCCGACAGGGAGCCGCCCGACAGGTTCGTCCCGGAGCCGCGCGGGGTCACACACACACCGGCCCCGTGGCAGAGGCGCATGATGCGGGCCACCTCTTCGGTGCTGCCGGGCAGCAGCACGGCTCCCGGCAGGCTTTCCAGCTCCGGGGTGGAATCGTAGCCGTAGACCGCCAGCGATTCGCGGTCCGTCAGTGTGTACTGCTCGCCGACGATGGTTTTCAGTTCATTAATGAAAGACTCTTCCATATATGTTCTCCCTGTGTGAAGTTCCCCATTGTAAATGGTTGAGAGAGGACCAGTCTGACAAGTCTGACTGGTCCGATGGCCCCCATTGTAACTAATTGAGGGTGGAGATTGACTGATTACACCCTACTTCCCATACTCCAGCGCCGCCAGCTTCCGGTAGTACTCGAAGCGGCTGGCGGTCCAGGCGCTGGCCTTCTTCATCAGCAGGGCCGAGGCCTCCGGGTTGATCTTCTTCAGCACCTTGTAGCGGTTCTCACCGTTGGCAAAATCCTCGAAGCTGGTGGTGGGCGCTTTGCTGTCCAGCTGGAGCGGGTTCTTCCCCTCGGCCGCCAGGGCCGGGTTGTAACGGTAGAGCGGCCAGTAACCGCTTGATACCACCTTCTTCTGCTCATCCACG
>JAENWA010000047.1 GCA_016650295.1 Desulfuromonadales bacterium | reverse complement strand
TAGTCGTGCGGACCATCAGAAAAGATCAAAAGGATTGGAGAGCATGAAGGAGTAAAGCAAGGCTACCGGTGGCAGTTCGGGAAGTTAAGGGAAATCTCCGTTTTCCCCTTGACAAAACTTATCATGGATGTCCCCGGAATTCTCTCCATAAATGGTACATAGAAGTCATCGTACAGTGTATTAAGATCGGGATATAGTGTTTCATATTTTGCCGTTATCCACCTATCTAAAAGCACTGATTGAAACTCGTGCCATCCGAGTAAAAGAATGTTTGTATTTAAAGCGGCTTCATGTGCACCTGATTGAAATCCCTTCTTAGAGATTACATAGCCTACATGGGCACCTACATCTTGAACAACAGTACGGAAGGCATGAACGACATTTTTAGGTACAGCTTTATTCCAGTATTTGCACTCACACAGATATAACAATGGATGCTGTAGTTTAGAGTCTACGACTCTAACATCAATATTGACCAATCCTCTGATTGTCTTTAAACCGTTTTCGATATCAACCTTGCAACCGCACTCAGAAAAAATTCGAGCAACTTTTTCTTCTAAATCATGCCAATTCTTGGGGTCGTTCTTGAAAATCATATTTTCCTTCTTACAAGACAACGGGTCGGGAGTTGACCGGGAGGTTTTTCAGCCGGTCAAACTTCCTTGTTGGGACTCTTTTTATGCATCTTTATTTCTTACAGGCCTGACCCAATGCTGACCTAACCTTATTGTTGAATTTCAAGATTGGCAAACCTTACAAGAAGTTTCTTAGGACCTACGGTATCAAACCAAACAATTACTTTTGTGTCTCTGCCATTACCTTCCACTTTTCTGACTACACCACTACCAAATTTCGGGTGAATTACCTTCATACCAATTTGCCAATCTGGATTATGATCTATTGCCACTGTTTCTGATTCAAATTCGTCAAAAAGTGGCAATTGTCTTGATAGTTCTTTGTCTCTTGTTTGGCTTCGAAGTGTATCCAATATTTCTTCCAACAATTCTCGATCAGATCGCTTTATCTGTGTACGTTCTTTCACTATGTGATTGACAGCCGTTAGTTTTTCTTCAAAATCAGGCCACCACATCTCAAACACCTTGTTTAGCTGTATTTCAGGAATGCATTCTTGTAATAGGCTGTTAATTGTGTTTACCAAGTTTTTTGTATCTTCTTTCGTCGCTCTTGTCGTTTGAAACTGAACCAATGGACCTTTGATATCTGCAGGATCAACCTCAAATAGATACGGGCATACAAAAGCTCCATCTATGGTTTTAGAAAGTGCTCCTGCTTCAAATTGTATCCATGGTGCGTCAAGATTTTCTGGCGTAAGGCAAATTATTCCAAAAGAAGTCTCTTCTAACTGTGTTGCAATATCGCTACTCCATCTTGTTCCTTTATCTATATCTGAGGCTGAAAGCCATGGTTTTACAGCCTGAATAACGAGGGGTAGCCATCCACGTAAAATTTCAGCTATTAATTTGCTGCGCTCACCAGACCAGCTAAGAAAAACTTTCATTTTCCCTCCATTGATGTAAACCTTATATAAATCGCCCAACGGTAATAGTGTGACCTGCGCGGCGGGTTATGCCGCGTCAGTGTCAACACTGATGTTCGGCTCTCATCCGCCAATGTGTAGTCAAATTAACCAACATGTTCTTGCACGTATATTTAGAAAGCGCTGCGACTACCTCAAAATAATCCTGTCCACTATTACGGAGCCACGCTTTATGGTCATGGCTCCATGGAGAATGGTGTATCCGTTGCGTGTACTGAAATTGGGGTCATCATATCCACCGATCAAGGTAAGTGTTATGTCGCTGTTCAAATCCACGTCTTCGGTAAATTCAACTGCTTGAGTCTGCATTGTTGCTGAATCGCCTTCTGGCAGTTTTGCATAAGCTTTTGTGACGGATGCGTAAAAAGTCGGGCCTGCGATCCGCACCAGTGGCAGGATGTTAATTGTTGCGGAGCAGCTTTTGTCGCTATCATGCGCTACATCACACGAGAGTCCGCTGCATGCGCTGCAAGCCCCCCTCCAGCCGATGAACTGGGAATCATTGCTGGGGCTTGCAAATAGTGTATATGAAGTGTTGACCGGCTGAGTAGTTGCGCATGTTCCCGTCTGTGGCGAATAAGTGCAGGCGATGTATCCTGACGGGACGCTGTTGACTGCACCACTGCCTGTTCCGGTGAGGGTGATTGAGAATGTGGTGATGAATTCGTATTGAATGTCATCCATAGTATACCAACCACCATTAGTCTGGATTCCAGTGATTACTGTTGTCGGCTGTACATAAATTTTTCTTGAGCCAGAAAAATTAGCTGCAAGATATTGGGGAGTGTCAGTCAATTCAAGCCAGTTAGAAGTTTGTTCCAAGTCATCAACAAAGCGGATTTTCTGAGCTGCAAATGAATTGTTTTTTGGAGCGGCAAACCAAGCACCATTAAAACTAACTGGGGATGGGAATTCAAACCAGAGATCAGGTACTCCATAACCATTTAAGATAAAATTTGGAGATGAGTGTGGGGTAGAATAGCCTGTATTATTGCTGACAGAGAAAGACGTGAAATCTGCATAAGGCCTCGATAATATTGATATCCCCCATGTCAGACCTGCATAACTGTTTGGAACTAAACCTTGATTCAAGTCATCAAAGTTAATAATTGTCGCGTATACAGGCCCAATACAATTAAATAGAATCAACAATGCAATTACAACATCAGCTATGATTAGTTTAATCATGTTTAAATCCTCACTCTCAGATAAAAGTCGATGTTATAAATCTTTGCCGTGTCATCTGTAAAATTGCCGAACGGCTCGGCAGTTGACCCGCCAGCCCAGTCTTTTCGGGCGGGCGGCGTCCAACTGTCTTGTTGGCAACCGCACTCTTTTTATACAGAAAATGGGAAATGGCGAGTTGACCCTTCATCTTCCGTTTACTTGGCCTTTTTCAAATTCCTTTCCAGCATTTTCCTAACCGCTACAGTGGAATCGCACTTACTTCTGTTGACGTCCCTGACTCTCCACCGGCATTTACAGCAGTTACAACAAAGTAGTAAGGGTTCGGATTGTGTCTCAACGTGACGGTCTGAATCGAAGGGCTTGAGGTTCCACTAATTTTAGTATTGGCAGTGGTCACGCCTGAGTTGGTTGACCAATAGATGTTATAAGATGTCGCGCCTTCGACTGCTGCCCATGAAATTGTTACTTGGCCGGGACCAGGGCCTGACTCAGCACGCATGCCAGTTGGTGCAGCTAAACCACTTTCTCCACCACTTCCGCATCCTGTTATAGTAAGCCCACATACGACCAAAATAATGCAAATGACTCTCTTCAGAATTGGCATTTTCACTCCTTTTCTTTTTTTCGTTCATTTCAGTCCAATCGTTAATCACCGGTATCTGTATATAAGTGACTTGTCACCTATATAGGTAAACAGTGCCGTATATAAGTGACCTGAGAATCACCTATATACGTGGCCTCTCTCTTTATAGGCGGTAACCGGTATAGGTGACTTTTACTCCGTTGCCGGTTCGGTCTGCTCGCACAATTCCCCGCCCTGCCGCCTACTCCCTCAATATTCGTTCCACCAGTGCCGTGTCCCCCCGAATCGCACCAAAAGACCTGTTCCTCCGGATTCCATCGCCCTCCGGCGGCTTTCAGCTTATTCCGCAGCGCTGTTTCAGTGAACGGCACGGCAACGGCAACCATGTCCGCGTCCCGATAGCGGGGCGACAACCTGGGCCGTCTGTCCACGATGATCTCTGCCGTCGTCAGGTTGTCCCCTGTCCGCTCATCATACCGGTACCGGACACAGACCAGCGCAGCGCCAAACCGGGCCATATCAGGAGCCTGTCGGACTTAGGAGAAATCTACTGCAAATCCGCCTGTGCGTTCCATATTTCACCGCTTTTTTGGTCAATAGAACGACTATTGACCTGTAAAATCGGCAAAATCTGTCCTCGCCCAGTCGAATTCTCGCTACGATTTCCTAAGTCTGACAGGCTCCTAGCCGCTGCGTCCCCTTCTGTCCCGGCTTCAGGTGGCCATACGCCTTCATCTCCTTAAGCATGATTCCCTCTTCATTACCCTAAACTTTGATAATCACATCTTCCCGAAAATACAAAAAAGCCCCACATTCCAATTCAGAAATACGGGGCTTCTGTCATTAATTTTGCCTCTCTCAAACCACTTATCCGTTTACAACGCCCGCAGCCGCCCGAGAAAAAGCTCTCATCCAACAGGCGGACGGGCAATCCGGGGCGCAGCGCTGTCCAGACCTTCATACACACTCCGTAACCATGTCACCACATTACATGTCATTGGGGTTACCAAATCAGGCGGCAAATAACAAGTCAATTGTTTTGAAATTTATAACCATGGCTTCCATACCGGCAAAATGCTTCATAAAAAAATCGCAAGCACTTACCTTATCATAGGCATTTTAGAAAAAAACCTCTCTCCACCTCTTGAGCGAAAGCACCCTGCCTTGTGATTCAGCCTTGATGCGGTATTTTTCATCCGCGGTGATCAGGGTTGCCGAGGGGTGGATCATCGCTGCAACTCTGCTCTTGCTGTTTCTACTGATACATTACTCACCTTCCGTGCATTCTCGCGCTCTGTCATAAGAGCATCGACAGCGTCTCTACGGCGTTTGAGACTCAACTCATGCTCTGCCGCCTGACGCATCAACTCTGAGATAACCGCACTCTTGTTGACAGCCGCAAAAGCGGTATCGAACAACGCCTTTACCTCATTCGGAATAGTGTATCTGATCATGGCCACGCGCTTACCATCCTTATTCACAATTATTTTGCACGATTTACAACGGAATTCCGAGGCCATCATACTCACGCAAACTGGAGTTGATGAAGGCGATAATAGAACCCTTGCAGTTCCATCAATTCCCCGTGCGTGCCCTCTTCCTCCTTGCGGGCGCGATGGATCACCACGATCCGGTCGGCATCCTGGATAGTGGACAAGCGGTGGGCAACCACCAGCGAGGTGCGTCCCCGCATGAGGGCACTGATGCCCTGCTGGATCATCTGCTCCGCGGCCGAATCGACGCTGGCGGTGGCCTCATCCAGCACGAGGATTTCCGGGTCAAAGGCCACGGCCCGAGCAAAGGAGATCAACTGTTTCTCGCCGGTGGAGAGGTTGTTGCCCCGTTCCAGCACCTCTTCCTGGTAGCCCTTGGGGAGACGCTCGATGAAGCCGTCGGCCCCGACGATGGCAGCCGCCATATGGACCCGTGCCCGGGCCTGTTCGTCTCCCAGGCAGATGTTGAATTCTATGCTGCCGGAGAAGAGGCAGGGGTCCTGAAGGACAATGCCGATGCGCCGGCGCAGGACAGGCAGCGGGAGAGAGCGAATATCCTCGCCGTTGAGAAGGATAGTGCCGTTGTCAATCTCGTACAGCCGGGTCAGCAGGCGGGTGATGGTGGTCTTGCCGCCGCCGCTCTCGCCCACCAAGGCCACCCGTTCGCCCTGCCGGATGCTCAGGTTCAACTCTTCCAGGGCGTTTTCACTATCACGGTAGGCAAAAGAAACGTTGCGGAACTCGATCAGCGGGAGGTGTTCAGAATAGACGACAGGAACAGATTCGGCCGGACCGGACTGCCCGCTGACGTAACAGTCGGTGGGGATCTTGTCGGCCGGGGTGTCCAGCAGTGCAAATATTCTCTCCAGGGCCGCCATGGCGCCCTGCATGACGGAATATTTTGCAGAAAGGTCACGGATCGGAGTAAAAAACTTTTCGATGTACTGGATAAACGCCACCAGCACACCGAATGTCAGCGCGCCTTTGACAATCTCGCCGCCGCCATACCAGATGATCAGCGCCACGGCGATGGAGGAGAGCGCCTCCACAATGGCGTAGAGCGAGGCATCCCAGAAGATGACCGGCATATTGGCGTCGCGGTACGAAGCGTTCAGTTCGTTGAAGCGCCGCTCTTCATCCTTTTGGCGGTTGAATACCTGAATGATGGAAATGCCCCCGATACTCTCGGCCAGGAAGGAATTGAGCCGGGCCAGGCGGGCGCGCACCTCGCGGAACGACTGGCGCATCCGCTGCCGGAAGGTGTAGGCCACATAACCCAGCAGCGGCAGTACGGAAAAGGTGACCAGGGACAGTTTCGGATTCATCCAGAGCATGACCGATACAATGCCGGCCAGGAGCAGGATATCGCCGATGATGGTGATGATGCCGGAAGCGAACATCTCGCCCAGCACCTCCACATCGCTGGTCAGGCGGGTAACCGCGCTGCCGGTCGGTACATGGTCGAACCAGGATACCGGGAGGTTCATGACATGTTGGAAGAGCTCCTTGCGCATGTCGGCCATGACTCTTTGTCCGACTGACTGCAGCAGGAATACCTCGATAAAAGAGAGCAGTGATTCTATCAGCAGGATGCCGCTGAAGGCCAGGGCGATGGTTTCCAGGCCGGCCATTTTGCCGGTGGTGATGTGGCCGTCAATGGCCAGTTTGATGATCCAGGGCTGTGCCAGGCGACAGGCGGCCACCAGCGGCAGTATCAGCAGGACCGTGACAATCGAGGCGCGGTAGGGCGCCACATAGCGCGCAAAGCGGGTCAGGATGCGTGTGTCGTAGGCCTTGCCGGCTATTTCCTCTGCGTAGATCCCGCCGTGGTGCATTGCAACTCCAATCGGATTCGTGACCCGGACAATAGCAGATGTGCGGTAAAATTGAAATGGGGGCAGAGGTCAGAGTCGTCTTTCTTGTGTGTTCATAATGTCGTTATAATAAATGCTTGATTTATTGGTTCCTGAATGGTATTGTCAACTAAATTTGTAAACATACTTGTTGCAAAGATACACGACAATACTAAACTATCCGCAAGGGTAGGACGGAAAGCCTAAGGGTCTCATCGAGACAGCCGGGTCGCCGAAATATCGAACATTCGATACTACGCACCCGGCTTTTTTGTATGTATCAGGCAGGACAAACCCATACGAAAGGAGAGAAGATGGGATTGTTGTTCTAGGCTGCAGGGATTGCCTGCATCAATAGATACACGACAATACTAAACCATCCGCGAGGATGGGACGGAAAGCCTAAGGGTCTCAACGAGACAGCCGGGTCGCCGAAATATCGATCGCTCGATATCAAGTCCCGGTATTTTTTTGTCCAATACCGGGGCGACAACGGACAAAGGAGAGATTATGATTTTAAAAACGAAGGCAGTGTTTGTGGTAGCAGTTGGACTTGCGGTTGGTATGGTGTCAGGATGCGGCAGTTCAGGATCCGGCAGTTCAGGATCCGGGTCAGGTACAGCGGCCCAATTATCAAATCCCGGAACTACCCCCGGTACTCCCCCCACAGACACCCAAACCGCTCAGCTGGCTGCCGGTGCTGCCTTATACGCTGCAAATTGTGCAGGTTGCCACGCGGCTATCACCGCTACCAGTATTGTTTCTCCCGCCAGTCTTGCTAAAATCAAGGGAGCAATAGCCGCAAATTTTGGCGGTATGGGCAGGTTTACCTCTTTGAGCGACGCTAACCTCCAGACAATCGCTGATGCAGTCAATAACCCTGCGGCTGCTACGGCAGCACCGGCACCAGCACCAGCACCGACTCCGACTCCGACTCCGACTCCGACGCCGACGCCGACGCCAGCACCTACTCCAACTCCGACGCCGACGCCAGCACCTGCAGTTGACGGCGCAGCCCTTTACACAGCCAATTGTTCCAGTTGCCATGGTGCACTGGCCACCTCCCGCAAGATCGGCGTTACTCTCGCCCGCCTGCAGTCCGCTATCGGCAGCAATACCGGAGGCATGGGCATGTTTGCGAGCCTGAGCAGTGGCCAGCAGCTGGCAATCGTAACTGCATTGAATCCAACCAGTACACCGGTTCCTGCACCTGCACCAACCCCTGCACCAACCCCTGCACCGACCCCTGCACCGACCCCGGCCCCTACGCCGACCCCGGTCACTGATGGGGCGACCCTCTATACAGCCGATTGTGCAGGCTGCCACGGTGCCCTCGCATCATCCGCCAAGGCCGGTGCAACGGCGGCCCGTATCCAGACGGCTATTAACAGTAATACCGGCGGCATGGGATCGTTTTCAACCCTTACAGCAACCCAGATAAACTCCATTGCTACTGCTCTGGCTGGAGTTGCAGCGCCTTCGACACCGGCCCCGGCTGCAACGTGTGGAAGCTGCCACGCCATTCCTCCCGCAAACGGCCGCCATTCGACCCATAAAAGCAAGAATGTCGCCTGCGCCACCTGCCACGGGTCCGGTTACAGCACCACGACAGTGACTGCTGCGACGCACAATAACGGTGTCAAGAACCTGACCACCACCATCGGCTGGAATGCTACGTCGCGCTCCTGCTCCAACTCCTGCCACGGGAACCACTCCTGGTAGGTTGAATCGGGTTGCAGTGACATAACAGAACCATCAGAATAAAGGCCGCCCAATTCGGGCGGCCTTTATTTTTGGAATATTCAGCACCGGAATGCGCAGCGCATATCGGAGGCTTGGCTCTGCTCCGTATCACATCATATCGACCGGGTCGATATCCAGGGTTTCACGGACAGTTGCCGAGGTTTCACGGCGGGCCTGCCAGGATGAAACCAGCCGTCGCAGGTCATTGCGGGTGAGGGCTTTAAGCAGTATCTGGCGGCGGAAGCGACCACGCAGTCGATAGAGCGGTGCCATGGCCGGACCGAGGATCTCAATGCGCAGCCGGAATTCCTTTTTCATCGCATGCAGTGACCGTGCGGTCTCTTCGGCACGCTCCTCGACGCATTTCTCGACCACTCCTGAAAAGGAGAGCGATGCCAGGAAGGCAAAGGGGGGATAGCCGGCCTCACGGCGGAACTCAAGCTCCTGGCGGAAAAAATCCGCCCCATTGTGTCCGACGGCGTTCTGGATGGCGTAATGGGAAGGATTGAGGGTCTGGACGATCACCCGGCCGGGAAATTCGCCGCGTCCGGCCCGCCCGATGACCTGTGAGAGCAGCTGGAAGGTGCGTTCGGAGCTGCGAAAATCGGGCATGTTCAGACTGGCCTCGCCATTGATCACTCCCACCAGGGTCACGCCGGGAAAGTCATGCCCCTTGGCGATCATCTGGGTGCCGATCAGGATATCGGCCGTTCGGTCGCTCATCCGTTTCAGCAGCCGGTTGTGGCTCCCCTTGCCGGAGGTGGTGTCGCTGTCCATGCGCACGATAGCGGCATCGGGCAGCAGTTCACGCAGTTCGTGCTCCACGCGCTCGGTTCCTGCGCCCAGTTCCTTCATCTCGAATGAATTGCAGGCCGGGCAGACGCCGGGAGAGGGGACGGCGTGATCACAATAGTGACAGACGCTCTGTCGGCGCTGGCGATGGAAGGTCAGCGTTACCGAACAGTTAGGGCAGGTCAGCGGCTCACCGCAGTCGCCGCAGACCAGGAAGGTGGCAAAACCGCGCCGGTTGAGGAAAACCAGGGCCTGTTCTCCGGCAGCCAGGGTCTCCTGCAGAGCCAGAGCCAGCTGGTGAGAGACGGTCTCCTTGATACCCTGCATCGGGACGACGGCGACTGTCGGCATGGGCCGCCCCTCCACCCGCTCCGGCAGCGTCAGCAGGGTCAGTTTGCCCTGTTCAACGGCATGCAGGCTCGTAATCAGCGGCGTGGCCGAGCCGAGCACGACCACGGACTTCTCCATCTGTCCCCGTACCAGAGCCAGGTCGCGGGCGTTGTAGCGCAGGCCGTCGGCCTGTTTGAAGGAGGCTTCATGTTCTTCATCCACCACGATGATGCCGATCCGTTCCAGCGGGGCAAAGACCGCCGAACGGGCGCCGATCACGATCCGGGCCTGTCCGCGACGGATGCGCCGCCATTCATCATAGCGCTCACCATCGGACAGCCCGCTGTGCAGGATGGCAATCGGGTCATCGAAACGGGCCCGGAAGCGTCTCACCAGCTGCGGTGTCAATGAGATCTCCGGCACCAGCACCAGGGCATTTGAGCCCTGCTGCAGGGCATGGGCAATGGCCTGCAGGTAGACCTCGGTCTTGCCGCTGCCGGTCACGCCATGCAGCAGAAACGGCGTAAACAAGCGCTGGTCAAGTTCGCTGATGATGCTGCCCAGGGCGTCGGCCTGATGCCGGATCAGCGCCCGGGGGGTATCGCGCTCTATGGGTTCTTCACCAAAGGGATTGCGGTAAACCTCACGTTCTTCCGCCTGAACCAGACCGAGTTCCGCCAGCCTGTGCAGCTGTGACGTGCACTGCCCGAAACGCCGCCGCAGGTCTCCGGCCGGAATGTCGCCCGCCTCGCGGATCACATCCAGAATTTCACTGGCCTTGCTGCCCGGCTGGCGCTGAGGTTCCGGGCCGTCCACGGGGCGATAGAACCTTTCGCGTTTGATGCTCCGGCCGCCGGCAATCTCTCCATTGACCCCCTGAGCCCCTTTTTTCGACTGCAGATTGATCCCGGCCGGCAGGGCGGTTTTCAGCACCTCGCTCAGGGGATACAGATAGTAGGAGGCGATCCAGCGGAAGAAATCCAGTTCGTTGGGGGTCCAGAGCGGATCGCTGTCCAGGACTTCGATGATGTCCTTGAGCTTGTCGCCGGAGATACCCTCGACCGTTCCCAGGATATAACCGGTCAATCGGCGGTGCCCGAAAGGGACAAATACCCGGTGTCCGGCCACGGCCCGCTCAACCATTCCGGGCGGTACGAGGTAGTGAAAGGTCCTGTCCAGCGGGACGGCAACAGCGACTTCTATGACTGTGGATGGGGGTGTTGACATGCAATGGTGATAGCAGAGCAGTGGCGGGATGTAAAGAGGAAGCGCGGCGAACCGGTAACGGGGATGTTTGCCACCCCCATCAGGATTACCAGTATTTCTTCGGGGGTTCGGTCTTGCCCATGTGCGTGATTTCTCCGTCAATGATCTTGAACATGTCGCCGGCCTCGGTGGTCCATTCGTCCCCCTCTTCCGGAGGATTCGGAAAGGAGCGGTGCCCGAGAAACATCTCTTGATCTCCGATATATCCGAACCAGTCCAGCGAGCCTGTCATCCATATTCTTGTGTTAATTCCCATTGTCATGTCCTTGTAGGGGCAATCCCTGTGTGGTTGCCCTGATTTTGTTGTTGATCCGGCAGCAGGGCGGCCACATGGGGCCGCCCCTACGATAATTTTGCTTTGAAATCCGGATAACCAAAGCTGCGCTTGACCTCCAGCGTACCGGTCTCCGGCTCGAAGATGCAGATGGCCGGGTGCTGGATACCGTTGAAGGTGGTGGTCTTGACCATGGTGTAATGGGACATGTCCTCGAAGGCCAGCCGGTCGCCGACCTTCAGCGGTTGCTCGAAGGACCAGTCGCCGATCACGTCACCCGCCAGGCAGGACGGACCTCCCAGGCGGTAGCTGTGGGCCTTCTCGCCGAGGTCAAAGCCGCCGGTGATGGCCGGACGGTAGGGCATCTCCAGGATGTCCGGCATGTGGCAGGTGGCCGAGACGTCCAGGATGGCGATATCCATCCGGTTATGCACCACATCCAGCACCTCGCTGACCAGCACGCCGGTACCGATGGCAATGGCCTCGCCCGGCTCCAGGTAAACCGTAAGATTGTACTTCTCCCGGAAATATTTCACCAGTTCCACCAGCCCGTCGATATCGTACCCTTCGCGGGTGATGTGGTGGCCGCCCCCCAGGTTGAGCCACTTCATGCCGGGGATGAACTCTCCGAACTTTTCTTCAAATGCCCGGGCGGTGCGCTCCAGCGGCTCGAAGAGCTGTTCGCAGAGGGTGTGGAAGTGCAGCCCCTCGACTCCGCTCAGGGACCGTCCCTCAAATTCAGCGCGGGGGATACCGAGGCGTGAACAGGGTGCACAGGGATCGTAGATGGCGGTGTGTCCCTCGGAGTGTTCCGGGTTGACCCGCAGGCCGATGGAGACGCCGCTCTTCTCCCACAGCGGGCGGAAACGCTCCAGCTGGCCAAAGGAGTTGAACACCAGGTGATCGGAGATCTGCAGCAACTCGGCGACATCGCTCTCCTTGAAGGCGGCAGAGAAGCTGTGCACCTCGCCGCCGAACTCCTCGCGACCCAGGCGCGCCTCCCAGGGGGAGCTGGCGCAGACCCCCTGCAGGGTCTGGTTGATGATGGGGAAGACGCTCCACATGGAGAAGGCCTTCAGCGCCATCAGGATCTTGGCCCCGGAGCGTTTCTGCACGTCGTTCAGGATGGCCAGGTTATGGCGCAATCGTCCCAGGTCCACCACGTAGGCTGGGGAGGGGGCGAGTTCGAGGATTTTTGGGATATCGATACCGGTCATAAGTTGCTCGATAGTCAGCGTAACAATAGATGTTGCAACATGGTCTGTATTTCACGCTTGCCATCCGGCACGCAATGTACAACTAATGTCTTTGTCGTGAACTGAACAGCCGATTCGGCAACTGAGCAGAGCTTAAACTTACTCCCGCTTAAGCCTCGTGATACCCCAAACCTCGCATTCCGGTTCGCCGTTTTTCCGCCATACGAGCCAGCATCGGCATCAGCCCGTCAACGTAGTCGTACACCCATGTTTCCTGCTTTCCTTCATGCTCACGATGAAGTCGTCCGGTAAACAAGCCGACTTCTTTAACAATCGCTTCAACTCGCATTATATGGGCTCCTGCATAAGGTTTTAAGATAACTAAAAGAGCTGATTTGCAGAATTCTGAGTGCTTATGTACCCCAGAGACGGATCAATGTGCCGGTTTTTCTGGAGCCAACACCATGCCACAGCGAAACCAAGCCAACATAGTCAGTTGTTACCTCGTAAATAAGACAATAACTGATCGGCCCTGAAGTAAAATACCATTCTCTCAGCACTATCTGCTGGCCTGCCAAAAGATACGGTGCCGCAGTTCCGGCCATATTGTTGTCAGACAAAAGAACTTCAGCCTCTTCAACGCTCGTAAGAAACACATCCGCAATTTCCGGACTGTACCGCTCAGCCAATCCAGTTGCGTAGGCTTTAACTCTGGCTTTGTATTCGCCGGAGCGTTTAAACGGACGTTTTTTCATTCCGGATCTCTTTTCTTATGGAAGCGAAAAAATCATCATTCTCCGTTACTAGTTCCCCGAGTCCCGAACGAAGTTCATACCAACCGCGTTCTACAGAATCGATAAACTCCCTTTGTTCGTCGGCATTACGCACGTACATGCGGAGTGAATCTCTAAGAATGTCCTGTTCGGTACGCCCTTCCAACTGGGCGATTCTTCTGAGGTTGACGGTGTCACCCTCGTCAAGCCTGAGTCCTAATTGCCGAGTGCTTGCCATTATGGTCACCTCCAGCGATAACTTTGATATCAGTATATATCACGGTATATCATCATGAAAGAAATTTCTTGTGCCGTTTTGTAAGCCTGATATTGTTTCTCTCTCATTTACCCCCTGAACGACCGCACAATGCGATAAATCACCTTCAAATCGTTTTCATCCAGGCTCTTCAGCATCTCTTCTATCCCCTCAAGTTGCTGCGCGTCACGGTTGTTAGCCTTTGATTCTACAGTTTCGGCCATTCTCCGCCGTCTATCACGACGGTCGGCAGCCCCATCGGCCCCAGCACATCCAGGAACAACTCCGGATCGAACTGCTCCATGTTCCAGACCCCTGCCTCATGCCACTTGCCGGTCAGCATCATGATGGCGCCGACCACCGCCGGGACACCAGTGGTGTAGCTGATGGCTTGGGACTGGACCTCCTTGTAGCAGGCCTCGTGGTCGCAGATGTTGTAGATATAGACCTGCTTCTTCTGGCCGTCCTTGGAGCCGCGGGCGATGACGCCGATGCAGGTCTTGCCCTTGGTCAGCGGACCAAGGCTGCCGGGATCGGGAAGCAGGGCCTTGAGGAACTGGATCGGCACGATCTTCTGGCCGTTGAATTCCACCTCGTCGATGCGGGTCATGCCGACATTCTGCAAGACCTCCAGGTGCTTGAGGTAGTTGTCCGAGAAGGTCATCCAGAACTGGGCCTTCCTGATGGTCGGGATATGCTTGACGATGGACTCCATCTCCTCGTGGTAGAGGCGGTAGCAGTTCATGGGACCGATCCCCTCGGGGAAGTCGAAGACCCGCTTGGTGGAGAGCGCTGGCGACTCCACGAACCGGCCGTTCTCCCAGTGGCGGCAGATCGCGGTCACTTCGCGGATGTTGATCTCCGGGTTGAAATTGGTGGCAAAGGGCTGACCGTGGGAACCGGCGTTGGCGTCGATGATGTCGAGTTCCTCAATCACGTCCAGGTATTTCTTGGCGGCCAGGGCGGTGTAGACGTTGGTCACGCCCGGATCGAAGCCCGAGCCCAAGAGGGCCATGATGCCGGCCTGCTTGAAGCGCTCCTGGTAGGCCCACTGCCAGGAGTACTCGAAATGAGCGGTGTCGAGTGGCTCGTAGTTGGCGGTATCCAGGTAATCCACTCCGGTTTCCAGGCAGGCATCCATGATGTGCAGATCCTGGTAGGGCAGGGCCACGTTGATCACCAGTTTGGGCTGTTCCGCCTTGATCAGGGCCACCAGTTCGGGCACGTTGTCCGCATCCACCTGGGCGGTTTTGATGCTGTTGTACAGCTGGGCGGCGATGGCGTCGCACTTGGATTTGGTGCGGGAAGCCAGGGTGATCTCCGTGAAGATGTCGCGGCGCTGGGCGCATTTGTGGGTGACAACCTGGCCGACGCCGCCGGCGCCAATGATAAGGACTTTGCTCATATTGGTTCCTTCCTGAATAATTTGTGGTAGTGATTTCAGAGCGTCACATAATACGGGTATTCGTCTTTCAGCACAATACCTGTAACAAGAAATTTACATATGAAATGATGTAATGAAATCCGTGGACTAAGCGAGGATGCGGTGAATTGAAGTTGCAGCAATGTGTTGTCTCAAGCCGCTTTCTTAAACCCAAACACCGGCGAATGGGAGATTCCGAGCAAACCATCGATAGACAAATCTTCATCAATCAGCGGCCAGTGAATTCCGTACCCGGAAGGGGATATTTCGTAACGTTCACGCTCGGTTTGTGCAGCCTGAAAAAGCCGGAGGGAGACTGCTTTAAGATCAAAACGATGTGTAGCCCCATCAACGGTCAATTCCATTTCGTCTTTTGTGAAGGTAACCCGTTGCACATCGTGGTGCCTGTTCATCATCCGCCTCCCTTCTGGAACTGCTCCCATTCCTGCTCGATAAACTCGAAATATTCAAAAATGATTCGCTTTACTTCGCGTCGGTCTCTACTCGAAATATTATAAGCATATGCCTCTTCAATTGCAAAATTTTCTCTGTCGAGCCAGTATTTGCACTCGACCTCGCCTTTTTTGCAGTGAATGTGGATTGGCTCATTGCCTTCGTTGGCATAAAAGAAAAAGCGCCAGCCCATGATGAGCATAATTGTAGGCATCTATTCCCCCAGATACGTATACCCCAACAGCGTCCGGTCCAGCAGTTCGATGAAGTGGCTGCTCTCCTCGATGGAGATCTTCTTGGAGGCCACGCTCTTCTCCAGGTTGTCGCGGACGTGCTTGAGGATCTCCGGACCCTTGTACTGGACGTATTTGAGGGTTTCCCAGGTGGCATCGCCGTTGATGACCGTGTCGATCATGTAGCCGGTCTTCTTGTTGAAGGTGATATGCACGGCGTTGGTGTCGCCGAACAGGTTGTGCAGATCGCCCAGGATCTCCTGATAGGCGCCGATCAGGAAGAAGCCGATGTAGTAGTCCTCATCCTTGCGCAGCTTGTGCAGCGGCAGGGACTTGGTGCGGCCGTTCTCACCCACGAAGCTGGTGATCTCGCCGTCCGAGTCGCAGGTGATGTCGGCAATGGAGGCCATCACGTCCGGCTTCTGGTTCAAGCGCTGTATCGGCATGATCGGGAAGAGCTGGTCGATGGCCCAGGAGTCGGGTATCGACTGGAACAGGGAAAAGTTGGCGAAATAGGTCTGGCGCAGGTGCAGCTGGAAGTTCTGCAGCTCCTCGGGGATCGGTTTGATCTTCTCCAGGATGCTGCTGATCTTCTTGATGATTTTGGTGTAGAGCCATTCGGCGATGGCCCGGTCATTGAGGGTCAGGTAGCCCAGATTGAAGAGGCTGACCGCTTCGTTGATCAGCTGCAGGGTATCGTGGTAATCCTCGCGCAATGAGTAGCGGTCGATGCTCTTGTTGATATCCATCAACTTCCTGACCGTGGGGGCGATCTTCTCGGACTGGGCCAGCATCTCTTCAAAGTCCGGCATCAGACCCTGGGTGTTGGTGTTGAGCACGTTGGTCACCATCAGCGAGTAATGGGCAACCGTGGCGCGCCCTGACTCGGAGATGATGTTGGGGCACTCCACCCCTGCCTCGTCGCAGATGTTCTTGATCTGGTAGATAACGTCGTTGGCGTACTCCTCGATGGTGTAGTTGACACTGGAGAAATAGCTGGATTTGGAGCCGTCGTAATCCACACCCAGACCGCCGCCGATGTCCAGGTATTCGATGTTGACCCCCATCTTGCGCATCTCGCTGTAGATACGGGCCGCCTCGATCAGGGCGGTCTTGATCTTGTCGATCTTGGTGACCTGGCTGCCGATGTGGGAGTGCAGCAGATTGACGCAGCCCAGCATGCCCTGCTCCTCCAGCATACGGATGGCGGCAATGATCTCGGACATGCGCAGGCCGAACTTGGCGTCTTCGCCGCCGGAGGTGGCCCACTTGCCGGTGCCCTTGGAGGAAAGCTTGACCCGGATGCCCAGTTTGGGCTGGATGCCGGTCTTTTTGGAAATCTCGATTATTTTTTCCAGCTCGAACAGTTTCTCGATGACAATGGTGATGTCATAACCGATTTTGGTGGCGTAGAGCACGGTCTCGATATATTCTGCATCCTTGTAGCCGTTGCAGATGATCGGCAGACCATTGCCGGTGGAGATCGAAATCCCGGCCACCAGTTCCGGCTTGGAACCGACCTCCAGCCCGATGTTGTAGCGTTTGCCGTAACCGGCAATGGCCTCAACTACCTGGCGCTGCTGGTTGACCTTGATCGGATAGAAGGTCTGGTATTTGGCCGGATAGTCGTTCTCGGCGATGGCGTTTTTGAAGACGCGGTTGATGGAGGCGATGCGACCCTGCAGCACGTCCATGAAGCGCAAAAGTATCGGCGGCTTGATCTTACGCTTGATCAGGTCATCCACCAGGGCCCGCAGGTCGATGGATTGCTTGGAGTTGGAGGAAGGGTGGACGCAGATGTTGCCCTTTTTGTTGATCGAGAAAAGGTCGGCACCCCAGTTGTCCATGTTGTAAATCTTGGCGGATTCGCTGATATTCCATTTTTCCATGCTGATACTCCAATTTTCTCGGTTTGCGAACGGAAAACCCGCACGTGTGAAATAACGCCGCCTTGATGCAGTGAGAGCAGACAAAAAATGAAACATATCCTGCAAACAGGGTGTAAAGTCAATTCATTTTTAGTAAGATAGAAATTGTTTTCTGCACTTTCCGGTAGAAAATTAGTTCGTTACCTTACGTATCCCGTTTATCCGGGTTTGAAACAACCGACAACAGACCGCTCTCAACCTTGACAAGCGAGTCAAGAATGGTTACATCTTCAAAGGCGGAATCTGCTCTCATCCACGGTACGACAGGCAGGCTTACCTATGTCACGATTTTCGGGAAAAAAGCCGTTCCATCAGGAAATTTTCAGTCGTCAGATTGGTGAGATTCGCAGCCTGCTGCTTGCGCTTGAACTGCGCGACTGCAATAACGGATGTGAAAATTGTCCACCAGTTGATATCT
Source organism: Desulfuromonadales bacterium (assembly GCA_016650295.1). Classification (GTDB taxonomy): domain Bacteria; phylum Desulfobacterota; class Desulfuromonadia; order Geobacterales; family Pseudopelobacteraceae; genus CAIPTY01. The sequence continues at coordinate 20,576 of JAENWA010000047.1, read as the reverse complement.
ACGAGACCTGCGACAAGATCATTCTGGAATTTGATCTGCCCGGTTTTCGGCTTGAAGACATCTGCCTGACCGTGTGCGGCCAGACCCTTGTTCTGGAAGCCCAGCGTCCTCGTGAGCAGGCCGAGTGCTTTGCCTGTCTTGAACGCAGCCACGGCCGCTTTCACCATACTGTGCATATACCATGCAGTTTCGATGCGTGCGCCATTTCTGCCGAGTACCGCCGCGGTGTATTGCGGGTGATGTGTCCCAAAATCAATGACCGGAAGGTATTTATAAAGGAGATAGTCGATTGAGCGAAATCGAAAAGGATAATGATAAGCAGGATGCGGAAGAACTTAAGATTCCCGAAGTGCTTCCCCTGCTGCCGGTGCGGGATGTGGTGGTCTACCCTTTCATGATCATTCCGCTCTTTGTGGGGCGTGAAATGTCGGTAAAGGCCGTGGACAACGCCTTGGCGGGGGATCGCATGATCCTTTTGGCCACCCAGCATGATATCGGTGATGAAGATCCGACCCCCGACAAGATCTATGAAGTCGGAACGGTTGCCATGATCATGCGTATGCTCAAGCTGCCTGACGGACGGGTGAAGATTCTTGTCCAGGGGCTGGCCAAGGCGCGTATTACAGAATATATTAGCGAAAAGCCTTTTTACCTGGTTCGCACCGAGCGCCAGAACGATCATCTGCTTCAGGACATCTCCCTGGAAACCGAGGCGCTGGTCCGCACTGTCCGGGAGCAGCTGGCCAAGGTGATTGAGCTGGGCAAGCAGATTTCGCCCGAGGTCATGGTTATCCTGGAAAATATTCAGGAGCCGGGCAGTTTGAGCGACCTGATCGCCAGCAACCTGGGACTGAAGGTCGCTGATGCCCAGGCACTGCTGGAAATTAACGACCCGATCGTCCGTTTGACCAAGGTCAACGAGTTTCTGAATCGTGAAGTCGAGCTTCTGAGTGTACAGGCCAAGATCCAGAACGCCGCCCGTGAGGAGATGGGCAAGAACCAGCGCGAGTATTATCTTCGCGAGCAGATGCGGGCCATCCAGCTGGAATTGGGAGATGGCGGAGAGAAAGAGGAGCTGGTCGAAGTCCGAAAGGCTATTGAAAGTGCCAAGATGCCCGAGGGTGTCAAGAAAGAGGCCCTCAAACAGCTGGGGCGACTGGAGAACATGCATCAGGATGCCGGTGAAGCCGGGATCATCCGTACCTACCTGGACTGGCTGGTGGAGATCCCCTGGAGCAAGACCTCCCGCGACAGCCTGGATATCATCCGGGCCGAGAAGATCCTTAACGACGATCATTTCTATCTGGACAAGATCAAGGAACGTATCCTTGAGTTCCTGGCGGTGCGCAAGCTGAAAAAAAAGATGAAGGGGCCGATCCTCTGTTTCGTCGGTCCTCCCGGTGTCGGCAAGACCTCTCTGGGCAAATCCATCGCCCGCGCCATGGGGCGCAAGTTCGTGCGCATGTCGCTGGGCGGGGTCAGGGACGAGGCCGAGATCCGCGGACATCGCCGGACCTATATCGGCGCCATGCCGGGCCGCATCATTCAGGCCATGAAACAGGCCGGTACCAATAACCCGGTCATCATGCTGGATGAAATCGACAAGCTGGGCTACGATTACAAGGGCGACCCCTCCTCGGCCCTGCTGGAGGTGCTGGACCCGGAGCAGAACCACTCATTCTCCGATCATTATATCAACCAGCCCTTCAATCTGTCCAACGTCATGTTCATCGCCACCGCCAACCAGATCGATCCGGTCCCCTCCGCCCTGCGCGACCGTATGGAGGTCATCAATCTGGCCGGTTACACCGAAGAGGAAAAGCTGGAAATCGCCAAGCGTTACCTGGTGCCGCGCCAGATCAAGGAAAACGGGCTCAAGGCCAAACATATCAGTTTCGATGATGATGCCATCCGCGAGATCATCTCCAAGTACACCCGCGAAGCCGGTCTGCGCAACCTGGAACGCACTATCGGCACGGTCTGCCGCAAGGTGGCCCGCAAGGTGGCGGAGGGATCCAAGCGCATCGTCAAGGTGACGGCCAAGAGTTTGCATCCCTTCCTGGGAGCGCCGAAATACCTGCGCGAAGAGGATCTGGATCATAACGAGATCGGTGTGGTCAACGGCCTGGCCTGGACACCGGTGGGTGGCGAGATTCTGCACATCGAGGCCACCCTGATGAGCGGCAAACCCGGCCTGACCCTCACCGGCCAGTTGGGTGATGTCATGAAAGAGTCGGTCCAGGCGGCCCATACCTATATTCGTGCCCACGCCGACGAGTTTGGCGTTACACCGGAATTCTTCCAGGATCACGAGATCCATGTGCATGTCCCGGCCGGTGCGATCCCCAAGGATGGTCCTTCGGCCGGAGTAGCCATGACCGTTGCGCTGGTGTCGATCATCACCCGCATCCCGGTCCGCAAGGATGTGGCCATGACCGGTGAAGTGACCCTGCGCGGCAAGGTTCTGCCGATCGGCGGCCTCAAGGAGAAGATCCTGGCGGCGGTCCGTTCCGAGATGAAGATGGTGATCATTCCGATGCAGAACAAGAAGGATCTGGAGGACATCCCGGCCGAGATCCTCAAGAAGGTCAAGATCGTTCCGGTTTCCGAGGTAAACGAGGTGCTGAAGCTGGCCCTGGAGAAGTTTCCGCCGGCAGCGCCCAAGGTCAAGCCAGCCACGGCCATTGTTCCCGCTCCCAAAACGGTAGTGAAAAAAGGGGCCAGGGCGTAGCCGGATAATCGTTGTTTAAATCATTTTATCAGGGCATGGCGAGCAGTTCGCCATGCCCTGTTTGTTTTTTGACGAATCTCTTGCGCGGTGATTTGGGATGGGATATTTAAATCAGATGGATTAGGGTGGAGCTGACTGTTACAGTACTCCAGACGAGTTGTTGAGTGGACCTTGTCAATAATGAGATATTCCGAGAGGGAAAAATGAGAGATTGTTGGTATGCGGACAAACGTGATTTAGTGAAGTGGGGCGTTCTGACTATCCTTGCGGAGAAATATGACGCCAAGAATGTGATCCAGGTCGCATACTACAACCCGTGTGAGTTCGGTAGGATAGAGGTAGATGGAGAAGTACACCGAATTCCTGACGAGGTTCTTTCTCATTTCAGAAACATTGGAAATATAGAATCATTGGCTGGTCCCGCAAAGGTGTCTGTTTTTGATGCGCCGTTTTTGAAATCGAATCGCGCCGCCTACCACGATGCAGTTACCAAATATATTCAACTATACAAAGACAGTCGTGGGATCGTGTTTCTAGACCCTGACACGGGTCTTGAACCAAAGGGAAAGGCTGATTACAAGCACATCTTAGACGAAGAGGTGAGGATGGTCTGGAACTCGCTTCCGAAAGGTTGGCTGCTGGTATTCTATCAACATCAAACGAACCGATCAGGACTGCCGTGGATCGAGCAAAAGCGAGCACAGCTCGCCCATGCATTGGACCTAAATGAGGAAGAGGTAAAGTTGGCTCAAGGACCAAAAGTGGCGAACGATGTGACGTTTTTCTTTGCAGTCAAGGCATAACCAGCTCAAAGGGGTTAAGGGGTTAAGAGGGACGCATCACATATTTATTCAACATGATGAGTTTGTGGGGGCTCCCTCCGAAGTCAGACTTTCCGCCATTCTCTGCAAAAACGGGCTGCGTGAAGGGATGAGAAAAACAGCAAAATATCTTCAATAATGTGGTAAGGTTAGGCCAATAATCCGACTTTGGAGACTGGCATGCTTGCCTATAAACAATATGTGACTATCAAGGATCCGGCAAAGATTGAACTCAGCGGCTTGCCCTTCCGTGCCGGTCAGCGGGTTGAGGTGGTGATGATTGCCGAGGACGACGACCGGGCGACACGGGTTGAGGAGTTACAAGCACTCTTTCGCTCAACTCAGGCATTGCCGCAGGCAAAGGCCATCACTGAAGAAATGATCGCCGAAGAAGTCGAGGCGTACCGGGCTGGTCGATGAAAATATACTCAAATGTAAATCGGGGTAATTATGTACTCATCAGCTGATTTTGAAATAATAAAGGATATGGTTGTTTCCTCTATTCCCCAAGCGGAAAGCATCTACCTTTTTGGCAGTTATGCCAAAGGGACGGCACGGGAGCAGAGTGATATTGATATCGCTGTTCTGCTGGAGAAAGATCTTCACTGGCGTGAACGAAATGCTCTCTTGAACCGCCTTTATCGTGATATGGCGCACATAGGGTACAATGTCGATTTTGTCCTGAAAAGAGCAGACAAATTTCTTAGCGAGAGCACTCTACCGACCTTGTCGCGGGTAATTCTACGGGAGGGGAAGTTGTTATGGACGAACAATTGAAGACTATTGTCAGTCAATGGCTCATTAAAGCAGATAATGACCTGAAAACCGCCGGTCATGGATTGACCGCGGATGAGCCGATTACAGACACCATCTGTTTTCATTGTCAGCAGGCTGTTGAAAAGTATCTGAAGATGTACCTCGTCAGTAAGGGCAATGATCCTTTCATTACCCATAATCTCTCGATACTTGTCGCGAAATGTGCTGACTATGACCCCGCATTTAACGAACTGCAGCGTTTTGATTTTTTGACTTCATACGCGGTGTCGCTTCGGTATCCTGATGATTTTTACATGCCTGAGGTAGAAGAGGCTGAGGAGGCATTGACTGCCGCACGGGATGCCAGGGCGTTTATAGTTGCAAGGATCGAAATATGATGAGCTCTTTTTTTATCACAGGTATTGTAAGTGTATTGCTGAATCACGTCACCAAACGCGACCTCGCCGACTGGGGAAAAACCAAGTTGGTGTACCATAGATCTCCCAGATGATGAGTAAAGCAGGGTACAAGAACCTCTCAAACCTCGGCGAATTCGGCTTTATTGATCGTATTGCCGCTCGTGTTTCCGGTGGCCCCGGCGTTATCACCGGCATCGGTGACGATGCTGCCGTGACCGCCCTGACCCCCGGCATGCAGCTCCTGACCTCTACCGACATGCTGCTGGAGGATGTCCACTTCCGCCGCTCATGGCATGACCCGTACCACTTGGGGCGCAAGTCCCTGGCGGTCAGCATCTCCGATATCGCTGCCATGGGGGGCATCCCGCGCTGGTCGCTGCTTTCATTGGCGATTCCGTCTGACCTTCCTCTCGATTTTCTTGATGAATTCATCCGCGGCTACCTTGCAATGGCTACGGAGCAGGGAGTGGCCCTGATCGGCGGCGATACCTGTTCTTCACGTTCCGGACTGGTCATTTCCGTGACCATCATGGGTGAGCAGCTTCCGGACCTGATCCTGCGCCGCTCTGGCGCCGCTCCCGGCGATGACATCTGGGTGACCGACACGCTGGGGGATGCGGCCCTGGGGTTGAAGTTGCTGGAAGGTGGCCTCGACTCCGCTCAGCCACCGAATATCGCACAGAAACCGGATTGTCCCCTGATCGGAGTCGAAGGGCTCCTCTCCCGCCTGCTGGACCCGACGCCGCGCACGGTGGCCGGTCAGGCTCTGGCCGGGTCAGGTCTGGTCAGCGCTATGATCGATATCAGTGACGGGGTGCTGGCCGACTACGGTCATATTGCCCGGCTGTCGGCTGTCGGAGGCAGTATCAACCTGGAGGCCCTGCCGCTCTCGCCGGCCTTTTGCTCAGCTGCCGCCGGTTTCGACTCGTTCCCGTACCAACTGGCCCTTTCGGGCGGTGAGGATTACGAACTCTGCTTCACCTCGCCACCCCGTTATCGTGAAAATATCGCCGATCTTTTGAAAAAGTGTGGCGTTGATGGTACGCCTGTTGGTATAGTGACAAGTTCGCCGGAGGTGAAGGTGTTTTTGGCCGATGGCGCTGAATTTGCTCATAAAACTGAAGGATTCACCCACTTTGCATAAACATGATCGAAAGGAACCGTAATGCAGCTCACCACAATTCCAGCAGACCAGGCCCGGCAGTGTGCCGATGCCATCAGACTTCTTTCCGCCGATGCAGTAGACAGGGCCAATTCCGGCCATCCCGGCCTGCCCATGGGCGCCGCCGACTGCGCCTTTTCCCTGTGGGGCAACTTTCTCTCCTTTAATCCTGAAGACCCGACCTGGGCAAATCGCGACCGTTTTATCCTCTCGGCCGGACACGGCTCCATGCTGCTCTATTCGCTGCTGCACCTGTTCGGTTATGATCTCCACATGGACGAGCTGAAGAATTTCCGCCAGTGGGGCAGCAAAACTCCCGGACATCCCGAATTTGGTCACACCGTCGGGGTTGAGGTGACAAGCGGTCCGCTGGGGCAGGGTTTTGCCAACGGGGTCGGAATGGGCCTTGCCGCCAAAATGGCCGCCGAACGCTTCAACACCGCCGAGTTCAAGCCGATTGACCATACGGTGTATGCGCTGATGGGTGACGGCTGTCTGCAGGAGGGCATCAGCTACGAGGCCGCGGCACTGGCCGGACATCTCAAACTGGGCAACCTGGTCTATATCTACGACAGCAACAGCATTACCATCGAAGGCACAACCGATCTGGCCTGGTCAGAGGATGTGTCTGCCCGCTTCAACGCCTGCGGATGGCACGTCCAGAGCATCGACGGACATGACTATGCCCAGGTTACCGCTGCCATTGCCGCCGGCAAGGCCGAGACCGGCCGTCCTTCGCTGATCATCGCCACCACCCATATTGCCTACGGCAGCCCGGCCAAACAGGGTTCATCCGGGGCACACGGCTCTCCGCTGGGGGTCGAAGAACTGGCCGCTACCCGCAAAAACCTGGGATGGCAGCACGGACCGTTCGAGATCCCTGAGGAGGTCCGTGCAACCTGCCGCGCTCAGGTGCAGGCCAAGAAATTGGACTACACCGCCTGGCAGCAGGGTTTCGCAGCCTGGCAGACTGCCAACCCCGAAAAGGCACAGCTGTGGGACGAGATGTGGCACAAGAAGCTGCCGGCCAATCTGACCGAAGAGCTGATCGCCGTGGTGGCGGGCAAGGACGGCGCTACCCGGTCGCTGTCCGGAGCGGTGCTGCAGAAAGCGGCCGCCCTGGTGCCGGGGCTGGTGGGCGGTTCCGCCGACCTGGCTCCCTCCAACAACAGCGACATCAAGGGTTCGCCGTCGATCAAGTCCGGTGCCTTTGCGGGACGCAACCTGCATTTCGGTGTCCGCGAACACGCCATGGGTGCAGTGGTGAACGGCATGGCCCTGTACGGTTGCTTCATCCCCTACGGCGCCACTTTCCTGGTCTTTTCCGATTACTGCCGTCCCTCAGTCCGTCTCTCGGCCCTGATGGGTCTGAAGGCGATCTACATTTTTACCCATGATTCATTCTTTGTCGGCGAAGACGGGCCGACCCATCAGCCGATCGAGCATGTGGCCTCGCTGCGCCTGATCCCCGGTCTGCAGGTGATCCGCCCGGCTGACGGTCTCGAAACCGCTCAGGCCTGGACCTCCGCCCTGCAGTATAACGGACCGACCGCCCTGATCCTGACCCGCCAGAAGCTGCCGATCATTGCCCGTCCCGCCGATTTTAACGCGTCCGATGTCCTTAAGGGCGGTTACGTTGTTTCCACCCCTGAAGGTGCTGCCGATGTGGTCATCATGGCCAGCGGCTCAGAGGTGCATGTGGCGGTGGAAGCAGCAGCAACCCTCGCTTCCGGCGGTATCAAGGTCCGCATCGTATCAATACCCTGCCTGGGACAGTTCAAGTCTCAGCCGAAATCATACCGGGATGCCGTGCTCCCCGCCGGGGTTCCGCGCGTGGCCTTCGAGGCCGGGCGCAGCGGGTCCTGGGGACGTCTGATCGGCTGCGACGGCCTGTTTATCGGCATCGAGCATTTCGGAGCCTCGGCCCCGGACAAGGTTCTGGCGGAGCAGTTCGGTTTCACCGCCCCGCAGGTGGCTGAGAAAATCAAGGCGTTTTTGAAAAAATAACGGGCAAAGCTTACCACGGAGGACACGGAGGAAATCAGGAGGAAGGCGAAGGACATTAATTCAGATGGAAGTCTTCCTCTGTGTACCTCCGTTTTTCCTTCGTTACCTCCGTGGTCATGCTTTTTTGGTGTTTATCGAATGGAACTGATCGAACTGCTCAAAAAATCCATGCTCTTCTCCGGGTTGAAAGATCCGGACTTGGCCGAGCTTGCCACCATCACCGTGCGGCGCAAGTTCAAGAAGAGCGAATCCCTGTTCGGCGAAGGTGACGAGGCCACCGGCTTCTATCTGCTGGTGTCGGGCAGCATCAAGCTCTGCCGGGTTGCCCACGACGGTCGCGAAAAGGTGCTGCACTTTGTCCGTCCGGGGGAGACCTTTGCCGAAGCGGCCTTCTTCGGGGACGGCCGATATCCGGCCGAGGCCCGGGCCATGGAGACCGGCGAGGTGCTGTACCTGCCCAAGGAAGGTTTTCTGGAGCTGATGGCCAGGAATCCCGGCTTCGCCCTCAACCTGGTGGTCTCGCTTTCGCTGATGCTGCGGCGTTTTGCCCTCCAGATCGAGGAACTTTCCTTTGCCGATGTGACCTCGCGGCTGGCCTCGTTCCTGGTTCGGCGGGCCGAAGAGAAGTCCACCAACTACGGCGGCATCACCTACATCGACCTGGGGATCAAGAAGGGCGAGATCGCCTCGCGGCTCGGTACCGCCAGTGAAACTATTTCACGCACCTTCAAGAAACTCAAAGAGGAAGGGATCATCGAAGTCCAGGGCAACCGGGTGGTGATCCATCAGATGGAGAAGCTGCAGAAGCTGTGTGAACGTCATGAATAGCCCCCCACCTGACCTCCCCCCGCTGGGGGAAGGAATTGTTTTCTCCCTCCCCAAGAGGGGGAGGGCAGGGTGGGGGGATTTTGATATCAAGGAGAAATGCAATGCTTATCGTTATGAATCACAATGCCACGCAGGCGGATATTGATACGATTGTCAAGACCGTGCAGGATATGGGTTTCAGGGCCGAACCGATCCCCGGCAGTGAGCGGACCGCCATCGGGGTGCTGGGGAATCACGGCTATGTTGACGATACCAAGATTCTGGAACTGCCCGGCGTGCAGCGGGTCATCCATGTCTCCAAGCCCTATAAGCTGGTCTCGCGTGACTTTCATCCCGAACCCACGATTGTAGATGTGGCGGGTGTCAAGGTCGGTCAGGGGTACCGTCCGGTAGTTGTGGGCGGCCCGTGCGCCGTGGAGAGCGAGGAGCAGATCGTCAAGACCGCGCTCTTCGTCAAAAAATGCGGCGGTGATATGCTGCGGGGCGGCGCCTACAAGCCGCGTACCGGTCCGCATACCTTCCAGGGGCTGCGTGAAGAGGGGCTGAAACTGCTGGCCATCGCCGGCCGGGAGAGCGGCCTGCCGATCGTTACCGAAATCATGAGCCCGGACAATGTCGGTCTGGTGGCCGAATACGCCGATCTGATGCAGGTGGGCGCCCGCAACATGCAGAACTTCGACCTGCTGCGGGAACTGGGCAGGATCCGCAAGCCGGTGCTGCTCAAGCGCGGCATGAGCGCCACGGTGGAGGAATTCCTGGCGGCTGCGGAATACATCCTGGCCGAAGGAAATGACCAGGTCATCCTCTGCGAGCGCGGCATCCGCACCTATGAGACCGCCACCCGCAACACGCTGGATCTTTCGGTTGTGCCGCTGATCAAGGAGATGTCGCACCTGCCGATCATGGTCGATCCCTCCCATGCTACCGGCAAGCGCAGCCTTGTACCTCCCATGACCCTGGCAGCCCTGGTGGCCGGCGCCGACGGCGTACTGATTGAGGTGCATCCCGAACCGGAGAAGGCGCTCTCCGACGGCCCGCAGTCGCTGACCTTTTCCGGTTTTGAACAGCTGATGGGGGATGTTGGAAAGCTCCAGACGTTTCTTGGTAATAGCTGACAGTTGAAAAATATGCTCTGCTGAAAATCACCGCCACCCCTTCAACCTGAGCTGTGCCTGGCTGGTTAACCAGCCGCCCGGTGCAGCTTTTTCAATATCATTATTCCCCTTTTATGTTCTGAAGGAAACGAACGCAGGGTCTGGCTTTGCGGTTTTCTTCAAGATAGTCCTGCCTGAAGAAAAGAACCGGTTCAGTCAACCCATCTCCCCACAAACAATCTCACAATATTCGGCGGATTTCCCGCCATTGCATAACAATATCCACTAAATTTTGTGGATGAGCGAGTCGTTTCAATCTGTCAGGTATCCGGACCTGTTCGGCTAACACAACGTTATGTAAGGATTAATCCGGCTGTTGCGTTTTATTGCGATCATTGGCAAGCTACTTGCTCTTACTACCACAAGGTTCAGATCATCTCACACAGAATGGATTACCAATCATTTCGGGTTGTGAGAGTCATGTCGATGAGTTGAAAAAGCGGTGAGAGAACGAAGTTGAGGGTTAGTAATAGACACACAGGAATGAAAGTACGCCAGGGAGGTTATCATGAAAAATTTTACGGAAGGCACGGTTGCACATCTGCAGGGCGACTTGACCCACTCCGGAGTGACTAACAACATTATCAATTCACTGGCGGTTTCTTTGCAGAAGACCATTTCTGAAGGAGATACTAAAATCCGCATTGATTGCGAAAGCATGCGCACAGCTGATATCTGCGGCCTGCAACTGCTTTTCGTATGGATGCAGAGCGCCAGATTCAGGGGAGTAGAACCTGAGTTGATTAATCTGTCCGGCGATCTGCGGCAGAATATGCAGAAAATGGGATTTGAGCATTGTTTTACAGGCAACAGCAGCGATCCGGAAACATTGGCGTTGTTTTCGGATCACTAAAGAACACTTTCCGCTTTCCGGGCGCAAGGATTCCTGATTGATAAATTCGCTACCTTCAACCAGTACCTTTGTCTGGCATACCTGACGGCTTTGAATAGCAAAATTTACAAAAAAAATCGCTTGAAATTGTACAGAGTGAAGCGTAATAATTATCCAGCATAATGTTCTCTCTACCCTGCTCGTTGGTTGATGCGCCCGGGCGGAATGTTATGCAAAACGGGTGTCGCTCCCTGTTGCCGTGTGCTGCCCCATTACGCGGGATTTGCCTGACGTAGCATACTGACTCCCACTGTTAAGGAACTCGCCGGAGGCCCTTAATACTTACGGCCGGGTGGAGAGAATGAAAAAACGAGGATGTCTGGAAACAGGCATCCTCGTTTAATTTTGGATAGTCTATTATAGCTTCAGCCTTCAGCCCTCAACCTTCAACCTTACTTCAATATCCTCTTCATCGCTCCCAGCAGCCGCTCATTCTCTTCCGTGGTCCGCACGGCAACCCGGAAAAAGCTCGGCGAAAGTCCCATGAAGTTTGTACAATCCCGGATCAGCAGGCGTTGATGCATCAGCCGTTCCCGTAATTCCAGCGCTGACATCCCTTCGGTAATCTCTGCCAGAAGGAAGTTGGTGCTGGACGGGTAGAGCCTGAGTTGTTTAAACTCTGAAAGCCGGTCAAAAAAATTATGTCGTTCCCGATCAATATACTCGATCGTCTGCTGATTGTGTCCCGTGTCCTTAAGGGCTGCTACCCCGGCTGCCAGAGCCATGGTATTGACGCTCCAGGGGCCGCCCATGGTATCAAGCCGTTCGGCCAGTGTGCCGCTGGAAAGGGCATAACCCAGACGTAAGCCCGGGATGCCGAAGAACTTGGTCATGGAGCGCAGTACAAGGCCGTTATCTCCCTTTACAATGATGCTCTTGGCGGAAGACTCCTCGCAGAAGTCCATGAAGGCTTCATCCAGCACCAGAAAGGTGCCGGAGGCGATGCACAGGCTGTAGATCTGCTCGATGGCCCGTAACGGGTACAGGGTCCCGTTGGGGTTTCCGGGGTTGCAGAGATAGAGGGCGTCAAATCCTTCGGACAGGGTCTGCTCCAGCGCTGCCAGATCAATAGAGAAATTGTCCTCTGGTTTCAGAATGAAATGCCTGGCCTCCCAGTGCTGCTGGGCCAGGGAGCGTACATATTCATTGAAGGAGGGTGATATGATCAGGGCCCGTTTACCGGGCAGCATGGCCGGCAAGTGGTAGATGATTTCCGTGGAACCGTTGGCAACGGCAATATGTGCGGGAGACAGGCCGTGGTAGCCGGCCAGCGTACGCTTCAGCTCGGTATGGGAATTGTCCGGGTAATGGACCAGGCTCTCCAGAGCGCAGATGATGGCCTTTTTGACCTTCAATGAGATTCCCAGCGGATTGATGCTGGCCGAGAAGTCGATAAACGTGGAAGGATCCGTGCCAAGCTGCCGGGCTATATCGAAGATGTTGCCGCCGTGGTCATAGGTGCGAGACAAGTGAACCTCCCAGGGCGAAGGCGCCGGCGATGCAGGCGGCCGCCATTAACAGGGTCGTCATGTACATGAGTCTTAGCATACCGGTATATGAGCGTTCGTCAAGCGAAACTAAGGGATTGCCAATGTATTCCTTCCACGACAAGATGCCGTTGTAACTGGCGGAACCGCCCAGCCGAACACCCAGGGCGCCGGCCGCGGCCGCCTCGGGATGACCGCTATTGGGAGAAGGATGTTTCAGGCGGTCGCGCCGGGCGATTGACAGGGCGCCGGCCGGGGAAAGACCGGCCAGCAGGGCTGCCAGCACCATCAGGAGCGCAGTCAACCGTGCCGGGATAAAATTGAGCAGGTCGTCCATGCGGGCCGAGGCCCAGCCGAACTGCAGGTAGCGTTCATTCCGGTAGCCGACCATCGAATCCAGGGTGCTGACCGCCTTGTAAACCATGCCGCCGACCGGTCCGGTCAGGGTCAGCCAGAACAGCGGCGCAATAATGCCGTCGGTCGTGTTCTCGGCCACGGTTTCAACCAGAGCCCGCCAGATTTCAGTTTCATCCAGGGCTGCGGTATCCCGGCCGACGATGTGTGACAGATAGCGCCGGGCTTCACTGATATTACCGGCAGTCAGTGCGTCTGCGACCAGGGCTGATTCACTGTGCAGTGACCGGGCTGCCAGGCAGGTGCAGGAGATAACTGCGGAGACCAGGAAGCCGACCAGCGGATGCAGTCCGTGGCCGGCCCGGATCAGCAGCCAGGTTGTTGTTCCGGCGACCCCTGCGGTGACGGCCAGCAACAGGATGCCTGCCATGCGTTTGTGAGAGGTGATTCTGTTGAGCAGCAGATCGAGGGTGTTGATCAGACGACCGATCAGTACCACCGGATGCGGAAGCCAGCGCGGGTCACCCAGTGCCAGATCAAGAAGAAGCGCCGCGACAAGGATGGCCGGTTCAACAGGCCCCACTAGCCCAGACCGCAGATGTTCAGCAGTTGTGTAACATCCAGATGCTGCTCAAGGTGTTCGGCCAGTTGGTCAAAGGGGTCATTGAGCGGGATCGTATGGTCTCTGCGGCGCGGCGTCATGCCTTTTCCCAGTCGGATACGGTTGAGATAGGCGTCACGAAAAGGGGCATTATCGAAAATGCCATGCAGATATGTGCCGAAAATTCTGTTGTCCTGGGAGACTGAACCGTCCTCGATGGTGACGCAGGCTTCGCCCCGGCGGAAGATGCGCGCGAATGGCCGCGGCGTCCCGAAATGGGTCGTTTGGCCCATGTGAATTTCGTAGCCGTTGATGACGCCGCCGCAATCGGGAGCCACGGACAGGCCGGCCTCCTCCAGCTGTGCCAGTGCCTGATGAGTTTCTTTTTCCGGCAGCATCTCCGTTTCCACCGGCAGAAACCCCAGTCCGACGGCCTCCTTGACGAAGGATTCCACGCCGTGCGGGTCCAGCACCCGGGCGCCAAGCATCTGGTATCCACCGCAAATGCCGATGATATGCCCCCGGAACGCCTTTATCTCGTTGTAGATACCCCGTTCCATCAAAAAATACAAATCAGCGATGGTGGATTTGCTGCCGGGGATAATCAGGACATCAAGACCCCTGATCTGTTCGGGCATTTCCACATAGCTGAGGATGACATCCGCTTCCGATTCGAGCGCGTCGAAATCGGTGAAATTGGAGATTCGCGGCAGCCTGAGAACTCCGATGTGGATCCGTTTCTGTCCTGCGATGAGGCTGACTACCCTGGAACGGTTGCAGAGGGCTACGCTGTCTTCGGCGGGTAGCGCCAGATCGGACATCCACGGCAGCACACCCAAGACCGGGATCCCGGTTCTTTCCCGGATAAAATCAAGGCCGGGCGTGAGGATGGATGCGTCTCCACGGAACTTGTTGATGATGATGCCCTTGATGTAGGCGCGCTCCAGCGGTTCCAGCAGTTCGATGGTGCCGACAATCTGGGCGAATACGCCGCCCCGGTCGATATCGGCCACCAGAATAACCGGACAGCGGGCCATCAGGGCGATTTTCAGATTGGCGATATCGGCATGCCTCAGGTTGATTTCCGAGATACTGCCGGCCCCCTCGATCACGATGAACTCGTAGGATTGCCGCAGCCGCTCGAAACACGCCCTGACCGCCGGCATGACAGTCGGCTTGTAGGCATCATACTGCTGCACATTCATGTTTCCCACCGGCCTCCCCTGTACGATGACCTGGCTGCCGGTGTCGGAATTGGGTTTGAGCAGGATCGGATTCATGTCGGTGTGCGGGTTGATATCACAGGCCTGGGCCTGTACGGCCTGCGCCCGACCGATCTCGCCCCCCTCCGGGGTAACGAAGGAGTTCAGCGACATGTTCTGGGACTTGAAGGGGGCTACGGAAATCCCCCGTTTTAGCAGCAGCCGGCAGACGCCTGAGGTAATGACCGATTTGCCCACATCCGAAGCGGTGCCGCAGAACATGACCGCCCCGGCCCGGGGGAGCGGTTCGGCAGAAACCGTCGTCTCATCCGGCTCACCGGCGGGGGTGCAGTATTTCCCGACATAACCGCGCGGGGTGACCATCCGTCCCCGGCTGTCCACAAAGGTGCTGGAATTGCCGATGATAACGATGGTGGACATGTCGATATCATGATCCAGCATAGTGCCGAGCGAGGTAACCGTGACGCTCTCTCCTGCGCGGCAGGCGTTGCGGACGATTCCGGCCGGAGTCTCCGCCGGCCGTGCGGCGAGGATGATGCGCCGGGCTTCCTCGATCTGGGTCACGCGACTTTTACTGCGCGGGTTGAAGATGACAATCACGAAATCGGCCCGGGCGGCCGCTTCCAGGCGCGTCTTGATCAGGTCCCAGGGGGTCAGCAGGTCGGAAAGCGAAATGACGGCAAAATCATGCATCAGGGGTGCGCCCAGCACCGAAGCAGCTGCCTGGATGGCCGATATACCCGGAATGACGGAGACTTCCAGTGGTAGGGGTTCGTTGTTCGGGCCGTTCTGGCGACTGTCGATCTCGATCAGCTCGTAGATCAGGCCGGCCATGCCGTAGATGCCGGCGTCACCGCCCGAAACCAGGGCCACGGTTTCGCCTTCGCGCGCCAGACGGATGGCCTCGCGGCAGCGTTCGACCTCCTGCATCATGGCGGTGGCAATGATCCGTTTGCCTTCGACCAGCGGCCGGATCAGATCGATATAGTTGTTGTATCCGACTATGACGGTCGAAGCAGCGATGGCCCGGCGGGCCGCCTCTGTCAGATGGCTGATGTCGCCGGGACCGCTGCCTACTATGTAAAGTTTTGCCATTGGTTTCCTGTGTCTGGTAAAGATACTTCGCCCGGATTACGGGTGTTGAAGCGAGGGAGAATAATACACACCAGTCCGGGGAGTTGCAAGGTTGAAGTTGGGATGAGACGCTGGACAGGAGCCTGTCGGACTTAGGAAAAATCTACTGCAAATTCGTCTGAACGGTCCATATTTCACCGCTTTTTTGGTCAATAGAACAACTATTGACCTGCAAAATCGACTAAATCTGTCCTCGCTCAGCCGGATTTCGCTATGATTTCCTAAGTCCGACAGACTCCTGGAGGGTGAGTTTGTTGATTCAATAAATGTCATTTTCAGTACGGAGGTAGAGGAGGTCAGGAATGGGAGATATCCAACAGAGCGCCTGCGCGTCACTACCTGAGGCAGGAGCCCTGTGCGGGAAAGCCGCCCGCAGGGATCTGTGCGGGGGGTGCCGGGTAACCGGCATCTCTACCGCGACACATGAGACAATTGGTGTTCATAGCTTGTTGATTGCATAAAATGTCTCGTGTCAAGGGCTGACCCCTTTATGTTTCTCCTTTTTCATACGCAACCGGCGGAGCGTCAAACGGGTTCAGATCATCCATGAGTGGCCTCCTTAATACAAAAAAAGCCGCTGAATCAGCAAAAATACTGATTACAGCGGTTTTTTTAAATCTGAGAAATTGGAAGCAGGCTTCCATTACGCCCTCATTAAAATATCAATACAGTATTCAAAAACCTCCAAAGGCACGAAGAGTTAGTAAACTATTACTGCATTAAAGTCAATCAACACGTCATCTGTATCTGACGTATGCGGGATAATCAATGTATTGCGCAAGAACTTTAATTGCGTTAGTGTACTAAAAGCTAATTCACATGCAACTTGTTACATTCATTGAGGAGAGCCTGAGTTAATGCCAAAACGGATTCTGATAGCAGAAGATGAACCGACAACCAGGGAAATACTGACTTCGCTTGCTAAAAGTCAAGGATATGATGTTATCGCAGTTACTAATGGTGTTGATTTATTGTCTGTTGCTGCACATGAACACTTTGATGTAGTCATTACCGATCTGATGATGGCGGATCTTGATGGGGCATCTGCCACAGAGATCATGAAAATGCAGGGAAACACAACTCCTGTTATAGCGTTAACGGGAGTTTCTACGGATGATTTACATCTTATTCGAGATAAATTTACCAGGATTTTTCAAAAACCGGTCAATATCAGCGAATTGTTCGAATATGTCGATTCATTAATACGAGGATAAATTGACATCCACTTCTAAATCCAATCCATCGATTTCAATTCTGCTTGTAGAAGATGATGAGGCTATTTTAGAGATTCAAGCCTCCATACTTACGGCGAAATATCCTGATGTCATGCACTATACTGCTGCTAACGGCAGATTGGGACTGGATCTCTTTAAAACGCACACGCCTGATATCGTCATCTCTGACATCAACATGCCGGAGATGTGCGGTGTGCAAATGTCTAACAAGATCCGCGCAATCAAGCCGGACACAAAATTTATTGCATTAACCGGTAAGGATTCAGACGAAATTCTATTTGAATTCGACCATATCATTGCGAAGCCGGTTGTTTTCGAAGATTTGTTTGCCGCAATTGAAAAATGCTTGGGTAGAATATAAAAAATTGATCGATACACATAAGCAAGCTCTTGCTGCCTACGAAAAATTCTGACGCGCCCCTGCTAACAAGTATTGCTATGAAAATTTCAACTGATGAGACCGCCTCAATAACACGTGAATAAAGAACTAATTCAGTTTGACAGGCTTCAACCTTCAACCTTCAACCTTCAACACCCGTCATATATGGCAGTTGTGTTGTGTGTGACGGATTACGCCGGCCGGTTTCCCCTTCATCCTGCACCCCGCTTTCCTTTTTCCACAGTTCAATCAGCTTGTTGCACTTGCAGAATCAATCAGGTCTTCTCTGGCGCGCAAATTGCGACGTATCACTGTGGTAGAGCACGAGCCTGATCGTGTCTTCTGCTAATTTATGATGTACAAGGAGAAATACACATGAAAAAGGTAAAACTGATGTTGTTCGTGATTCTGGCCACCATGTTGAGCGTATCGATCGGATTCGCTGCTGAAAAGAATTTCAAAGCCGATCTTACAGGGGATGAAGAGGTACCGAGCGTGAATACACCGGCCAAAGGGGAGGCCAAGTTTACGTTGAGCGACGATGGCAAGACATTGAGCTTCACACTGGTCGTGAGGGACATCGAGAACCCTACCGCGGCACATATCCATATTGGCAAGATCGGGAAGAGCGGTGCAGCGCTGGCGATTCTTTTCAGCGGTCCGAAAAGAGAAGGCAAATTCCGCGGGAATCTTGCACAGGCAAGCATTGCGGAAAAAGACCTGAAGGGTGACCTTAAAGGGAAATCAATTAATACCCTGGTGGCGCTTATCAAGTCTGGCGAAGCCTATGTCAATGTCCACACAGATGCCTACCCCGGTGGTGAGATTCGGGGACAGATCAAGTAATAATATCTATGGTTCACCATACATCAATGGCCTCCCTCGCAGGCCATTGATGTATCACTTATGAGGTTACCATCATGGACAAACAAACTGAATACGTAGAAAGACTCTCTGCACAGATGGTTGAATGGGATGCGCAAATCGACCAGCTCAAGTACAAGGCAGAAAGCGCCTCATCCGAGTCGAAGTCTGAATATACCAATGAAATAACAGCGTTGCAGCTAAAACGGGATGAAGCCGCACAGAAGCTGCAGGGGATTGCGCCCACCAGCGATGATGAATGGAAAGACATAAAAACAGGATCGGAAAATGTCATGGGTGAGGTCAGGACTATGATAAGCGACACTATCACGAAGATTAAATAAACACATCAGCTGAACGCTTCGATGCGGGCGCTTCATTTTACCAGCTGATAAGCCGGAAAGAGCTGGCAGCATCAGCGATAACAACAGGTTCTGTCGAACAACACTATGACACGATGGCTCAAAGGGTTCGGAAAATTCTTTATTCGATGTTGCCTCCTGGCATTGGCTGGGTGGTCTGTTCTTGCCATACTGTTTTCAAATCTGCCCGGTTTTCTAAGGCCCTGGATCGCCGGTATCTTCGGTATCGGCAGTCTGGTCACCCTGTTCGGCAGGTATGGCAACCGGCAGGGACAGCTGGGACTTCTGGCAGCATGTGCAGTCGTGCTGGTCTGGTGGCTGTTCATGCCGCCATCCAACAGCCGGAACTGGCAGCCGGATGTGGCTGTGCTTCCTTGGGCAGACATCCAGGGGAACAGCGTGACCATCCACAACATCCGCAACTGCGATTACCGGAGCGAAACCGACTACACCGTCCGCCATTACAACAGGACCTTTGATCTGACAAAAATAAAAAGTATCGACCTCTCCCTGGTCTACTGGGGGTCGCCCTATATCGCCCACACCATGCTCAGCTTCGGCTTCGAGGGCGGCGGTTTTGTCTGCTTCTCAGTCGAAACCCGCAAGGAGATCGGCGAAGCCTACTCAAGCATCAAGGGGTTCTTCCGACAGTACGAACTGACCTATGTGGTGGCCGACGAACGTGACTTGATCGGGTTGCGGACCAGTTACCGGGATGAGCAGGTCTATCTGTATCGTCTTAATGAGTCAAAGGATCTTGTCAGGAGGGTTTTTCTGGATTACCTGCGAGAGGCTAACTCCCTGAAGGAACGCCCCGAATGGTACAACGCTCTCACCGGCAATTGCATGACCAGCATCCGCATCAATACAGCACCCTATAACCCGGATGCCCGTCTCGACTGGCGGCTGATAGTCAATGGCTTTGTCGATGAAATGCTCTACGAGAGGAAGGCGATTGATACAAGCCTGCCGTTCCCGGAACTGAAAAAACGGAGTCTCATCAATGAACGGGCAAAAGGGCTGGACAAATCCCCCGATTTTTCGCAACTGATCCGCGTTGGACTGCCCGGTATGGAACTGAACCGATGATGCCAGGGATGGTCATCTAGCGATGGGATTGGATTGACCTGTTGCAAATCCAGGATTGTTCAGATACTTTCTCTACACGAAGCACCTATCGCGTAAACCGCAGGGAACCTTGAAAATCTATTAGTTAAGGAATTCGATCCATGTCATTTGAATCTCTCTGCCTGCGCGCCGAACTGCTGAGCGCTATTGCCGCTCAGGGCTATACCACGCCGACCCCCATCCAGGCCGGTGCGATCCCGCTGATCTTCGAGGGTCGCGACCTGCTGGCCGGCGCCCAGACCGGCACCGGCAAGACGGCGGCCTTTGCCCTGCCGATCGTGCAACGGCTGAGTGAGAAGATCCCCGGGGAAAAGCGCCGAAAGCCGCGCGCGCTGGTGCTGGTGCCGACCCGCGAGCTGGCGGCCCAGGTCAGCGAACAGATGAACAACTATGCACGGCGCCTGTCGCTGCGCTCCACCATGATCTACGGCGGGGTGACCATCCAGGCCCAGATCGAGCGGCTGCATCGCGGTGTGGATATCGTGGTGGCTACGCCGGGGCGGCTCTTGGACCATGTTGAACGGGGCACGATCGATCTTTCCCGCATTCAGGTCCTGGTGCTGGATGAAGCCGATCGCATGCTGGATCTGGGGTTTATCGACGACATCAAGAAGGTGGCGGAGTATCTGCCGCCCAAACGCCAGACCCTGCTCTTTTCGGCTACCTATTCGAAAGAGATCAAGCAACTGGCCGACCAGTTGCTTGATCACCCGCAACGGATCGAGGTGGCGCGCAGCAATATCGCCGCCGACGCGGTGACCCAGGCGATCTACGAGGTGGAACGGAGCCGCAAGCGGGAAATGATCTCGTTCCTGGTCCGCCAGGGGGGGTGGAACCAGGTGCTGGTCTTCGCCCGCACCCGCTACGGCGCGGACAAGCTGACCGAAGAGCTGCTCTACGACGGGATCAAGGCGGCCGCCATCCACAGCAACAAGAGCCAGTCGATCCGGACCCGGACTCTGGCGGAGTTCAAGCGCGGCGATTTCCGCGTGCTGGTGGCGACCGACGTGGCGGCGCGCGGGCTGGACATCGAGCGGCT
>JAENWA010000046.1 GCA_016650295.1 Desulfuromonadales bacterium | reverse complement strand
CCCCATTCGATGCACTGTTCCGGTCGGGGACGTATCTCCATGGCCGGACCTCGCGGCGTTGCGGGGTCATAGTTCCAGTGAATTACCGCCAGCATGCCGTTCGGCTTGAGTACGCGGAGGACCTCTTTCATCAAGGCCACCGGCTCTTCGTGATGCAGAATGTTGAAGAGAAAGGCAGCATCCATGGAGTTGTCGTCCAGGCCGGTTCCCTCTGACACAAAATCGCGCACTGTTGCCTGCACATTGGCGATGTCAGCTGTACGGCATTTTTGCCGGACAACACTCACCATCTCCGGCTCGATGTCCAGAGCATGGACGGTTCCCGAAGCAATTCCGGCGGATGCCAGGGTAAAGGTCCCGTAGCCGCAGCCGAATTCAACCAGGTCCTGAACTCCCCGATCGAGACCGAAAATGGCCAGGACATTGGCTGGATCGAAAAATCCTGTCCACATCTCTTCATCGGGCATGCCGCTGTCACGGACTTTCATGGGGTTTTTCTCCTTCTGTTATGTTCAAAAACGGTTGCATGTGCAACAGCAAGAGGTGAGCTATCGTTACCGGACACAGCAGCTACCCCTGTTGAGCGTTTTCCCGATCGATGTCATCCCTGGATTTGCGAATAGCCTGCTCACCTTCTGCAAGCAGCTCAATAACAGCCGAAGCCAGCTTCGGACGACTGACATAATAACAACGCTGGAAGCCATTCTGGGCGAAGTCCACTAGACGTGCATTGCGCAGTACTGTCTGAGGTGGCATGTCAATAGTGGCCATGCCGATGATGGGTGTCGGGCCAGTGGACGTGTGTATGGTTTAGACTCTCATGCACATGGTAATGGTCGTGAGGCTCCGAATCATCATCCTCGCCGTGTGGGTGATGGTGATGTTCATCTTGATCATGCGTGTGTTGGTGTCGATGTGTAACAGCTTCATGGACATGGGGATGCTCGTGCCGTTCCCGGTAAAGACACAAGACGCCCGCAAGCATCAGTACGGTAGCGAGCCAGAAGAATGCGGCAGGTTGCTCATGAAGTAGAATTAGTGAGGACAAAATACCGATGAATGGACCAATAGCAAAATAGGTACTACTGCGGGCTGAACCGATCTTGCGAAGCGCTCCTATGAACAGCACAAGGCTGGCACCATAGCTGAACGCGCCGATCAGGAGAGCGCCGCCGATCTGGTGAACCTCAATTGTCCCGAAACCGAGAACAGCGGCAAGGATAATATTAAACAGTCCGGCAGAGTAACCCTTGATGGCGGCCAGGGCCGTTGCCGGCACATCGTCTACGTCACGGGTCAGGTTGTTGTCGATACCCCAAAAAATGCAGGCCAATACCACCAGAATCCCCGATGTTGACAATACCAACCCCTCCGGCGATTTCAGGATGATAATAGATGCGGCCAGCACGATGAGCACTTTTCCAACCCAGACATTCCGGCTTACCTGCTCCTTGAAAATAAGCCAAGCGATGATGGTAGTAGCGACAGCCTCCAGATTCAGCAGCAGGGCCACTTCCGAGGCCCTGCCATATTTTATGCCATAGACGAGACACAGAGGAGCAATGACACCACCCGCCAACACGGCACCCAGGAGTTTGTACCGGTGGTGGCGAGAGATGCAGCGTATTTCCCGGATAATATTTATGTGCTGTCGTATCAGGACGAAAGATAGCCCAATGCCGGAGCCGAGGTAGAGCAAGCCGGCCAGGAGTATGGGCGAAATTTCGCCGATCACCAGTTTGCATAACACCGGTGAAATTCCAAAAAGTACTGCGGAGAGTGTCGCCAGTAATGGCCCTTGTATCATAGCGGTCCTAATCTGCGTGGTTTAGCCTATGTATCCAGTTTGCAGTGATCTAAAAAAACGGTCCACATTTCTTCATCGGGCATGCCGCTGTCAAGGACCTTCAGGGACTCCCCCTTTGTTTCTGAACACGGCACCCCCATTCTCCAACCTGATTTACAGCCCCTGATTATTCAGCTTCACCGCCACCCAACTCAATCCATGATTGAACCTGGGATGATTCCGATATTCCCATTAGCTCTAAGTGATTCATATTTTCCGCCCATTCAAGGTCAATCTGATCGAGCTGATTCCTTTCGTAAAACTGGTATTGTTGTAATTCTGAGGGCGCATATTTCCAGGTTTTGTACTGTATATCGGTTCCAGATCCAGACTGTTCATATCCCCCTCAGTCAGAGTTATTTCCTTTTCAACAGAAATACCGTCATTGGGAAGGGCCACAACAATTCTATGAGTGCCTGCCTTCAGACGCAGATTTTTACTGAATCGATACCTGATGCCGTCACCGGCTTCCGGATCAACCAGTTTCATCGGTTCACTGTTTTCCTTTTGAAGGCTCCCTCGCAACTGCAACGCCTGGCCGTCAATATTCAGCAGCAGCTTGTAATCAGGTGTTCCGTGAATGTCTGATGCGGAATAGATGCCCGGTTTATGTGTCTTCAGTGTGGCGGTGATGCGCAAATCAGAAAATCCCTGGGGCGCAATCCCACTATTGGTTAGTTCCTCAAAAATGTCCGTACGCATACTGGTGCTGCTTGACTTAATCAGTGCAGAACTTTCCGCGCAACCGCTTACCACTGTCAACGATAATGCCAATAACACCCATTTAATTCTGCTCATAAAACACCCCTTTCTGGCTGGACTGCCGCTTCGCTCCGTTCGTTTGTCTATTCCAAGTA
This sequence comes from Desulfuromonadales bacterium, assembly GCA_016650295.1. Taxonomy (GTDB): domain Bacteria; phylum Desulfobacterota; class Desulfuromonadia; order Geobacterales; family Pseudopelobacteraceae; genus CAIPTY01. Next base: position 26,265 of record JAENWA010000046.1, on the reverse strand, counting down.
CCACAGGTTTAATGTAGGCAATTATCTGTTTCATTCGGCTATCTCCTTTTGATTGAATTTCAGTTCCGCTCTTCGCTCCCACCACCGATAGAGTGTCGGCAGAACCACCAGCGTCAGCAGGGTTGAAGTAATCAGTCCGCCGATGACCACCGTGGCCAGCGGCCGCTGCACCTCGGCGCCGGTGCCGTGGGAGAGCGCCATCGGGATGAAGCCCAGCGACGCCACCATGGCGGTCATCAGTACCGGCCGCAGACGAATGGTGGCCCCGTTGGTGATGGCCTCATCCAGCGACTGCCCCTCTTCGCGCAGTTTGTTGAAGTAGGAGACCATGACGATGCCGTTCAGCACCGCCACGCCGAACAGGGCAATAAAACCGATAGCCCCGGATACCGACAACGGCAACCCGCGCAGAAACAGGGCCACGATGCCGCCGATCAGGGCGAAGGGGATGTTGAGGATGATCAGAATCGCCTGCCTGACGCTGTTGAAGGTGGAGAAGAGCAGGATGAAGATAAGTGCCAGGCAGATCGGCAGAATCACCGCCAAGCGGGCCATGGCGCGCTGCTGGTTTTCGAACTGCCCGCCCCAGTCGAGGTAATAGCCGGCCGGCAGTTTGACCCCGGCATCCAGCGCCTTCTGGGCAGAAGCTACGAAGCTGCCGATGTCCCGGCCGGTAACGTTGCACTCCACCACGATCCTGCGCGAGCCGTTCTCGCGGGAGATCTGGGCCGGACCCTCCTCGGTCTTGACCCGTGCCAGCTGTTTCAGCGGAATACGCGCCCCGTCGGGGGCGGATATGAGCAATTCGCCGAACTTTTCCGGGTTGTCCGAGAGGGTTGTCGGGAAGCGCAGCGCAACGGCAAAGCGCTTCTGTCCCTCGAACAACTCCGAGACCGTCTTGCCCCCCGAGGCCAGTTCCAGTACCTCGGTGATGTCGGTCACGTTGATACCGTAACGGGCGATTGCGGTCCGGTCAATCTCCACCTGCAGGTAGGCCAGGCCGGTGACCTTTTCCACCTGCACGTCGGCGGCTCCTTCAATCTTTTTCACAACCTCGGCAATCTCGTTGGCTCGGGCCTTGAGAATCTCCATGTCTTCGCCATAGAGTTTGATGGCGATCTGGGATTTGACCCCCGAGATCAGTTCATCCACCCGCAGGGCGATCGGCTGGCTGAAGGAGAAGGTCATGCCGGGGATGTTCTCCAGCCGCTCCCGCATCTTGTCCACCAGTTCGTCCTTGGTTTTGGCTGTTGTCCATTGGCTGCGCGGTTTGAGGCTGACGAAGATGTCCGAGATGTCGATCCCCATCGGGTCCGATGCGATCTCGGCCCGCCCGGCCCGAGCCACGACCTTCTCCACCTCGGGGAATGACATGATTACTTTCTCCACGGCGGCGGAGGTCTTGACCGTGTCGGTCACCGAGACCGACGGCAGCCGGAAGGATTGCACCGTCATGCTCCCCTCGTCCAGAGTGGGCAGGAATTCGCTCCCCAGGAAGGGCACCAGGAGCAGGGAAACGGCCAGGGCTGCGCCGGTAATTACGAGAGTCTTCTTCGGGTTGGCCAGGCTCTGCCGCAAGAGCGGCAGATAATTGTCACGGATCTTGACCAGCAACCAGGGGTCTTTTTCCACGACCTTCCCCTTGAGCAGGAAGGAGCAGAGCGTCGGCACCAGGGTCATGGTCAGGATCAGCGAACCCAGCAGGGCAAAGCCGACCGTGAATGCCATCGGGGAGAACATTTTCCCTTCCATGTCGGTCAGGGTGACGATGGGGAGATAGACGATAATGATGATCAGCACCCCGAACAGGATCGGCCGGGCCACCTCCCTGGCCGATGTGAAGATGACGTGGCGGGTGCTTTCGCCCTCCTTTCGTTCCGAGAGATGCCGCACGGTATTTTCCACCATGACCACGCTGCCGTCCACGATCATGCCGAAGTCGATGGCCCCCAGGGTCATCAGGTTGGCGGAAAGCCCCAGCCAGTGCATCCCCAGGAAAGAAAACAACATGGAGAGCGGGATGGTCAGGGCCACGATGACGGCTCCCCGCACATTGCCCAGGAAGTAGAAGAGAACGGCGATTACCAGCAGTCCCCCCTCGATCAGGTTGGTGGTGACGGTGCGGATGGTCTTCCAGATCAGATCGGTGCGGTCGTAGTAGGGTGTCAGTTTGACCCCTTCGGGCAGTGCCTTTTCAATGGTCTTGATCTTGGCGGTGACGCCTTCCACTACCTCGCGGCTGGAAGCGCCCTGCAGCATCATGACGATGCCGGCCACCGTCTCACCTTTGCCGTCATAGGTGGTGACGCCCTGGCGCGGCTCGCTACCGATGGCCACCTCCCCAATGTCATGCACATGGATCGGCGTGCCGCCGGAGCTCTTCACAACGATGTCTTTCAGATCATCCACGCCGCGGGCCAGGCCGATGCCGCGCACCATGTACTGTTCCTCGCGGTGCTCGATATAGCCGGCCCCCACCGTGGCGTTGTTCTTCTCCACCGCCTCCATGACGTCATGGATGGTCAAGTTCAGGCTCTTGAGCTTGCCCGGATCGAGCATCACCTGGTACTGCTTGACCTGGCCTCCGAAGGAGTTGACGTCGGTAACGCCGGAAACGGTACGCAGGATCGGGCGTACCAGCCAGTCCTGAATGGAGCGCAGCTCACGAGCGTCAAGCGTATCGGAGGTCAGGATGTACTGATAGATTTCACCCAGTCCGGTGGTAACCGGCCCCATCTGGGGTTCGATCCCCTTGGGCAGCCGGTCGCGGGCCTGTTGGAGCCTTTCAAAGACCTGTTGACGGGCGAAGTAGATATCAACGCCATCCTCGAAGACGATAGTCACCACCGACAGGCCGACCTTGGAGAGTGAACGCATCTCGTGCAGGCGCGGCAGTCCGCCCATGGTGGTTTCGATGGGGAAGGTGATCAGCTTTTCCACCTCGGTGGGAGCCATACCCCCGGCCTGGGTCAGGATCTGTACCTGAACGTTGGTCACGTCCGGAAAGGCATCCACCGGCAGCTTATTCATGGCCCACAGGCCCGAGCCGATCAGAATGGCGGTGGCCAGAATGATCAGCAGGCGCTGTTGGAGCGCGAACTGTAATATTTTATCAAGCATTTATCCCTCCGGGGTCGGGGATCGGGGATCGGGAAAAGCATTTGCTGATCCCTGGTTCCCTGGTCCCCCGTTTAGTGGCCGTGTTCTCCAAGTTCACCCTTCTGCATCTCCGATTTAAGCAGGAACGACCCCTTGACGGCATAGCGTTCACCTTCCTTCAGACCGGCAAGCACCTCCGCCATGCCGCCGGATGCGCGGCCCAGTTCCACTTTTCGGGGTTCGAATTCCGTGCCGTCGTCAGTTACGAAGAGCACCTTCTTCCCCTCCAGCTCCTGAAATGCGTCTTCGGGAACCGCCAGCACCGCCGGTGTATCGCTTGGCAGCGCCAGTTCAACCGTGGCAAACATCTCCGGCTTCAGCTTCCGTCCCGGATTGACAACCTCGATCCGCGCCTTGACCGTCCGGGTCGCTTCGTTGACCAGATCGGCGATGTAGGTGACACGTCCTTTCAGCTTCAAGTCGGGAAAAGCGCCGACGGAAACAATCGCAGCCTGGCCCTTGTGGACCTTGGACAGATCTTTTTCGTTGATATCAACCAGCACCCAGACCGACGAGAGGTCGGCCACGGTGTAAAGGCTTTTGGAAGGATCGGAGAGTTCACCGACGATGGCGTGCTTCTCGGTGATGGTGCCGCCGATGGGAGAACGGACCGGCAGGAGCGGCTTCTTGTAGTTTTCCCCTTTCAGGTCGGAAGCTGAGACACCGTACAGGGACAAACGCTCTTCGTCGGTGTGCAGTTCTGTCTGGGCCATTTTGTAATCGGTCTCAGCCTGAAGGATGTCCTTGCGGGCGGCGATCTTTTTCTCCACCAGGTTCTTGATCCGCTCCATGTTGGACTGGGCCAGAGCAAGCTTGGTTTTTGACTGGTGATAGCGTCCCAAGGCTTCCCCAAGCTCGACGCTGTCAAGGGTCACCAAGGCCTGGCCTGCGGAAACGCTGTCCCCCAGGGAGGCCCTGACGGCGACAATTTTGCCGGAAATGCGGGGCGAAACATGGGCAATGCGGTCGGCGTTGGCCTCCACCTTGCCGGTGGCGCTGATCATACCCCCCAGCCGCAATTTTTTCGCCGGGGTGACGACCACGCCATTCTGCTTCTGCACCTCGGCGGTCATCTTGACGCTGCTCGACTCCCCGTGCTCGTCATGCCCTTCATGACCTTCTTTCTTTTCTTTTTTCTCTTTATCTTCATCATGCCCGCCAGCCTTTTCTTCCTTGTGGCCGACCTCTTTCTTTTCAGCATGCTCTCCGCCACCGCTTTTCAGGTGGGTGAAGCGATAGAAAAAACCGCCACCCAGAGCCACGGCCAGGATAACTCCGATAATGATTCTTTTTTTGTTCACTGCACACCTCCGGTAAGTTCTGTTGCTACGGCTGTTTCGAGCTTTACGAGCGCTGTCTGCCGGTCATGCAGCGCCAATAGATAGCCGTCGTTGACCTCGAAAAAATTCTTCTGTTCCTGAATGACGGCCAGAATACCAACTTCACCAAGTCGATAGGCTTCCTGGGTCAGCTTCAGGTTTTCTTCAAGCTGGGGAATGATGTTGGATTTGTAGAGTGAGAGGACTTTTTCGGCATTCAGCAAGCTGGCGTAGGCCGATTCTACTTCCCGTTCAACGTTCCTGGCGGCAGCCGACAAACGGCTTTCAGTGCTGCTCCGCTTGGCCCGGGCTTCCTGAACACCGGCCTGATTCCTGTCAAACAGGGGAATGGGCATGGACAATTTCAAGCCTATGGAATAGGCTGTTTCTTTGCCTTCAATCCCGCCGATTTCCATGGTCGTAGTATCCCGCCTGATGGCAAGGCCCGCCGTGAGGTTCGGAATCCCTTCAGCCCGGGCAAGGGTGATGTCAGCATCTCCCCTGTTTTTTTCAGCCTCCAGGGCTTTGAGGTCCGGTCGCTTCTCGTGGGCCAGCTGCTTTAGATCAACCAGGTTTTTCGTCATGCCGGTTTCAGCTTCTAAGGCCCCGATAATCGAAGGGTATTCGCCCACTGGAAGTCCCATGAACGCCCACAGTTTCGCCTGATTCCGGTTCAGCGACTTTTCGGCGTCAATCCGGGTGCCTTCTCCCCGCGCCAGTTCAACCTTGACCAGGTTCATTTCCAATTCAGGAATATCCCCTGCCGCCAAACGCTCTTTCGTTACATCAAAGAGCTGACGATTGAGCACAATGGAACGATCCGACAGAGCAACCCGCTGCTGGGCAAGAATGGCATCATAAAAAGCCGTCTTTACCTCTGCTCGAAGCAGTCTCTCCCGGTCAGCCAGCTGCCATCGGTATATCTCCAATTCACGTTCGGCGATGGTGAGCCGTTTCTCCCGTTTTCCCGCCAGGAAGAACTCTTGTGACACCCCCAGCGCCAAGCTGTTCTCGGCACTGCTTCCGGTCAAAGCGCCCGTACCTGCTTCAAAATCAAGGGTTGGGTTCGGCAGGAGTCCCGCCTTGATCTTGCCGGCATCACGGATACCTTTTTCTTCACGAAATGATTTGAGGTCGCCATTATTCTGTAATGAAACCTCAACTGCCTGCGGCAGTGCCAGCTTTTGTGTCTCTGCGAAAATCGGTGCAGATGCAAGTAAACACAGGATTCCAGGTACAAGGAGCCTCGCTCCTCTTCCAAATACAGTTGTTCCCAAAGGAATAACCTCCTTTTTTCAGTTTTGAATGATGAGATGTAAAGCGGTTGCGGACGCACCACGACGTGGAGAGAAGATACATTTGTCCCTTGATCAGGACGAACTACTCCCGGCGCGGCGATTTATGCTTGATTTTGCGGGGGGATAAACTTGGAAAGATAGACTTCGGGTAAAAACTTGAAGGGGTTAGAAATTTGAAGAGCCAGAATAGATGATGGGTTGTAGCTTAATTCAAACTGCTGGACGGTCAAAGGCGCGTGACAGGTGCAGTTGATGCAGTTATCGCAGCCATCGTAATCTTTGTGCTGTTCGAGCGGAGTACAAGGGCATTGGTGCGGCACGGAAAGTTCAGAATGCAAATCCTGATCGGCTGTCGCCGCCATGTTGTATTGCATGGCATGAGCGCTTTCATGCACACCATTGATCGTGACGGTCAGCATGACCACGAGAAGGAGCTTGGAAAAGAATTGTAGGGGGATTAATTTTCGCATAGTTATAATTTATGTAATCTTAAACAATCACTGCAAATAATGTCAAGAAATCAGTTGAGTCCGGCCAAGTCCTGGCAAGACCAGCGGCCAGGGGAAAGCCTAGTGAAACGTCGGCAGGCGTTCCTGAATGAGGACATAGGGGCTGACGATCAGCATGGCGAACTTCTTCTGTTTTTCCCCGTTCCAGTGCAGGATCTGTGTTTCGGAGGGCTTGCCGATCTTGCCGTCATTGATCCACTGCTCGATGGTGGCGGAGTCGTCCGCGGTAACCTTCAGGGCGGCATCAGCCAGATCGAGGCTGTCAGCGACAAGCACCAGGGTGCCGCGCTCCAGATGCGGCCTCAGCCAGCTCCATTCGCTTTCATCGATCGTCAGCGCCAGTTCCTCTTTTGTTGTATTCATACGGATTTCCTTCCTGCGGTTTCAGACGTTCGAACTCTCTTGTATCAGGCCACGCAAATAAAATCGAGTCCTTCTTTCAGCGACAGGGGCTGCACCAGGGTTCTGAATTGTTCGCGGGCCCCGCGCACACCGATGGCCACCAGGATTTTGCCGGTTTGTCTGCCAAGCTGATCAGTGCCGATAACCGGAGCATCGTGCAGGATGCGGCCGATCTTGCGAGGATCCACATCCACCCAGTTGGATACCGCAATCCCGGCGCCCGACAGCAGCCGCTGCCAGGCCCGCCCCTCCAGTCCGGCGCCGGCGATGACCACGCTGGGCACGTCCTTCAGAAACCCCTGCAGCAAATACTGCAGTTTGCAGGCGCGGAAGGCTGCCGCACTGTATTCGTCCATGGTGCGGGTGGCCCGTTCCGGGTGGTCACGCCAGAAAAAGAGCGGCACGGGCAGACGGGCAAAACGGACGCCGGCCTGCGCCAGCCGCAGCCACAGGTCATAATCCTCGGGCCAGCCATTGTCCCGGTAGCCGCCCGCGGATTCCATCAGGCTGCGCCGGCAGACAATGCTGGGGTGGACAAATGGGGATTCTATGAAGCGGTCCCGCATGATCAACTCATGGGTGGCAAGCGTGTTCTGCCAGGACTCGTAGGCCAGCATGCCCTGCTTGAGCCCGGTGCGCGGAAAGTGCCGGAACTCGCAGGCCAGCAGTCCCGTCTCGGGATGGGCCTGCAGATAAGCTGTCTGAAGCTCCAGTCGGCGGGGGTGGCTGATGTCATCGCCGTCCATCCTCGCCAGCAGCGGAGCCCGGCAGTCCTCCAGCCCGGTATTCAGGGCCGCCACCAGTCCGCCCTCTTCACGCCGGATAATCCTAATCCGGGAGTCGCGACGGGCGGCGTCAGCCAGAATCGCGGGTGTACCGTCGTCGGAGCCGTCGTCAACAGCCACCAGCTCCCACGTGGTGAGGGTCTGTCGGGCCAGGGAACGGAGCGCCGCTGGAAGGTAGGCCTGCTCATTGTGGACCGGCATGAGAATCGAAACCGTGGGTTGGGCGGTCATCAGGGTTTTTGGCGACCGAGCGCTTCCGCCCGGGCCTTGGCCTCTGCGGCTGCCGGGGAAGCGGAATGCTTTTTAAGGATTTCGTCGTACAACTGTTTGGCGTGCTCGAAGTTGTTCTGTTTTTCCTCGAAACGGGCCGTTTCCAGCAGCTCGGCCGCCTTTTTATCTCCGGAACTGCAGCCGGACAGCAGGGCCAGCAACAGTAACATCATGGTGCAGACAACTCTCATGGGATGATCCTCCTGTTTTTGCTTGACGAATGAATAACACTTCGTAAAGGATGTAAAAATTTAGTCGAGGACTCCACCGTGAATACTGGGCATTCAGGGCACCAGCCTACTCTGGGTGACATCGCCGCTCTGCTGGGCCGCCATACCATTCAGAAACAGTACGTTGCAGGACGGCGCACCCGGGCTGCGGTGGCCATGATCCTGCGTGAGCTGCCGGGTGATCTGGAGATCCTGTTCATAGAACGGGCCACACATTCCCTCGATCCCTGGTCGGGGCACCTTGCGTTTCCGGGCGGCAAGGTGGAAGCGGGTGAGCAGGCCCGCCAGGCCGCGGAGCGGGAAACACGGGAAGAGGTCGGGCTTGATCTGGACCGGGAACGCTACCTGGGGCGGATGTCCGACATCGTCGGGGCCAACCTGCCGGTGCGCGTCTCCTGTTTTGCCTACGGCATCAGTACACAGGGGGTTGAGCCGATCGTCAATGACGAGGTTCACGATGTGTTCTGGGTCCGGCTCAGCGAGATCTGCAACACGGAGCGTCACCGGACAGCCACGGTCGGCTTTTCCGGCAGATCACTGGAGGTTCCGGCCATCATCCTCCCTCAGCCGGATAAGCCGGTGCTGTGGGGCATAACCTACCGGCTGGTAATGCAGTTTCTTAATATTCTTTACCCGGATGGTCGTCGCCGGTTGCATTTATGGGAAGCTGACGTACACTGATTGTATCACTATTCAAACTTTCAGGAGGACGACCCATGAACGAACGCAGCGGCATCATCACCTTCAAAGGAAACCCGTTTACCCTGCTTGGCCCGCAGCTCAAGGTCGGCGACAAGGCCCCGGATTTTGCCGTGGTGGACACCGGCCTGGCGCCGGTAACCCTGGCGAGTTCGGCCGGCAAGGTCCGCATCATCAGCGCCGTGCCGTCTCTGGATACGCCGGTCTGTGACACAGAAACCCGCCGCTTCAACCAGGAAGCCGCCAAGCTGCCGGGTGAAGTGGTCGTACTGACAATCAGCCTGGATCTCCCTTTTGCCCAGAAACGCTGGTGCGGAGCAGCCGGTATCGACAAGGTCGTGCTCCTGTCCGACTACCGTGAGCGCTCCTTCGGCCAGAATTACGGTGTGCTGATCAAGGAACTGCTGCTTCTGTCCAGGGCCATCTTCGTGGTCGATGCGCAGGACGTCATCCGCTATATCCAAATCGTTCCCGAAGTGACCAGCGAACCGGATTATGCGGCGGTTATCGCTGCTGCCAAGGCTCTGCTGTAATTTCCGAGAACAGACCTCCGAGGTTTGACCCAAATCGGGCCTAAATAAAAACCTCGGAGGTCTGTTCGTTTTCTACCCCGAAACCCTCTTCAGCAGTCAGGCCATTTTCCCGCCTCCCACATGAACCAGCTCGGTTTCGATGCCTTCCTTCTGTAATGACTCAAACACGTGACCGATCAGGATCGACGTATTACCTTCCTGGCGGGGGCTGCCGTTGAAGGCGGTGACTTTCATGCTGATTTCTCCTGAATGTGTGATGGCGTGAGGTTAATACGCGGGTTGGCCGAAGTCAAGGATGAGATACAGCCGGAGGAACGGCCTGTGGCGCTTGAATGATCGGGTACCTGCTCGTCTCCTGTCTTCGCAAAAGTGTGTAACGTTTCTGAATACCTGAATTTTGTTGAGTCTGCGGAACGGGTCGTGTAGAAGATTTGATTATGCTTGGATTGTGGTGCCATCCGGGGAGATACACCTGACCTGATACCGATCCGGTGAATTCCGAAGCCCTTGCAACAAGTGCACTATCAGGAAGGTCTGTGAAAATAATCATTGATGAGAAGCGGGAGTGAATCAACTCAAGGAGATCAACCATGTCTGAAGACCCCTCGGTAGCATGTTCAAAATGCAGCACGGTCTGGCAGAACCGCGGCATCACCAATTGCTGGAGCAACGACCCGCTGACGGCGCCTCCCCGGCCGGGCAACTGCCTTTCGGAGAATTTCGGGGATGTGATCAAGGAGAGTTTCGATGAATATCGCGGCGACAGCGAGGATGCCAGGATCGCCTTTGTGGCGGCGCGGGTGGAGGGGCTCTGCTACCAGCCGGTGCCAGGCAGCGATGCGGTCAATGCCCGCTGGACGCGGGTCGAGGACACGATCGCCTTTGCCAAGTTGATGGGCTACAAGAAGATCGGCATGGCCACCTGCATCGGCCTGCTGGACGAATCCGAGCGCTTGGCGGCCATCCTGCGGGCCCAGGGCTTCGAACCCCAGAGCGTCTGCTGCAAGGCCGGCAGTATCGACAAGCTGGAGCTGGGCCTGAAGGAGAGCGACAAGGTCCGTCCCGGCACCTTCGAACCGGCCTGCAACCCGATTGCCCAGGCCGAGATCTGCAATCGTCTGGGTACTGACATGAACATCATCGTCGGCCTGTGCGTCGGCCATGACATGCTGTTTAACAAGCATTCCAAGGCACCGGTCACGACCCTGATCGTCAAGGACCGTGTCACCGGCCACAATCCGATTGCCGTGCTGTACGGGCAGAATTTCTATTACAAGCGGCTGCAGAAGCAACCGGTGCTGAAGGGTGACGAGTAGAAAAGAGTTGAGGGATGAGGGATGAGGGATGAGGGATGAGGGATGCAGGGCTGTAGGGCTGTAGAAACAGCCGGTGCTGAAGGGTGATGATTCGCAGCCCGCCATTCAAGTCCGTTTGAAGATTTTTTCCAGCTCAGCCAGGGTAATGACGTGCGAGACCGGACGGCCATGGGGACAGCTGGCGGCAAAGTCGGTTTCGTCCATGCTGCGCAGCAGTTCTGATATCTGGCGGGTATCGAGGGTATGGACGCCGCGCACGACCGCATGACAGGCGATGCGGGAAAGCAGCTCATCCAGCCGGTCCTGAAAGGCGGCGCTGGTGCCGAGCTGAACCAGATCGGCCAGGATGTCGCGCACCAGGCCGGTAACATTCTTTTCAACGGCCAGCCGTGGAACGGCGGCGATAATTATGGTATTCCCGCCGAACGGCTCCAGTTCAAAACCGATCCGGAGCAGATCGGCCCGGAAACGTTCGGCCGCCGCGGCCTCGCTGAACGGAAGTTCAATCGTCTCGGGAAAGAGTAGGCGCTGGGATTCAACCGTGCTGCCCAGGCACTGTTGTTTCAGGCACTGATAGGCGACCCGTTCGCTGGCGGCATGCTGGTCAATGATTACCAGTTCCGAACCGGACTGGCACAGGATGTATTCGCTGTGGAACTGTCCGATGATTGTCAGCGCGGAGAAGTAGCCCGGCCCAGGCTCCCGTTGGTACGGTTCCCGGGAGTCGTGAACCGACAGCGTCTCGACTGGAGCGGCCGCTGCGGTCAAGGGTTCTGACGGGTCCCGGCCCGCCTGGTTTCTGAACGGCATGGAAGGCGCGCTGTACTGCGACCGGGGTGTTATGGACAGGGAGGCCTGGGCCGCTGCTGCGATCCGTTCCCGGTAGGCCTGCCCGGTCGGCGCTGTTGAGAGGAGAGTCAGTTTCGCGCTGCCTTCAAGCCAGGGTGAGGCGCGCAGCACATTCTCAACCGCTTTCTGTATGGCATCATGCACCAGCGCCTGCTGGCGGAAGCGGACTTCATGCTTGGTGGGGTGAACATTGACATCCACCTCGCCCGAAGGGAGCCGGATAAAGAGGGCGGCCACCGGGTAACGTCCCCGGTCGATGACGCCGCGATAGGCCTGCATGATGGCGTGCTGAACCACCTTGTCCCGCACAAAACGGCCGTTGATGTAGGTGTACATGGCCTGCATGCCGGAGCGCACCAGTGCGGGGCCGGAGATGAATCCGCCGATGGAAACCGGCTCACCGGCCGTTTCGATACCATACAGCTGCGACGAGGTGTCCTTGCCGATAACCTGCGCCAGACGGCGCTGCAGGTCACTGCGCTGCACCTTCAACAGCTCACGGCCGTCACTGGTGAAGGCGAAGGCCACCTCCGGACGGGAGACCGCCATTCGGCTCACCACATCCCCCACATGACCGGTCTCGGTTTCGGAGCTTTTCATGAATTTCAGGCGGGCCGGGGTGTTGAAGAAGATCTGCTCGACGCTGATGGCGGTACCGGGAGCCATGCCGCAGGCCCGGACATCACGCACCCGCCCCCCTTCCACGATGATCTCGGTCCCTTCCAGGCTTTCAGGCTCACGGGTTGCAAGGCGAAAACGGGAAACCGACGCGATCGAAGGGAGCGCTTCTCCCCGGAAACCGAGGGTCAGGATGCCCTCCAGATCACTGTCGGTTTTTATCTTGCTGGTGGCATGACGCTCCAGCGAAAGCAGGGCGTCTTCCCGTGACATGCCGTAGCCGTTGTCGATGACACGGATCAGGCGTCTGCCGCCCGCAGATATTTCCACGGAAATGTTCGTTGCTCCGGCATCCAGGGCGTTCTCGATCAATTCCTTGATAACCGAGGCCGGACGCTCGACAACCTCGCCGGCGGCAATCTTGTTGGTGATTATTTCGGGAAGGATGCTGATGCGGTGGGACACGGTCGCTCTCCATGGATTAAAAGCCAAAACCCGTTCATCCTGAAAAGGTTCAAGGGGAACGGGCTTTAAACGGGCTATTATTGCGGTGATCTATTTTTTTGCGGAATCGTCGGTTTCGCCGAACAGGCTGTTGAAATCATCGTCCGGCTTGGCCGCATCACCGGGAGCTGCGGTCGATTTGTCGTCCCATGAAAAACCGTCCAGGCCCGGAGCGTCCTGTGTCTCTGCCGCGCTCACGGGCTCTGACAGTTGGGGAGATGATTCGAGAAGATCACCAAAGGACTCTTCTTCGTCCCGGGCTGACGGCTGATCCGTACCGAAGGAGAAATCGCTGCTGTCTTCAGCCGGAGATGCGAGTTCGTCGCCAAAATTGAAAGGGTCTCCTTGTGAGGAAGAGTTGCCGACTGCCGCAGCCGCATTTTCAGGGATATCGAATGAAAACATATCCGCCGGGACTTCGGCAACCGCGGCCTGATCTTCCCGAGGCATTTCAGCCATCAGCTTTTCGGCCATTTCGGCACGTGTCTCCTGGGGAAGCACGATGGATTTCAATCCATGGGTTTCCTTGTAGCCGGTCAGGTCATTGGCGCATTTTTTACAGGTATCATGAATCTCGAAACTGTTGTATCCGCACTTTGGGCACTTCATCAGTGGCTCCTCTTGTTCAAATTTCGTCACAGGTATACTGTAAAATTGCCATTATGGCAATAGATGCCGTCTCTGTCCGCAATATTCTGGAACCCAGCGAGACGCTTTGAAAACCGTTCCCGGCAAAAAATCCTGTTTCCGATGGGTCAAAACCCCCTTCGGGACCGATCACAACCATCACGGATTCCGGCAGCGTGATCCCGGACAGGGCCTCCTTCAGCCGGTTTGTACTCTCATCCTCCCACAGGATCAGTCGCAGTTCCTGGGTGGCGGCGCAGGCAGCCGCGGCAGCCGTGGGGAACCATCGCACCGCCGGAACGGTCCGGCGACGGCACTGCCGGGCCGCTTCGGCAGTAATCCTGTTCCAGCGTTCCAGTTTGTTGCTGATCTGGTCCGCGCGGACACGGGCAATCGAGCGCTGTCCGCCGAACAGCCAGAAGTCATGGGCGCCCAGTTCCGTGCATTTCTGCAGGATCAGGTCTATCTTCTCCCCCTTGGGCAGCGCCTGACAGACAGTGATCCTCTGACGATGACCTTCCTGATCCGTCAGATGGTTTGACTGCCTGATTGCCACGGTCACCTGTTCCTTTGCTACGTGCTCGATCTCGCCGGCATGTTCTCCCCCCTTTTCATCCACCAGGACCAGGGAATCGCCCGCAGCCAGCCGCAACACCCGCACAATGTGCCTGAACAGTTCGCCGTCCAGCACTGCGGAATCTTCGCTGATACTGCGGGAATTGATCATGAAGCGCCGACTGCTCATGCGCGGCTGTTTTTCCGGTAGTGGATCGCCACCCATTCCCCCGCCTGAAGCGTTGTCACGTATTCCAGCGGATGGTGTGCGAATCCTGTGCGAACCAGCGGCTCCTTTTCCGCCAGAATGCCCGAGAGCACGAGACTGCCGCCGGGCGCCAGCCGCTCGGCCAGGGAAGGGGCCAATCGGACCAGTTCCTCGGCCAGGATATTGGCCAGGATGACATCAAAGCTGCCGCTCAGCGAATCCAGCGGGGTCGTGCTGCACTCCACCTGTTCCAGCAGTCCGTTGATCGCCAGGTTCTCCCGGGCAACCTCCACCGCATCCGGATCTATATCCACGGCGCAGACCCGTCCAGCGCCCAGTTGGACGGCAGCCATGGCCAGGATACCGGAGCCGGTCCCCAGATCCAGTACCGATGGTGTCAGCAGGGTCGGCATGTTGTCCATGATCTGTTCCAGCAGTTCCAGGCAGAGCCGGGTGGTCTCGTGGCCGCCGGTGCCGAAGGCCATGCCGGGGTCCAGGTGCAGGACTATGTCGTCCGGGCGGGGCTGAACGTTCTCCCAAGACGGGACAATCAGCAGACGGCGTCCGACCCGGAGCGGTTTGAAATTGACTTTCCAGCTGTTGCTCCAATCCTCGGTGCAGACCGAGGACAGCTCGGGAGGCGGTATCACAACACAGCCCGGGCTTCGCTGTGAGAGTCCCTCCAAAAAGGCACCGATCTCTGCCAGTCGCGCGGCACTGTCTTCCGTCGCACAGAAATAGGATTTGACGGCTGTGGTGACGGACTCGGGGATTTCGCTGTGAGAAAAGGCATCAATGTTCAGATTCTCGACGCAGACACCGTTGCCGGAGAGGTTTGTGAGGTACTCCGCGACAATATCGGTAAGTTCCGCAGGAACAGTGCAGGATATTTCAACCCAGGTATTTTTCATATGACCACCGTAGAATTTTATTTCAGAAGTTCAACAGGTTAGCAGAACAGTATGGTGCTGGCAACAAAAAATCTTGACAAATTGCCGCATCTGGAATCTAATTCTCATTAGAAAGAAATATAAGTATTGTTTTAAGTTCATGCGCGGACGGTGCAGATTGTGAACAAGGTTATCTACGTCGTATCGGATTCGACCGGAGAAACAGCCGAGCGGGTGATCCGGGCGGCCCTGTCCCAGTTCTATGACGAGGACGTAAGGATCCACCGGCTCTGCCAGATCCACAACCAGTCAGATGTTCTGCAGGCCATGACGGTTGCGGTTAATGAACCCGGCATGGTGGCCTACACCCTGGTTGACCCGCACCTGGCCGAAATCGTTGAACGGGTAGCCGAGGAACACGGCCTGTTCGCGGTTGATCTGCTGAGCGGATTGATCTACAGTCTGTCCCGTTTTCTAGGAGCCGCATCACAGGAGAAACCGGGACTGCTGCATCGTATCGACACCGAGTATCACAAGCGGATCGAGGCGGTGGATTTCACGGTCAAGCACGATGATGGACAGGAGACCCGCTATCTGCACAAGGCCGACCTGGTACTGGTAGGGGTGTCACGGTCATCAAAGACCCCGCTTTCCATGTATTTGGCCCACAAGGGCTACAAGGTGGCCAACGTGCCGCTGGTCAAAGGGATAGCGCCACCCGAGGAGTTGTTCCAGATCGATCAGCACAAGATCGTGGCCTTGATTATCGATCCGAAGCGACTGGTGGAGATTCGCACGTCGCGGCTGCTGAACATGGGGCAGAGCTCCCGCGGGAGCTATGCCGATTATTATCAGGTAGAGGATGAGCTGTCATACTGCAAACAGCTCTATCGCCGTCATCCGGAATGGATGGTGATCAACGTTACCAACAAGTCGGTGGAAGAGGCCGCCTCCGACATTACACGACGTCTGGACAGCCTGAAGTTTTGAATC
This sequence comes from Desulfuromonadales bacterium, assembly GCA_016650295.1. Lineage (GTDB taxonomy): Bacteria > Desulfobacterota > Desulfuromonadia > Geobacterales > Pseudopelobacteraceae > CAIPTY01. The sequence goes on along the minus strand of JAENWA010000046.1, from coordinate 10,501 downwards.
GTACGCGGACGGCTACAAAAAAATGGAACGCACAGCAGAAAAAGGTGTATAATATCTAATTAGGGAGATACGAACATGAAAATCCTCGTGGTAGAAGATGAGAAGAAGGTTGCCGGCTTTATCAAGCGCGGTCTGGAAGAGGATGCCTATCAGGTAACCGTTACCCATGACGGGGCAGAGGGGCTCAAACAGGCGCTGGAAGGTGATTACAGCCTGATTATTCTGGATGTGATGCTGCCCAAGAAAGACGGCCTGACGGTCGTTCGGGAATTACGGGAGGCAGGCCGGCAAACGCCGGTTCTGATGCTGACCGCCAAGGCCGCTACAGAGGATGTCGTGTCCGGTCTGGATGCCGGATCCGACGACTACCTCACCAAGCCCTTTGCCTTTGCGGAACTGACCGCCCGTGTGCGGGCTCTCCTTCGTCGCGATGGTCAGGATCGTGGAGCAGAAGTCCGCTTTGCCGATCTGCGGCTTGATCCGGTCAGCCACAAGGTCTGGCGCGGCAAGACCGAGATCGAACTGACAGCCAAAGAGTACGGTCTGCTGGAGTATCTGATCCGCAATCCCAATACGGTTCTTTCGCGGGCCATGATCGCGGACCATGTCTGGGATTATGCCTTCGACAGCTTTACCAACATTATCGATGTCTACGTCAATTATCTGCGCAAGAAGGTTGATAAAGACTTCCCCGTCAGACTGATCCACACCGTACGCGGCCAGGGTTACGTCTTGCGTGAAGGGTAACCTTCGGGGATTGACTTTTTCCGGCATACTATGTATCTTTTTTCCAGAAACGGACAGAGGCGGCGGCGCGGAGAAATTTGCGACCCGCCTCTCTTCCGTTCAACCAGCACAATAGATACAGGGAGGTCAGGACATGTCAAAAAAAGTCGTTTCCGCAGTACGTTTTCTGGTCGTCAGTCTCATCATTTCTCTTTCCAGCCCATTGTTGGCATCAGCCAAAACCGTCAGTCCGGATTTCGTCGTACTGGCAAAAAAACTCAAACCATCCGTTGTCAACATACGCACCGCCAAGGTAATCAAGCCGAAACAGCGCCTGCAGAATCCCCGCATGCAGCAGTCGCCTTTCGATAACTTTTTTGAAGATTTCTTCGGTCAGTTCAATGACCAGATGCCCCAGCAGCGCCCACGCCGCGAACAGAGTCTCGGCACCGGATTCATCATCAGCCACGACGGCTATATCCTGACCAATAACCATGTGGTCAACGGCGCCGATGAGGTCATGGTCAAGCTTTCCGACGGGCGCGAAATAAAAGGCGAGATCAAGGGTTCCGACGAAAAGCTGGATCTGGCCCTGATCAAGATCAGTGAAAAGGAAAACTTTCCTTCCGCGGAACTGGGCGACAGTGATGCGCTGGAGGTGGGTGAATGGGTTATGGCCATCGGCAATCCCTTCGGGCTGGCCCAGACGGTCACGGCCGGCATCGTCAGCGCCAAGGGGCGTGTCATCGGCAGCGGTCCGTATGATGATTTCATCCAGACTGATGCCTCCATCAATCCGGGTAATTCAGGCGGACCGCTCTTCAACATTCAAGGGAAGGTTATCGGCATAAATTCCGCCATCATTGCCGGGGGACAGGGGATCGGCTTTGCCATCCCGATCAACATGGCCAAGGGCATCATTACCCAACTGCGCGAATCCGGCAAGGTGACCCGCGGCTACCTGGGGATCCGCTTTCAGCCTCTGACGGCTGATCTGGCCAAATCCTTCGGACTCGAATCCGAGAAGGGCGCCCTGATCGCCAGCGTCGAGAAGGATACCCCCGCCGAAAAGGCCGGACTGAAGGCCGGCGACGTCATTCTTGAATATGACGGCAAACCGATCATCGAAGGTAACGAACTGCCCCGTTATGTGGCCGCCACGCCGATTGACAAGCGGGTTCCGGTCGTGGTTTTCCGCGACGGCAAGAAACAGGACATGTTCGTTGTGGTGAGTAAACTGAAGGATGGCGAGAGCACGGTCGTTGCCGGTGACAGCAGTCAGAGCGACAAACTCGGCCTCACGGTCCGGGAACTAACCAGGGAACTGGCTAGCCGCATGAATATCAAGGACAGCAAGAGCGGGCTGGTCATCACCGACGTTAAACCGGGATCGTCCGCTGAAGAGGTCGGTATCGCGACAGGCAGCCTTATTATTGAAATCAATGGACAGCGCCCCGAGAACCTGGAGAAATTCGCTGAGATCGTCTCGAAGATAACCAAGGGCACTGTGGTGCGACTGCTGCTCAAGCGTCCCGACGGCAGCGTCCATTATGTGGCCATGAAGGCGGAATAACCCGTCCTTCCCCTGACGAATCCCCACCCTGGCCCTCCCTTTATGCCCCACAATAGGGTACTTCAAGGGGAGGGCCTCCAAATCCGGAGTCCCGATGTCCGACCGATATGTCCAGCCGCTGGCGCTGTGTCAGCCACTGCCGCTTCAATCAGGCGCTCTCCATGAAAGTTGCCGGAAGATATAGCATACCGGGGTTATCTTTACCCTGCTGGTGGTGCTGGTTTTCTGGGGGGGGACCATTATCGGCAAGGCCGGCGGTCACTGGCAGACCGTGCTGGATATAAAGGAATACCGGCGTTTGCTGGTGCACTAATACATTCATCCCGTTCAACAGCTGCAATCACAAGGAGTTGCATGATTTACTTCGTAAGGAAAACCCTCTTGCTATCCGGTCTGGCACTACTCGTCCTGACCCTGCTTCTCCGCGCAAACGTCAATGCGGGCGACACGCCCCTTTCCGCAGAATCGCCCAAGGACGAAGCCTTCCGCACGGCGCTGAAAAATGAGCTGTCCAGTCTGAGCGTTACCATCGAGGCTTCCGAAAATGATCTGAGCAACAACCTGAACCGGATGATTCCCAAAGAGATTTACAAGGGTTCCACCTCAACCAGGGGGCTCACAGCGCTGATCCTCAGGAACGGGCCGATCGTTGTAAACGCAGCCGACAACTACATCTATCTGACCATCCCGGTCTCCATGTCCTTGAGCTACGGCATGTTTGAAACTCCGGCCATCGCCAATAAGCTGAAGTTCAGGTTGAACGCCAAGGTCACCCCGGACTGGAAAATCAACGCCGAAGTATACTTCATGGGACTGAGCGATCTCCTGGCTGATAACGCGGGGATCGGACCGCTCTCCATCAAACCCCGCAGCATCGTCGAGGGGGTAACCCTGCCGGTGCAGCGCATGCTTTCCGGCCTGATCAGCACTAAACTCAATGAGAAGTTCCCGCTGAAGGCCCAAATGACCCAGGCCTGGAACACCGTCCAGAAGCCGATCCTGCTGGACAAAAGCTATAACGCCTGGCTGCGGATATCCCCCCAGGAGGTGCTGCTCTATCCATTCTACGCCCAGAACAAGCGGGTGAGACTGAGTGTCGCCCTCAAGTCTTATACCGAACTGGTGGTCGGGCCTGAGCCGCCGGCACGCAAAACGGTGCCGCTCCCCGATCTGAAGCTGGCAAACACCACGGACAGGGCCTTTCGCGTCGCCCTCACTACCGATCTGTATTACAAGGACATTCTCAAGATAGCCTTACCACTGCTGCTCAACAGGGAACTCGGCAGCGACGGCAGGAGCGTCGTCATGAAGGACCTCGATCTGTACGGCAACGGCGACAAGCTGATGATAAAGGTGGATACAACGGGCGACCTGGACGGGATCTTTTATCTCACCTGCCGGCCGGCTTTCAATCCGCAGACCAACGTCTTCTCCGTGGAAGATGTGGATTTCGATATGCAGAGCCGCAGCCTGCTGCTGCAAGCGGCGGACTGGTTCCTCCACGGCAGCATCAGAGACAGCATCCGGGAAAAGCTCAATATGGACCTGACGGAGCGCCTGGCGAAAGCTCGCGAAATGGCCGGCAAAGCCATGGCGCGGGTAAATCTGGCGGACAACCTCTTTCTCAGCGGAAGTGTCACAACCATGAGACTTAATGACGTCATGGTGCAAAAAGACAAGATCTCCATCCAGATCTACGCAGAGGGGGAAACCTCCATTTTTATCCACTGATCCCTCAAAAACCGGTTATCACTTCCCGAACCCGGTCCGATGTTGAGCCCGGAACAATCTGGAATACGGCAAGTTTTTTTGAAACCGCATTGTGGTCCGCCAAATACGGCAGATATGTTAAACATGACAGATTCCACTGAAGACTTTCAGCTCACCCGGAATATCTCTTCTTAATTTCCTCTTTAAAATAAGACTGTTGCACTCAAACTACCCGTAGGTCTTCTCTGGCACGTTAGTTGCGTTTTACAAGTTGCAGAAAATGAGCACTGTCGTGCTTTCTGCTTAAATGTGTTGTTCTATTCAGGGAGAGTTACATGAATATACCGGACACAACATTGGAGATCCTGACTTTGGGGCGCTTCAGTCTTTCTGTCGATGGTAAACCTGTTGCGACAGACTGGCCGGACGAAACGGTAAAAGTTTTTTTCTGCTCGCTGCTTTCACCTCTGGACCTGTACGTCACGTGGGACCGGCTTTGCCGCTCCATGCTGGGTGAACCGGAAACCCTCTCCAGCAGGCGTCAGCTGGAGGAAACGTCTATCCGTCCCCTCAATTATTTCCTGATCAAGGAACTGGGATTCAACCCGGTCATTGTAGGACATGAGGGCATAAGAATTGAGCGGCAGCGCTCGCATGTGGATGCCTTCGAGTTTCACAGCGTCGCCCTGGAAGGGCTTCGGCTGTTGGCCCTCGGCGATCATGTTGCAGCACATCGGAAATTCAGCATAGCTAAAACGCTCTATGTCGGCTGTTATCTGCCGGGAATGGCAGGTAAAATAATTGCAAACACGCGTAAAGACCTCGAGTCTTTTTTCCGGACTGCCGTAATGCAGGGAAAAAGTTGATGTAGTGAATATCCGGATATCTCAACGAGGTCCGTCATATATGGCAGTTATGTTATACCTGACGGATTATGCTGAACAGTTCCCCAGCCGCTCCGCACACTCTCCTTCCATTTCCGCAGCACTATCAACCCCTTGCCCTTACAGTATCATCAGGTCTTCTCTGGCACGTTAGTTGCGCTTTACCTATCCAGGCAGATACTGAAGAACCGTTGTGCTTTCTGCTGAATGGCGTTGTACATATTTCAGAGGGTTGGCAATGAAAACATGATTAATCAAAAAAAGGATAAAAACATGGCATCAATCCTTTTTATTTTTACGATGTAATATCCGGATGAAATCCTTCAAGCCTTACCTGCTGTTTTTTCTGGCCGTATCCATCCTGAGCCTCGGCAACGGATGTGCAACCTTGCCGAACGTCTCTAAGAAGATTGATGAGGCGCCGACCGGACAGCCTCCCCGTCAGATTGTATCATCCAAAGGCCTGGAGTCTCCCCGGAAAAGTAAAGCTATCATGGAACGGCTCAAGAGTTCGGTCGATCCGACGGATATTCTGGAACGCCACACCGCCGTGGTGGAATCGGTCAGCGAGAGCCCGCTGACAAAAGGGAACAAAGTCACTCTGCTCGCCGATGGTCAGGCTACCTATGCCGCAATGTTCACAGCTCTACAGAACGCCAGGGACCATATCAACCTTGAAAGCTATATCTTTGAAGATGATGAAACCGGCCGCAAGTTTGCCGATCTGCTGCTGCTGAAACGGGCGCAGGGGGTCCAGGTCAATATCATCTATGACAGCATGGGCAGCATGAAGACCCCGGAGACTTTTTTCCAGCGGCTTCGCGATGGCGGAATACAGGTTGTCGAGTTCAATCCGCTAAATCCATTGAACGGGCGGAAAAAGTGGGGACTGACGCACCGGGACCACCGCAAGATTCTGATCGTAGACGGCAGAGTTGCCATTTGCGGGGGCGTCAACATCAGCAAGGTTTATTCCAGTTCTCCTCTCAAAATAAGACAAAGCGCCAAAGCGCCGATTCACTGGCGTGACACGGACATTCAGGTTGATGGCCCGGCCGTGGCCGAATTTCAGAAACTCTTTCTTGACAGCTGGATGATGCAGAATGGAGCGAAACCTGCCGAACGGAACTATTTTCCTGACCGGAAAGAAACCGGCAAATCCCTGGTGCGCGTGATCGGCAGCACCCCGGGAGAGTCCAACAGAATTCCATTTATTGTATATGTGTCGGCCATCTCTTTTGCAGAAAATTCGATTCACATGACCAACTCCTATTTCATCCCTGACGACCAGATAGAAAAGGCCCTTACCGATGCCGCCGGACGTGGAGTTGACGTTAAGATCATTCTCCCCGGCATTACCGATTCCAAACTGGCATTGCATGCCCAGAGGTATCATTATTCCGTGCTTTTGAAATCGGGAGTGAAGATATACGAACACAGCACTTCCTTGCTGCACGCGAAAACCGCTGTGGTTGACAAAGTCTGGTCAACGGTCGGATCAACCAACATGGATTATTTGAGCATGCTAAACAATGACGAGGTGAATGCGATTATCCTGAGTCCCGAGTTTGCCGTTGAAATGGAGAAGATGTTTGTGGGGGATCTTGCGAATTCCAGGGAGATTCAATGGGATGAGTGGAAAAAAAGACCAGTGCTGCCCAGGATCAGGGAGTGGTTTGTGAATATATTCATGCGATTGTTGTAATTCAAGGAGTGAACGGTGAATGGTGCACCTTTTCAACAGGGGACGAAAGAGTCATGGCTCAACGATATAAAATCAGTAACCTTCTGAAATTGTTTCTGATCCTGCTTGCAGCAGCGCTCCTTCTTTCTGCCGGTTCCGCTTCTGCCATCGCAGCGCCCCGTCAGGGCGAAGAACTCCTGCTGGATACCTATCAGAGGAGCATGGCCAAACTGAAGACCAACAGCTTCGGCCTTCCTCTCATTGTGGAGTCCGTTGAGCGGGATGACAGCGTGCAGGTGGATGTCTACGGGATTTTCGATTATCAATTCAACAGCGTTGTCAACGCGCTCAAGGTTCCGGCAAACTGGTGCGAAATCGTGTCCCTGCACCCCAATATCAAGGCCTGCACCTACAGGGAACTGCCGGGCGACTGGCTGCTGACCTTTTACCCCGGCAAGAAAGAGTATCAGCCTCCCGAAGACAAGCGTCAGGTCATCTACCACTACCGGGTCATTAATCAGCAGCCGGGCTATCTGGATATCATTCTCCGCTCCGATGCCGGACCTTTCGGCACGAAGGATCATAGGATGAGGTTCGAAGCCCTGCCCCTTGACGGGGGCAAAACCTTTGTTCATGTCAGTTATTCATACCGCGACAGTGTTGCGCTCCGCTTGGCTGCAAAGATCTATTTTGCGACACTTGGTCGAGGCAAGACAGGATTCACCGTGACCGGTACCGACAGAAGCGGCAATCCCGTCTATATCGGCGGCCCGCGCGGCGCGCTCGAACGCAGTGCCGTCCGCTACTATCTGGCGATTCAGACAGTTATGAATACATTGCGCTCTCCCGAAGAAAGTCGTTTCAGCATGAGAATCAGCCAGTGGTTCGATCTTACGGCCCTCTACAGGAAACAGCTCTTCGATCTGGACAAGAAGGACTACCTCGCAGCCAAGACAAAAGAGCACAAGAATCAGGTGACGCTTCAGCGACGGTTGGAACCGGGTATCCGGTGAGTGCCGCGCGGAGGATTCTCTTCGTTCCGTGTTTCATCACAATCGATGACTCTTCATGGGGGCGGGCAAAAGGTGCGGTCACATGTCGAACCGTCTGCGTATCATTACCTATAACATTCACCGCTGCATCGGGGGGGACCGCGCGTTGTCGCCCGACCGCATCTCCGATGTGATTGCCCTGTACCAGCCGGATATCGTGGCGCTGCAGGAGGTTGACTGCGGGCAGGCGCGTCCGACGTCCTATGACCAGGCCGAGATAATAGCAAAAAGCTTACATTTCCCGTCAGTCTGGATAGAACGGGAGCGCTGCGGCAATGCCATTCTGAGTCGTTACCCGATGAAAAGGATTAAAGCCGGCGGTCTGCACAGGCCGCGCAGGTGGCATAGACTTACCAGGCGTGGCGTTCTCTGGGTGGAAGTTGAGGCTTTCGGCACCCGAATCCAGATATTTAATACCCACCTCGGCCTCACTCCCGCATCACGCCTCAATCAGGCCAGGATTCTTGCCGGGACGGAATGGCTGGGCAGTCCGGATTGTCATCCCCCCGTAATCCTGTGCGGTGATTTCAATACCCAGCCGGACTCGGCCGTCTTCGCGTTGCTGGAAGGAACGCTTAAAAATGTCGAAAAACTGAAGAGTAACGGGCGCCCTGAAAATACTTGGCCAAGCTTCCACCCTCTGCTCAACTTTGATCATATGTTCATCTCCGGCGATCTTTCCGTGGAAGCAGTACAGGTGCCGAACGATGACAAGGTGCGCATGGCATCGGACCATCTGCCGTTTTTTGCAGAGCTCGGCCTGTAGGATCTTCCAGCCCTTCACCACCCTCAATATGTAGAAGTTCCGCCACATATTGAGGGCAATGAATCATTTCAGATACCTTCAGATTCTCTAGTATCCATACAATATGCCGTAATCATTGCATTAAATAGCCTTTTATCTATAGCGGGTTCTTGGCAGGATACTTGCGTATTAATGAAATGACATTGATGACTATAGCGGGTAGTCATATTTCCGGAACAACTGAAAAGAGGGATGTAATTTACGTACGGTACCATGGGCGGCCTGATCCATATACTGCTCGTAATTGCAATTATTGTGGTTCTGGTTTGCGTCATTCAGGGGCGGTGAGTATTGTAAGGGGTCAACCCTTTGTATGAAACGGTGATTTTTCAATGGAAACCAAGAGTGTTGCAATAAACTTTCCTGTCGTGTGCGTGGGCGGTTCAGCCGGCGGCCTCGACGCCTATACCCGCCTGCTGAAGCATTTGCCGGCCGATATGGGTGTTGCTATCGTCATCGTCAATCACCTGAGAACCGTAGCCACCCTGCTCCACGAAATCCTCCCGCACTACACAAAGATGCCGGTTGAGCTGATTACGGAGAGACTGGACATTCAGCCCGATCATGTCTTCATCATCCCGGAAAAGCGCGATCTGCACGTGCTTGACGGAGAGTTCCGTCTGAAGCCGATATCAAAGCCCAGGGGATGGCCGGACGTGATTACGGTTTTTATGCGTTCATTGACGGAACACTGGGACGGCAAACTTATAGCGGTGATTGTCTCCGGATTTGATGGCGATGGTGCGGCAGCACTGTGCGGCATACAAGAGGTGGGGGGCATTACCATTGCGCAGAAGCCCGACACAGCCGGGCAGCCGGATATGCCTGAGAGCGCCATAGCAAGCGGATGTATCGATTTTATTCTTTCACCGGAGGATATTGCCAAAGAAATTGTACGGATTGCCCACGCGGCTACTTCCTGACAGCACAACCTGATTATCCCGCCTGAACACCCAAAATATTGATGGTTCTTAAATACCTTACCAGCCAAGGACGACAAAAGCCCAGGAAGTTTTCCGGGCTTTCTTCATGATTGACGGCCTGACAGTGAGCTAACTACTGCTTTTTTTTGAGCTCCTGCAGTTTTTCAGGATTGGCCGGGATTTCAGGTATCAGTGTCAGGGGAGGTCCCTCCACTTTCGGAACAGTCTTGCCGCTTTTGCGATGATCCATCGTTTTTTCACCGTGGAGGTATTTCTCCAGGCATTTGTCATATCTGGTATCGCAATCGGGAAGATTTCCTTCCTTGCAGGTTCCGTACACCTCTTTGCAGCAAGATCGACAGGTGTCCTTGTCTTGAGACTGGGCCGGCGACGACGCTATGATACTCAAGGCCATGATGCAACCGCTAATAAATCTGCTCATGGAAATTCTCCTTTTTTCATATTTTTAAAATAACTCAATAACGCTTTGAGTATAAAGCTGGAACAGAGATTGTCAATGGCCTGACAACGTTCTGCGAGTTGCCAAGGGGAGAGGTTTCATTCAATGGGGTCTGGGATTGCAAGATTGCAAGATGGATGGAGTAAATTGTAATCCATTGCCCCTTACACACTATAATCATTCTTTTGCTGTCCACGTATCACCGGTTTTTTCATATTTTTTCTTCACCGCTGACCATGCCACCTTATGCGCTGTTTCTTCCTGGGAAGCATCGCCCCGGCGGTCTTCAGGGCTCGCATATTCCCGCCATGCGTGATTAAAAGCTTCCCGGTAAATATCCTGTGCATGGGCAGGAAGTACATGGGTTACATTTTCGGGTAAATCTTTATTGGTTTTATATGGCATAACACGACTCCTTGGTATTTAGAGAGTGTTTACGTAACTATTTGAATTATAATTTGAAACCTGAAAAAGACCCACCAAATTTTTGCCGATAGTATTTTATGGATTTTCTTTTGCAACCAACCTTTTGCAACCAACTAAGGCGAATTCAAGTTCGAAGTGCAACAGCCAGTGGTGGTTTGGTGTAACACATCTCCACCCCGAATAACACCTCATGCGGTGACCTGAATCCTAATACTTTACGTGGTCTGTGATTTAGTCGTTCTACCGCCCATTGCACTT
>JAENWA010000045.1 GCA_016650295.1 Desulfuromonadales bacterium | reverse complement strand
TGTCCAGCAGGGCCAGTTGGTTTTCCGTTCTCAAGAGTGTCTGGGATTCGTGCTGGCCGTAGATGTTGATCAGGCAGCAGGCGATGTCGGACAGCAGGGCCAGGGTCGCCATGCTGCCGTTGATGTGGATTCTGTTCTTGCCGGAGCGGGAGATGGTGCGTTTGATCAGCAGTTCTTCATCGCAGTCGAAACCGGCCTCTGCCAGTTGTTCCCTGACCTTTGCCAGTGAGGAGATGTCAAAGATGGCCTCGACCGTGGCCTCTTCCTCGCCGGAGCGGATCAGGTCGCTGGAGGCCCTGCTCCCCATGACCAGCCCGACGGCGTCGATAATGATCGACTTGCCGGCCCCGGTTTCGCCGGTCAATACCGTCAGGCCGGATTTAAAGCTGATCTGCAGGGTATCGATGATGGCGATATTCTTGATGGTCAGATCAGTCAGCATGATGCCTTATCTCTCTCCCCACTTCAGTTTCGTCCGCAACACTTCAAAATAATCCCGGCTGCGGGACATGACCAGGGCCGTGGTTTTCAGTGCCCGCCGCACCTCGACCGAGTCGCCTTCGTGCAGCTCGAAACCGACCTGACCATCCAGGGTCAGGTACACCTTTTCATCGAAGGAGGATGCGACGGTTATGGAAATGACCGATTCGTCCGTGACCACAATCGGGCGGTTGGTCAGGGTGTGGGGGCAGATCGGTGTGATGACGATGCAGCTCATCAGCGGGTGGATGATCGGCCCGCCGGCTGAAAGAGAATAACCGGTGGAGCCGGTGGGGGTGGAAACAATCAGGCCGTCGGCCTTGTAGGTGGTCAGGAAGTGACGGTTGACCTTGGTTTCCAGATCGACAATCCGGGCCAGGGCACCCTTGTTGATGACCATGTCGTTCAGCACATGGCCTTTCTCGATTTCCAGACCTTCGCGATGGAGCGTTACCTCAAGCATCATCCGTTCGGAGACGCGCGGGTTCCCCTCCAGCACCTTTTCCAGGCGGGTGTACAGCTCTTCCACGGTGATTTCAGTCAGGAAGCCGAGGCTGCCCAGGTTGACCCCCAGGATCGGCACATCCCTGCCGCTGAAGAGGCGCGCCACGGAGATCAGCGTGCCGTCACCCCCCAGAACCACCACCAGTTCGGCCTGGTCAAGGATCTCAGCCTGCGACAGCGCCTTGGGGTAGCCGAGTTCGCGTATCAGCTGTTCCTCGGGCAGGGGCGTGCAACCTTTCTCTTCCAGCCAGTTGATCAGATCGCTGGCGATGCCCAGACAGCGGGGATCATGGACCTTGGCGAATATGGCGACATTCTGGATCTGCATGGGTTCACCCGTTTATTTCAGTTTCCTGATCTTGTCCAGACTCTCTTCCAGCACGCGCTTCTTGTCAGTGACTTCGGCCAGTTTCTGGCGCTCCCTGGCGACGATCTCGGCCGGGGCGCGGTCTACAAAGGCCGGACTCTCCAGTTTTTTGGAGAATATCTCGATCTCTTTCTCTATTTTCCCAATTTCTTTCAAAAGACGCTGCTCTTCAGCCTCAACATCCACCAGCCCTTTCAGCGGCACGTAGATCTGGACATCACCGGCCACCTGGATCGAGGCATCCTCCGGCTTCTCGATCCCGTGACCGATGGCCAGGTCGGATATCCTGGCCAGGCTGATGATGGCGCCTTCGTTGTGCTTCATCAGGTGCCGGCTTTCCTCTGTGCCGCAGGAAAGGATCACGGCAATCTGTTTCGAAGGTGGTACTTCCATCTCGCCGCGTATATTGCGGATGCCGGAAATGACCTCCATTACGCGCTCCATATCGGCAGCCGCCTCGGGGAAGTTCTGCCGGTCACAGGAGGCAGGGTAGGGGGCGTACATGATGGTCTCGGTTCCCCGATCCCCGTTCCCCGATTCCCGATTCCCGCTTTCCGTTTCCCGGTTTTTAGGCAGGGCCTGCCAGATCTCCTCGGTGATGAAGGGCATGAAGGGATGCAGCAGGCGCAACAGGTTCTCCAGGGTATACCAGAGCACATACTGGGTGGTCTGCTTGCGTTCCGGTGTGCCGTTGTAGAGATCCTGTTTGGAGAGTTCCAGGTACCAGTCGCAGAATTCGCTCCAGGTGAACTGATAGAGCGCCATGGCGCTTTCGTTGTAGCGATAGCCGGTCAGGGTTTCATCCACTATCCGGGCGGTCTCGTTCAGGCGGTGCAGGATCCACTTGTCACCCTGGGAGAACTCCAGACTCTCAAGAGTCATGCCCTCAGGGTCGAAACCCTCCAGGTTCATCAGGGTGAAGCGGGCCGCATTCCAGACCTTGTTGCAGAAGTTACGGTAGCCGGCGATGCGTTCCTCGGCCAGTTTGATGTCGCGACCCTGGGCGGCGAAGGCGGCCAGGGTAAAGCGGAAGGCGTCGGTGCCGTACTGTTCGATGATCGTCAACGGGTCGATGACATTGCCCTTGGACTTGGACATTTTCTGCCCCTGGGCATCGCGCACCAGGGCGTGGATGTAGACGTCCTTAAAGGGCACCTCGTCCATGAAGTGCAGCCCCATCATCATCATGCGGGCCACCCAGAAGAAGAGGATGTCGAAACCGGTCACCAGGCAGGAGGTGGGGTAGAAGGTTTTTAGTTCAGCGGTCTGTTCCGGCCAGCCCATGGTGGAGAAGGGCCACAGGGCCGAGGAGAACCAGGTGTCCAGCACGTCGGTCTCCTGGCGGATCTCGTCGCTGCCGCACTTCGAGCACTTCGTCGGTGTCTCCATGGAGACGGTGATGTTGTCGCAGTGGTCGCAGAACCAGGCCGGGATGCGGTGTCCCCACCAGATCTGGCGCGAGATGCACCAGTCGCGGATGTTCTCCATCCAGTCGTAGTAGGTATTCTCCCACTGGGCCGGGACGATCTTGGTGCGGCCGTCCTTGACCGCGGCCAGCGCCTTTTCCGCAAGCGGCGCCACCTTGACGTACCACTGCAGCGACATGTACGGCTCGACGACGGTCTTGCAGCGGTAGCAACCGCCAACGGAAAGCGCGTGATCCTGGATCTTCTCTAAAAGCCCCGCAGCGTCGAGGTCGGCGACGATCTGCTTTCTGGCTGCGAAGCGGTCCATACCCTCGTACTGCTTGCCGGCGGCATTCACCACGCCGGATTCGTCGAAGACGTTGATCCGGTCCAGG
>JAENWA010000044.1 GCA_016650295.1 Desulfuromonadales bacterium | reverse complement strand
GGGTATGCATTCAAACGGTCGATCGGCGAGTCACATACCCTGGTCGCTACAGGACTGTTGTCCTTTTCCGCCATGATCCAGTTTGTCCCCGCGGTTCTTTTCGGCCTCTACTGGAAAGGGAGGACCAGAACCGGAGCCCTGGCCGGGCTTGCCGCCGGGTTCGGCATCTGGATCTACACGTTGCTGCTGCCCAGCTTCGTCGATTCAGGCTGGATGAGCGAAGCGTTTCTGACACAAGGCCCCTGGGGAATACACCTGCTACGGCCAAGAGCCCTTTTCGGCCTGCAGGGGTTTGACATCTGGACGCACGCCATGATCTGGAGTCTGGTGTTAAACATGGGGGCCTACTTCACCTTCAGCCTGTTGACCTCGCAGCCTGAGGACGGAGTCCGGCGTTCCGCACTTCCGGCGGCGTGGGTTACCAAGTCCGAACTGGAAGAGCTTCTGACACGCTTTGTCGGTGCCCGAAAGGCCCAGGATGTACTGGGGGCGCTCCCCGAGCGTTCATCCCCCCAGCTGCTTCTGGAGGCCACCGAGCGCTGCCTGGCCAGTGCCCTTGGAACGCCGTCGGCACACATGATCATCAACAGCACACTGGCCTGGCCCCGTGAGCATGCGGTGGAGATTCTGGACGTCTTCGGCGGTGTATCCCAAACTCTGGTGGAGAGTCGGGACGCCCTGGAACGGCGGCTGCGGGAGTTGATGGTCCTCCACGAGGCCTCGCACGCCCTTTCGAGGAGCCTTGACATCGATACCCTTTTGCAGGAAGTGCTCCTGCTGATCAAGCGGGAATTCGGCTTCGAACACCTGGGGGTCCGGCTCCTGGAAGAGGATGGCGTTTTACGTATCCGCAGCCACGTGGGGCTCAGCGAGGAATACGTTGCGACATCCGCGATGGCCCCCTCACGGGAGACCTACTTCGGCAGCTGTTTCCTGGACGCTCAACCGGTCGTGGTGGGTGATACCCGCGAGATCGACAAGCCGCTGCTCCTCTCCAAACTGGTCCAGGCCGTACCGATCAGTGCCTTTATTCATGCACCGATGATCTACGAAGGGCGGGTGATCGGGGTACTCACCGCCTATACTTCGCGTGGTCCGATGCACTTCACCGATGAGTTTGTCGAACTGTTTGCGGCCCTGGCCAACCAGCTCGCAATGGCGGCGATCAATGCCCGGCTTTACGGAGAGGTTCAGGCCTACAGCCATGCCATGGAGGAGAAGGTAACCCGGCGCACGGCCGAACTGGAAAAGGCCAATGCCCGCCTGCTGGAACTGGACCGCCTCAAAAGCGATTTCCTCTCCACGGTCAGCCATGAGTTGCGCACCCCGCTCACCTCCATCCGCTCCTTCTCCGAAATCCTGATGCGTTACGACGTGGACGATCTGGAAAAGCGCAGGAAATTTGTCGGTATTATCAATGACGAGGCGGAACGGCTCACCCGCATGATCAACGACCTGCTCGACCTCTCAAAGATCGAAGCCGGACGGCTGGAGTTGTTTCCCGAATCGTTGGAACTGGAACCGGTTTTTGCCAGGTCCGTCAGCACCACCCAACCGCTCTTCGCCGAAAAGGGGGTCAACGTTATCAGCAGGGTCGAAGACGCGCTTCCTCCGGTGTATGCCGATGCCGATCGCCTCCACCAGGTACTGACCAACCTCCTTGCCAACGCCGTTAAATTCTCTCCGGAGGGGGGATCAGTCCGGCTCAGCGGGATCAAGAGAGAAGGCTCAGTACTGATCAGCGTGGCTGACGAAGGACCGGGCATCCCGCCGGACAGGCTGGAGCAGATCTTCGAACGTTTTCACCAGGTGCGGGATCCGCAGAAATCCCATCCGCTCGGCACGGGGTTGGGTCTGACAATCTCGCGGGAGATCGTCGGTAAAATGGGGGGGACTATCTGGGTCGAAAGCACGTTGGGAGACGGTGCGGTGTTCTTCTTCACCGTGCCGCTCTTCGAGGAGCCTCAAAGCGGAAGAAGTCAATAACAATAGCCCCTATAAACAGGACCAGTCCATGCCGAACAGGAAAACCAGCCGTAATGATCCCTTCGATCTCCATCAGGAGATAGTTGCCGCCCGCTCCATTGCTGCACTGAGGGAGATCAACGTTCGGATGCTCGACATGGCGGGTTATGCCATCCGTTCAAGCGTCGGAGCAAAAAGCGTTGTACAACTCATCTCCCGCTTCAACGATGCCATTACCCTGCGCCTCATCACCCTGCTGGAGACCAGTGAGGGCATCCGCCTCCCCCAAGGAGCCACCTTCCTTGTTCTTGGCAGCGAAGGACGGGGCGAACAGACCCTGCGCACCGACCAGGACAATGCCATTGTCTACAACGACGGACTTCCGTCCGGGGAACTTCGCAACGTCGAACGTTTTGCCGTCCGCCTCGTTGACGCCCTGGAAGAGATCGGCGTCCCCCGCTGCCCCGGCAACATAATGGCCAGCAATCCCCGCTGGTGCCGCAGCGTCAGCGAATGGAAAAGTCTAGTCAATGAGTGGGTCGCCGTCCCCACCCCCGAGCACATCCTCAACTTCGGCATGTTTCAGGATCTGCGGGCCCTGCACGGAGATGAGACCCCGGCCATGCAATTGCGCGAACATATCTGCTCCGCAGTGCTATGCCACGGCATATTCCTCCCCAACATGGCCTGCCATGTCGTCCGCTTCCCGGCGCCGTTCACCATCTTCGGTCGGATCCGGGTCGAGCAGAGCGGAAAGCACACCGGCATGGTTAACCTCAAGAAGGCCGGCATTTTCGCCATCACCACCGGAGCAAGCCTCCTGGCCCTTGAAGCCGGCATCATCGGTGGTGACACATGGAAAAAGCTCGATCTTCTTGGGAAACTCGGTTTTTTTTCCAGCGGAGACCTTGAAGCTATCGTAACAGCATTCACCTTCCTGGTTCATCTCCGCCTGCAGCAGCAGTTGCGGGATCTTTCCTGCGGCAGCGAGCCCACAAACTATGTTGATCCTCTGATTATGACCGATACCGAGCATGAACAATTCCGACAAGCCCTCAAAGGGGTCAACACCTTCCTGTGGATATTCCGCGACCACTACCTACTCGACTTTATCTCCATGTAAGCAGATAGTCCGGCTTCACATCAGAAATTTACAGGTTGATACGTCAAAGATTTGAACAAGCTGGACCCTTACGACACATGATTACCCGCACCTGCTCCGTTGACATAATCCGGCGGCTCATGCATTATCAAGACTCACATGGCGGGCGTCCCCCGCCTTTTCAATTAGCAGGGTGAAGATATCCTGTTTATCAGGGTCCGAGTCATACAGGTTACATCATGCATAAAGTCAGCAACATACTGATCGACCTCCCCCCGGCCCTGTCCGGCGAGGTCTTTGACGCCTTGGTCGAATCAAGCTCCGTCCGCATCGAGCGGATCGTCTCCAACGGCCAGGCCACCCCGGAAGGGGAATGGTACGAACAGG
>JAENWA010000043.1 GCA_016650295.1 Desulfuromonadales bacterium | reverse complement strand
CTATTTGATTTTTAAAGAGCATTATTTTCTGTTGACAGATGGATTATAGAATGTCCCGCCCGCCCCCGAACGTCCCGCCCGCCCCCTGGAAGACCACCTGTCGTCTTGCTTGCCTGATAAGTGCACTATAGACGATAGATGGTTATTGTATCAATAGTTTCAAGGTATTACTGATTTTACTACAAAGCGTGACGCATTTCGGCATGCAAATTTACTCCCAGGGCTCTAACCACTTTCATTACCGTCTCGTAACGCGGTTTTGCGCCAGGAGAGAGCGCTTTGTAAAGACTTTCACGCCCCAGGCCGGAATCTTTTGCCAGTTGTGTCATGCCACGAGCACGAGCCACCGCCTTCACCGCCATAATGAAAACGTCAGGATCAGGGTTTTCCAGTGCCCCGGTCAAATACGCGGCAACCGTCTCTTCATTGTCGAGGTAATCAGCTACGTCAAATGGTGTAAAATTGGTCATGGTATTTATCCTCATAATTTACTCGCCATTTCCATGGCACGTTTGATGTCACGCCTCTGGGTCGATTTGTCGCCACCCAACAGCAACAGGTATATTACCGTGTCTCGCCGGGTGAAATACACCCGATAGCCTGGGCCATAGTGAATCCGCATTTCGGAAACCCCTCCTCCCACCGGTTCACAGTCACCAAAATTGCCTTTTGTCGCACGATCAAGGCGCAAAGCAATCTGGGCTTTGCCGACATAGTCTTTCATGCCGGCAAACCAAGCATCGAATTCATCGGATTTCTGGAAGATAATCATAAGTAAAGTGTATTCATTTGGATACTAAAGTCAAGCGAATTGCAGAGGTACGCACGGTAGAATGGGTTGAGTCTGGGGCAGCTCCGGACAAGGCTATCAAGAGGTTTGCTCTTTGGTGATTTTTCTGGCGTGGTGGCCGTTGCCAGGGATGATGCAGCTCTCACATGGTTCAAAGAGTAGGGATGTGAGCCAAGCCCGACAGACTCTTTTTGCCTGTTCTTTCTGCTGAAGGATTTGAAGGCATTGCTGAGGCCATGAAGCAGCAATGGCGGCTGATTTAGCCGCCATTTGATTTAAATGGATGTCACCAAAACACAACTCAATAGAAAAATAAATAAGAACGTCCCGCCCGCCCCCCTAGGTCATGAACCTCCGAGGTTTTGGTGGCAATAAGTGTCGTTTTGATTACAATTCAGCCTCAGCGCACTTTAAGCGCAGCAGTATCACCGCGCACCACAAAAGAGACCGAATCCTGAATGGTTCCGGAGCTGTCGATCAGGGCCAGATCGTACCTTCCGGGAAGCGGCGCCCAGCGCCGACCGTATTCTCCCGGCGGCAGCAGCTCGCCGTTCAGCCGCCACCTGAATTCATCGTGGCCGGCATTCTCCGCTTCAAAAAAGACCCGCTGGTTTTCCTGGGGGATGTCCGGATCGAGCACGATGATGGTCCCCTCGGGTGGATAGGCAATCCGGGGGATACGCCACGCTTCGGGCCTGGATTCGGCCATGGCCTTGAGCGACGGCTCTGTGCCGATCAGAAACAGCTCGCTGCGTTCGGCCTCGCTGCTGCCGCTGAACGTCACCCGTGCCGCAACTACCCCCTCGGGGCGCGGCGGAGCTGCGCTGCGGCTGTCTCGCTGGAGGTAGTTCATCAGCTCCAGCCAGACCGGGGCAGCACCGGAGACGCCCGAGACGTTCCACATCGGCTCGCCGCTGAAATTGCCCACCCACACGCCGATCGTGTAGCGGCGGGAAAAGCCGATGCACCAGTTGTCGCGCATATCCTTGCTCGTCCCGGTTTTGACCGCGGACCAGAAACGGGTTGTGAGCGGGTTGTCGAAGCCGAAGGCAATGCTGCGGGAGGAACGGTCCGCCAGGATATCGGCGATGATATGGGCAGCCCCGCGCTCCATCACGCGGCGGGACGGGGTTGATGCGCCGGGTGTCAGCCGCAGGTCGCTGCCGATGCCTCCCAGGGCCAGCGTGCGGTAGGCATTGACCAGTTCCTGCAGCGATACGTCGGCGGTGCCGAGCGCCAGGGAGAAGCCGTAGAATTCCGCCGGCCGGCGCAGGTCGAAACCTACGCGACGCAGGCGATCGGCAAAGGGATCCGTACCGGCCAGCAGCTGCGTCCGCACCGCCGGGATGTTGAGGGATGACGCCAGGGCGGTCCGCACACTGACCGGACCGCGCGAGCGGTGGTCATAATCGTGCGGCACGTAGAGCCCCCGTTCGGTCGGGATATGCAGAGGAGAGTCATCCAGTATGGAGGCCGCCGTCAACAGCCGTTTCTCAAGGGCAAGTTCATAGAGGAACGGCTTCAGGGTCGAACCGGCCTGCCGACGGGCGGTCACGCCATCCACCTGGCTGTCGCCGGTGCTCCCCACATAGGCCAGCACCTGCCCGGTGGCGTTCTCCACGACGATAACCGCCCCCTCACCAACGTTTCTGCCCTGCAATGCGTTGAGCTGCAGGCGCAGGGAATCCTGGGCAAAACGCTGCAGCCGTAGGTCGAGGGTGGTCGGGATGCGACGGACAGCTGACGAAACGTTTTTGTCTTTCCCGCTAGCGCCGCCCGCAGTCAGCCGCCGGGCCAGGTGGGGAGCCAGGGCGACGCGCGGCCGGACTCGGTAGGGACGGGAGAGCAGATCGACGGTAAACATGGGCAGGTCGTCAATGTTGGCCCGGGGCGACAGCGACCCTGCCAGGGTTGCGGCACGCCGCCCCACCTCGGCCGGCAGGGCGTTGGGGGACTGGATCAGTACCGCCAGGAGGCACGCCTCACGATCATCCAGCCCGGCCGGTTCCTTGTCGAACAGCCCCCGTGAGGCGGCCGCGATCCCCTGCAACTCGCCCCGGAAGGTGACCAGGTTCAGGTAGGCTTCCAGTATTTCATCCTTCCTCCAGCTCTTTTCCAGATCAAGGGCCGCACCCATCTGATCCCATTTCTGGCTGACGGTCTTGCGTCCCTTGGGAGCCGCACCGCTCTTCAGCATCACGGCCAGCTGCATGCTGATGGTACTGGCGCCGCGTTTTGTTGCGCCGAACAGCCGGCCGACGGCCGCCGCGCCGACCGCCTGCCAGTCCACGCCGGAGTGCTCATAAAAATGCCGGTCTTCCGAATGCAGCACCGCCTTTACCAGCGCCGGCGAGATTTCTTTCAACCCGGTCCAGTCCAGTCGGCGGCCGCTCTTGTCCATCCGCACTTCATGGAGCACCTCGCCATGCCGGTCGAGGATCACGGCGTCCGAGCGCCGGTGCGCGGCCTTGACCTGCGGAAAGGTGGCCAGGGCGTTCGCTTCGGCTGCCAGAACCAAGAGAAGCAACAGAAAAGATATAATTGTCTGGCTCAATGCCCGCAGAGAGCACCGAGGTAAATCTGGCATACAATCTCCTGACCCGGACGGGTCGTAACAAAACCGGAACCCGGAGGGTTCCCCTCATCCCTCAACCTTCAACCTTCAACCTTCATTTTTACTCCCCCACCTTCACCGCCATATTCGGTTGTTCTCCGAACATCTCCGGCGCGTACAGCGCCTCGACCCTGGTCGGCGGCAGATGGAACGTACCTTCGTTATTGAACCGGACCGTATATTCGGTGATCAGTTTCCCCTTGGGGAGGTAGTCGTAATAGGCGCGGTAGGCCTCAAAGGTTCGCTCATCGTAGACCGGCCAGCTGCGGCTCTGCTCCCCTTCGGTTGCGATGGCCGAATCGCGCCCCAACCCCGAACCGAGAATCGTAGTTCCGGCCGGGATCGGGTCGCTGACGGCCACCCAGGTCATGTCGCTCTGGGCCTCAACCTCCAGCCGGACCCTGGCAATATCGCCCCGGCTCCACCTCTCCTTCAGCTTCTGCTCCACCGGCGTGACCGTCTTTTTGATGCGGTAACCGCTGGACAACGGCTCCTTGAGCGGTATGGCCGCCAAGCTCATGACCGTGGCCCACGGCTTCCCGCCGCCATTATGCTGCAGAGTGAGCCTGGTCGCTTTTTCCGGCCAGGGGAAGGCCAGCGTTTTACCCTTCTTGTCCGTGCTCCAATCGGTCGTCTTTGTTGTTCCGGCCAGTTCGGCCCTGGTGTGCCCGCTGACCGGTGTCGCCTCGAACCGTTTCGAGAATTTTCCCAGGGCCACTACCCCCCAGGCATTGGCGATGGTCGTCTCCCACGAGCCGTGCTGCTGACGGGCCATGGCGCCCCGCACCAGGCGCGGTATGTCGGCCTGCCAGTTGGCTTCCTCCATGAAGGTCAGCAGGGTCTTCAGGGCATTGCTGTCGGTGGAGACCATCAGCCACCAGAGCCGGTCGGACTGCTCGGTGGAGAAGTTCATGATCGTGCCCTGGAAGTTCAGCCGCGAGCGGATGATCTGCTCGGCCTCCGTGAGACGCTTGGCCCGGTCGGGCAGTCCCTGGGTGCGCTTGAGGATGTTCAGCCAGTCCAGCACGGCCGAGGTCGGCCAGAGATTGGGTTCTATTGTCACGCTTGCCAGGAGTTGGGCATTGGCCTTGCCCAGCCGGGCAAGCGCCTCGATGGCCGCCAGTTTCCGGATGGAGAGATCGGCCGTGCGCAGGGCGGATTCCCGACGGATTCGCCCTTCCACGAAGGCCGTCAGCCCTTTTTCCATCTGCTCGATCAGGTCGTCCGGCAGCTCCCGTCCCGCCTCCCGGCTGATGGAGATGATGTAGGCGGTCAGCATGGGGCTCCCCTCCAGCCAGGGGGAGGGAAAATACTTCACCAGGCCGTCAGCGTCCAGGTGGGCGGGCAGAGTCGCCACAATCTGACTCCAGAGGGCGTCATCCTTGAGGCTGATGGCCCGCGACACTTGCTGTTCCATGCAGGAGTAGGGATAGTTCTTCATATAGCGGATGACCCCGTCCAGCCCGTCGGTCAGGCGGGGACGCATGACCACGTTGACGCCGCCGCGACCCTTGAGCGCGTCTGCCGGTATGCGCAGATCCAGATCAAAGGCCTTGTCGATCTGGGTCAGGGTGGCCTGATAGACCTGCACCGGAACCGGCGCAATCACCCGCTGGCTGACCTTGACCCGGTCGCTGCCTTCGCCGTTCTCCTCCCTGGCCTGCGCCTCCCAGGTGGCCGTATCGATGCCGGCCGGCACATCCGCCTGCCAGGTCACATCCCGGGCCGCGCCCGCTTCCAGCTGGAGGGTAAGCGGGTCGAAGCCGGCCCCATCCGACCAGGAGGGTTTGGCCGAAACTGCGACGGTCATGGCCCGGCTGGAGGCGTTGCGCACGGTGAAGCGTACCGTGAAGCGGTCCCCCTGCCGCACCAGCGGCGGAAGCCCGGACAGCAGCATCAGGTCCTGGGTGGTGCGGATGGAGGTGCGGCCGGTGCCGAACAGGCCGCTGCCGGCGCTGGCCACGGCCACCACCGAGAAACTGGTCAGGGAATCGTTGAGCGGGATCTCCAGCGTCGCTTCCCCGTTGGCGTCCAGCTTGACCCGTCCCTTCCAGGCCAGCAGGGTATCGAACAGCTCTCGGGCCGAGCGCATGCCGCCCCCACCGCCGGCCGGCAGCGCCTTCAGGCCGAAATGGCGGCGCCCCACCACCTGGGTCTGGGCGGTGGATGTTTCGACCTCGTGCCCGCGCCGCCCCATCATGGCATCCAGCAGCTTCCAGCTGTCATTGGGCATCAGTTCCAACAGCCCCTCATCCACGGCGGCCAGTGCCACCTCGGCCCCCTTGGGGAGCGCGCCGCCGCCGAGCCGGGTAACCTTGATTTTTACCCGCGCCTTGCCGCGCACCTTATAGCTGTCGCTGTCGGCCGTGACCTTGACCTTCAGCTCGTGGGCCTGCCGGCCGACCCGGATCTCGCTGATCCCCAGGCGATAGGCCGGCTTGCCCGGATCAAAGAGGGCCGTGGGCCTGGTCCCGCCCACCCGGCCGCGCACACAGAGAGCCGAAACAAAGACATTGGGGGCGTAATTACCCTTGATCGGAACGCTGATGAGCGGCTCCTTGCCGCTGATCGTGCGCACATAGGCGTCGATAATCCCTTCGCGCTCTACCGTGACCAGCACCGTGGCCGAACGGAAGGGGGAGCGGACCTGGAAGGTGGCGTTGTCGCCCGGATTGTAGGCCTTCTTCTCCGGCAGCAGGTCAATGCGGTCGCTGTCACCCGCCTCGAACCACCATTCACCCTGGCCGGCCACCCACACATCCCGGTTGGCGGATGAGGAGTTGCCCGCCGCATCGGTTACCGTGGCCTGCAGGATGACGTTGCCCGAAACCGGGGCCTTGGCGCTGCACAAAAGCAGTCCCTTGTCATCGCTGACCCCCGAGCAGAGCGGGCCGACGGATTTGGTTTCGGTGACATGCTCATAAGAGTAGAAGCCCCCAACCAGCCGTTTGCGGTGGGAAAAATGCTGCCGGCTGAACAGCTCCACTTGCACATTAATACCGGCCACCGGTTTTCCGGTGACGTCCAGCACCACGGTCTTGAATTTGAGGGACTCGGCCGAGGATGACCAGGAATCCGGCTGGATACCCACCAGCAGCCGGGCCGGCCAGAGCGGCACACGGCCGGTGACGGTCTGAATCTCACCGTTGGGATCACGGAATTCCAGCTCGGCCAGCAGGGTCTGGGGGGCGTCGCTGCGGGGCAGGTCGTCGATATGCGCCCGATAGGCTCCGGTCTTGTCCAGCACGAATTCCCGGCTGCTGTAGACCGGTTTCTTGGGCTGGGCCTCCTGCCCGGCATCGCCCCCCTCGTCATCGGAGGAGTAATCACGTCCCTCTTCCTTGACCACTCCCGCCTCAACCTTGCCATTGGCAAAGGAGAAGTCCTCGTAATCGTCGAAGCTGACCGAGCGCGGCCGGGTCTGGGTCCGCAGCTTGACGGCCGCCCCGCCCGCGCCGCCGCCGGACAGGTGGGCCACGTAGAGATCCAGATCCACCGCCGAGGCATTCACCGCCGGTTCCTTGGGCGGCTCGACGGTCCCCTTCATGAGCGGCACGCGGAACTCCTCCACCCGGAAAGAACCGGACTCCCAGCTGCCGCCGGAGTTGTGCCGCCTACTCCCGCCCCTGCGGCGGCCGGAGGTCGTTTTTTCCGGTTTTTCCACGGCCTTTTTCACCAGTTGGACATCGTAGAAGCCCAGTTCGGCCCCCTTCGGCAGCTTCATGGTGGTCTCGGCCGAGTTGTCCGCCCTCCAGGCCAGCGGGAATTCGTAGTGCTGGCCGCTGCCGCGATGGGTCACCAGCGCCGTCTGCGGCAGATCCGCCACGGCCCGCAGATCCAGCCCTTTCATGACGTGATTCCTGATGAAGTGCTTCATGTGCAGCGTGTCCCCGGCCCTGACCAGGGTCCGGTCGAAGACGGTGTGGGCGATGGTCTGCTCCCGAAAGTCGCTGTAGGGGAGCTTGTAGCGCCAGCTTTCGATACCCCGGTCCCAGCTGGAATGGACAAAGGTCAGGTCGCTCTGCTTCCGGGCAAAGACGAACAGGCCACGTGACATGCCCTGCAGCATGGGCTGCTCGTTGTCGGCATAGTAATCGTCATTCTTTTCGGCCCCATCCCGGTCTGAGCAGTAGGGCAGATTTTCGGGAAACTTCGTGCCGATGCGGGCGATACCGTTGGCGTCGGTCTTCCCCTTCCACTGCAGCGTCCCCTGGCAGTCACGCACATGCACCTCGGCCCCGCCCACCGGCAGCCCCTTGTCCAGGCTGGTCACCCAGACCAGCGACGATTCCCGCCCCCACTTGAAATGGGCCGACATGTTCGTCACTAGGGCCGCCGTGGAGACATACATGGGGCGGGGCTTGTCCAGCAGCGCCGCTCCCAGGATCGGGCTTTCCAGCTCGATGATATGAAAACCGGCCTTTTTGACCGGCACCCCCACCACCTCGAAGGCCTTGTCGCCGTTTGGTTTGGGAATGACGAACTCCTCTGCCCCGGCACTGCCCAGGATCGGCTTGTTGCGCCGGGCCGTGCGGACCGTGCGCAGCCACTGGATGATCTTCTCCTCCCGGTCCAGGGGCAGCAGTTGCTGTCTGCCCTTGATGGACTCAAGCTTTGTCTCTTTCTTCTTTGAACCGGTGATCCAGGCGCTCAGTTTCTCGCCCATTGCCTTGGCCTTGTCGATGACAGCATACACCACCTCCTTCGGCTTCTCCGCAACCACCGGCTTCCGTTCGTCCGGATTGAGCCGGCGGGCCTTGACCCTCGGCTCCAGGTTGCGCAGGGTGACCGGGATGGCCGATTCGCTGCTCAGCTCGACAATGCCGAAGGGTGCGGCAAACTTGGCCAGCGGGGGATAGCCGTCCGTACTGACCGGGAGCGGGAACCTGGCCCGGTTGGCGGGATGCCGGCCGGCGTCATCAACCAGCCCTTTCGGCAGATCGATGACAAAAGTTTTTTTCTCGGGGAAGGGCCCCTTGAAGCGGATGCCGTGTACATCGCCGCCGGTTTCCTTCGTCTCCTGCCCGTCTTCATCGTCCCCGGCGGCCAGTTCCGGTTTGTAGACCTTCTTGCCCGATCGCAGGACGATCTTTTTGGCCAGTTTGGCCGGGACCGGCGCGGAGAAGCGGAGGCGCAGGGGGAGCATCGGGATGCAGGGGGCGTCGGCATTGGTCCGGTCGCAGCTGAAGGAGATGGTGAACTCGTCGCGGACGGTGTAGGTGAAGATCTGCTCCTGAGCAGTGGCAATGCCGCTGGGGGAGCTGATGCCCGCCCCCCAGACCAGTTTGACCACGGCCTTGGCCGGAAAGCTCTGGCGGCAGCGGATGGTGAGCGTCCTGGCTGTGTCCGCCCATCCGGCGGCCTTGAGCACGGCCGCCCGCTCCGTGCCCGTAACGACCTTGATGCCGGGGGTCTCGGCGATCCCTTCGATGCTGAACCGGACCTTGGCCAGCACCGTGGCCTCGTCCGCCTCGCCATCCAGGGTCAGGATAAAGATCTGGTTCTCGTCGATGGTCCGGCCGTCGCTTGGCCGCGAGGCAATGATCGCCGGGCCGCCCGTGGAGAAGGAGAAGGCCCGCTGACCGGCAACGTCAGCGCCTGCCAGTGTCTTCAGCCCGTCCCGCAGGGTGAAGGTGCAGGCCACCCCGGCCGACAGGTCGCGCTCGAAGTCAAAGAGCCAGTTGTTCACATCGGCCCAGCGACCGGAGCCCTTTTCCGGGCAGGCTATCTCAAAGGGGGATTCATTACGGGGATCGCCGAAGGTGGTCATCGGCTCGGAGAAACGGGCCGTCACCTGGCGGACATTCTTGATCGTCCCCTGGGGGGAGAAGGATTCGACGCGGGCAGTGTCCTGTGCCCGACTCAGGCTGGATGCAGCGACAAGCAGCAGGGTAAGACAGAGGGAGAGGTAACGGTGCACGGAATCCTCCTTGATATGAATCTACAGTTTACCCATCCTCCACCCGCCCAAGCCCAACCGATAAACAATTATGAGGGGTGAATTATGAATTGAGCACCCGAAACTTCTGCCGGCAGAATTTCTTTTGTAACCAACTGATTTACAACAATTCACGACCAATAATGCATCAAAATTCTGATTCAGGTTGAAATCTTATAGCAAAATCACTGATTAAATTCCACACAAACAAAACGAGCGGCATCGCTGCCGCTCGTTCACTCTAAACAACCTTTTCTCTCATGTTGGCCCTATTCGAGCCGGGTCATTTTGTTGACAACCTTCTCTTCCAGCAACCCGTCGAGGGCCTTGACGTAGGCCTGGTAGTGATCACTGCTGATGTGCTTTTCAATAGCAGCGGCACTTTCCCAGGTTTCGTAGAAGAGAAACTGTGCAGGATCACTGTTGTCCTGATGCAGATGATACTCGATGCAACCGCTCTCTTTCCTGGTCGGGAGGACAAGCTTGAGCAGTTCAGCTTTGACGGCTTCAACGGAACCCCTCTTTGCCACGAGCTTTGCTGCTATCGTTATGTTTGGCACGGAAGCCTCCTTTCTGATTACTCCGGAAGTACCGGGGAGTGTTATACCAGGATGGTCTGGAGAACGGCCCTCATGTTATCCGGAATCGGGGCGGGTCTGCGGGTCTCGCGGCCGACATAGACATGGACGAAGTGCCCCTGCGCTGCGGCCTCCTCTTCGTCTTCCCTGAAGACACCCACTTCATAACGCACACTCGAATTTCCAAGCTTGGCCACACGTATCCCGATGGTAATCCGGTCCGGAAAGGTGACCGGCGCAAGATAATTGCATTGTGTCTCGATGACCAGGCCGATGACCGGACTCTGTTCGATATCAAGTGCATCGTTTACTATCAGGAACTGGTTCACCGCCGTATCGAACCAGCTATAGTAAATGACATTGTTTACGTGCCCGTAGATATCGTTATCCATCCAGCGCGTCGTAATCGTATGAAAATGTTTATAGTCACACAGTTTTTCTGCTTGAGCCTTCATTGAATGCCTCCGGATTTTTCCCCATGAAATCCCAATCCATCAATAGACAGTCTTATATATTTTTACTGCGTCTTCAAGGGTAATCTTTCTTGGGTTGTTTGCCAGCTTGTAGGTTGGGGTGAACAGCCTTTCCGTAAACCCCAACGGTGCAATGTTGGGGTTCACGATGAACCCGTTTACCCCAACCTACGAGCTGACAGGATGTTTCATCATCGCCCAATGATAATAGCAGATATTCTCCCACTCGCAGCCAATTGCTCAAAACCGGAATTCCAGTCTCAATAGAAAAGATCCATGAGAGGAAAGGGCATATCAATCAGAAAATCCGTGTCTTCGTACCGGATCGATTTCGCAGTGAGCCCCGGAACCGGCGGCAGGATAACCTTGAAGGCCAGGCGACCGAGTTCCTCGGGGATGCCTCCCTTTGCCCGCGCATGCCCTCCTCCGGCGATTACCACCATGACGCTCTCCGGGTGCTGGTGGTGATAGTCGCGGATACGACTCGCCATCACCCTGTTTCTGAGCATCTGCGCCTCACAGATATAGCGGAAATGATCGCCGTTTCCACTGTGAGTCCCGTAGGACGACCTGATGAAATCCAGATAGGAGTCACTGACGTCAGCATCGGCGCCCGGGGGCAGCAGACGCCTTTCGTCATCGCTAAGCGAGGAAAGACCCTGGCGTGATACCTTTACGACGATCTCCCGGGGCGCGTTCAGCGCGACAATCGGAATCTGGTTGTCACGGGCAAAATCGAAGATATCCTCATACAGCGAAAAGGGAACATTTCTCCAGTTCCATTGGTAGACCTTGACGAAGGCGTCGGTTGGGGCCTTGCCGGCGATCCAGGCATCCAGCGCCTTCTGGCTTGAGCCTTCGAACATCTCCATGCCGATGGCCAGCGTTTTACCTTTGGCCTTGAGCCCCTTCAGGACTTCAAGCTGCAGCTTGTGGTGCAGGTCCGAATCATGGAGTTCCCCGACGAAGACGACCGGTACGGTGCTGACCTCATTGATCATGGTGGGCACATCGACGATTGTGCGGTCTTCAACACGCAGGGCGTGTGTTATGGAGCAGCCCGGCAGGAAGAGCAGAATCACCAGCATCGCCAGCGTTATTGGTGTCAGGGAGGAGCGCATAACAGACCCTTAAAATGACAACCGGATTACAGACCACACAAACAAAAAAAGCGGCATCGCTGCCGCTCGTTGATTTTATGCGAAAAAATCTCCACTACATCTCCATGATCACCGGCAGAATCACCGGGCGCCGTTCGATGCTCTTCTTGAAGAACCGCCGCAGGACCTGACGGACGGTAGTGTTGACCTCCTCGCAGTCGCAGCGCATCTCTTCGCTCAACTCGTTGACCGCCTCCACCACCAGGCCCCTGGCCGTTTCAAGATACTCCTGGCTCTCGTCCTCGAAGACAAAACCGCGCGACACGATGTCCGGTCCATAGATGATCCCGCCGGTGGTCTTGTTCATACCGATGATGATCACCACCATACCGTCTTCGGAAAGGTGCTTGCGGTCCCTGAGCACCACATTGCCCACATCGCCGACCCCCTTGCCGTCCACAAAGACCCGGCCGGACTCGACCTTTTCCACGATGGCCGCCGTATCCGAGTAGAAGGAGACCACGTCGCCATTGGTCGCCAGGATGCAGCGCTCTTCGGGGACGCCGGTTTTTTGGGCCAGCTTGGAATGTACCATCAGATGGCGGTATTCGCCGTGGATCGGCATAAAGAAGCGTGGGCGGGTCAGGTTGAGCATCAACTTGAGCTCCTCCTGGCAGGCGTGGCCGGAGACATGCACCTCGGAGGTCTTTTCGTGATAGACCTCGGCCCCGCGCCGGTAGAGGTGGTTGATCAGCTCGGAGATGGTGCGCTCGTTGCCCGGAATCACGCGCGAGGAGAGGATCACCGTATCGCCCCGCTCCAGCTTGATCTGCTTGTGGTCGTCCATGGCGATGCGGATCAGTGACGAGCGCGGTTCCCCCTGGCTGCCGGTGGTGATCATGCAGACCTTCTCACGGGGCATGCGCGGCAGATCTTTCAGGTCCATGAACAGATCGTCGGGGATGTGCAGGTAACCCAGCTGGCGGGCAATGCGCACATTGGCCACCATGGAACGGCCGTTGAGCAGGATCTTGCGGCCGCAGCGCGCCGCGGCGTCGGCCACCTGCTGTACGCGGTGGATGCTGCTGGAGAAGGCCGCCACGATGATACGTCCTTCACAGGTCGGAAAGATCTCGTCAAAGGCCTCACCGACCGATTTTTCAGAAAGCGTATACCCTTCCCGTTCCACGTTGGTGGAATCGGACAGAAGCACCAGGACCCCCTGTTCGCCGTAGCGGGCAAAGGAGGGCAGGTCGGTCAGCTGGCCGTCCACCGGGGTCTGATCGATCTTGAAGTCGCCGGTATGGATCACGACCCCCTCGGGTGTCGTGATGGCAAGGGCGCAGCCGTCCACGATCGAGTGCGCCACCCGCAGGAACTCCACGCTGAAACAGCCCAGTTCCACGGTGTCACGCGGTTTCACCACCCGCAGGTCCACCTGGTCGTCCAGTTTGTATTCCTTGAGCTTCTCGTTGACGAACCCCAGGGTCAGGGCCGTGCCGTAGATCGGCACATTCAGCTCCTGCAGAACGAACGGCAGGGCGCCGATGTGGTCTTCGTGGCCATGGGTCAGGCAGATGGCGCGGACGCTGCTGCTCCGCTCACGCAGCCAGCTGATATCGGGGATGACATAGTCGATGCCCAGCATGTCCGGTTCGGGGAACATCAGCCCGCAGTCCACGACGATGATATCCTCGCCGCAGTGGTAGGCCATCATGTTCATGCCGATCTCGCCCAGACCGCCGAAGGGGATGATCTGGAGTGCTGCAATTGAAAAGGATTCTTCCATGGATTACCTGTCTTTCTGGAGCGGCACCAGGGCCGCTATCCGTGTGTCACAGCGGGCGATCCAGTCCTGCCCCGGAGTCACCAGCCAGCGATCGGCATAGAACGAGCTGCGCAGAGCCCGGTAGGCGATCAGGGCCCGGGCGATGTCGCCCTGCCGTTCGGTGGCTTCGCCGATTGTCCAGAGCTGTTGGGCGGCCTTTTCTATGGTGGGGCTGAAGGGAATGTACATGTGGATGGCCGATTCGTAGCCGGCCACCGCGGCGGCAAAATCACCCCGCCGAAAGGCCTCTTCACCCAGGGCAAACTGGTCATGCAGACGCCACCAGGTACCGGCAAAGAACAACAGCAGGCAGATCAGGGAGATCGCGGCGGCGTTAACAACTATGGAAGTAATGCGTTCAGTCATGTTTCACCTGAAAAAATCTGGAATTATCACCAGCAGCACACCCATGGCCGCGGCAATCACACCGGCCAGGACCGCCAGTGCCGCTGCTATATCAAAGGGGCGCTTCAGACGGTGGGCAGCCGGCAGCCCCCAGACGATGGCCGCCAGGCCTGCAATCAAGAGCGGTATGAACTTCAATCCGGCATACATGTTCAAACCTCCAGGCCGGAGGCGATGGCCCCCTGCACGTTATTCATAAGCCATTCCTCGGCCGCGCTCTTTTTCATCCCGTCCGGTATGTTGATCTGCGGATGGAGGGTCAGGGTAATCCTGCCGCTGTACAGCCTGATCAGACCACTGGGGTTGACCCTGCCGCTGCCGTTGATGGTGGCTGGGACGACCGGAACACCTGCCCGGACCGCCAGCATGAAGCCGCCCCGCTTGAACGGCAGCAACTGCCCGTCACGGGTGCGGGTCCCCTCCGGGAACATGACCACACTGCTCCCCCGGCGGATGATAGCGGCGGCATTTTCCATGCTTTTCAAGGCCTTGCGGCCATCGCTGCGATCCAGCGGGATATAGCCGCCGCGCCGCATGGAGGGGCCGAAGACCGGGATATCGAAGAGCTCCTGCTTGGCGATCCAGTAGGTCCTGCGCGGCACCCTGGCAAGCAGCGCCAGGATATCGAAGCTGCTCTGGTGGTTGCTCATCAGGATGAACGGCCCGTCCGGCAGATGTTCGGCCCCGCGCAGTTCCACCGGCGTATGGTTTAGGGCCAGCCCGAATCGCGCCCACAAACGGGCATGAAAGGCGTAACACCTGCCGCTTGCATCAAGCAGGGTACATATGCTGGCGCTCACGGCAAACAGGGCGGTTACGGGGATGAACAGCGACAGGTACAGGTATGCGCGGACCATTCAAACTCCTTACAAATCCGCTGTAATTTACGTTTTTTCCCGGTACGAGTCAAATGAATATCTGATGACGGCTCCGTCACGTATCCGTATGTTCGCCATCCTCCACCTCATCCAGCATGGCAAACGCAAAATTCTTGGCCCGCCCTGACGGAGCGATGATGCCGTAGGCAATCGCCTCCCGCAGTTCCGCCCGGGTTGCACCGGCTTCCTTCGCGACCGCGAAGTGCTTCTTCAGTCAGGTCGGACACCCCACGGCAATGGCGCAGCCGACCCGGATCAGTTCACGGGTCTTGGTGTCCAGCACCTCTTCGTACTCATAGTCGAGAATCTTCTTGCGGATGTTCATGGCGTCCCCTCCCCAGCCCTTGATAAACAGGATAGCGCGTTCACGAAATCATTCTCTGCCCAACGCCGCAGAAAATGATTTCTAACTTGCTAAAATCCTGTCGTAGCAATCACGAATCCTGCCGGTTGTTTCCTCGTAGTCGCTGATCAGGCTGGCGCCCGGATTCTTCAGTTTCGGGTCGTAGCCCAACCGGCGCGCAAGCTTGTTGATATAGTTTTTGGGACCGCTCAGGTCGTTCACGGAATAATCATGGATGATCCGCAGGCGGTTTTCAAGTTTGCGCAGGAACTTGTAACCGGCCAGCATGGTCTCGGCATCGCCTTCATTCAGAAGGCCCAGGGTGCGGATCTCCTTGAGCGCCACAACGGTGCTGGTGCTGCGCAGCTCCGGGTAACCCTTGCCATACCTGAGTTGCAGGTATTGCACGGCGAACTCCACATCCACCATACCGCCCCGTCCGGTCTTTATGTTGTAGCTGTCGGCGGTTTCCCTGGCCAGTTCGTTTTCCATGCGCATGCGCAGGCGGTGAATCTCCCGGCGGCCGTCATCATCAATGGAGGCGCCATAGACGGTCTGGCGGATAACTTCAAGAAGCTGGCTGGCAAGCAGCTCGTCGCCCAGCACCACCCGGGCCTTGGTCAGGGCCTGACGCTCCCAGACCTGGGCCTCTTTGCGATGGTAGTCAAGGAACGAATCCAGCGATGTGACCAGCGGCCCGGCATTGCCCGAGGGGCGCAAACGGGTGTCAATCTTGTAGGCATACCCTTCGCGGGTCTGCAAGGTCAGGATCGAGATGACTTTCTGGGCCAGTTTGGCGAAATATTCATGGTTGGAGACCTGCTTGTCGCCGTCCGTATGGCCCTGCTGATCATAGACGAAGATTATGTCCAGGTCGGAGTGGTAATTGAGGTCGCCGCCCCCCAGTTTGCCCATGCCGATCACCGCCAGACTGGCCTGTTTTTCCTGATTCTCTGAGCGGTAGATCGGGCGGCCGAAACGCTTCAACTCCTGTGTGGCCAGCCGGAAGGCCGCCTGCAGGCAGGTTTCACCCAGCAGGCTCAGTTGTGTGGTAATCTCGCTCTGCCCGAGCCTGCCATGGATGTCGTTCAGGCCGATGCGCAGGAATTCCTCGTTGCGGTAGCGCCGCAATACGTCGAGCTGTTCCTCGAAATAGTCGGTCTGCTCCAGCAGGCCGGCAAGTTCAGCGGCCATGGTTTCCTTAGGTTTCAGAGCCGAAACATCACTGCGGGCCACCAGGCTGTCCAGCAACTCGGGGTGATTGATCAGAATCTTGGAGAGAAACTCCGACATGCCGAACAGTGATACCAGCAGCTTGAGAGTTTCGCGGTTCTCGGCCAGCAGTGCGTAATAGGAAGAGCGGGTGCCGATCATGGTCAGGAAGCGTTCCAGATTTGTCAGCGCCATATCCGGATCGGGAGATTCGAAAATTTCCTGAAGCAGCAGGGGAGAGATCTTTTCCAGCAGCCGGCGGCTGCGCTCGGTCAGATTGGCCTTCACC
Organism: Desulfuromonadales bacterium; assembly: GCA_016650295.1. Lineage (GTDB taxonomy): Bacteria > Desulfobacterota > Desulfuromonadia > Geobacterales > Pseudopelobacteraceae > CAIPTY01. Next base: position 53,661 of record JAENWA010000043.1, on the reverse strand, counting down.
GGGCCGTTTCTCAGCGACAGCAGGTTTTCATAGGCCCTATCCACGTTTTCGAAGCGTCGTTGTGCCAGCATGTCCTTGACCAGGTCCACATCGGCCTTGTGATCCAGAAAGAAGAGCACTTCCGGGTTTGCGTCCTGTTCCAGCTTCTCGTCACGGGTGTGAAACAGGTTGCCGTAAATGGCCGAGACGTTCCGGCGATGCCCCTCCAGGGTTTCACGGAATCGTTCAAGACCGTTGGTACGCAGGAAACCGCTCCGCCGCGAAAGAGCCAGAAACTCATCATCCTTGGTGGGCAGGTTATGGGTCTGGCGCTCCTGCACCACCTGGATGCGGTGCTCGACCGTGCGCAGAAAACGATAGGCGTCGGAAAGCCCGAGATGGTCTTCTTCGTTGATCAGCCGGGCCGCCAGCAGTGTCTCCAGCGCCTTCAGTGAATTCCGCTCGCGCAGCCGCGGGTTCTTGCCGGCATACACCAGCTGCAGGGCCTGGATGAAAAACTCGATTTCACGGATGCCGCCCCGCCCCAGTTTGAGATTGACCTCACCCTCCATGGAGCGGGTCAGCGAGGCATCAATCTTCTGCTTCATATGTTTCATATCTTCGATCAGGTTATAATCGAGGTATTTGCGATACACGAATGGCTGCAGCATCTTCAGCAGCTGCTCACCCAGCTCCAGGGAACCGGCCACAGGGCGTGCCTTGAGCATGGCTGTCCGCTCCCAGGACTGGCCCCAGGACTCGTAGTAGACCTCGGCCGAACGCAGGGAAACCGCCATATCGCCGGACTTGCCTTCCGGCCGCAGCCCGACGTCTACCCGGAACACAAAGCCGTCCTCGGTCGCCAGGGACAGGGCCTTGCTGATCATCTCGCCCAGCTTGTTGAAAAAGGCATGCAGGGAGATGACCCCTTTCGCGTCGCCGGAGCTGTCCTTGATACCGCTGGTTTTGCCGTTATCCGACTCGTAGAAATAGATGATGTCTATATCGGAGGAAAAATTGAGCTCGTTGCCGCCCAGCTTGCCCATTCCGATCACGGTCATCTCTGTCGGTTGCGGACCGTTTTCGGACTGCACCTGCGGGATACCGTGCTCGCTGACCAGGCATTGGCGGCAGACATCATGGGCAACCTGCAGAGAGGCGGCCGCCAGGCTGGAGAGCTCGGCGGTCACCTCCTCCAGCGGTGCCATCCCGTTCAGGTCGCGGGTTGCAATGCGCAGGATCTCGTCGCGCTTGAAATAGCGCAGTACCTTGAGCAGCGATGTGAAATCCGACACCCCTTCTGCCTGTCTGCGCAGTTCGGACAGCATGGCGTCGGTTGATCGGCAGAGTTCGACGCCGTTTTCCAGAAACAGCCAGTGGAACGCCTTGGGTGTCTTGAAGATCAGGCTGACCAGGAAGGGGGACGAACCGCAGACCGTCAAAAACTGGGCCAGGCGTTTCTTGCGGTGGCTGATTTCCGTCAGATCAGCCGGGTGGATAACTGTTGCCAGCCGCTCAAAGGTGTTGAGAGCTAAATCCGGCGCCGGGGTCAGAAGCGCGCTGACGACTATGCGGTGCAGGGTTTCAACCGGGAAAAGCGGCTGCAGCAGCAGGATGTTGTCTGCTGAGCGCGTGCCGTAAAGATAGCCGTGGGATTGGAGAAACCCGGTCAGTTCAGCGGCGCGAACGGCACTGTCCCCGTTGGCCATGATCCGGCTGAAATCCCGGGAAAAACGTTCTACATGCATGTCAGGCGCCTGCTATCCTGCGCAGTTCCGTGCGGAAGTCGTCCTTGACGATACCGTTTTCAGTAATGATGGCGCTGATGTAGCGGGCCGGTGTCACGTCAAAGGAGGGGTTGCGGACCGAAACCCCTTCCGGCGCTATGGCAATCCCCTTGATATGTGTCACTTCACTGGCCGGCCGCTCTTCAATGGGGATTTTGCTGCCGTCGCTGAGCGTGAGATCGAGTGTCGAAACCGGGGCCGCCACATAAAAGGGGATGTTGTTTTCCTTGGCCAGCACCGCCACGGAATAGGTGCCGATCTTGTTGGCCGTGTCGCCGTTGGCGGCGATGCGGTCAGCCCCGACCACGCAGCAGGTGATCTCGCCCCGCTGCATGAAAAAGCCGGCCATGTTGTCGGATATCAGGGTCGTCGGAATCCCCGCTTTCATCAGCTCCCAGGCGGTCAGGCGCGCCCCCTGCAGCCAGGGACGGGTCTCGTCGGCAAAGACCCGGATGTTCTTGCCGGCCTCATGGGCGGCCCGGATAACCCCCAAGGCGGTGCCGTAGCCGGCCGTGGCCAGTCCGCCGGCGTTGCAGTGGGTCAACACCGTGGCGCCTTCGGGGATCAGGGTGGCGCCCCACTTGCCGATGTTGCGGCAGATAGTGAGATCCTCCTCCTCGATGCGGATGGCCTCTTTTTTGAGGATCTCCCGGATCTGTTCCAGCTTCTTGTCTCGGTTGGCCTCGGCGACCTGTCTCATGCGCTGGATGCCCCAGAACAGGTTGATTGCCGTGGGGCGGGTATGGGCCATGACGTCGCAGACGTTCTCCAGCTGGCGGAAGAAAGACTCATGGGTATCGGCGATAATGTTCCGCGCCCCCAGGGCAATGCCCATGGCTGCGGCTACACCGATGGCCGGGGCCCCACGGATGATCATGCCGCGGATCGCATCGGCCACTGCCTTGAAATCGGTGTAGGTGTTGTAGATCTCTTCACCCGGCAGGCGGGTCTGGTCAATCATGATAACGGCGTCGTCGCGCCATTCAATGGTACGGAAAGACATGTGGGGCTCCTCTGATGTGCTTCATCCATCCTTGTGGGGAAGTGGCATACGTAACTGCTACTTATATCACGGACAACCGGATTCAGGCAATCATTTCGACTCATCCGGCCTTTGGGCACCAGCCCCTTTTCCCCTTGCCGACGACTCATTGACGCTGGTATAACGGCAGCATGCAAACAAGTACACAACGTGTAGGTCTGACTGAAATTTTCCTGACCTTTGCCAAGATCGGCATCACCGGCTTTGGCGGGGGCATGGCCATTGTAGCGCTGGTTGAGCGGATCTGCGTCAGGGAGAAGCAGTGGATCTCGCCGGAGGAGTTCCTGCACGGCCTGGCCTTCGGTCAGATCCTGGGACCCTTCTCCCTGAACGTCTGCACCTTTACCGGCCACCACCTGCGCGGCATACGCGGCGGGTTAACCGCTGCCGTCGGATTTATCGCGCCCTCGTTTCTGCTGGTGTCGCTGCTTTCCTGGCTCTACTTCACCTATCACAAACTGCCCCAGCTGCAGGCCGCGCTCAAGGGAACCAATCCGGTGGTCATCTGCCTGATCATGGTAGTCGCCATCGACATGGGACGCAAGCAGATCAAGGGGGCCAACAGCATCCTGCTGGCCCTGCTGGCCTTTGCCGCCACGGTTATTTACAAACTGAACGCCGCCTGGGTTCTGCTGGGGGCGGCCGCCTGGTCGCTGGCTGTTGCGATCTACCGCCGGAGGCACTGCCGATGACCTCCCTGTTGACTCTGGCCTGGGTATACCTGCGCATCGGCCTGATGTTCGTGGGGGGCGGTTATGTGCTGATCCCGCTCTTGAACCACATCATGGTCGAGCAACACGGCTGGCTGACGCAGCGGCAGTTTCTGGACGGCCTGGCCCTGTCACAGCTGACCCCCGGGCCGCTGGCCATGCTGGCCACCTTCACCGGTTTCCGATCCGGCGGATTTCTGGGCGGGCTGGTGGCGACGGTCTGTATCTTCCTGCCCTGCGTCGTGCTGATGCTGATCATCGGCCGTAATTACCACCGTCTGAAAAACATCGATCTCATCAAAAGCACCCTGGACGGCCTGCTGCCGGCGGTGGTCGGCCTGGTGGCGGCCGCGGCCTGGAACTTGGGCGCCTCCTCGCTGTCAGGTTTGCAGGAGTTCATGACCCTGGCAATCGGTTTTGCGCTCTTCAAATGGACCAAGATCAGCCCGATGATCGTCATTCTGGGTGCGGGAGTGGTCGGGATGCTGCTGAACTGAAAGGATGTTGTCGCTGTCGTTGTTATTTCTACTCGTTCCCACGCGCTACGTGGGAACGAGGAATACAGGAAAATCCAAAGGCAATGGAACGCGGATCAAATCCGATTTAAGCGGATTTACGCGGATTAAACAAAAAATAAGAGATTCTTGCAAAAGTCCTAAAACTGTCATTCCCGAAGCGTTTCTGATCGGGAATCCAGATTCTAAGTGGTTGAAAATCTGGATACCCGATAGAGGCGTTCGGGGAAGACAATCTTTTTGCAAGAGCCTCATAATAGAAGAATTAAAATCTGCGTAAATCCGCTCGATCCGCGTCATCCGCGTTCTATTGCAGTTCAGATTTGCTCATTACTCCCCATCTTTCTGCTCTTCACCAATCACCATCAAAACATACTTCTTGACCGTGCGGCGATCCAGTTTGGTGCGGCGGGCCACCTCTTCGTAGGTGCCGAAACGGCGATACAGCAGGGCGCAGTAATCGGCCAGCAGGGCCTGGGCATCCATGCTTCCGGCCTCGATGCCGGCCGCCAACCGGTCCAGCTGTCCGGCGGGGGCGCTATTGACGTCACCCCGGTAATGGCGGGTGATGATGATGCGCCGCACGGCCTGCTCCAGTTCGCGCACATTGCCGCCCCAGGGGTAATTCGTGCCGGTATCACGGGCAACAGCCTCCCTGACCAGCCGGGCATACGGAACGGCGGCCTCGCCGATCATCCGCTGGAGGATACTGCCGATCAGGGCCTCCAGCTCGCGCGGCTCTTCCTGGATGCGTTGGCGCAAGGGGGGCACGGTGATGATGTCCGAACAGAGCCGGTAGTAGAAGTCGTCGCGGAACTGTCCCGTGCGGCGCAGATCCTCCAGCGACCGGTTGGTGGCGGCGATCACCCGGCCGTGGAAACGCAGCCGCTCGTGGCTCCCGACCGGCGCAAAGGTCCGTTCCTGCAACACCTGCAAGAGCTTGATCTGCACCGGGATCGAGACGTCGCCGATCTCGTCCAGGAAGATCGAGCCGTGGGGGGTGCAGCGGCTGAAGATCCCCTCGTGATTTTCGATGGCGCCGGTAAAGGCGCCTTTTTTGTGGCCGAACAGTTCCGATTCCAGCAGCGATTCCGGGTACTGGGACAGGTTGATGGCAATGAAGTTGCGGGTAAAGCTCTCAGTAAAACAGCCCTTGCGATCATTAAAGGGGATGAAACCGGAGCGGCCGATGGCGGCGGCCGCCGCACCCTTGCCGGTGCCGGTTTCCCCCAGCAGCAGGGTCGAGAAATCTTCCATGCGGTTCCAGAGGTGGCGCTCATACCAGTTGATATTGCAGGTGAAGATGTTGTTCCAGAGTTGCAGGCGCAGGGCGTTCATGGAGGGAGAGAGGCCGGTCAGAGCGGTCTCGATGAAGTAAAAGGCGCGCCGGATCTGGTAAAAGATACCCAGGTAGCGCTGGCTTTCGGTCTCGTTCATACCGAGGGCGGAGATTTTGGAAAGCAGCTCTCGGGCAAAACGAAGCGGGACCGGCGTATCCCCGGCGGCCTGCTGTTTGAGGATGAATTCGTCGAACAGCTGCCGGTAGCGGTGATAGATATCGAACAGAAAGGCCGTCCGCAGCAGGTCCCGGTCTTCCGCGCCGTAGCGCGTCAGATCGTCGCGGCCGGTCTTTCTGAGCTGTGCCAGACGCTCATCGATGCGGGCCGTGGCCAGCTCCACCAGCTCATCCCACGACATGTCCGCATCTGTCCCGGCAATGCTGCGGTCCAGCTCGATGCGGGTCTGACTGAAGGGGTTGGTAAAGGCGGCCTGGGCGACCGTCTTGAAAAAATCCCGCTCAACGGGGGTCAAACTCAGATTCTTTGCCATGCATGGAATGTACATGAGATACTCATCCAGTGTCAACAACTCCGCCGCAAATTGCCACCCCAAGAGCATGCCAACGACAATCTTCATGTATTTCATCCGGTTGCGTAAAACATTCCGGCTTGGCACGTTCCCTGTAAAAGGGTAATTCTACTTTGTCACATTCTGATAACCTGCTGCATTTTAACCCCATCCCCCTCCTAACCTCCCCCTTGAAGGGGGAGGAATGTAGTCAAAATCCCCTCCCCTTCAGGGGGAGGGTTAGGGTGGGGGTGGGGTAGATTGTAATCTGACAAAGTAGAATTAGAGCGTCACAGAATTTCATCGCCGGGATTGTTGACATCTGATATATCTTTCCGGCGGCCGGGAGACAACAGCATGAGTAACGCATTTCCGATCATCGACATCCACTGTCACACCGCCGGCATCGGCTCCGGGGGAAGCGGCTGTTTCGTGTCACCGGCCCTGCGGCGCAATATCCGCTACCGTTTCTTTCTCAAAGCCTTCGGCGTCTCCGATGCGGAACTGAACCGGCAGGGCGACACCCTGGTGCTGGAGCGCCTGTCGCAACGGCTGGAACAATCCCGGCACGTCTCGGCCGCCGTGGTGCTGGCCATGGACGGCGTACTGGACAATCAGGGCAACCTGGACCATTCCCGCACCGAGATCCATATCCCCAACGAATTCCTGGCCCGCGAATGCCGCCGGCTGCCGAACCTGCTCTTCGGCGCCAGCATCAATCCCCATCGCCGCGATGCGCTGGAACGTCTCGAACGGGCCGCTGCCGAGGGGGCTGTTCTGCTGAAGTGGCTCCCCTCCATCCAGGGTATCGACCCGGATGACCGGCGGCTGGAGCCGTTCTATCGCCGCATGCAAGAGCTGCGGCTGCCGCTCTTAACTCACACCGGCAACGAGGAATCCTTCACCCGCGCCGACAACTCCCTGGCCGACCCGCAGCGTCTGCGCCGCCCGCTGGAGATGGGGGTGACCGTGATTGCCGCCCACTGCGCCAGCAACGGCCGCAACCAGGGGCAGCGCAACCTGGAACGGCTGCTGCCGCTGTTTGCCGAGTTTCCCACTCTGTACTCGGATATCTCGGCCCTGACCCAGGCCAACCGGCTCGGGCACCTGTCGCAGGTTCTGCGTCACACCCATCTGCATGACCGGCTGCTGTACGGCAGCGACATGCCGATCATCGCCAGCGGCATCACCTCGCCCCTCTTCCATGCCTACCGGATTCCGTTGAAAAAGGTCATCGCCCTGACGGCTGTCAGTAACCCCTGGGACCAGGATGTGGAGCTGAAAAGGGCTCTGGGTATGACGGAGGAGATGTTTGCCAAAAGCGCCAGGCTGCTCAATGTGCCGCAGGGCCTGAAGGATTTTCACGGATAAATTATTAAATGAATTTGTTTCTAAAATCTGCGTAGATCCGCTCAATCCGCGTCATCCGCGTTCTATTACAGTTCAGGTTTGCTTGTTTAATTGTAAAATCCACGTCGAAACATAGTTACGTTTAAGAGGTATATTATGACCACCACCGAAACCACCAACACACTCCCCCGCTCCTTCAGCCGCCTGAATGCGGCCCAGTTCCTGGGCGCCATGAACGACAACATCCTCAAGCTGCTGATCATCTTCTGCCTGATCGGCGTGCAGGGGGCCGAACAGGCCGGGGTCATCACAGCCAAGGTGGGGGCGGCCTTCGTGCTCCCCTTCCTGCTCTTCTCGGCCCCGGCCGGCTGCCTGGCGGACCGGCTGCGCAAGTCGCGGGTGATCGTGGCGGTCAAGATGGTGGAGGTGCTGGTGACCCTGCTGGCCGTCGGCGCCTTTGCCATGGGGTGGCACAACGGCCTGTATGCGGTCATCTTCCTGATGGCCACCCACAGCGCCTTCTTCGCCCCGGCCAAGTACGGCGTGATCCCGGAACTGGCCGGCCGCGAGCAGCTCTCCCGCGCCAACGGCCTGATCGAATCCTTCACCTATCTGGCCATCATCCTCGGCACCACCCTGGCCTCGGCCCTGACCCAGGCCTCGCAGGGGCGCTACTGGCTGGCCGGGCTGTTCTGCCTGGTCGTGGCCCTGGCCGGTCTGTGGGCCGCCTCCGGCATGGAGGCCACCCCGCGGGCCGACGCCGGTCGGCGGGTGGCCATCTTTCCGGCCGAGATCCTGCGCACGATCCTCTCCATCCGGCACGACCGCAACCTGATGCTGGCGGTCATCGGCCAGGCCTATTTCATGTTCGTGGGGGCCTATGTCCAGCTCAACCTGATCGGCTACGGCATGCAGGAGATGGGGTTGGCCGAGGCGCACAGCGGCTACCTGTTCCTGGCGGCGGCCCTGGGGATCGGCATCGGTTCCCTGCTGGCGGCCAAACTCTCCGGCCGGGACGTGGAGTTCGGCATCGTCCCGATCGGCGCCATCGGACTGACCATCTCCCTGGCGTTGCTGCATGCGGTGCCGGCCTCGCCGGCCGCCTGCGTCGTGATCCTGATCCTGCTGGGCGTCTCGGCCGGTCTCTTCAGCCTGCCGTTGCAGACCTTCATCCAGTTCCGGGCAAAGCCGGAACAGCGCGGCGAGGTGCTGGCCGCCGCCAGCTTCGTCAACTGGGTCGCCATCCTGGCGGCATCCGGCCTGACCTGGCTCTTCAGCGGCCCGATGGGGCTGCGGGCCGCCCAGGGCTTCAGCACCGTCGGCGCCATCACCCTGGTCTTTACCCTGATCTCCTTCTGGGTGCTGCCCGACTTCCTGCTGCGCTTCATCGCCCTGGTGACCATGCGGGTTTTTTACCGGCTGCGGATCATCGGCGCCAACAACCTGCCGGTCGAGGGACCGGCCCTGCTGATCCCCAACCACGTCACCTGGGTTGACGCCCTGCTGCTGACCGCCACCAACCAGCGCCGCATCCGCTTTGTGATGGAACGCCGCATCTACAACACCCCGCTGCTCAACGCCCTGTTCCGGCTGCTGGGGGTCATCCCGGTCTCGTCGGAGGATGGCAAGAAGGGGCTGCTGGAGTTCATCAAGGCTGCCCGCCAGGCCATGGATGACGGTTACATGGTCTGCATCTTCGCCGAAGGGGCTCTGACGAGAAACGGCATGCTGCGCGAGTTCCGGGGCGGTTTCGAGCGCATCGTCAAGGACAGCGGCTACCCGGTCATCCCGGTCTACATCGGCGGTGCCTGGGGCAGCATCCTCTCCTATGCCCACGGCCGGCTGCTGTCGCGCCTGCCGGCTTTCTCCCCCTACCCGGTCACGATCCTGTTCGGCACCCCCATGCCGGCCAGCAGTACGGCCATGCAGGTGCGCCAGGCGGTGATGGAGCTCTCCTGCGACTACTTCGATTCGCGCAAGGAACGCCGCCGCCCGCTGGAGCAGTACTTTATCCAGGCCGCCCGCCAGAACTGGGGCCGCCAGGCCATCGCCGACACCTCCGGTAAGTCGCTCACCTACGGCCGCACCCTGGCCGGGGCCGTGGCGTTGGCCGGGAAGCTGGAAAAGCAAATCCCCCCCAGCCCCCCTTTGCAAAGTGGGGAGCACAATCAGATGGGCCACGTCGGCATCCTCCTGCCCCCCTCGGTGGGCGGGGTGCTGACCAATCTGGCCCTGATGCTGATGGGGAAGATCCCGGTCAACCTGAACTACACCGCCAGCGAGGCAGGTATCCACTCGGCCGTGCAGCAGTGCGGCATCACCACCATCGTCACCTCTCAGGCCTTCCTGGAGAAGGTCCCCGGCCTGCCGCGACTGGAGGGGATGGTCCTGCTGGAGGAGATCCTCCCCGCCATCAGTGGCACGGACAGGCTGCTGGCCATGCTCAAGGCCCGCCTGCTGCCGGCCCGCCTGCTGTGCGGCCGGGAGCTTTTCTCGGCCGACAGCGTGGCCACCATCATATTCTCCTCCGGCAGCACCGGCGAACCCAAGGGGGTCATGCTGACCCATCACAACATCATGTCCAATGTAGAGGCGCTGCGCATGGTCTTCCGGGTGAACCTGAACGACAACGTCTGCTCGGCCCTGCCCTTCTTCCACTCCCTGGGCTTCACCGGTACGCTCTGGTTCCCGCTGGTGTCCGGCTTCTCGGCCGCCTACCACCCCAACCCCATGGATGGCGAGAAGATCGCCCAGGTGGTGCGCGAGCACAAATCCACAATCCTGCTGGCCACCCCCACCTTCCTGCTGGCCTACCTGAGACGGGCCAAGAAAGAGGATTTCGTTACCCTGCGGCTGGTGGTCACCGGGGCCGAAAAGCTGAAGAGCAGGGTAGCCGACGCCTTCCAGGAGAAATTCGGCGTGCGCCCCATGGAAGGCTACGGCGCCACCGAACTGTCACCGGTCATCACCCTCTCTCTGCCGGACGTGGAGATCGGCGGTGTCCATCAGCACGGTTCCAAGGAAGGGAGTGTCGGGCACCCGATCCCGGGCGTGGCCATCCGGGTGGTTGATCCGGACAGCGGAGCCCTGCTCAAGCCGGGCGCGGCCGGGCTGCTGCTGGTGCGCGGCCCCAACGTCATGCTGGGTTATCTGGGGCGGAGCGACAAGACCGCCGAGGCGGTCAAGGACGGCTGGTACATCACCGGCGACATCGGCGTGATGGACGAGGACGGTTTCATCCGCATCACCGACCGTTTGAGCCGTTTCAGCAAGATCGGCGGCGAGATGGTGCCGCATGGTGTGGTGGAGGATGAGCTGCACAACCGCCTGGGACAGACCGGCGTGGTGGCGGTCACGGCCGTGCCGGACGAGAAGAAGGGGGAACGGCTGGTGGTGCTGTACGCCAGGGAAGCGGCCAACGCCGAAACCCTCCAGCGCCACATGGCCGAGAGCAGTCTCCCCAACCTCTGGAAGCCGAGGCGGGATTGTTATCTGGAGGTGGAGTGTCTGCCGATCCTGGGGACCGGCAAGCTGGATCTTAAGGGGATCAGGGAGATTGCGTTGGTGGCGCTGGGGGGGTAACGTTATAATGATCCATGCAACACTTGCCATAACCATCGCCTACCTGTTGGGCTGCTTCAATACCGGCTACTATCTGGTACGGATGCTGACGGGGCAGGATATCCGCACCCTGGCCAGCGGCGGCAGTGGCAGCCGCAACGTGGGGCGGCTCTTGGGCGCCAAGGGTTTTGTCATCACCCTGATCGGTGATGCCGGCAAAGGGATGGCGGCGGTCTGGCTGGGACGTTATCTGGCGTTGGAACCGTGGCAGCTCTATTGTGTGCTGCTGGCCGTCACGACCGGCCACATCTTCCCGGCGCAACTCGATTTCCGGGGCGGAAAAGGCTTTGCTACCCTGGCTGGAGGATTGTTGATTCTCTCGCCGTCCCTGTTGTTAACCGGGTTTTTGCTCAGTGTGCTGATCCTGCTGGTGGTGCGCCGTACGACCAAGGCCGGCCTGCTCGCCCTGGCCTGCACCCCCGTAATCATGGCGTTCCAGCGCATCTGCAACGGCCAGCCCTGGTGGTCGCATGAGTCCGGGGTCTACTTCCTGCTGGTGCTCCTGGTCCTCTACGCCCACCGTTCCAATATCCGCAACGATTTTTTCCGCAGTGATACAGACGCCCCCAAGGAATAGCCATGCCGCATAACCTGATCTACAAGATCGCCTCTGAAGCGTGGGAATTCGAGCAGATCCATGGCCTCAACTACCGAACCTTTGTCGAGGAGATTCCCCAACACGCTTCCAACGCTGAACAACGGCTGGTGGACAAGTTCCATGACGAAAACACCTATTTCATCTGCCTGAAGGAGCGACGACTGACGGGAATGATGGCCGTGCGAGCCAATCGGCCATTTTCACTGGATGAGAAGATCAGGGATCTCGATTCGTTCCTTCCGGCCGGCGCATCAGTCTGCGAAATCCGTCTGCTGGCACTGGAACCGGAATTCCGCCATTCGAGGATCTTTGCCGATCTACTCAGGTTTGTGGCCGATGAGTGCCTGCTGCGGGGCTATACCCTGGCGGTGGCCTCCGGCACCCTGCGACAGCAACGACTCTATTCCAGCATGGGATTCGTCTCCTTTGGCCAACTGGTAGGGACGGAACAGGCCAGGTATCAGCCCATGTACCTGACGTTACTATCGGTGCTGGAGCTTTTCAAGCGGTTGGGCGCACCCAGGCCCGCACTCATCGGCCCATCGATCAGCTTTCTGCCTGGTCCGGTGGAGATTGATCCCAAGGTACAGGAGGCCTTCAGGGCATCCCCCGTCTCACACCGCTCGGACCGGTTCCTGGCGATGGTGTCGGAGGTTAAAGGGCTGCTCTGCGACCTGACCGGCGCTGCGGGGGTCGAATTGCTGCTGGGGAGCGGCACCCTGGGCAACGAGGCGGTCGCTGCACACCTCAGACTGCTTGAGGGGCCTGGCCTCATGCTCTCCAATGGTGAATTCGGCGAACGGCTGATCGACCACGCCGAACGTCAGGGGTTGTTGTACGATGTGCTGCGCGCCCCGTGGGGAAGCCGCTACGACATTGCAGAGTTGGAATCGCTGCTGGCGAAGCGCCCGGATATTACCTGGCTCTGGTCTACTCACTGCGAGACCTCCAGCGGGGTGCTTAACGACCTGGAGGGGTTGGCAGTGATCTGCCGGCGTCATGGTGTGCGGCTCAGCATGGACTGCACCAGCTCGCTCGGCACGATGCCGGTTGATTTGAGCGGCGTCTACCTGGCCAGCAGCGTCAGCGGCAAGGGGCTGGCCTCATTTCCGGGGATCGCCCTGGTTTTTTACAATCATGATGTCGTTCCTGACCGCCGTCTGCCGCGCTATCTCGATTTGGGGTATTACCGTGAGAAACAGGGGGTGCCGTTCACTCAATCCTCCAACCTGGTGGCCGCACTGCATCAGGCGTTGATCGGTTGCGAAGCTTCGACAAGGTATGAAACGATACGCCTCCGTTATTCCTGGTTGCGCAGTTGGCTGGAGGAATCCGGGTTCTGCATCATGGCCACCGAAGGGGATGCTTCTCCCGCTGTGCTAAGCCTTGCATTATCTCCTGCGCTGTCGTCGCTATGGCTGGGCGAAGAACTGGAGAAACGGGGCTATCTCTTGAGTTTTCGAAGCAGCTATCTGATCGAAAGGAACATTGTGCAGATCTGCCTGATGGGAGCTGTAACGGAGGATGATTGCCGAAGGATGATGGGGGAACTTATAGAGGTGACGGCAAGCGCAGCTCGTAGGTTGGGGGGATTAGGCTTTGGAAGGAAGAAATTGCAACGCGTTTAATCGCATACACCGTAGTAAGCCATACTGTAATAGTAAAACAAACATTGTAAATAGGAACCCTCGAAAGGGACATCCAGGGGCCAGCTCGCAGGTTGGGGTAAACAGGTTCATCGTGAACCCCAACATTGCACCGTTGGGGTTCACGGAAAGGCTGTTCACCCCAACCTACAAGCTTAGCCTGCTGAATCAAAGTTTTCGGTAAACTTCCTTACGGTGTCCAACCCTCACAACCCATATGACCAGTTCAGAGTCTGTGAAGGTGTAGATAATGCGATAAACCCCAATTCGATAGCTCCAGAGAGGAGGTTTGAAGTCACCTTGAAGCTGTTTACCCTGACGGGGGTCATGCACAAGTTTTGTCTCGACTATTTCCCGGATATGTTCGGCAGCTTTGCGCCCGAGACTCTTAAAATCGTGCTTGGTACCCTTTTCCCAGAGTACGGCATAAACTGGCATCATTTACTCTGCTTCTTGGATTTTTCAGCCGGCTTGTCCCATCCAAGGTCGCGCCAGAGTTCGTCACTCGTCAGAAAGGTGGGGTTTTCTTGTTCAAGGCGAGCAACTGCAATCAGTTTGTCTTCCATTTCGTCAAGAAAGCTGGTAATGGCCCGTTTGACGAAGTAGGACTTGGTGCGATGGGTTTCTTTTGCGAGTTGATCAAGACGCGTTTCTGTTTTTTGGTCTAGTCGTACTGCAAGCATGGAATGCCCCCTAAAGTGTTATACGTTGTAATACACTTTACCGAATATTAGTGCCTTAAACAACTTGATAATGAACATGCCAACTGAGCGCAGCACCGGTCGATAAAAAAACCGCCGCCGGTGTGCTCACAGCCGTTAAGGATAATTACGAAATCAACATCAAAGGCCAAACCATGACTCCCCAGCATCTCGAACAACTGCTCCGACAGGAAGAAGGAGTGACGCTTGAATTCAAGCAGTCTCGCGATAAACTGAACCGTGACGTCTATGAGACCATCTGCGCCTTTTTAAATCGTCAGGGTGGTACGTTGCTGCTGGGAGTTGCCGATAACGGCACGGTGTGCGGCATTGAACAGGACGCAGTGACTCGAAATCCATCATTTCCAAAGTCTGGGGCTTTTAAGGCATCAAAATCTCTTTTCAAAGGATGAACCATGGACAACAAAACTTCTAACCCACGCTATGCCCAACGTTTGGAGTCGGAAGAGACTCAAAAGCGCCTTGCGGTTCTGATTGATGCCGATAACGCTCAGGCATCCATTGTTGAAGGGCTGTTTGAAGAAATCGCCAAATTCGGCGTGGCCAGTGTCAAGCGCATCTACGGCGATTGGACCGCCCCGCAGCTGGTTAGCTGGAAAAAGGTGCTGCTCAACTACTCCATCAATCCGGTTCAGCAATTTGCCTACACCAAGGGGAAAAACGCCACCGACAGCTCACTGATTATCGATGCCATGGATCTGCTCTATACCCGGCGTTTCGATGGTTTTTGCCTGGTATCGAGCGACAGCGACTTCACCCGTCTGGCGTCACGCCTGAGAGAAGAAGGGTTGACGGTGTATGGCTTTGGTGAAAGAAAAACTCCGGCGCCCTTCGTCTCCGCCTGTGACAAGTTCATTTACACGGAGATTCTCCGCACCCAGGCTCTTCCAGCCATCGAGCCCGTCTCCACCCCGAAAAAACCAAAAGCAAAGAGTAGCGGCAAGCTCCCCGCGACCGCTGTCACAGCCGAAGGAAAACCGCAGGAAGTTCCGGCCCCCATAAAAGCCGTGGTGCCGCTGGATGTGATCGCAAAGGTGATCGATGACATCTCCGATGAAAGCGGCTGGACGAATCTCGGTCCGGTTGGCAACAATATAAGCAAACTTCGTCCCGACTTTGATCCTCGCTTGTATAATTTCAAGAAACTCAGTGAACTGATCAAGGCTTATCCTGATCATTTTGTTATCGAAGAGCGCGGGAGCGGTAAGGCGCTGTATGTGAAGAATACAAAGGGTAAATAGGTTGCGGGGGATAAACCTGCATTATTGCTTTAGTACCTTCCCTTCTAACAGATCCTAGCCCTGATAAACAGGATAAGTGCGTTAACGAAGTCATTTTCTGCCTGAAAAACGCAGAAAATAACTTCTTACTTACTAATTGATCTATTTATAACTTAAAGCAAACTAGATATATATTCAGGTTCGATTTATATTAAAGCACAGTTTCTGGTCATCCCAACTTAGTCGTTGAATAGGGCTCGCAGGTAGTGTAACAAGGTTGCAACGCCTATGAACGCCACCCTATAAACGGCAGTTGCACCGCAGAGGACGCAGCCAGAAGTAGGCGCTTCTATGCGAGGTTCGCAAAGAAATCAATTCGTTATTGAAGAACCACTCTTCTACAAAATGGTGAAATGCTCTGTAACCATAACCGGTTGATTTTCCTCCGCGTTCCTCTGCGTACTCTGCGGTAAATGCTTTTTTAAGGTCCACAACAAAAACCACACAACGCTATCGTTTCCACCCAGGAGGAACAATGTCCAGAAAATCAGTACTCGTAATCATCTCCCTGCTACTTTCCTTTTCACTAGCCGGGGCCGAGATGTACCAATGGGTGGACGACAACGGTGTGACAATCTTCAAGGACACCCCTCCTCCCGCATCCAAAAAGAGCAGGAAGGTGAAGATTTACAACGACAGCGACTTCGACCCTGCACCACCCGTTCAGTCGGCATCCGATACACGCAGCACCAGGAAAACCGCCGATGCGGCTCCACAATCCACACCCCCCCAAAATCAGCGCTTCACCGATACGGTGGAGATATATGTCACCGATTGGTGCGGCTACTGCAAGCAGGCTCTAAACTACATGAAGAGCAGGGGCATCCCCTTCGTGGCGTACGACATCGAGAAGGACAGTTCCGCCAGGCAGCGGCACAAGGAACTGGGCGGTCGCGGCGTGCCCCTGATCATCATCGGTTCAAACAAGATGTCCGGCTTCTCCGCGGAGAATCTGGAATATTATCTGAACAACAGCAAATAGCCGGGCCGGTTGCGTTGCGGTACAAAATGTAACCGACTGAAACTGGAAGCTGCGGACGGGAAAAAATATCTTACTGATGTTGCCAGTCCCGAGGTGCTGTTGCGCCTGATCCAGTCGGTGCCGAGCCCCAAGGCCGAGCCGATCAAGCTCTGGCTGGCCAGGGTCGGATACGATCGAATGCAGGACATGGCTGATCCGGCACGCTCTCTAGACCGGGCCAGGGAATATTGGCAGCAGCACGGCAGAAGTGAAAAGTGGATACAACAGCGGATGACTGGGCAGGAAAACCGCAACAAGCTGACTGACTACTGGAAAGAACACGAGATCAGGAAAGAGTCAGAGTTTGCCATTCTGACCGATATCATTCACCGGGAATGGCCCGGACTGAAGGTGAAGGAGCACAAGTCGCTCAAAGGTTTGAAAAACCAGAACCTGCGAGATCATATGAGCGAGGCGGAGCTGATTTTTACCGCACTGGCGGAGCTTTCCACCCGTCAGATAGCCGAGACGATGAACGCCACCGGTGTGCAGGAAAACAAGGCAGCAGGTAAGACAGGCGGTAGCATTACCCGCAAGGCGCGGCTGGATCTTGAAGACAAAACCGGAAAAAGCGTCGTTACCGGCGAAAGTTTTCTGCCGCCGGGGAGTAAGAAGCTGGGGAAGGGGAACAGGAGTTAAGTATACTGTCCCTTTAACTCCAATTTTATTTTCCTGAAGCCTTACGAAGATTGTCAAGAAAATCAGCGGGAATTTTGTAGCCTAAAGCTTGTGCCTTAGTGACGTCCTCCATGGATTTGTCATATTCTTTCCTGAGATAATAGACTCTCGCCCGGCTGTAATAGGCTGCCGCATAATTTGGGTTAACCTGGAGCGCCTTGGTATAATCCGCGATCGCCTGATCATATCTGCCTCTGTTACCATACGCGTTTCCCCGGCTGTAGTAGGCCCCGGCATACCCTGGGTTGATCTCTGCGGATTTGGTAAAATCAGCGATCGCATTATCATATTGGCCTATTCTCCCGTAGGCAACTCCTCGGTTGTGGTAGCTTGCGGCATACCTCGGGTTGATCTCGAGTGCCTTGGAATAATCAGCGATCGCCTGATCGTCACGGTGGTTTACTGCATAGACAACTCCCCGGTTATAGTAAGCCTCCGCATCCTTGGGGTTAATCTCAATCGCCTTATTGAAATCAGCGATCGCTTTATTATACTGGCCTTTTCTCCCATACACAACCCCCCGGTTGTGGTAAACCCCGGCATGCTTTGGGTCGATCTCCAGGGCCTTGTTGAAAGCAGCGATTGCCTGATCAGGCTGACCCTTTTCGCTATAGGCATTTCCCTGGTTGTTGTAAGACTCGGCATCTCCCCGCGTGATCTGATTTTCCTGGGTACATGCGCAGGGGAACAGAAAGAAAAGAACGATTGGAATGAGTATCCGGATCGGCTTGGACACACAATAATCGTTGCGATCGTATTGTACTTCGAATTCCATGGGCTGGACTCTCTTGTGCGAAGTTTGAAGAAAGGGAGCCGGGTATCCTTCTACCCGGCTCCCGGTTGTGCAGTCTCGATCAGAACCTGGTGGCCCCGACAATTTTTCTCAGGATCACCAGGGCATCGGCGAGGTCGATACTGCCGTTAGGCGCGCCCTGTGGCGCCACGTCGCCGAGGAACAGCGCGGTGCCGGTCGGTTGAGGGACAAGTCCTACCGCTATCCGCAGGGCGAGCAGGGCATCGGCGATATTGACGACGCCGTCGTTGTTGATGTCGCCGTTCGGATTGGTGACGGAGCTGAACTGACTCAGTGTGCCGTCGATCGTCCGCTGGTTCGAGATCCCGAGGAAAGCCGGCGTCCGCTCGGGGACGCCCGCGGCGCCGATTGCCGGGAAGTCTTTGTACCTGTTGTCCGCCAGCATGGCTGCCCGGCCCAGAGTATTGTCGGGGGCCGTGCCGTCGATCGGGAGGATAATCTGGGGCCGGTCGAACGGGGCCTGCTGATGCGCCACACGCTCATCGGTGAGGGAGATGAGGAAGTCCACCAGGGCGTTCAGCGCCTGCTCCAGGGTGAAGCCGTCCGGGTAGGGAGCGACGGCGGGATTACCGCTGCCGACCGGGTCGAGACGGCCCAGGGACTGGACTTCTTCCCTGAGGTTAAGAATCATCATGTCGCGGTGCGAGGTGTTGACGTCATAACATTTCCCCGGCGCGAACGGATGGGCCGCCGTATGGACGCCGTCGCACTCGACTGCGCCGCCGTTGGTCGCGGGGAAATCACCGCCGCGGGCGTAGAAATCGACTACCTGGCGGAGCGTCAGCATGCCGCCGTTGTGGAAATAGGGACCGGTCAGCTCCACGTTGCGGAGCTGCGGGGCCTTGAAGCTGCCGTTCTTGCCGACCCGGTTGACGGTGGGCCAGGTTCCCATGAGCGGACCGGAAGCCATGTTCATCGCCTCGTTGACGGTGCCGGCCGGGTCGAACGGACCGACCGTGTCGATGTAGCCTTCCATGATCGGGCTCTGGGTGAGGGTATTTACCCCGCCGAACAGCTCGTCCATCTCCGGGTGAGTGTTGCCGACGTTGATGTTATTGACCCAGGGGGCCAGGTAAGGGGGCAACAGGGGGTTGGCGGGCTCACCTTCGAGACCGGGGTTGAGCTGCTGGTCCTGCGCATCCGGCTCGAACAGCCCGCCGCCGATGCCGAGGTCCGGATCGAAATTGGGGAGCGGCCGGCCGGGCGTGAAATTAGGCCCGCCGAGGTTCTTGAACGCCAGGGTGGCCAGGGAGAGGGGCCAGCCGAACGGGTCGTTCCCCCCCCGGCCCGTATCCTCGGGACTGGGGCGAATGCCGATATTGTACATGCCGTTGTCGAGGAAGGCCGATTCGGGGAAGGCCAGGCCGGATACCGGGTCGGGTATCAGGTTCTGGTTGACGATGAAACGCTCGATGGCGTCCTGGCCGACCTCGTTCAGTTCGGATTCGAGCAGGAAGCCGGAGATGAGCCGGTCTCTGCCGAGAGGCTCGTTTTGCAATTCAACGCCGGGGGTGAGAAACTCCGCGACAAAGTCGCCGAGCGTCTGCGCATGGGTCCTGCTTATGTTATGGTCGGTCAGGAACGGCCCGAGATGGCAGCCGCCGCAGCGGGCGGACCTGAAGTTGGGGTTCTTGAGAGAGAGGTTGGTCCCCTGGAAGAGGTCGAAACCGAGCAAGGGATCGGGAGCCCCCGCACTGCGGGAGGGGCTGCTGGTGACGGGGATGGCCGTTGCAGTGCCCCCCTCGTTAAAGGGGTTGATCCGGGCAAAAAGTGATGCATCGCGCAGGAAAGGAGCGACCGGGGTAAAGCATTCCCCTGTCGGATTTCCCAGAGTCGGACCGTTACGTACACCGGGGGTGGTGCAGTTGAGTCGGTCCTGCACGAGCAACGGTTCTCCCGACTCTCCCAGGGCGGAGGTCGCATCGGGATTCTGGTCGAAGAAACGGTCGAGCGGGGTATCGTCCGGCACCAGGACCTGCACCCAGAGCTGCACCGACAGCCCGAAGAAGAGGGACATGTTGGCTTCCATCTGGGTGAACTGGTTGGTGTCGGCCGCAACGACCGGACCGGCGGCGAGCGTCAGCTTGTAGCCGTCGAACGGGTCGCAGTCGGAGGGGGTCAGCCCGCCGTTCGTGTTGGCGTTCAGCACATTATTGAAGACCAGGCCGTTCACCGCTCCCGAGCAGCCCGCCGGGGCGCCGTTCAGGTGCTGGCCCGTGTTTGCCCAGAGCTGCGGATAGAAGGCGCGCTTGATCAGGGCCGGGTAACTGATGCAGAGGCCCGGCTTGCCGACTGCGGTGTTCGAGCCGTTGAAGCTGCCGGAATACTCATCGGCTGTCAGGGCGCCGCAGGCCGAACCCCCCTGGTTGGAGAAGGGGCCGAGCTCACTGTCGGTAATGTCGACCAGCTGGTTGGCCAGCGGCGTCACCCCGGCCTGGAGCAGCTTCTTGCCGATCTTCTGCCAGCTGCGGCCGTTGAAGGACATCTCGAAGTTGCTGAGGGCCGGGCCGGTCGCCAGGGAAGCGAGGCTGGAGAAGCGGATGATCTGGCGGGTCGGCGTCAGGGCGCCGGCCGTGGTGCCGTTGTTCATAAAGACGTGGGTCTGCGGGTCGGAGGCGCCGAAGACGCTGCCGCCGTTGAAGTCGTGGCGGGCGCGGCCGTCCCAGAAGTTGTCGAAGTTGAAGGCCGCCGCGTGCATGGTCGGGGTGTTGCGCGGCTCGACCCTTCTGAGTCCCCGGAAGCCGGGGATCGGGTCGATGTTGTCGGCCGCGTTCGGGCTGCGCAGGTCCGGTTTCAATGCCGCTACGCCGTCGCCGCCGGCGGCCGGCAGGAACGCCGCTGGTCCGGGAGCCGGGATGTCCCCGAAGATGCCGAATATCACCCCCATGGAGGAGACGACGTCATTCACGTCGCTATTCACGTTGCCGGGGTTCAGCATCGGTTCGCCGGGGATCAGCGGGTTGGCCAGCTTGTGGAGGGGGAAGTCGGCGGCGGTAACCTCCTGATTTGCATTGGGGCCATGAAGCTGGAAGGTGAAATCCCCCCCCAGGTGGTCCGGGTTGAGCTGGTTCTTGGTCCGCGGGTCGACGCCGGCGGTTACGTGGCACGAGCCGCAGGCCTGGACGCCGTCGCTGCCGACCTGCTGGTCCCAGAAGAGGGCCTTGCCGAGTGTTTCCGCCGCATGCCTGGCCGCCTGCTTGGCCGCAAAACTGTTGCCGGCGATGAAGTCGTTTTCATTGGCCGCCGCCATGTTGTTGGAGTCGACGTTGAGCACGGGATACGACGTTCCGACTCCCTGGGGCCTGCCGATGGACGGCTTCTTCAGCCCGCCGGCCTGGGTCGCGAAATCGCGCGCCAGGATAGTCCCCCGTTCCGGGTCGGAGAGGAGCAGACCGGCGGTACTTCCGGCTGCTGCCAAGAGGACGCCGTTGGCGTCAAAGACGGGCGCTGTCGCGCCGGGAATGGCCGCCGTCGAGTACTGGCTGGCGTCGGCCGAGCCGAAACCGAGATAATTGGGCTCACCCGGATCGGCGCCGTAGATGAACGACCCCTCGGGAGGGTTGACTTCGGTCGTGACGATAAAGGTCGCCGGATCGGCGCCCGAAGCTATCGGCGCGTTGTAGTCGATCGGCGTTGAACCGGGCTCGACGCGGTCCGCGCCCGCAGAGATAAACATGTTCGTGTATTGCCAGGCAAATGTAGCCACACCAGCGGGGAGCGGGGTCGGACAGCCAACCGGAACACCCGGAGCAGTGCAGAGGGCGAGTTCCGACGGCACGCCCCAGGTGGCGCCGGGGAAGCCACTGTTGATCACCCGCATCTCTATGCCGGTGGTCGGATTGTAGTTGAGCGGATGGACCAGAAATTGGGTGAGCAGGGCGTCGTTACACAAGGGAAGACCCGTAGAAGCGTCATACGTGCAGCCGGCCGGGAGGAAGGAGCGGCGGCGCTGGAACCCCGCGTTCGGATCGGTCCGGTACGAGGGGAAGCCCTGGTCGTTGCCGGGGGTAGCCGGGTCGAGCACCACGGCGTACGGATTGTCGAGGAGCTGCTCGACCTCGTTCCATTGAGCCTCGTCCTTCAGGGAACCGATGGCGCTCTCGGGCTCGAACAGGAACCCGGGCGGCAGCGCCGGGGTTGTGATTACCCCCCCCGGCGCGGCCATGGCGGGCATGACCGGCAATATCATGGTGAGACAGAGGGTCGTTGCCAGGACCTTCTTGATCAGTAATTTAGCCTTCTTTAACGTTCTTATTTTCATAACAAATCTCCTCATTACTTAACTGGCAGGTAATTGGCAGGTTTTTGCGAATAACGTTTCGCTCTTCCCCAGGGCGGCGTCCTATTGGATGATCACCGGGCCAAGGACGAAACTGCTGTCACCGAGTATCGGGATACCGTTCAGGTCGAGCGCGTGGAAACCGGTGGCCGTGGTGAAATCGGCCGCGGTTGGGAATGTGCCGGGGGTGATGGTGAATTCAATGGTTGCGAAGGCGCCGGTGCCGATCCCGGTTGGAAGGAACAGGGGATTCAGGGCGACCACGCCGGATTGGGTAAAGTCCGGGTTAAAGGTGGTGCCCGGAATGATGAGCGGGAAGGTGCCAGTCGGGTCGGTTGGCGTCACGGTCACCGGAGTCACCCCATCCTGCTGGACCGGCACGCCGGCGACATTCAGTATTTTGTTCAGCGGATAGTTCATCACGGCGACGATCGTGCCGATCGAGCTGCCGGGAAGAAGTGTTCCCGTGGTTGCCAGCGTCACGGTTGCCGTTGTCGGCTGCCCTGCCGTGAAAACCGCAGCTATCGTGTGGTTGGCCGTCACGTTGGTGAAGGTATAGGTTGTGATGGCCCCCTGCGACACGCCGTCAACCAGCACATTCGACACGGCTGAACCGACGTCAGGCGCAATGGTGAAGGTCTGACTCGAGCCCTGGGTAACGAGAACGGCCCCTGAAGGACTGATGCTTCCGCCTGCGCCCGCGCTGGCGGTGATGGTGAATTGCGGCGCAACGGCAACACTGCCATTGCCATTGCCATTGCCATCGCCGCCGCTGCAGCCGAACATGGCCAGCAGCGCGAATGATAGTATAAGACCAAACAAGCTTCTAAATTTCATGGCTTTCCTCCTGGTTTTCTATGCTCCTCCGGCGGCGGATTGCGCCTGAAGGCGCTCCTATTTGATGATTACCGAACCGACGAAGGGAAAGATGCCCGGGATGATGAGTGTGTCAAAACCGGTCACGGCGAAGCCCGACGCAATGTTGAAGTCGGCCGACGACGGAACGTTGTTGCTGGCGATAGGTCCGGCGACTGATGACATGAGTTTGAAGGTGACCGTGGCAAACTCGCCGGCGCGGATTCCCGAGGTACTGCTCAGAGTGATGGGTATCTGACCGAAGGTGGTGGCCGTATCCGCGGTAAAGATCGTGCCAGTGACAACGCCGTTCCCGGATGCGACCGCAGTAATAAATCCCGGCGCATTCGACAGCCCCAGGTTCGGGTTTTGCGTGTAGAGCAGGGTAGCCTCGATCCCGTAGATTATGGGGTCCAGGGTGGGCGGATTCAGGTTCAACAGCTTGACGATTGCCGTCTTCGGACGATTGGTGAAGGTCGCGTGGATCGTGTGGCCTCCGCCGAGGAATTCAAACGAGGTAATCGCCCCGAACGAGAAACCGTCAATCACCACATCCGACACGGTATAGCCGGGATTCGGCGTGATGGTATAGGACACGCTGAAGGTCGTGAGGACCGTACTGGTGCCTGGCGGAGAAATGGTCCCGCCGGGGCCCGCGCTTGCGACTACCGTCGTCGCCGTCGGCCCCGTCGCCGTCGGACTCGTCGGCGTCCCGCCACCACCGTCGCCGCCGCAGCCGAACATGGCCAGCAGCGCAACAGATACTATAAGACCAAACAAGATTCTAAATTTCATTGCTCTCCTCCTCGATTATCTCTGTTTCTACGGCGTGGATTTATTGGATAGTTGCCGAGCTGACGGCAACGGTGCCGGCGATTGTGGCGCCCAGCGTATCGGTCACTACGGGAGCCGGAACCGGGGCAATGACGAAATCGGCTGCCGGTACAGGGGTCTTACCGGGGAGGAGGGTGAAGGTGATCGTGGCAAACTCACCCCCCGCAGCCCCCGTGGCGTTGACCATGATCAGATTGACTCGGCCGGCGCTGAGCAAAGTCCCGGCAACGATCGTACCCGCGGTCAGGCCGAGGCTTCCGGAAGCGACTACCTTGGAATTGGTCCCGTCAGGTTGAGGGTTGTTCGGCGGAATCGAATATTTGCTCGCCGAGTAATTCAGCAGGGCTAAGGCCCCGCCGACCGGGGTGGCGCCGGTGCCCGTAGTTGCAACTTTCACAACTGCCGTCACGACCGGCGCAAGTGCACCACCACCACCGCCACCGCCACCGCCACCGCCGCAGCCGAACATCGCCAGCAGCGCAACTGATAGAACAAGACCAAACAAGATTCTCAATTTCATGGCATTCCCCCTTGCTGTAATGTTATCGCCGATCATGGTGATTCTCCTTTCCCTTCATGGCAATTGAATGTCTCTACCTCGATGACTTTGCCCTGATAATCATCGTCATGAGCGGGCATGGAAACAAACTTTGCTATGTTCTGAAATGAACTTTCAATATTATATCTGATGATCTTCCATAAGCAACCAGCAGAACTACATTATTCTATGATAATCAAAAATACATGAAAGGGTAAAATACATAAAAGGAAGGTATTCTAGGTACACTAATAGCCATGAAATTTAGTATTGCTAATCCGAAATTTTATGGCTGGGACTGGCAAGCGGCGCGAGGAATGTGCTAAAAGAATAACGTGGCAATAAGTGGATGGCCCGGAACTTCGGACAGGGAGTGCTGTAACAACATGAAAAAGTCAAAAAGCCACGAAAAGAGCGGTTCGGTGATCATCGCCCGGCAGGAGCACGGGATCTCCCGCAAGCTCATGAGTCCGAACTCCCTGCGCATCCTCTACCGGCTGAAAGACAACGGTTATATCGGTTATCTCGTCGGCGGCTGTGTGCGCGACCTCCTGCTCGGACGCGAGCCGAAGGATTTCGACGTGGTAACCAACGCGACCCCTAACGAGGTGAAGCGGATGTTCCGCAACTGTCGTCTGATCGGGCGGCGCTTTCGTCTCGCGCACCTCCACTACCAGGATGAGATCATCGAGGTGGCGACCTTTCGGTCCCTGGCTTCGGAGGAGCCGGAGACCGATCCGAAAGAGGCGCACGGGGCGGAACACCGCCAGCGGCCCCCGCGCATGCTGAAGGACGATGACGGTATGATCCTGCGGGACAACGTCTACGGCACACCTGCTGAGGATGCCCAGCGCCGCGACTTTACCGTCAACTCGCTTTCCTACAATATCGCCGATTTCTCGATCATTGACTATACCGGCGGCCTGGCCGATCTCAATGCCGGCATCATCCGCACCATCGGGGTTCCCGACGTCCGCTTTCAGGAAGACCCGGTACGGATGCTGCGGGCGGTGCGGTTTGCCGCACTGCTCGGCTTCACCATCGAAGAAAATACCCGCACGGCACTGGTCGGCGCCGCCGACATTATTGTCAGGTCCGCGCCGGCCCGTCTCTATGAGGAGATGCTCAAAATCCTGCTCTCGGGAGAGGCGGCCAAGTGCTATGATCTCCTCCGCCAGACCGGGCTCTTTGCGGCGCTTTTTCCGAATTTCTCGAATTGGCTCGACGCCGAAAGCGAAGGTTTCCCCCACACCCGCTTCGGGCACATGCTCAACTATGTCGATGACCGCATCCAGCAGGGGTACAAGATCTCTCCTCCGCTCCTCCTGGCACTGCTCTTCGGCGAGTACATAGATGAGAAGGCCGAGCACTTCCGCCGACAGGGTGCGCCCTGGCTGCAGAGCGTTGATGCTGCGGTTGCGGAGTTCATGGGCGAAACCTGCCCGATCGTTATGATCATGAACCGCGTCGGGATTGCGCTCCGCAACATCATCAGCCAGCAGACGCGCCTGAACAAGATCCCCGGCCGCCGACCGGAATCGTTCATCGCCCATCATGATTTCAATGACATCATCGAATACTGCCGGATCACCCGCGGCGACAAAAAGGACGTCGCCAAACAGCTCGACTGGTGGGTGGCTCAGGCACAGCAGCAGACGCCAGTGTCGTTGCCGTGCGAACTCACCAATGAAACCAAGGCGCCGCAGCGAAAGAGAAAGAGACGCCGGCGGCTAAAGCCGCATGGATCAAAAGGGCCGAGGCCAAACAGTAGTGCAGATAGGGACACGCCTTGAATTTTCAATCACCGGCGGCCGCATCCCCCTTGACCGGTTTCTGTGGCGGCCATTGCTTGCCGGAGAAGTGGATTAAATAGGGAACAAGCTGCTATAGTGACATGCAAAATTAAAAACCAGCCTGTCTCCTTTTTTCCAGCTGAGGTAATTACGATACATTTATGGAGAGATTATGAAACCTCAAGTTTTTGTCTTATATGGTCTGGTTGTGCTGTTTATGTGCAATAACGCTGCTGCTGAAGAGTGGTCCACACCAGAGGCGTTACGGGCTTTTGGTAAACCTGGGGATACTGTAAAAGGTAACTCTCGTGCCAAGGAAACATCAAAGCCATCTCAAGCAGGAAATGCCAAGAACAAGTCAGGCTCTTTTGCTCAAGAGGCGAGCCGCGCCTGTACAGAAGAAATTACCACGGATTGCACGTCCTACAAAATTACAGGGACGCCTCCACCCGCTGATGAAGAGGAACCCAAGGTACCCAAACCGATGCTATTGATTGTCAGATAGTGACTGCATTGCTGCCTATAACCGTAGCCATGTCTTCTTATCTACCACATGAGACGAACAGCCACCTCCGGGATCGAGAGCA
This sequence comes from Desulfuromonadales bacterium, assembly GCA_016650295.1. Lineage (GTDB taxonomy): Bacteria > Desulfobacterota > Desulfuromonadia > Geobacterales > Pseudopelobacteraceae > CAIPTY01. The sequence goes on along the minus strand of JAENWA010000043.1, from coordinate 27,164 downwards.
CTGTGACTACCAAAACGGAAATGTCTGAAAACAAAGCGGGACCGGCAATAATGCCGGTCCCGCTTTACGTTCAGCTATAAATTCTACGTTACGAAACCACAATCATCGCAAACCGGCGTCGTCCGATCTGGACGATGTACTCACCGGCGGTGGTCAGCTCCAGATTGGTATCCGAGACCTTCTCGCCGTTCAGCTTGACCCCGCCGCCGTCGATGGAGCGGCGTCCCTCGCCGTTGGACTTGGTCAGACCGGCCTCGGTCATGGCCTTGGCCAGCAGTACACTGCCGTCGGCCAGAGTGTAGCTGACCTGGGGCATCTCGTCCGGGATCTCGTTCTCCTTGAAGCGCTTGACGAAATTCTCTTCAGCGGTTTCGCCGGAACCGGCACCGTGGAAGCGGGAGACGATCTCGCGTCCCAGGGCCTTCTTGGCCGCCATGGGGTGCAGGGAGCGGTCCTTCAGGCCGACCTTGAGTTTGTCCAGTTCGCTCAGCGGCAGGTCGGAGAGCAGTTCGTAGTAGCGGATCATCAGTTCGTCGGAGATCGACATGATCTTGCCGAAGATCTCGTCGGCCGGGTCATTGACGCCGATATAGTTGCCCAGCGACTTGGACATCTTGTTGACACCGTCCAGCCCTTCCAGCAGCGGCATGGTCAGGACGCACTGGGGCGACTGGCCCCACTCGCGCTGCAGCTCGCGGCCCATCAGCAGGTTGAACTTCTGGTCGGTGCCCCCCAATTCCACGTCGGACTTGAGCGCTACTGAATCGTAGCCCTGGACCAGCGGATAGAGGAACTCATGGATACTGATCGGCTGCTGGGTGGAGAATCGCTTGTGAAAGTCGTCCCGCTCCAGCATGCGGGCCACGGTGCTCTTGGAGGCCAGGGCGATCATGCCGCCTGATCCCAGCTCGTTCAGCCAGTCGGAGTTGAAGACGACCTTGGTTTTTTGCGGATCAAGGATCTTGAAGACCTGTTCCTTGTAGGTCTCGGCATTGCGTAGGACATCCTCGCGGGTCAGCACCTTGCGGGTCTCGGACTTACCGGTCGGGTCGCCGATCATGCCGGTGAAGTCGCCGATCAGGAAGTTGACCTCGTGTCCCAGTTGCTGGAACTGGTGCAATTTCTGGATCAGCACGGTGTGCCCCAGGTGCAGGTCTGGAGCGGTCGGGTCGAAACCGGCCTTGATCTTCAGCGGAACGCCGCTTTTGAGCGACTTCTCCAGCTTCTCTTCCAGTTCCTTTTCAACCAGGATCTCAACGGCGCCGCGCTTGATGACGGCCATCTGTTCTGCTACGGACATAAAACTACCTCACACCTCAATTTTTCAACAACTCACAGTTATACGTTCGATGCTGAGCGCCTTGCCTGTGTTCTCGTCCACCCCGATCACCACACCGTTAACCCGCATATCCTTCTTGGGGATCTCGAACTTGACCGGCAGTTGGGTCAAGAACTTGCGGATGGCGTTATCCTTGTCGATGCCGATCACCGAATCGAAACTGCCGGTCATGCCGGCATCGGTCATATAGGCGGTACCCTGGGTCAGGATGCGCTCATCGGCGGTTTGGACATGGGTGTGGGTACCGATTACGGCGCTGGCGCGGCCATCCAGATACCACCCCAGTGCGACTTTCTCCGAGGAGGCTTCAGCGTGAAAGTCAACGAAGACGATCGGGGTTTCCTTTTTCAGACGTTCTATCTCGCGGTCCGCGTAGCGGAAGGGGCATTCCAGGTATTTCATAAAAACCCGCCCCTCCAGGTTGAGCACGGCAATCCTGACGCCGCCGGGGGTGGTGAAGAGGGCGCTACCCGCTCCCGGTACACCTTCCGGGTAATTGGCCGGACGTACAATACGCGGGTCGGCCAGCACCAGCGGGACCTGTTCCTTCTTGTCCCAGATGTGGTTGCCGCTGGTGATGCAATGCACTCCCATGTCAAACAGCTCTTTGGCGGTTTCCAGTGTCAGGCCGAAGCCGCCGGCAGCATTTTCGCCGTTGGCGATGACCAGATCGACCGAGTGCCGGTCCACCAGGCGATCCAGTTCCCTGGAAAGCGCCTGGCGACCCGGTTTGCCGATGATGTCACCTATGAAAAGTATTTTTACGGGCATAACGCCTTTCAACATCAAAATCTAAACACCTCCAAACCTCCCTTTATGCCCCAGAGGGTACTTGTCAGGGGAGGCTTAAAAGCTTCCCCCCTGATAAGGGGGGATTGAGGGGGGTTGTTTATTCAACTATCGTGCAAACTCAACTGCCCGTGTCTCGCGTATAACATTAACCTTGATCTGACCGGGGTAGGTCATCTCGGCCTCGATCTTCTTGGCGATGTCGCGGGCCATAATCACGGCCGTCTCATCGGTGACCTGATCGCTGGAGACCATCACGCGGATCTCGCGACCGGCCTGGATGGCGAAGGAGTTGGTCACGCCGTTGAAGGAGGTGGCGATGCGCTCCAGGTCTTCCAGGCGCTTGACGTAGGTTTCCATCATCTCGCGCCGTGCTCCGGGACGGGCGCCGGAAAGGGCATCTGCCGCCTGAACCAGAATCGCCAGCACGGTGGTCGGCTTCTCGTCTTCATGGTGGGCCATGATGGCATGCACGATCTTGGGTGATTCACCGTATTTGCGCGCCAATTCGGCGCCTATCACGGCATGGGAACCCTCGACCTCGTGATCGACGGCTTTTCCCAGGTCATGCAGCAGTCCGGCCCGCTTGGCCTGCTTGACATTGATGCCCAGCTCGGCGGCCATGATGCCGCACAGGAAGGCAACTTCCAGCGAGTGCTGGTACACGTTCTGGGTGTAGGAGGTGCGGTACTTGAGGCGGCCGATCAGCTTGAGCACCTCGGGGTGAATGCCGTGTACGCCCAGGTCGAAGGCGGCCTGTTCGCCGGCTTCCTTGATGGAAAGTTCGACCTCTTCGGTGGCCTTGGCCACAACCTCTTCGATACGTCCGGGATGTATCCGTCCGTCACTGATCAGTTTTTCCAGCGACAGGCGGGCCACTTCGCGGCGCACCGGGTTGAAGCCGGACAGTATGACCGCTTCGGGGGTGTCGTCGATAATCAGATCGATTCCGGTGGCTGCTTCCAGGGCACGGATGTTGCGCCCTTCGCGACCGATGATTCTGCCCTTCATTTCATCGGACGGCAGCGGCACTACTGAGACGGTGCGCTCGGCCACATACTCGCCGGCGTAGCGCTGAATGGCCAGGGCCATGATCTCTTTGGCTTTTTTGTCGGCGGTTTCCCTGGCTTCCTCTTCGATCTGCCTGATGATCTTGGCCGCGTCATGCTTGGCCTCGTCTTCCATGGCATGCATCAGCTCTTTTTTGGCTTCCGCGGCCGACATGCCGGAGATGGTTTCCAACTTTGCCATTTGTACGTCGGCAGCCTTTTTCAGCTCCTCCTCGCGCAGGGCAAGAGCCTGCTCCCTGGTGGAAACGGTCTGCTCCTTCTTGAGGATATCCAGCTCTTTCTGCTCAAAAAGGGCCACCTTCTTGTCCAGATTTTCTTCTTTCTGCTGCAGGCGTTTTTCGAGACTCAGAAGATCCTTCTTCTTCTCCGTCATCTCTCGCTCATGGCCGGCCTTAGCCTCAAGGGCGGCGTCCTTGGCCTTGAGTTCGGCCTCCTTGGTGATGGTGTCGGCCTCGCGCCGGCCGTCTTCGATCATCTTGGCGGCCAGTTCTTCGGCCTGACGAACGATGGAACCCGAATCTTTCCTGTTCAGTCTGTTGCCTGCGAAAAAGGCGCCGGCGGCGACCACCAGCAGTGCAACAACAATTCCGATTATTTCCATATACTGTAACCTCCTCTATATAAATCCGGGCCAAAAGTGTGACGCCGGTTACTTCCTTATGTCAGCGCTCTACATGCACAACACGCTGGTCGGTAACGACAACCTCCATGCGGATATCATGTTCCTCGGCGGGGATGGCCCCGTCTATCAGCTGGAAGTCGTGGCAGAGCCCGACCAGGTGGGCATTTCGCCCCGGATGCTGCAGGAACCTGTCGTAATAACCTTTACCGTAGCCGATGCGATGTCCTCCAAGATCAAAGGCTACGCCCGGAACGACGATCAGGTCGGGTTCGTCGGCGTGGTGGTCGATGCCGGTCGGGCAGGGTTCCAGTATGCCAAAGCTCCCTTCAGCCAGACTTTTCAAACCTTCCACCTGCCGGAAGACCATCCGTTCACCGCACACAGCCGGATACAGAACTCTCTTGCCGGCCAGGAAGGCTGCCTCAAGGATGCCGTTGGTGTCGGTCTCGTTGTGGGCCGGCGCATACAGGGCGATACAGTCTGCCCGTGCGAACTCCTCAAGGGAAAGAAGCCTCTGCTCAGCCAGACGGCTGGACGCGAGCCATTGGTCGTGACTGAGAGCCCTGCGCCTGGCAAGGATCTGCTGGCGGAGTGATCGTTTGGGCATGCTGTCCCTTATCCAATTCCAAATCAAGGCGCTATCGGCGTTGGCTCGTCTTCGGCTCCTCAACGTACGTTATTGTACGCTTTCGTCGCCTCAATCCTCGCCGCCTTGATTTCATCCTTGATTTGAAATTGGTACTAAATTACCTGGGCGCGACAATGGGGTGATGCCCGGAGAGATATCCGGGATGGTCATTCAGGGAGGGTGGCGGTGGGGAATGGCTCGTATGTAGCTGTTATGAGGACGGTTATCTGCCCCCCCGTGCGTGAGCTATTCCTTCCTTTCCGTGATGGATATATTCTGCGGTTTTCAGATTACGGCAGTCGGGGCTGCTGTGCTGTCATATCTGTCGGGACCGATTAATGCTTCTGCGAATATATGATCAAGTCTCCCTGAAGAGACCGTGTAATTCCAATTCCACATCGATGTAAAAAACTATACGTCGGCGACTTCAAGCTTTTCGAGTATGCCGAGCAGCCTGTTGTCGAGGGCTGTGTCGGTTTCCCGTGCCGATCGAAGCTCAAGCATCTCTTCAACGGTATTAAGCAGTGCCAGGGTCAGCACCAGTTGGGCATCGCCGCTTTTAAGGGCGCTGCCGATCTCCTGAATTCTGCCATTTACAAAGTCCTCGACCGCCTGAACCTTCTCAGCCGAGGCTGAACTTCTGACGGAGATTTCCCGTCCCAAAACCCTGACAGTGTGGGCCTTTTTCAACGGTGTCAGATCCCTTCCAGCTTGTCGAGTATGGCATCGACACGTGTTTTGAGACCTTCCCGCTCAGCCAGAAACCGCTGATTCTCTTCCGTCAGGCTGGCATTTTCATCCTTAAGCGCCGCATATTTTCCAAGAAGGTCAGTAACCTTGTTTTCAAGTGTTTCAAAAAGCTCATTATTCATGATTTCCATTTCCTTTCGGGGGACAATACTATATTCAGACACAGCCGAGAAGTCAAGTCCTAATTGCGCGAAATCGCACGGTTCATCACCCGGCTGACGCTTTCGTGTGGCGCTGTTGTCAGGCCTGGAAGAGGGCATCCGTAAACTCCCGCGGGCTGAAGTCCCGCAGGTCGTCAATTGACTCGCCGACACCGATGTAGCGCACCGGCAGGGCGAATTCATGGCTGACTGCCACAACGATGCCGCCTTTGGCGGTTCCGTCCAGCTTGGTCAGGGCGATTCCGGTCACGCCGGCGGCATCCTTGAAAAGCCGGGCCTGGGAGACGGCATTCTGGCCGGTGGCGGCATCCAGTACCAGCAGCGTTTCGTGAGGCGCGCCCGGGATTTCACGATCGATAACGCGGCGGATCTTCTTCATCTCTTCCATCAGGTTAACCTTGGTATGCAGGCGCCCGGCCGTATCCACGATCAGGATATCCACCTGGCGGGCAATCGCCGCTTTGCAGGCATCGAAAACGACCGCCGACGGGTCGGCGCCCTCCTTGTGACGGATAACATCCACCCCGGAACGTTCGCCCCAGGCCTCAAGCTGTTCGGCAGCCGCGGCACGGAAGGTGTCGGCGGCAGCCAGCAGTACTTTCTTGCCGGAAGCCGAGAAGCGGGAAGCCAGTTTGCCGATGGTGGTGGTCTTGCCGACGCCGTTGACACCGATTACCAGCAGCACAAAAGGATGGTAGCCGGCAATGTCAAGTGTGCTGTGGTGGGCTTCCAGTCGGGTCAGAATCTCGTCCTTGAGTGCCGACCGCAGCGCTTCGCCGTCTTTCAGTTCATTGCGGCCCAGACGCTGTTCCAGGGTGCGGATCAGCTCCACGGTGGTCTTGACACCGATATCAGAAGTGATCAGGATTTCTTCCAGCTCCTCCAGGGTATCGGCATCAATCTCCTTCTTTCCGAGCACCAGGGTGTCAATCCTGCCAACCAGGCCATCCTTGGTCTTCTTCAGTCCCAGCTTGAGACGCTCGAAGAATCCCAGTTCTCCCTTCGGTTTTTCCTGGACAGCAGGAGAGAAGGCCGGCTGTTGAAGCGGCAACCCGGCTTCCTCAACGGTTTCATCAACCTGCTGCGTGACTCCGCCGATCTTGTCCATCAATCCACGGAAAAAGCCTTTCTTACCCTCTTCCATCATATCTCCTTCTTCAACTCTAACACCGCATTACGAAAGTGATGCAGCGCCAGACTGGCCGGACAGGACCGGTCGACGTGCATCACCAGGGAATAGTCATCATCTATGCAGCCGATTATCAGATGGCAGTCACTGGCGGTAATGATTACATCGTTGACCTGCCCGACCGGTCCGCTGCTGTGAAGCTCCTTGAGGCGGGCCAGAATAATCCCCTCGTGAGCGGCGACAAAACGCATATCGTAGGGGTCACAGTGACAATATTCCTGGACAGCTTCCCCCTCCCAGTCCACCAGGATGGCCCCGATGGAACCCGGTATGCGGTCTACCAGTGCTTTAAGAATGTTTTTGAATGGCATGTGTCCTCCAGAGTTGGCAGGCAATGGGCCGCAGGGAGTGGCTATGGACACTCTCCCTTTCCCCGGCCAATGACCAGCTTGTTCTTAGTGCAGTCTCACCGACACAACCTTCGACGCGCCCGGCTCTTCCATGGTGATGCCGTAGAGCGTATCGGCCACCTGCATGGTGGCCTTGTTATGGGTGATGATAATAAACTGGGAGACCGCGCTCATCTCCCTGACCATCTCGTTGAAACGGCCGATGTTGGCGTCGTCCAGCGGGGCATCCACCTCGTCCAGCAGGCAGAAGGGGGTCGGCTTGATCAGGAAGATCGAAAAGATCAGCGCCACGGCGGTCAGCGCCTTTTCGCCGCCGGAGAGCAGGGTCACGTTTTGCAGCTTTTTGCCGGGCGGCTGGACAATGATGTCGATGCCGGTTTCCAGCAGGTCCTCTTCATTGGTCAGCCGCAATTCGGCCCGTCCGCCGCAGAACAGCCGGGGGAAGACCTCCTGAAATTTGGCGTTGACCAGGTCGTAGGTCTCCTGGAAGCGCTGGCGGGTGGTGCGGTTGATGCGCTGGATGGCCTGCTGGAGGCTGCGCAGCGATTCTTCCAGGTCTTCCTTCTGGGCCGACAGAAACGTAAAACGCTCCTCCATGCCGGCATATTCCTCAATGGCCATCAGGTTGACTTCGCCCATCTCGTCCAGCAGACGCTGCAGCTCAGCCTGACGGGCTCGGCGGGAGGAGTCGTCGAATTCGACAGATTCGAGCCTGGCCAGCGCTTCGGCCATGCTGATGCGGCTTTTTTCCAGCAGCCCCTGTTCCAGATGTTCAGCCTGCATGCTCAGGGTGGAAAAACGCAGGTTAAGCTCGGCCTGGGACTGGCGCACAGCACTATTATCCTCGCGCAGCTGCCGGGCCCGGGTCTCGGCGGCCGCCAGAGCGCTGCCGGCGGTTTCATAGGCAGCCCGGACTTCCGTCAGGCGTGCTTCAGCCGCCACCTGCCGGTGCAGCAGCCCCTCCAGGCGTTCGCTTCCGGAACCGATGGCCTGTTGCAGCTGGAGCCGTTCAGTACTCCCCTTTTCCGTATCGGCACGGTCGGTGGTCATGCGCCGGGCCAGGTCCTGATTCTGGCGCTCCAGGTCGGCGATTCCCCGCAGATGCGCTTCATGCTGTTCCCGCAGGGTGGCCACCTGCACCCGGATCAGGGTGACCCGTTCCCGGTCGGCCGCCAGGCGGGTTCGGCTGGTGTCCAGTTCCGTCTTGAGCCGGGACACCTCCTGTTCCAGCTCCTGTGAAACACCGCCGGTAACCGCCAGCTGCTCTGCAGCCAGCTTCAGCTCCGCTTCCAGGGTCTCTTTCTCCTCGGTAAGGTTGGCAGCTTCCAGCACTTGAACGTCCAATCGCTCTTCAACGCGGACAGCCTCATCAACAGCCTGTTGGCGATCTTTGCGCAGCCCGGCCAGCTTGAGCTCACTCTGGTGCAGCCGCGCCCCGACGCTCTTCAGCCCCTCGGCGGTCTCTTGGGTCTGGCGGCGCAGGTCGTCGCGCTCCTTCCCGAGGCCGGTCACCTCCTGCTCCAGGGCTGTCAGCTGCTCTTCCAGATCCTTGATTTCACGTTTTTTATGGATGATACCCTTTTGGACCTGGTCGGAGGAGCCGCCGGTGACGATGCCTCCCTGGGCCGCCATGTCGCCGCCGCGGGTCACAAACGACAGCGCCGGATGTGAACGGGCCAGCTCTATGGCCATGCCTATGTCGTCCACCAGCATGACCGGGTTCAGAATCTGCCTGATCAGACCGCTGCACGGGCCGGAAAGCGTTACCAGAGACGCCAGTGCCGCTGCTCCCGCCACCGCCGGAAGCGGCAGCGGTTCAGATTCCCGCGGCAGGGCAAGACCCGCCCGTCCGGCGCTCTGTTCCTTGAGAAAGGCAAGAGATCGCACGGCCTCGGCATCCCCGGCGCAGACGATGCACTGCAGGCGGTCGGCCAGGGCCGCCTCCACGGCCGCTTCCAGCTCCGGCGCGGTTTCAACGGCATCCGCCAGCAGCCCGCTAAACCCGGAACGGAGTTCCGCGGACTTCATCAGGCTTTGCACACCCTGGCCATATCCGGCAAACTGGGCTTCCAGTTCTTTCAGCGAGTGCAGTCGCGAGGAGTTCCGGTTCAACTCGTCCCGCCGCGTCTGCCAGATTTTCTCCCGTTCCGGCAGGAGTTTTTTCAGCTCTTCCTCGCGTCTGCGCAGACCTGCCAGCTCGACCTGACAGGTTTCCTGTTCGATCTGTACGGCGGAAAGCTCCTGGTCCAGCGCCGAACTCCGCTGCCGGACCAGCTCCAGGCGCTCCGCCAGCTGAATCCCCTCCCGGCCGTGACGCTCCAAACGCTCAGTCACACCGCTCAGGCGTTTTCGGGCATTCTCCTGACGACTCCTGAACTGGGCCGACTCCGACAGGGCATCAAACAGCTCCTTGCGCCGTCCCTCCAGCAGCCGCTGCAGTTCATCTTCGGCCGACTGCTGCCCGGCCAGGTCGCTCTCGGCCTTCAGCAGCTCATCGGCCCTTTCAGCCGATTCCACCGCCGAGGTGTCACGCCGCAGCGCCAGCAGTTCCCGCTGCCCGGCGCACTCTTTCAGGCGCTGCTCCAACTCGCTGGCCTCGGATTCCAACCGGGTCAGACGTCCCTCCAGGCCGGACAGTTCCTTGCGCTGAAACTCCAGCCCGCTCTCGGCGGTACTGAACTCGCTCCTGATGCGATAGATCTCTTCCTGGGAGGTCGTCAGCAGTTTTTCCGCCTCCAGAAGGGCCAGACGGGTCTGCTCTACCCGGGCTTCCGACAGGGCTGAATCAGCGAACACCTGACGGATACGATCATTGAGCGCGGTCAGTTCCTGCTGGGCACGGCTGCGCTGCGCCTGTGCCTCGCGGAATTCCCGGGCCGTGAAAAGCAGCTCGATTTCGCGCAGTTCATCGCGGTACTCGCGGAATTTTTCGGCTTTTTTGGCCTGACGCTGCAAAGCGGAAAGCTGGCGGCGGATCTCGCCCAGCACATCCGCCAGGCGGGTCAGGTTCTGGCGGGTGGATTCAATCTTCTTCAGCGCCAGCTGCTTGCGTGACTTGAACTTGGTGACGCCGGCCGCCTCCTCGATCAGGAAGCGCCGCTCCTCGGGGCGCGAATGAAGGATCTGGCCGATCTTGCCCTGCTCGATGATCGAATAGGCCCGCGTACCGACCCCGGTATCCATGAACAGCTCGGTGATATCCAGCAGGCGGCAGGGGGTCTTGTTGATCAGGTAATCACTGTCGCCATCGCGGTACAACCGGCGGGTCATCTGGATCTCGGCGTAGTCCAGGTATTTGGCCGGCGCACGGCCGTCTTCGGTGGAAAACACCAGCGACACCTCGGCCACGCCCAGCGGCCGGCGGTTCTCGCTGCCGGCAAAGATGACATCCTCCATGGATTTGCCGCGCAGATGCTTGGCGGACTGCTCCCCCATGCACCAACGGATGGCATCCACGATGTTGGACTTGCCACAGCCGTTGGGGCCGACCACGCCGGTCACCCCCTGCTGAAAGTCCAGAACCACCTTGTCGGCAAAGGATTTGAAGCCTGATATTTCGAGTCGTTTGATTTTCATGGAATTGCGTACTTTATCAGAGGCAGGGAAAAAATGTCCAGCGGGATGTTGGGAAGCAGGTGAATCACACGTGAAAGCCCGCCGGAAATAAGCTCCGGCGGGCTTAACTCAGTCATTTTATACTCTCTGCATTGCACTGATCTTCAAGTTATTTACCTCGCAATTTGATCCGTTCCTCAATCCGTTTAACAACATCTTTCGCAACTTCCTTAATTTCCGGAGCGGTCTTTACATCCTCGCCGGTGTAGAGTTTCAACCCGACAACAATAGGTTCGAGATGTTTTTCTGCTTCAGAATTCACGAGTATCCCGAGTGCTTCTTTCGCATACCCGGATGCCGCAAGCTCCACAAAAAGCTCGATGGCATCTTCGATGGTTTTTTCAACTAACGATGTATCCTGAAGATATTTTCTGGCTGGCCCCAAAGCTTCGTTCCCTTTGCCGAGTGCGCTCAATATACAGGCTAATGTGTGGTGCTTATTTGAATCGGCAGGCGAAAGCGAAACTGCCTTTGTTGCCCACTGTTCTGCTTTTGGCAGCAGGACAGGTTCGCTGTTTTTGTAGAAAGCCCACGCAACGCTGTTCAGCAACTCAAAGTCCTCCGTTTTTTTGCCGATAATTTCTTCCGCTGTCTGCAGGGCGTCATCTAGTCTTTCCGGCATCTTCAGCAATAACTCCATCAAGCTAATTGCATTCCAAATGGAGTTAGGCGCAAATTCAATTGCCATTCGAAAACTTTGTTCAGCTTCTTCGTATCTGTTGAGCTTATCGAGCAAAGTGCCTTTGTTTGAAAGTGCACGCGCGACTTTTTCATGAAGTTCGTGCATACCGGCAAAACGATCAACCACCTCATTGAAACCAGCAATTGCCTCTTCAGTGCAATTATATTCACTAAGGATTATGGCCTTGTTAACCAAAGCCATTGCCACTATCTCGCAAATATTCGTTTCATGTGCATCGGCAAAACATGCAACCACCTTGTCATAAACAGGTATTGCTTCTTTGGAGCGATTCAAGCTGCTAAGGGTTATACCTTTATGATACAAAGCTGTTGCCACTTGCTCGCGTATCGGTGCCTCCCGTAAGTCTGCAAAACGCCCCACAACATCATCGTAGGTAGCAATTTCCTCCTCATGGCGGTTGAGTTGTCGCAGAGCTTCGCCCTTACCAACCATAGCAAATGCGACTTTAGATAATAGTCTGTTTTCTGTTGAACTACTGAATTGTTCAATCACTTTATCGAATAAACTTATGGATTGCTCATAGTGGCCTTTCATGTAGCACTCAATACCTTGAATAAGTAGGCTTATTGCTGCAACAAAAGCTGTCACCTCATATTCATTATTATCTTCCTTTGTTGTGGGGTGCTCATTGCAAACAGCTGTTGTTTTTAATGAGCTATTCAGATATGGCGACTCAAGAAATTCTTTCGGGGTGGAGGCAATGATTCGTTCACGAAGCTGTAAGTCCGTAACTTCTTCGAGCGCCGCCTCATAAGCAAGACAATGATCACGTCGAAGCTCCGGAGAAAATCCGCATGCCTCCTCGGAGATCAGCCGCGCCGCGGATTCGGGGTCATACATGCTGACCAGAAACTTCACCGTTGCCTTGACCCTGTCGGCGGGTTTGCCACGCCTTCGCATAAGGTAGTAGATGTTATACATCCGCTCCGCCACCACATACCATTTGGTCTTTTTTCCATGATCCTCGACAACGACAGCGCCCCGATTAATAAGCCTTCCCAGAAGAGAACTGGTCTTATTGACGTCCAATCTGGCGGCTTGTGCTATTTCACGGGCGGTTGAGGCGTCCCATAATCCGGCCAGCGCCAGGTATACCTTTCTTTCAATTGCCGGCAGGTTATCCAGATGGCTCTTGAAATACTCCGTGTGATCGTCAATCAGATCCACCAGGTCATCCAGGAGTTTCCGGAATGAGCGATGGGCACTGAAATTGGCGATAATGGTAAGTAGGCGGGGGTTGCCTCCGGTCAATATCCTGACAGGTTTGATCCGTTCACCCAGCAGCTTCTGCCCCGTGATATGCTCCCAAATCTGGTTACATTCATCATCTTCAAGGGGTTTGAGTTCCTGCATCTTGAACATCTCGAACATTGCTTGCGAAGTATTTTCAATATGTTCGAACCTGTTTGTCGCTGTAGCCAGCAGCATCAACCTCGGCTCATTGATCAGGGTGTGCCTGATTTTCCACGCTTCATCCACACTAGTCAGGTCAGCAAACAGCATATTAAGATTCTCGACAATCATCAGGACTCTCTTGCCCTGACTGTCGGCAAAGTCCAGAAGCTGTGCAAGCGCACGGTCTGCAAGCCTTTGATCATCGGATTCATTCTTTAACTCAACATACGTGCGTTTCCACTTCTCATCATCTGCCTGCTCGGAGAGGTGAAACAACGCCTCAAGCCAGAACTCACCTGCCGAAACCACTTCATAGCTTTCTTCCGAGAAGATCAAAGGATACCAACGGCCGCGCAATTCCTGGTTCTGTTCAATCTCGGCGGCTATTCGATGCACAAGGGTCGTTTTGCCGCTTCCGCGCGGTCCGATCACCAGCACGTGTTGGTTCGAGTCCGTCACGTTTTCGCCAATTATACCGACAATCAGTTCCAAGTCTGCATGACGAACCACAAAGCTTTCTATAAGTTCCGCCTCTGACAGGAAAGAGGGGTTGTATTTCATGCGTCGTTTTGTCATGGCTACATACCTCGCTCAAGGACAGGGACATGAAAGTATCCGTACCTTTTTCGCCACCAGTCCTGCAGAAGGTACGACTCAAAAACATACCCGTCCCGGCCTGCTTTAATATAGCCATCATGTTCGAGTACACGCAGGATCTCCTCAGAGGCCGACAGAACGCTTCTATCCTCGAATTCGTAACCCTTTTGAAGTGCAGTAAGGGCTTGTCGCGTCAAACATCCGGTCACAGCGGTCTCAGTCAGTATTTCCAGGGCCAGAGTGAAAAGCTCAGGTCCAAGGACGAGCTTCAGCCTGTCTTCGTAATGAGTGAGCTCTGAATGGCCCCGGATACCGAGCATTTCGCTTTCGTAGATGTCGTTTACTTCATCCGGATAAAACTCCATCCGGCCTCTTCGCTTACACCTGTCGTAGACATGCGAGAAGAACATCTGGACATGGTGGGGAATGCAGCATCCCAGTCTCTTGACCATTACAGCTTCCACGTTGTCTTTGAACTGAATGCCATATTCCGCGGCAAGCGCCTGAAGGCAGCCGATAGCGGCTTCGTTGTCCCATGGCTTCAAATCAAAGGGTTGAAAGTTATTGATTGTCGCGCTGAGTCCTGCCTGGCGGAGTATCGGCTCAAAGCCGATGCTGCCAGACAGGACAATTCTTATTTCCCCCTGATGTTCAAGGCTGTTTTTCCGCAGCCAGGACATGAACTCATCCACTTTTGCTTTACGCTCGGGAGTAATCTTGAATTCATCGCCCTTCAGCATACGGTTAACCATGAGTGGAACTTCGTCTATCAAAAGCAAAACCGGCTGTTCCGATCCGGCAAGTATCGAAAAGAGTGCATCACCTTTTTCGCTCCAATTTCCGGAAGTGAGCCCGGCCCGCAATTTGATGCCGATTTCTCCCAGGCTCAGTTCCTCAATGCTTCCTGCAAGCATGGACAGTGCATTTGCAAACAGTCCCTTGGTCTTGCCCCAAAGAGTTGTATAAGGTTTAAGTGCTTTACTTATTTCAACGATTGCGTCCTCGGACTCGACAGCTTTTTGCAGGTCTACGAACAGGCAGGTATAGCGGCCACTCACCAGCCGCTCAACTTCTTTCATAAGACTTGTTTTGCCCATCCGTCGCTGGGCGACCAGAAGGATATGCGCACCTTCATCAAGCTTCTCTATCATCAGCGCGGTATCGCTCTCCCTATCCCAAAAGCGATCTCCTTTTACCCAATTGCCATGAGCCTGAACCAGTGTTTTCTGCATAATGTCCTCCTCGACAGAGTTACAACAATATTGTTGGCAACAATTCTGTTGGCATAATAAACGGCGAAAAAATAAATGTCAAGGATTCAAATAACGGGAAAAAATTAAGGGGAGAAATCAGGAAACAGGACACTCAGCCGAGCGTGGGGGATTTATGTTACTGCTGACGGCGGGTGTATGCTGGTGGTAATGGGGTTCCATGTTCACAGCTTGGAGTTTTGAAATACTATTTTTGAGGGGACTTGAAGTATTCGATCTACACATTTTACAAAAACTACACAGGCATCTATCGCCCGCTTCACAATTCTACAATTTCAAACTATAGAGAGCATTGGCCGGGTGTCGATGGTATCGCACCGAATCCCACGTCACACCCGCTTGCGAGCCGTCCGGTACACTTCATCGTTGCGGCGTGGGCTGACCGCCACGCTCAGAACCTCGATAATCTCGGCATGAACACGGTAAACAATTCGCACATCCCCGGCGCGGATACGGCGGCAGCCAGCCAGTTCTCCTGCAAGCGGTTTGCCGGTTTTTCCGGCTCACCATCGCGGATGCGGGTTTCAATCGCCTTGAGGACCGCGCGGGCCTGATATTTGCCCAGTTCCTCCTGTGAGTTGCTTATCGGTTCATTGACGGCAGTAATCCCCGGAAGAAGTCCATGGCAAAATTTACGCCGGCAAAAGCACCGAGGATGCCCACCAGGTTGAGCACCACGGAGAATGCAGTCTTCTTCACCTTCCAGGCCAGGGGGATCAATGTAAATGACATCAACACATAGAGAACCAGGGTCAGAAGGATTGCCGGCGCTGCCAGATTGCTGGCAACGCTCACTTTATCCACAAGCGTCAGGACAATAGTAATCACAGCCGCCCACAGCATCATGACGTTCATGTCGCCTCTGCTGCCGAATCTGAAGGCGACAAACCAGGCGATCGGTTTCAGGATCAATGCAAGAATAATCATATAAATACCCTTTACGAGTGATGTGCTGTCAATTGACAGTATTCAATCAGTATCTCGGCACTGCCCGTTTGATCAATTTTTCCTGGTGCCGTCGATGCCGACAATCACTGTCTCCAGAGGAATATCTTTACCGCTTTTCTGAATCGCTTCCTTGACCATCACGTCCAGTCCACGGCAGCAGGGCACCTCCATGATTGCCACGGTGACACGGGGGGTATCATTTGTCGAAAAGATCGTGGCCAGTTTATCCACATACGTGCCCGTATCATCCAACTTCGGGCAGGCAATTGCCAGCGCCTTGCCCTTCAGCAGATCCTGATGCATACTCCCCATGGCGAAAGCCACACAGTCTGCACAGACCAGAATTTCCGCATCCTTGAAGTACGGAGCAGTTGGCGGAACCAGGTGGAGCTGCACCGGCCACTGCCTGAGTTCAGAGACGGCCTTAACGTTGCCTGTCTCTTCTGTTACCGGTCTTTCGATTACCCTTGCCATGCTGCCCGAACATCCGCATCCCGGATTTGCCATGATTTATTCTCCTTTTTTCGTTAAAAGCCCGTTGAGTTCCTGTATCGCTTTGTCACCAAGTCCATTGTTGAAATCCATCGAACACCTCCTCGGTCTGTTATGACTCCAGCTTAGTGTAATAAGTGACGAAAGTATTTGATGTGGATCAACAAACTGATTTCATTTTCGGAGAGAACGCTGCTGATGCGCGTAAAGAGGTTGGTTAGTAAAACCATGAACGCCCCACGGCAAACCGCGAGGCGTTCATGTCCGGTTTCAGCAATGGGTGTTATTTTTTGTGACAGTCCTTGCAGGCGGTGGGGCCTTTCTTGCCGTTAAAACCTTCACTATGGCAGCCTGTGCAAGTCTTGTGCGCCCACTCTTTACCCAGTTCCTTGATCTTGCCGGGACCTTTTTCGTGACACTTCTTGCAATCCTTCAGCATCTGCTGGTGTTTTTTGTGCGGAAAACTGACCTTGCCCTGGGACGCCGGCAACTCTATCACGTCAGCGGCACTGACAGTTCCTGCGGATAAAATGATGGTTAACAGAGCGACAACGATTTTTTTCATGTTTTTAATCTCCTTTTCCTGGGTATGGTTTGTGACAATTGCCTGCATCTACGGGAATCAGCAGGGCATCTCTGCGTTTTTGCGTGAGTAGAACCACCAGGTCATGACGATGCAACTGGCGTAAAAAGCAATAAAACCGTACAGCGCCGCATCGGGACCGCCGGTCATGGCGATGGAGGTGCCGAAGCTTTTGGGGATGAAGAACCCTCCGTAGGCGCCCAGTGCACCGGCAAAGCCCAGCGCCGCGGCGGCCTCCTTGGCGGCATCCATGTTGATGCGGGCTTCGTCACGCCCTGCCGCGGCGCGCTGGTGTTCCGTAATGTAGATGATCGGTATCATGCGGAAGGTCGAGGCATTGCCGACGCCGGTCAGGGTAAACAGGATCAAGAACATGATCAGGAAGCCGAAGAAGCTGCCCCCCTGGCCGTTGTGCGGGATAAAGGACATGACGCCCAACACCGCCAGCACCATGGCCGCAAAGGTCCAGAAGGTGACCCGCGCACCGCCCAGCTTATCGGAGACCCAGCCTCCGATAGGACGGGCAATGGCGCCGACCAGCGGCCCGAGGAAGGCGTACTGGGTCGGATCGATCTCCGGGAAGAGCTTCTTGGTGAGCAGGGCAAAACCGGCCGAAAAACCGATGAACGAACCGAAGGTGCCCAGATACAGCCAGCACATCAGCCAGTTGTGCTTGCGTTTGAAGATCACCGCCTGCTCTCTGAAAGAGGCCTTGGCGCTGGCGATATCGTTCATGCCGAACCAGGCCGCGATTGTCGCGGCAATAATGAAGGGTACCCAGACGAAGCCGGCGTTCTGCAGCCACAACTGTTTGGTTACGCCATTGACGGTACAGGACTGAGAATCGCCGCAGACCGCCCCCAGCATGCCGGCCGAGATGGCCAGGGGAACCAGAAACTGCATCACCGACACCCCCAGATTGCCGAGACCGGCATTCAGGCCGAGAGCGGTCCCCTTCTGGGCCTTGGGGAAGAAAAAGCTGATATTGGCCATGCTGGAGGAAAAGTTGCCGCCGCCGAAACCGCACAAGAGCGCCAGGATGAACAGGACCGAATAACTGGTGGTGTGGTCCCGCACGGCAAAACCTATCCCGATGGCGGGGATCAGCAGTGAGGCGGTGGAGATGGCCGTCCAGCGGCGGCCGCCGAAAATCGGCACCATGAACGAGTAGAAGATGCGCAACGTGGCACCGGAGAGCGCCGGCACCGCCGCCAGCCAGAAGAGCTGGTTGGTGTCGAATTTGAAACCGATCATGGGCAGCTTAACCACCACCATCGACCAGACCATCCAGACCGCAAACGCCAGCAGCAGGGCCGGAATGGAGATCCACAGGTTGCGGTTGGCAATTGCCTTGCCCTCCTTTTCCCAAAACTCCTTGTCTTCCGGATTCCATGTAGTCAGTACTCGTGCCATCGTCGTCTCCTTTATACCAATTCCATCGAAATTTTCTCTTACCTGAATCCGTGATGCCTGTAAGGCGAATCGAGCGTAATGCCGAAGTCAATCGCCGCCGCTGCGGCCACAATCCGGTTATGCCGGAAAACCTCCGCCCAAAGTGTAGCCACCTTCCGAATAGCCGAGACGAAGGCATTCAAAGCGAGAGCAGCCTGGATGGCGTCGCGGATTCGGGTGCAAACTCACCCCTCAAACACCCGCATGTCTTTGGGATGTTTTTCCTTCATCATCTTCTGCACGACATAATGCAGTGAAACCAGGCAGGCGACCGACAGGGCGAACATGAACATCCAGCAACTGCTCCAGAGTCCGGTCCATTCCAGGAGATAACCGAATACGATGGGGCAGACAAAACCGCCCAGACCGCCGATGACCCCCACCATCCCGCCAACCACGCCGACCTCCTCCGGAAAATAGTCCGGAATAAGCTTGTAGACCGCCGCCTTGCCGATCCCCCAGATACTTCCGAGCACCAGGACCAGCACCGCGAAAATCCAGACGTTGGCCTGAAAGAAGATCCGCGTCACCCCCCTGGCCAGCAGCTCTTTTTTCTTGACCGTCTGTCCGGGCGTGACCACCGGCTCCTGCCAGGTCTGCTTGCCGGGCAGTATCAGCATCCGGTCGTCGAATTTCTCCAGAACCTCCGGCTTGGCCTTGAATGGATAGGACTGATCCCCCAGTACAGCGGAGCTGCTCTTCAGCTCCTTTACCACGACTGATCCGGCCGTTACGGCCTGTACCACACCGGCGCGTTTGGCCATGACCCCCCGCCCGGGCGATTGAATCTCCATCCTCGGCACCAACACCATCAGGCTGATGATGGTCGAGGCGCCCAGCACCCAGTACATGATCTGACGTCCGCCGAACCTGTCCGACATCCAGCCGCCCAAGGCGCGAATGACCCCCGAGGGGAGGCTGAACATGGAGGCAAACAGTCCGGCAGTGACCAGCGGCAGGTAATAGACATTGACGAAATAGGGCACCAGCCACTGGGAAAAGGCCACAAAACAGCCGAATACCAGAAAGTAATACAGGCCGAAGCGCCAGACGCGGACATGCTTGAGCGGCGTCAGCATCTGCGAGAAGGATTTGCCGGAGCTGGCCGGTTTCCGGTTCTCGCTGAAGAGCAGGAAGATCACGCCCATGGCCACCAGGATCAGGGCGTAATAGACCGGAAGCTGCCGCCACCCCTCGATATTCGCGCCGTTGTTGGTCAACCTGTTGAGCATGGTCGGGGCAAACAGTGTCGTCAGGGCCGCCCCGGCGTTTCCGGCGCCGAAGACACCCAGGGCCGTGCCCTGCCGTTCGCGGGGATACCAGACCGAGGTGAAGGCGATGCCGATGGAAAAGCTGACCCCCGCCAGACCGAAACCGAAACTGCACAGGGCAAACGAGTTAAAACTGTCGGCCCTTGACAGCAGGTACATCGGGATGGCGCAGAGAAAGAGCAACGCTCCGAACACCGGCTTGCCGCCGAATTTGTCGGTCAGCATGCCGGCGGGGAGACGGAACAGCGAACCGGTCAGGACCGGAATCCCCAACAACCAGCCGACCTGCACCGGGCCCCAGTTGAAGACCTGGTTGTCAACCAGAAACGTCACCAGCACGCCGTTGAACATCCAGGCGCCGAAGCAGACCGTGAAGGCCAGGGTGTTGAGAAAGAGGATCTTGTGTGATTTCAGCGTGGCGACTTCCAGCATCGGCAAACTCCTCTTTGGATAGAGCGTCACTCTGACCGGTCTGACCAGTCTGACTGGTCAAAAAGCTTCACATTATCAATCCCTGCCTGCACCCTTCGACCGCCAGCGATACAGGATCGGCGGATCTTTCAGAAATGCAAACGGGACATACAGCAGATGGACCAGCTTGGTGAACGGCAACAGCGCCACAATCAGGAAGGCGCCGGCCGCGTGCAGCTTGAAGACCAGTGGGAAATCGGTCACGTACTCGATCTGCGGATTGAGGGTGATGAGCGACCAGAGGTACGGGACCGCCGTGTGCAGGTACCACTGGGAACCCCAGCGCATGAAGGTCGAGATGTAGACGCCGCTCAAGGCCTGGGCGGCCAGCAGGTAAAGCAGCACCCAGTCGGCGGCGAATGTTACCCGCTTGAGCATCGGCGTGTTGACGCGGCGCAACAGCAGCAGCAGGCAGCCGAACAGTGCGAAGAGCCCCAGGGCCAGGCCGATGCTTTCGAAGACGATCAGGTTGTTCTGATTTCCAAGAAACGCCTTGATCGGGGCGGGGGCGATGACACCCAGGAAATGAGCCGCCAGCACCGGCAGAATGCCGTAGTGCCACGGGTTGATCCCCCAGAAGAGGACCTCGCGCTCCAGAAACTGGGTGGAATAGGCCGACCAGGTCAGACGGTCGGAGCAGAAGCGGTAAGGTGTCACAAATATCAGTAACGCCAGGGCGGCGTAGGGCATCACGACGAAGATAAAGCTGTTTAACATGAGTGCACCTCCTTACAATCTTCAGCGCAGAGCATTCGGGCGGTTTCAACCAGGACGTTCCAGTGGGAGTCCTGACGGGCGGCAAAGGCGGTTTGCATCCGTTCCACCCCCGGCAGCACGCATTCGGCGATGAACGGCTGCCGTGCCCCGTGTTCTTCCTCCCGCGCCAGATGGGCCAGGAATCCCAGCACCACGGACAGATGATCGGGCAGTTCCGTGCCGGACGGGGTATATCCACGGCGCTCGAATTCCTGTTTCAGCATGATCATGTAGCCCCCCTTCTTCTGGTTGTCGCCGAAGAGGTGGTGGCCCAGATAGGGGGCGGTGGCCGGATTGAAGTCGAAGGTGGCCACGTACTCCTCCTGAAGCGTGGCCAGGGATGAGGCGTTGGCGAAATCGACAAAAGAGGCGATGGAACTGTCCAGTCGCTGCTTGTTCAAAAAGGCGCTGACAAGGGCATAATCGGTCTGCAGCCGTTCCTTGTCCTCCGGATAGTCGAGCATCCGGGCCAGGGCATCGTAGCTGGCGGCAATGGTCATTTCGGCCCCCTGGTCTTCTTAAGTATGCCGAACCCGCTGGCACCACTGCGCTGGTATGAGTCCTGATCTTCCCGCTGCTGGGTCGGGATAATGTTTCGCTCGCGGTAGGGGGCGATGGTGAAGAGGCGATAGAGTCGATTTGCTCCGGCTTCGTCCAGTCCCGCATTCTTCAGGATGGATTCTTCGACTGGCTGGCCAAGATTGCCGGCGCGCTTGAAGAGCCTCAGGGCGATCTGTTTGCGCAAGATTTCGGCAATGATTTCCTGGTTGCCGCCGGAGAGAAGGCTTGCCAGGAAACTGATCGGCGCCCGCATCTTTTCGAGAAGCGGGAACGTGCCATGGTCGGCCAGTTCATGGAGATCGCCGCCGCTGGAAATTACCGGCGAGAGCGAGGGGATGTAGTAGGCCATCGGCATGGTCCGGAATTCAGGATGCAACGGCAGCGCCACGGCAAACTCCTTCACCAGGGCGTATACCGGAGACTTCTCGGCCGCCTCCATCCACTGGTCCGAGACCCCGTTCATGCGGGCAGCTTCCCGAACCTGCGGGTCGTGCGGATCCAGGATGACGTCGCGATGGGCCGCCACCAGTTGATCGTCAGGCTTGAGCAGCGCCTCTTCCACCCGGTCGGCATCGTAGAGCAGCACGCCGACGTGGCGAATCCTGCCGACACAACTGTGGGCGCAGGCGTTGCACTGGCCGGTCTCGGTGCGTGGGAAACAGAAGATGCACTTCTCGGCCTTGCCGCTCTGCCAGTTGAAATAGACCTTTTTATACGGACAGGCGCTGGTGCAGAAACGCCACCCCTTGCAGACCTCCTGATCCACCAGGACAACGCCGTCTTCGCCCCGTTTGTAGATGGCCCGCGACGGACAGGAGGCGACACAGGCCGGGTTCAGGCAGTGATTGCAGATGCGCGGAAGATAGTGCATGAACATGCGGCCATAATCCGCGACCAGGGTGCTGTCCTCCAGATTGGAATCCTCGACGGCATAGACCTGCGAGCCGGAGAGGTCGTCATCCCAGTTGGGGCCGCCCGTGATCTTCTCTATCCGTTCACCGGATACCTGCGAGAAGGCCTCGGCCACCGGCTGATCACTGCCGGGGGGGGCTTTATACAGATTGCTGTAATCAAAGTCGAAGGGCTCATAGTAGTCCTCCAGCTTCGGCATATTGGGTTGGAAGAACATATTGAAGAGCGTCGGCACCTTGCCGAGGGCCCGCAGCTTCAGCTTACCGCCATCGCGGAGCCAGCCCCCCTTGAACTTCTCCTGGTTTTCCCACTTTTTTGGATAGCCGACGCCCGGTTTGGTCTCGACGTTGTTCCACCACATGTACTCGGCGCCCTTGCGGTCGGTCCAGATGTTCTTGCAGGCGATACTGCAGGTGTGGCAGCCGATGCACTTGTCCAGATTGAATACCATTACCAGTTGAGCTCTGACGTTCATTGCCTCACCCCCTCAACTTTCTGACTACCACGTAGCTGTCACGGTTTACGCCGGTCGGCCCCCAGTAGTTGAAGTAATAACTGAATTGTGCGTAACCGCCCAGCATCAGGGTCGGTTTCAGGCGGATGCGGGAGAGGCTGTTGTGTACGCCGCCGTGCTTGCCGCTTTTGCGGGACTTTTTGACATTGAGGGTGCGCTCCGGCGCATGGTACATGACCGCCGCCCCGCGTGGAATGCGTGACGAAACCACGGCCCGGCTGGTGACCACGCCGTTGGCGTTAAAGACCTCGATCTCCTCGTTGTCCTCGATCCCGGCACTGGCCGCATCTTCGTGGTTGAGCCAGACGACCGGGCCGCCACGTGAGAGGGTCAGCATCCTCAGGTTGTCGCTGTAGGTGGAGTGGATACTCCACTTGCCGTGCGGGGTCAGGAAGTTCAGGATCAGTCCGGTTTCCCCCTCGGTCTCGTCCAAAATGGCCGGATTGAGCTTCTCCTTGAAGGTCGGCAGTCCCTCGTTGAACTCGCCGTAATAGGGATGGTCGAGATACAGCGACTGTCGGCCGGAGAGGGTCCGCCATGGTACGCCGTGTTCCACGTTCAGGGTGAACGGCGCGTAGGGACGGTTCTCGTTGACCAGCCCGCTCCAGACCGGTGAACTGAGGTGGCGGCGCGGTTTCTGGGTAACCTCTTCCCAGGTGATGCGGAAGTTGCGGTCACCGGCCGAGATCTGGGCCAGCGGTTTGCCGACCCGTTTTTCAAGGGTCTGGTAGGCGCGATGGGCCAGTTCGCCGTTGGTCTCCGGGGCCAGGGCCATGATCACGTCGGCGACGTTGCGTACATCCTCCATATCGATGAAGGTTTTGTCTCCCCAGGTGCGGGTCGGCATGGTCTTGAGGAGCTGTTCGTGGACGTCGTCCGCCTCCCAGCTGACCCCATGGGCATGCAGATGCCCGATGTGAGGCCCGAGCGACATGAAGCGGTTGTAGAGATTGACGTAGTCGCGCTCGACGATCGGGAGATTCGGCATGGTCTTGCCCGGAATCGCCTCGCACTCGCCCAGTTTCCAGTCCTTGACACTGCGCTGGGAGATTTCACCCGGCGTGTCGTGCTGCAGAGGCGCGGCAATGATGTCCTTGAACGGTACCGGGAAGTGCTTCGGCGCAAGCTCGCTGACCTTTTTGGCGATCCCGGCGAAGATGTCCCAGTCGGATTTGGATTCCCAGGCCGGATCAACGGCGGCATCCATGCAGTTGACAAAGGAGTGCATGTCGGTGGTGTTCAGGTCCGATTTTTCGTACCAGGTAGCCGCCGGCAGGACGATGTCCGAGTAGAGGGTCGAGGTGTCCATGCGGAAGTTGAGGTCCACCACCAGGTCCATCTTGCCGGTGGGGGCCTTTTCGTGCCAGACGATGTCCTTGACCTGCCCCTTGGCGGCCTCTTTGGCGGTAAAGCTGCTGTTGGGAGCGCCGATGACATGCTTGAGGAAAAATTCGTGCCCCTTGGCGCTGGAGGAGATGGCATTGCCGCGCCAGATGAACCAGACCTTGGGGGAGTTCCCTTCACCGTCCGGGTCCTCGATGGCGAAGCGGGTCTCGCCGCTCTTCAAACGGGCGATCAGCCAGGCGCGGACCTCATCATCGGTGATGGCCCCTGCGGCCTGGGCTTGCTCCATCAGGCGGACCGGGCTCTCGTTGAAATGTGGGGAGAAGGGGAGCCAGCCGAGCCGGACCGCCTTGGCGTTGAAGTCGGCAGTGTGCATCGGCATATTCTCGCCGGTCTCCGGCTTGAAGTAATCGACGAAATTGCGATCATAGCGCCACTGGTCCGAATGCATATACCAGAAGCTGGGGGTATTTTGCAGCCGGGACGCCTTGGTCCAGTCCTGGGCCATGGCGATGGAGGTCCAGGGGGCCAGCGGCACTACCTTTTCCTGGCCGACATAGTGGGCCAGGCCGGCGCCGTTCCGGCCGACGCTGCCGGTCAGGATCAGGGCGGTGATAGCGGCCCGGTAGATCAGGTCGTTGTGGTACCAGTGGTTGACACCGGCGCCGATGATGATCATGTTGCGGCCGGTGCTCTGCTCGCCGTTTACGGCCCATTCGCGGGCGATAGTAATCAGGGTTTCGGCGGCTATGCCGGTATATTTTTCCTGCCAGGCGGGGGTAAAGGGCTTGTCATCCCGGTAGTCTGCCGGATAGTCGCCGCCCAGGCCGCGCGCAACACCGAACTGGGCCATCATGAGGTCGAAAACCGTAGCAACCGTCACCTCTCCATCTTTCGTCATAACGCACCGGACCGGGACATCCCGCAGCACGTCGCCGTCCGCCTCGAAGGAGAAACGGACCGTGCGGGTCTCCTGGCCGATGAAGCTCAGGCTGCAGTCGATATCCGCGCCGTCCACCATGTCCAGCATATCCAGGTTCCAGTTGCCCTCCTGCTTGCTCCAGCGTGAACCGACGCTGCCATGGGGAAAACGGACATCCCCGGCACTGTCGCCGACACACAGGGTCCAGTCGGAATTTTCAATACCCTCGCCCCGCTCAAGTTCGGCGGCACGCAAAAATTCTCCCTGCCGTAATGCGCCGTCCTTCTCAGTCAGTTTGACCAGGAAAGGGAGGTCGGTGTACTTGCGCACATATTCGTCAAAGAAGGGCACCTGGCGGTTGGCGTAGAACTCGGTCAGGATGACATGGTTGACCGCCATCCAGAAGGCGCCGTCTTGCCCCTGTTCCACCGGCAGCCAGGCATCGGCAAACTTGCTGGCCATGCTGTAATCGGGCGACATGACCACCACCTTGGTGCCGCGGTAGCGGGCCTCGGTCATAAAGTGGGCATCCGGGGTACGGGTCATGGGGACGTTGGAACCGCACAGGACGATGTAGGAGGCGTTATACCAGTCGGCCGACTCGTTGACGTCGGTCTGCTCGCCCCAAACCTGGGGAGATGCCGGCGGCAGGTCGCAGTACCAGTCGTAGAAACTCATGGCAACGCCGCCAAGCAGTTGCAGGAAGCGGGTGCCGGCCGCATAGCTGATCATCGACATGGCCGGGATGGGAGAAAAACCGATCACCCGGTCCGGGCCATGTTTCTTGGCAGTGTACAGGGAGCAAGCGGCGATCAGCTCGGTCGCCTCGTTCCAGGAAGAGCGTCTGAATCCCCCCATGCCGCGCTTTCTGACATAGTTCTCGCGCGACTCGGGGTTCTCGACGATGCTCTTCCAGGCCGTAACCGGATCGTCATGAACAGCGCGGGCCTGACGCCAGAGATCGATCAGAACTCCCCGCATATAGGGATGTTTGACCCTTAACGGGCTGTAGAGGTACCAGGAAAAGCTGATCCCGCGGGGACAACCGCGCGGCTCGTGGTTGGGGAGGTCGCCGTTGAACTGGGGATAATCGTTGGCCTGCAGCTCCCAGCCGACAATGCCGTCCTTGACATGCACCATCCAGCTGCAGCCGCCGGTGCAGTTAACACCATGGGTGCTGCGGACCACCTTGTCGTACTGCCACCGGTTCCGGTAGAACTCTTCCCACCCCCGGTCGCAGGGACTATGGTCATCCTTGATCCGCTCGTTCGACATTATCTGATCCTCCTCTTGTAGATAGTCAATCCCAGAAGTAACAGCACAAACAGACTTCCGCCCATCAGAGGAAACGGCACTGGACAGCCGCCCCCCTTCTGCGCAGGTGTATCCTTGAAAAACGCCATCAGCGCCGCTATCTCGTCATCGGTTAACGGCCGCTCGGCATAGATTTTCTTCATGGTCGGGAACTTGAGGGCCTTGAGAGCCCCCTGCATCCCGGTATCTCCCATTTTTTTGTATGAGGCGCTCAGATCAGCATTGGAGAGGTTGCCTCCCGTAATACCCGGATAGGTGAAGGGATGACAGGAAATGCAGGGTGCGCCGCCTTTAGACAGACGTGTACTCCCGGTGAAAAACGCCTTGCCTTGAGCGACAAGCTCAGTAGTCGCGGCTGTTTCGGCTTTTCCCGCCACAGGGGCAGAGCCTGGCGAAGCAGCGGCGCCGCCGGTTCCGGCGAGATAGGCGATGATCTTTTTGGCATCGTCAGCGCTTATGCCAAGGTTTGGCATCTCGAAGCCATATTTTTTTACCAGTTCAGCCTGGACAGGGTCTTTGGCCGCGCTCAACTTGTCCGGTTCGACAATGACCCGCACCAGCCAGTCGGCCGGTCGTTTTTCGGCAACCCCCTTCAGGTCGGGGCCACCGCCGTCTCCGCCACCGATGCTATGGCAACCGGCGCACTGTTTGTCGAACAGATCCTTGCCCTGATCCGCCCGGACAGGCAAGCTGCTTGTCATCAGAACCAGCATCACGAAGAAACAACTCAGAAACCTGCTTGAATGTGCCATACGGTATTCCCCTCCTGCGACCTGATAATAAACGCTGTTTCAGATGATTTATAGTATACACGCGAAACAGCATCGCGCTGATGAAAGCCCGAATTAATAAGCCCATCCAGGAAAAGCCCACAAAATCGTGTGACAATCAATACTCCTGTCAAAATTTAATTCTTTGATCAAAGTCAAGAACGCTTTTTTATTTTTGTGGGGTATGTTTGGAAATGTCCCTAGGAGTCTGTCGGACTTAGGAAATCGTAACGAAAATTCGACCGGGCGAGGACAAATTTTGCCGATTTTGCAGGTCAATAGTCGTCCTATTGACCAAGAAAGCGGTGAAATATGGACCGTTCAGGCGGATTTGCAGTAGATTTCTCCTAAGTCCGACAGGCTCCTGACTGGCAT
>JAENWA010000042.1 GCA_016650295.1 Desulfuromonadales bacterium | reverse complement strand
TTTCATGCTTCTTTTCACGGCCTGAGGGCCGAACCCCATGAAAAGGAGAAATAATCATGACCGAGCTCAGACGCAGGATGAAGGAAGATTTACAGCTTGCCGGGTATTCCCCCAGAACCGTTGACAGCTATATTGCAACCGGGTGGAGTAATGGTGTCAAACCTACACTATTGACAAAACAGCTTCTAGACGATATCGTTCTCCTGAAACTTGGCAAGTGAAGGAGATCAAATATGGGAAGAGCACTTCGAATCGAATATCCAGGCGCACACTATCATGTGACATCACGGGGGAACGAGCGCAAAGACGTATTCAAGAGTCAGAAAGATAGAGAACAGTTTCTTTCTTACCTTGAATCTTCTGTAAACAGGTATGAAGCAGTAATCCATGCATATTGCCTTATGAGCAACCACTATCATCTTCTCTTGGAAACCCCTTCCGGTAATCTGTCGAAAATCATGCAGCATATAAATGGCGCTTACACCAACTACTTCAACATGAAACGGAAAAGGAGCGGCCATCTCTTCCAAGGGCGTTATAAGGCGATAGTCATTGAAGCTGATGAATACGCTCAGGAGTTGTCCCGCTACATCCATCTCAATCCTGTGCGAGCGAATATAGTAGGCAAGCCGGAAGAGTACCGATGGTCGAGCTACCTTGATTATGTCGGCGAAAGAAAACGCCCCGAATGGTTGGAAACATCCTTAATACTAGATTATTTCGGTAAGGGAGAAGATCGTTTCGGAAAATACCGGGGATTTGTCGAAGAGTTGCTTGGAAGTGAAAATGAAAGCCCGTTCAGCGGCGTTATTGCCTCTACCATACTCGGGAGTGAAAGCTTTGTTTATGAGCTTACCGAAAAGCATATAGACGGCAAGCAGAATGACAGGGAATTGCCCGCAGCCAGAAAGCTGATGTCTAAACCATCATTGCAGGCAATCATGGAAGCGGTAATGGATATCTCAAATAGTAGTAGGGTAACCAAAAATGCGAGTATCTACCTTTGTCACAAATACAGCGGAGCTGGCCTTAAGGAGATCGGCGAGAAGTTCGGGACGAAGGAATCGGCAGTCTCACAGGCGAGCCGTAGATTTGCACAAGCTTTGGAGAGTGATAAAGGTTTACTGAATCAGATTGAAAAAGTCAGAAAAAATCTTAATATATAAAAAGTGTAGGTTTGACACCATTCGAGGAAGCCCAGCACGTCCTGCTTGACCCATTTGCATTGACGCGAGAGGACAGTGATTCAGTAGACGAACAAAGATTCATCACATTGGGAATGGGCGGTAAAGGGCGGATTTTAATGGTTGTCTACACTTACAGAGATGAAACAATACGACTCATATCTGCATGGAAAGCAAATGAGCCGCAACGGGGGCGCTATGAAAACCAGTTCTGACAAAATGTATGAAAAATACAAAGACTTTGATTTTACATCTGCAAAATCGGTGAGTGAGACTCCTCATCTTGCAAAGCTTCAAGCAGAAAGCGGAGGAAAATCACGCATTACCATGCGAGTGGACAACGACGTGTTAGCAACCTTCAAAGCACGAGCGGAGATGGTCGGAGGCAATTATCAGACTCTGATGAATGAGGCATTAAAACAGTTCAGTCAAGGATTGAAACTTACCGACATAGTACGTGAAGCTATCCATGAAACCCTTGAAACCTGCCTAACTACAAGATCAAGCAGCCGCACCAAAAAAGTACGCGTCGGCTAGAGTTCCTGCCTCAGAGTCATCTTTTACGGAAATGCACAGAGAAAAACCGAAGTTCCAACTAACGGCAGCACCGGTCAGCGGGAAAAAGCCCCCGCCGAGCCGGTGTGCCTTTCCACGTTGGCCGCCGAGCCAATGCCCTTCGACTGCGAGCGCATCTTTTACTCCGGCGTCGGGTGTCTAATCACAAAGGAGAAATGACATGACCAAGCCAGCAAAGAACACGATTTGCCTTTGGTACGACCGCGACGCCGAGGACGCGGCGCGCTTTTACGCCAAGACCTTTCCCGATTCATCCGTCAACGCGGTACACCTCGCACCGGGAGACTACAGCCTCTTTCTGATGGGAAGTCCCTCTGCAAGCCGAACATACTGACCTCAGGAATTTCCGCTTGCCTTCATTAGTACCACTGTGATATAAAATAACGCTTTTCATTTCACACACCCCGATTTGAACCAGCGGTGTCCCTTTTAGTAAGTTAGAAATTGTTTTATGCGTTTTTGGCAGAAAACAATTTCGTCAACTAACTTATCCCGATTACCGGGGGTAGGCTTGCAGGGATTTACGGGGTGGAGGACAAACCAAAGGAGAAAGACTATGTCAAGTATCAGCATGAAGGAACTTCTGGAGGCCGGTGTTCATTTCGGTCACCAGACCAAGCGTTGGAACCCCAAGATGAAACCCTACATTTTCGGGGCCCGTAACGGGATCTACATCATCGACCTGCAGAAAACCGTCCGTTATTTCAAATCCGCCTACAACTTCGTCAAGGAATCCGCCCAGGAAGGCAACACGATCCTGTTCGTCGGAACCAAGAAACAGGCCCAGGACTCGGTTGCCGAAGAGGCCCTGCGCTGCGGCATGCATTACGTCAACCAGCGCTGGCTGGGCGGCATGCTGACCAACTTCGCCACGGTCAAGCAGAGCATCGACCGCCTCAAGCGCCTGGATGCCATGTTCGAAGACGGCACTGTTGAAGCCTATACCAAAAAGGAATCGCTCCAGTTTGACAAGGAACGCGCCAAGCTGCAGAAGATCCTGGGCGGTATCAAAGCCATGCACAAGCTCCCCGGCCTGATATTTGTCATCGACCCCAAAAACGAAGAGATCGCTGTTCAGGAAGCCAACAAGCTGGGCATCCCGGTTGTGGCCATCGTTGACACCAACTGCGACCCCGACCCGATCGATCACGTCATCCCGGGTAACGACGATGCTATCCGCGCCATCCGCCTGCTGACCTCGAAAATGGCTGATGCCGTCATCGAAGGCAACGCCGCCCGCAACGCCGCCCGTTCAAAGGACGATGCCGCCGAAGCCCTTGAAGAGACCGCAGCCGAAGCCGTTGAAGAAGTTGCGGCATAAAAGAAGTTTTCCAACACCGTACCACCAATCTCACTACTAAGAATTCCCGCAGACGGGAATGGAGGATAGAAATGGCTGTTACAGCTGCACAGATCAATGAATTGAGAAAATCCACCGGAGCAGGTATGCTCGACTGCAAAAAAGCTCTTGAAGAAACCGGTGGCGACTTTGAGAAAGCCGTTGACTTTCTTCGTACCAAAGGCCTTGCCGCAGCAGCCAAGAAAGCCGGTCGCGCCGCGACCGAAGGTATGGTCGCAGCGTTCATTTCCGACGACCTGAAAACCGGTGTCCTGCTGGAAGTCAACAGTGAAACCGATTTCGTGGCCAAGAACGACACCTTTCAGGCCTTTGTCGCAAACATCGGCCAGCACATTCTGGCCAACTCCCCGGCCGATGTCGAAGCCATGCTGCAGCAGCCGTTCTGCGGCGATGCATCGAAAACCGTTGAGTCCTACCTGAAAGAATCCATTTCAATCATCGGCGAGAACCTTCAGATCCGTCGCTTTGCAAAGCTGGCTGTGGAAGGCGACGGCTGTGTCGGTTCCTACATTCATGCCGGCGGCAAGATCGGCGTGCTGGTGCAGATTGCAAGCCCCGCCGTTACCGATGCCAATAAAGATCTCCTCAAGGCCTTCACACGAGACATCGCCATGCACGCCGCCGCGGCTGCTCCGCGTTATGTCAATCAGGATCAGGTCGATAGCGACGTGCTGGAGCGCGAGAAGGACATCTACCGCGCCAAAGCCAAGGAATCAGGCAAGCCGGACGCAATCATCGAAAAGATCATCGAGGGACAGGTCAAGAAGTTCTATGCCGAGATCTGTCTGGTCGAGCAGCAGTTCGTCAAGGACACCGACAAGTCCATCCAGCAGGTTGCCAAGGATTGCGGTAACGCTGTCAGCGGCAACGTGACCATCACGGGCTTCGAGCGCTATGTCCTCGGCGAGGGGCTCCAGAAAAAGGAATCGGACTTTGCCGCCGAGGTGGCGGCAGCGGCCGGCCTGTAAATACGGTAAAGCCGGCCAACATGGCCGGCTTTTTTATTATGAGCCGTCATATTTGAGCGCTGCCGGCGTTGGCTCGTCGCAGACTTCTCGACGTACCGTCAGGTACGCCTCGTTCGTCTGTTCCTTGCCGCCTTGGCATCATCTCAAATCTGCCAGCTCAAGCAGCGAGAAACAGACCGAGGAGGCAGATCATGAGCAGGCCGTCGTATACCAGGGTACTTCTCAAGTTATCCGGCGAGTCACTGGCCGGCGATCAGGGCTACGGCATTGACCCGCAGACGATCAATGCCATTGCCAAAGAGATCAGCGAGGTTGTGACCCAGGGTGTCCAACTGGCGCTGGTGATCGGCGGCGGCAACATCTTCCGCGGCCTGGCGGCCTCATCCAAGGGAATGGACCGGGCCAGCGCCGACTACATGGGCATGCTGGCCACGGTAATCAACTCCCTGGCCATGCAGGATGCGCTGGAAAAACAGGGGATTTCCACTCGTGTCCAGTCGGCCATCGCCATGCAGGAGGTAGCCGAGCCCTATATCCGCCGTCGCGCCATGCGCCACCTGGAAAAGGGGCGTGTGGTTATTTTCGGTGGCGGCACCGGCAACCCCTACTTTACCACCGACACCGCCGCCAGCCTGCGGGCCATGGAGATCAATGCACAGGTGATCCTCAAGGGTACCAAGGTGGACGGTGTCTATTCCGCCGACCCGAAAAAAGATCCGGAGGCGGTCAAACTACCGGAAATCACCTATATCGATGTCCTCAAAAAGGGGCTGCAGGTCATGGATGCGACCGCCATCTCGCTCTGCATGGACAACAAACTGCCGATCATCGTTTTCGATCTGACAACCCCCGGAAACATCAAAAAGGTAATCAGCGGCGAAAAGATCGGAACTATTGTACAAGGAGAATAGACATGCCGAAAACCGTACTCGATGATATGAAGGTCCATATGGAGAAAACCCTGGGTGTTCTCAAGAATGAATTCCAGAAAGTCAGAACCGGCCGTGCATCGACTTCGATCCTTGACGGCCTCAAAGTCGATTATTACGGCAATGCGTCATCAATCAGCCAGGTTGCGACCCTGGCGGTGCCCGAACCG
Organism: Desulfuromonadales bacterium; assembly: GCA_016650295.1. GTDB lineage: Bacteria > Desulfobacterota > Desulfuromonadia > Geobacterales > Pseudopelobacteraceae > CAIPTY01. Next base: position 29,680 of record JAENWA010000042.1, on the reverse strand, counting down.
CGCACTATCACCATCTCGCCCTGGGAAGCCAAAATCATCCCGGCCATCGAAAAGGCCATCCTGAATGCCAACATCGGCCTGACCCCCTCCAACGATGGCCGTACGATCCGGCTGAACCTGCCGCCGCTGACGGAAGACCGCCGCCGGGAGATTGTCAAGGATCTCAAGAAAAAGGCCGAAGAAGACAAGGTTGCCCTGCGCAACATCCGCCGTGATGCTATCGACAAGCTGAAGAAGCTTGAGAAGGACAAGGCCATCACCGAGGATGATCTCAAAAAAAACGAGAAAGACGTCCAGGATGTCACCAAGAGCTTCGAGGCAAAGGTGGATGAGGCCGTGGCCCATAAGGAAAAAGAGGTTATGGAAGTCTGATGGAGCCGCTTGATCCGGACAAGCTTCCAAAACACCTGGCCATTATCATGGATGGCAACGGCCGCTGGGCTCAGCAGCGTATGCTCAAACGCATCGTCGGGCACCAGCGCGGCGCCGAAACGGTCAAGATGGTGGTTGAACAGGCATCTCTGATGGGAATCAGATACCTGACCCTGTTCGCATTCTCATCGGAGAACTGGTTGCGGCCGGCCATAGAGGTGCGGGCCTTGATGACGCTGCTCAAGAAATACATCCGCAATGAAACCGCCCGGATGATGCGCAATAATATCCGCTACAACGTAATCGGCAACCGCAGCGATCTGCCGGATGACGTCAACCAGACTCTGGAAGAAGCTATCCATGAGACAGCCAACAACACCGGCATGGTTCTGACGCTGGCGCTTTCCTACGGCGGCCGCCAGGAGCTGAGCATGGCTGCCGCCCGCCTGACCCGGGATGTGATGGTCGGCAAACTCTCGCCGGATGATATTACAATCGATATTTTCGGCAGTTACCTTGATACCGGCGGACTGCCTGACCCCGACTTCCTGATACGGACCAGCGGCGAAATGCGCATCAGTAATTTTCTGCTCTGGCAGCTGGCCTACACCGAACTGTACTTCACCGATATCAACTGGCCCGATTTCACCATCAACGAATTCCATAAAGCGCTGTCCGATTTTCAGTCCCGCGAGCGACGTTTCGGCAAGACCAGCGATCAACTCAACAAGGGGGATTAATCATTAAACGCCTGATTACGGCCCTCATCCTTCTGCCGGTTGTCATCCTGACCATCACAAAAGGCGGCCCCCTTCCGTTTGCCTGCCTGCTGTCCGTTTTCTGCTTTCTTGGAATGTACGAGTTTTACCGCATGGCCCTGCCGGCGCGCAGGCTTGAAATCTGGCCGGCGGCAGTCTTCAGCGCCTTGATGATCTTCATTCCTTTCGCCGGGAGTGACCGGTTGGCGCTTGCCGGCATCACCGGGCTGTTTCTGGCATTCGCACTGTTGTTCCTGTTCCGCATCCGGGACATCGGCAGCGCCGCCCTGGAAATAGCCTATGCCATACTGGGCTTCATCTACATACCCTTTCTGCTGATGCACCTGGTGCTGCTGGATCTGACAGTCTATGGCTGGCAGTGGCTGCTGGTGCTGATGCTGATCGTCATGACCAATGACTCGGCCGCCTACTACACCGGCTGCGCATTCGGCAAGCACCGCCTCTATCCGCTGGTCAGCCCCAAGAAAAGCATCGAGGGAGCCCTGGGCGGTTTGGTCGGCAGCATCGGCGGCACCCTGCTGGCAAAGTTCACCTTCTTTCCGCAACTGACCTTGACAGATGCACTGCTGACAGCTGTATTGGTAGGTGTCCTGGGCCAGACCGGCGACCTGTTCGAATCCCTGCTCAAGCGCAGTTTCGGCGTCAAGGATTCCGGCACCTGCATACCCGGTCACGGCGGCGTCCTGGACCGGCTTGACAGCATCATCTTTGCTGCTCCAGCCCTGTACTATTACGTCATCTACTTTTTTTAGTACGTTCAAAATCAATTCTGCGGCTTTAGTAAGTTAGAAATGTTTTCTGCATGTATTTAGCAGAAAACATTTCGTAAACGCACTATCTCCGTTTATCGGGGTACGCAGAATTGATTTTGTAAACGTACGTATCCAATTCATGAAGGGCAAGGGATAACCCATGAAACATCTTTCCATCCTCGGCTCGACCGGCTCCATCGGTGTCAGCACCCTGGAGATCGTCGCCGCCTACCCCGACCGTTTCCGGGTCGTTGCCCTGACAGCCGGGAAAAACCTGGAACTGTTTGCCCGCCAGATCCGCCAGTTCTCTCCGCGCATCGCTGCCGTTGCCTCGGAGGCGGATGTTCCGCAGTTGAAAGAGCTGTGTCACGGTCTTGAGGTCGAGATTCTGGGCGGCGTGGAAGGACTGATAGCGGCCGCGACCTCCGATGAGACCGAGATGGTTGTTGCCGCCATCGTCGGGGCCGCCGGTCTTACCCCCACTGCAGCAGCGGTACGTGCCGGCAAGGACATCGCCCTGGCCAATAAGGAAACCCTGGTCACGGCCGGACATATTTTCATGGAGATGGTCGCCCGCTACAACGTCAGGCTGTATCCGGTGGACAGCGAGCACAGCGCCGTATTCCAGTCCATCGAGGGTCATCGCAGCCAGGACATCAGCAAGATCATCCTGACCGCGTCCGGCGGCCCCTTCAGGAACACCCCGGTCGAGCAGCTGGCACAGGTCACCGTGCGTGACGCCCTGAATCACCCCAACTGGAGCATGGGCCGAAAGATCACCATCGATTCGGCCACCATGATGAACAAGGGGCTGGAGGTTCTGGAGGCACGCTGGCTGTTTGACGTACCGGTGGAAAAGATCGAGGTCAACATCCACCCCCAGAGCATCATCCACTCCATGGTCGAGTATGTGGACGGCTGTGTCATTGCCCAGCTCGGCACGCCGGATATGAAGGCGCCCATCGCCTATGCCCTCTCCTACCCCGAACGGATCGCAACCGGTGTCAAGGCCCTGGATCTGACAATCTTCTCCGGGCTGACCTTCTTCAAACCGGATCTGGACAAATTCCGCTGCCTGGGACTGGCCTATCGGGCCATCAACGATGGTGAGAGCATGCCGGCGGTCATGAACGCCGCCAACGAGATCGCCGTTGAGGCCTTTCTGAACGGTGAAATCGGCTTCATTCAGATTGCGGATGTGATTGAACGCACCATGGACCGGCACCAGGCCCATGATTTGAAATCTATTGACGAGGTTCTGCTGGCCGACAGCTGGGGCCGGGATACGGCATGCACAATCTGCGGAGGCTTGAGAAACTGATATGATGGTTATCTATGCAATATTTGTCCTGGGAATCCTGATATTTGTCCATGAGTTCGGACATTTCATCGTAGCCAAGCTGTTCAATGTCAAGGTCGAAAAATTCTCCCTCGGCTTTGGCCCCAAACTGTTCGGAAAACAGATCGGCGAGACGGAGTACCTGTTGTCGGCCTTCCCGCTGGGGGGCTATGTCAAGATGTTCGGAGAAGGCGGGGTCATTGAAGGCGGTGCCGAAAAAACTCCCCTGGACACGGAGAAGGCCTACGACGAGGAATCGGGGGAGCCTCTTGATGAACTGCCGGAACTGACCGAAGCCGAGAAGGCCCGCTCCTTTGCCCATAAGCCGCCCCTGGCCCGCATTGCCATAGTCATGGCCGGCCCGGTCTTCAATCTGGTTTTTGCCTGGCTGATTTTTATCCTGCTCTGCATACTGGGGGTCCCGACTGTCACCTCCAAAATCGGTGAAGTTATCAAGGACAAACCGGCTGCCCGGGCGGGTGTGCTCAAGGGCGATGTTGTCACGGACATAAACGGCAAGACCATTACGCAGTGGGACGATATCGCCGGGACGATCGCTGCGGGCAAGGGACAACCGGTCAAGCTGAGCGTAAAACGAGGAGCTGAATCGCTCCAATTCACCATCACCCCGGAAGCTCGGGTCTCAAAGAACCTTTTCGGCGAGAGCATCAAGGGTCACGCCATAGGAATTGCCGCCGCCGGTGAAATCATCACAGAGAAATCAAACCCTTTCCAGGCGGTCATCAAAGGTTCTTTACAGACCTGGAAGGTGATTGACCTGACATTCATGTCGCTGGTCAAGATGGTCCAGCGGGTAGTACCGATGGACAGCGTCGGCGGGCCGATCATGATCGCAAAAATGGCCGGTGAGACCGCCCAGATGGGCGCATCAAGCTTTTTGGCCTTCATGGCCCTGCTGTCGATCAATCTGGGGGTGCTCAACCTGTTGCCGGTGCCGGTGCTGGACGGCGGGCACCTGTTCTTTTTCTTCTGCGAACTGATTATCGGACGCCCGGTCAACCGGAAGGTGCGTGAATACGCCCAGCAGATCGGGCTGTTCCTGCTGCTGAGTCTGATGGTGCTGGCCTTTTACAATGACATTGTCAGGTATTTCTTCAGCAGCCAGGGGTAAGACACAGAGACTGTCGCGGCTATTGCCCGTACGTTCATCAGCACGATCACGTCCTTAACCTCAAACCGTAGCATCAACACATCTTCTCCTGCTTCAGACATGTTTCCGATACATGGCCCGGTGTTGACCTTCATGGCAATTCCGGGCCGTTGTCGTCAAACGGGTACTGATTCCGGGCGCTCCGCCGGATCTTATTCCAGCCCGGATTGAGGATTAATTACTTTCAAGCTTTCCCTACATACAAGTGTTTTACATTCAGATAGGTTGCAATATAAACATGTTGCGATAAGCTGTAGAAATCGATTCCGCATTGGGGCATTTATGGCGCCTGCCAGTACCAGAGATATGTCTCTCAGGTCAAAAATAACAATCTACGCGGTTGTTATGTCAATCCTCGCCCCGGCTTTGACTTCTTCCATCACTTTTTACCTTTTCAGCTCCCAACCAAATAAGACCGACTTAATCCAAAAACTTGTAATTTCATTCGTACTGATCGCACTGTTGTCCGGGCTGATTATCCGGAAGGTAATCGGTACGTTGATGGCCCCCCTGCAACTCGTCATCGACCACATCAGCGGCATGCACACCAGGCAGGGCCACGACCGTATGCTGCCCGATACTCTCAGCGGTGACCTGAGGCAGTTGGGTATAGCTCTGAACAGCATGGTCAAAGAATTTGACTCCCAGCATCAGAACCTGCTGGTGTCTCAGGAAACCTATCGCATCGTGGCTGAATTTACGGCCGAGGTCGCCTATTGGCGCGAACCGGGTGGAACGACGCGGTTTATCTCGCCCAATTGTCTGGATCTGACCGGTTTCCATGATGAAGAATTCTATGCAGCACCTGACCTGCTGGACAGAATCATTCATCCCGTTTCGCGTAAGAAATGGGACCAACATCGGCACGAGCCGGTTGAAGCCTCCGGGACTCGTGAGCATATCGAGCTGATCATTGTGAGGAAAGATGGTGAAAAACGCTGGGTCAGCCATCTGCACCACACGGTATATAATGATCAGGGTGATCTGTTGGGGATGCGGGGCAGCTTCACCGATATCACCCTGATTCGCAGGATGCAGGCTGAGATGCGTTATCAAAGGTCATTTGCCGAAGAACTGATCAACAAGGCCGCTGTACCGATCTTTGTCCTGGATGCCGCACACCGCATCCTGGTCTGGAACAGCGCCATGCAGGATCTTACCGGCTTGACGGCCGATGAGATGATCGGCAGCAACCGCCAGTGGCAGCCTTTTTATCCGGGCCCGCGACCGGTGCTGGCCGACATCATCCTGTCGGGAGACGAGGCGCAGCCGGCTCAGCTCTACGGTTCCATCCGGCTTTCGCAGCATGTCCCGGGGGGACTTCAGTCAGAGGGGTGGTATGAAAACATCAATGGCCGCCGGTGTTATCTGTATTTCGATGCGGCCCCGGTTTATGACGGAAAAGACCGCAAAGTTGCCGCCATAGAGACCCTGCTGGATATGACCGAGCGCAAGCTTGCCGAAGAAGAACAGCGCATACTCTCCTGGGCCGTTGAAAACAACCCCAATGCCATCGTTATCACCGACCCAGACGGTACAATCGAGTACGTCAATCACAAATTCTGCACGCTGACCGGCTATAGCGCCGCAGAAGCTGTGGGTCAGAATCCGCGGATTCTCAAGTCAGGAGAAACGCCGCCCGATCAGTATGCCGAACTCTGGCGAACCATCACCCGGGGCAACAGCTGGCACGGGGAATTTCACAACAAGAAGAAAAGCGGCGAGCTTTACTGGGAAAGCGCTTCCATCTCCCCGATCATGGATGATCAGGGGAAGATCATCCGCTTCCTGGCCGTCAATGAGGATATTACCCATCGGAAAATATACGAAGCTGAGCTTTTGAACAATACAGAGGAACTGCTGCTCAAGCATAGCGAACTGAATGCAATGTTCTCCCTGGTCACGATCGGCAAACAGGAATGGGAAGATACCCTGGACAGCATCCCCGAAATGGTTCTGATGTGCGATCCCGCCGGCGGCATCACACGCTGTAACCGGGCCGTCACAACCTTCACCGGACTTTTCTACAACCAGATCCTCGGCCTCAATTGTCTTGAGCTGTTTATCAGTTCCGGCATGGAGATCATCAGTTGCGATGACATACACGGACATATGGTCAGCGATGGCGGTGCCCGCCACTTTGAGCTGCTCTTCAACGAACTGAAACAGGTCGGTACCGACAACGTGCGGGGTTCAGTTGTCACCATCCACGAAACGACCGAGTTTCGCAAGATGAACACAAACCTTCAGAAGGCCTACGCCGAGCTGCAGCAGACCCAAGCCCAGGCCTTCCAGCAGGAAAAAATGGCTTCAATCGGACAGTTGGCCGCCGGTGTGGCCCACGAGATCAACAATCCGATGGGTTTTATCTCCAGCAATCTCACCACTATGACCAAGTACATGCAACGGCTTAAGGATTTCGAGAATGCCGTGATTGAATCGGTTCAGAAGAAGGGCGACCTGGAAACCGTCGCATTATTGGACGAAATCCGGACAAAAATGCGAATCGACTTTATCCTGAACGACCTCCACAAACTGCTGGAAGAATCGCTGGAGGGCACGGGACGGGTGCGCGGCATCGTTAATGACCTGAAAAGTTTCTCCCATGCGGATGAAGACCAGTGCAAGCCGTTCAACATCAATGACTGCCTGGATAGTACCCTCAACATGGCCCGCAACGAGATTCGATACGTGGCCGATGTGGAGCTGGATTACGACCCGCAACTCCCCCTGCTGAACTGCTATCCCCAAAAACTCAGTCAGGTGTTCATGAATTTGGTGGTCAATGCGGCCCACGCCATCGAAGGACACGGTATCATTCGTGTCAGAACGTTTAATGAAAACGGCGATATTTTCATACGTATCAGCGATACCGGCAAGGGTATCGCCCCGGAAAATCTGACCCGTATCTTCGATCCGTTCTTTACTACGAAAGAGGTCGGCAAGGGCACCGGCCTGGGGCTCTCGATCAGCTACGACATCATCAAGCAGCATGGCGGCGAGATAACCGTCGAGAGCGAGGTCGGTATCGGCACAAGCTTTACCGTGCGGCTGCCGCTTAACCATCAGGTTGAAGGTTGAAGGTTGAAGGTTGAGAGATGAGGGCCTGCCCTGAGCGGAGTCGAAGGGTTGAGAGAAAGACCTGCGAGGTTTTCAAAACCTCGCAGGTCTCTGGTGAAGGGTCATCCAGTAAACCAGGAGAAACAAGATGGCGGAATCCGCCGGTGCAACGTTTGGAAAAACCATGCTGCAATCGTTACTCGGGAGCAGTAAAGCGCTTGAAACAGCCAAGTTTCTGGTGCTGATCCTGGTGTTCCTTGTACCTCTTGCAATCTACCTCGTCCAGCGCCGGCGCGCTGTGCAGGCCCTCAGAGTATCACGTGATGAATGGCAGAACACCTTCGACAGCATGCCGGACCTGATCGCCATCCTGGACAGGGAGCACCGTATCGTCAGGGCCAACCGGACCATGAGGGAAAAACTGCAGCTTAACGCCACCGCTCTCATCGGCCAGCACTGCTGCCGCCTTATACATCAACAGGATACCCATCCCGACTACTGCCCGCACGCCAAACTGCTGAAAGATGGTGCCTCACACAAGGAAGAGGTCTATCTGCCGGTGCTGCACGGTGACTATTCCATCAGCGTGACCCCGCTGTATGACACTGCCGGGGAATTGACCGGCAGCATCCACATCATCCACGATATCACCGAACGCAAACAGGTGGCAGATGAGCTGAACAGGAAGAACCACGAAATTGAACAGATGATCTACTCCGTTTCCCACGACCTGCGCAGCCCGCTGATAACGTTCAAAACCTTCCTCGGTTATCTGGAGCAGGACATATCCGCCGCCAACAACAAGCGTATCGGCAAGGACCTGGAGTTCATCCATTCCGCAGCCAACAGGATGGAGGCCTTGCTGAATGAATTGCTGGAAATGTCACGAATCGGCCGGTCAATTCTCCCCCATAAAGAGATCACATTCCGGGAGCTGGCCACAGAGGCGCTGGATGCAGTGGCGGGTCAGATCAGTGCCGGCAGGGTTGATGTCCGGGTCAGCGACGCCGACCTGCTCCTGTGTGGTGACCGGCGTCGTCTGCTGCAGATCTGGCAGAATCTGCTGGATAATGCCGTCAAGTACATGGGCGACCAACCTGCGCCACTGATCGAAATCGGCGTCGAAATACAGCCGGGAGAAACAGTCTTTTATGTCTGCGACAACGGCATTGGTATCGCCCCCGAACACCAGGAAAAGGTCTTCGGAATATTTGAACAACTGGACCAACACAGCGGCGGTGTCGGCATGGGTCTGACAATGGTCAGGCGTATCATAGAGCTGTACGGCGGCCATATCCGGGTTGAATCCGCTGGTGTGGGGCAAGGCAGCTGCTTCCGGTTTACCCTTCCGGATGCTTGCAAAGAAAACATGTAGAGATTGCGTTGCCGAACAAACAAAGAAAAATTTAAACAACCCGGAGTTTTGAAAAAATCTAATTTGATTATACGGTTCTGCTTGAAACTTTTCAGTTTTACGGTAGGCTACAACTGATCTATGAAGTTAAACCTTCCGGAGTGTCAAACATGCATACTGAACAGTTCATTATACTACTGGTGGAAGATGATCCGGCCCATGCCGAGATCGTAAGGAGAAATTTTGAAAAGCTCCGGACTGCCAACCGCATGATTTCGGTGCCTGACGGCCAGGCCGCACTGGACTACCTGTATCGACGCGCTGACTACAGCGATCCCGTCAATTCTCCCCGCCCCGGAATTGTGTTGCTGGACCTCCGGCTGCCCAAGGTTGATGGTTTGCAAGTACTTAAAATGATAAAGGAAGACCCGTCTCTGCTCCAGATACCGGTCGTGATCCTGACAACCTCGGCAAGTGAGTCGGATATTACCAAGGCATATGAGTATCGTGCCAACAGTTATCTGGTCAAACCGGTTGATTTCTCGCAGTTTTCCAGCCTGCTGGACGCGTTCGGGGGCTATTGGCTGACTTTGAACAAATACCCGCAGACTTGAAAGAGAGCACAATGGAAACACCTCCTCTGAAAATTCTGATCGTTGAGGATGATATCGCGCATTCCACGGCGATCAGACGTGCCCTCAAAACTTCCGACAATAAATACGACATCGAGATCGTCGATTCGTTGCAGGGATTTCATGAACACGCGGCACAGCAGTCACCCGATGTTGCCATTATGGACCTGAACCTGCCTGATGGCCGGGCGGTCGAAGTTCTGACCAGCCCGGCGGAAGACGGCCTTTTTCCGATCCTGCTGATGACCAGTTACGGCAACGAGCAGGTAGCGGTCGAGGCGATCAAGGCCGGAGCGCTTGACTATATCGTAAAATCACCCGAGGCTTTTGCATTAATGGCCGGCACCCTTGAACGGGCGCTACGTGAATGGAAGCTGCTGCTGGACAAGAAAAACGTTGAGAAACAGTTGCGGGAGTCCCAGGCGCAGGTCATTCAGCAGGAAAAGATGGCTTCCATCGGGTTTCTGGCTGCCGGTGTCGCGCACGAGATCAATAACCCGATCGGATACATCACCAGCAATCTGAACTCTCTCAGGAAATATACCGATAAACTGATCAGCTTTATCGAGTCTCAAGAACAGGCCATTCAAAAATGTGCCGATCAAGCCACCAGATCGGCGATTGCAGACCTGAAACAGCAGATCAGCCTGGATTATCTGATCGCTGACCTGCACGAAATGATAAGCGAGACGATGGAAGGCTCACGACGGGTTTCCAAGATCGTACAGGAGTTGCAAAGTTTTGCGCGGGCCGACGGTAACGAGGCTGTTTGTTGCAACTTGACAGAGGTTATCAGGAACACGGCCAGCATCGTGAGTAACGAATTAAAATATGTGGCTGAACTCGTACTGCAACTTTCGGACCTGCCTCCGGTACTCTGCCGACCGCAGCAGATCGGGCAGGTGGTCATGAATCTTCTGATAAATGCCGCCCACTCTGTTAATGGAAACGGATTGATTACCCTGGCGACAGCACAGATCGGAGATTCGGTTGAAATCAGTGTTGCCGATAATGGATGCGGCATCCCCTCTGAATATCTGGGCAAGATATTTGAGCCGTTTTTCACAACCAAGGACATCGGTAAAGGAACCGGCCTCGGACTGGCCATCAGTTTCGACATCGTCAAAAGGCACGGCGGCGATCTGCTGGTTCAGAGCACGGTCGGCGTGGGCACTACCTTCACAATCCGACTGCCGATTGATCCCGAAAACAGTTTCTCGCATCTCAAGGATTTATGATGGCAACTATCATGTTTGTAGATGATGAAGCTGGGATCCGTAACGCACTCCGGCGATTGTTCGCAGATTCGCCGCACAGGATTCTTTTTGCGGACAGCGCCGCTCAGGCACTGGAACTCCTGAATTCGAACACATGTGCCGTAATTGTTTCGGATAACCAGATGCCGGGCGGGTCGGGCATTGATTTTCTCTGCAAAGCCCGACATCTGGCTCCCGATACGATCAGGGTCATGATGACCGCTTACGCCGATCTGGGGACGACGCTTAACGCCATTAACCGCTGCGAGGCGTATCGCTTCGTGGTCAAACCCTGGGACGACCAGGAGCTGATGGATATGGTAGATGGCTGTGTGATGCGCTACGAACTGTTGAATTCCCTGCGGCTGAAAGATGAAGCGGTTTACCGCTCTCTGGCTCAGGCAATCGAACTGAAGGATCACTACACCCGCGGGCATTGTGACCGGGTGGTGGAATTTTCCGTGGCGCTTGGCAAACGACTGGGATTGAGCCCGGAGGTACTTACCCACGTGGAGCATGGCGCCATGCTCCACGACTGCGGCAAGATTGGTGTACCGGAAGCCACGCTTAATTTTCCGGGAAAACTGGATGATGATCAGATGAAGGTTATCCGCCAGCATCCCGACTGGGGCGGCGAAGTCGCCCGGGCGGCCGGCATGCATCAGATAACCGTAAATATTGTTCTCTACCACCATGAAAACTTTAACGGGCTGGGCTATCCCACAGGCCTGTCCGGCGAAGCCATCCCGCTGGAGGCGCGCATAGTGGCGGTAGCAGATGTATATGACGCCCTGGTTTCCGATCGCCCCTACCGGAAAGCCATGCCACCGGAGGTCGCCATGCGCGAGTTCCTGGCAATGAGCGGAACGGTACTTGATCCGGTTATCGTGGATAATTTTCTGGAGATTGTAAAAGAACTGGAATTGGAAGTTTGAAGTCAATACCCAAGAAATGCATTTACATCAGCCTTCAGCCTTTCAACCTGAACAGTTACCGCAGTGTCATAACACGGGAGATGAATCATGAAAAATCTGGTCATGCTGGTGGACGATGAAGCAAATGTTTTGTCTGCTCTCACCCGGTCGCTGATAGATGAACCTTATGAGCTGATTACCGCTTCCAGCGGCAACGAGGCCCTTGAACTCATGAAGGGCAAGAACGTCAAAGTAATTGTTTCCGATGAGCGTATGGTAGGAATGCAGGGCTCAGAGCTGCTGGCCGAGGTAAAACGCCGCTCGCCCAATACTGTCCGTATCCTGTTGACCGGGCATGCAACCCTGGATGCTGCCATGCGGGCCGTTAACGTCGGAGAGATTTATCGCTTTTTCCTGAAGCCCTGGGATGACACCCAACTGCGCTATGCACTCATGTCGGCCATAGAGAAGTATGATCTGGAGGCCGAAAATCGCCGTTTGCTGGCAACGGTCAAAAGTCAGGCCATGGAGATCAAAGTTCTGGAAAAACGCTATCCCGGTATCAGCCGTGTTCAAAAGAATGCCACGGGTACCTTTGTACTGTCGGATATCTCAGAGGATGAACTCGCCAGGATCATTGAAGAATGTGAGACAGAACTGGCAGGCGGCTTGGCAAATAAATCGTGAGATGCTGCAACCTTATTTCACGGTTTCCGCTGATCAAGTCCCCTGCCACAACTATAAAAGTCATGACCGCAGAAAATCCGTGAGACAGCATGTTGACAAAAAATACAGATGCCCCCCTGATTCTGCTTGTCGAAGACGACCTTAGCCATGTGATTGCCATTCAACGATCGTTTCAGCTCGCGCCTGAGAACTACAGGCTGGAAATTGCCGGTACACTTCAGGAGGCGGGGGATTTGCTGAGTCGCCACCAACCGGCCCTTGTTCTGACCGATTATCGCTTGCCGGATGGCAACGGCAGTGATTTGGCATCATTGGCACATGAAGCCTGGCCGATAATCCTGATGACATCCAAAGGCAGTGAACAGATTGCTGTGCAGGTTATGAAGGCGGGAATACAGGATTACGTTGTAAAGTCTGCCGAAACTTTTGCGCATATACCCGAAACCGTTAACCACGCACTCAAGGCCTGGACACTGATACTGGCCCGCAAACAGGCCGAAGAAGCTCTGCGCGATTACGCTCGACGACTGATCGAGATGGAAGAAGAACTCAGGAGAAAACTCGCAACTGAACTTCATGATGAAATCGGTCGGGACCTGACGGTCCTGGGTATGAATTTCTCGATTATCAGCAATGCGCTTGCACAGAACGTAACGAAAAACGTAGCCGCACGGCTCGATGATTCTTCAAGATTGATCGAAACCATTAGTCGCACCACCAGAAATATCATGTCCGGCCTGCGCCCCCCGGTGCTTGACGACTACGGCCTGCTTTCCGCTCTGCGCTGGCACGCCGAGCTCTTTTCTTCACGTACCGGTATCGCGGTATCCATACAAGCCGACGAGCCCTTCCCCCGATTGAAAACTGAGGTTGAGACGGCACTGTTCCGTATATACCAGGAGGCTCTCATGAACACGGCGAAACATGCACATGCGAAAACCGTGACGATTTCACTCCATCTGGATAACAGCAGATTGCTGTTCACCGTCGGCGACGACGGGACCGGAAGTGCCCCCACGCCGCCTTCAATGCGTCGGATGCCGGGCTGGGGGATGTCAATCATGCGTGAACGTGCGGAATTGATCGGCGGTTCGTTTTCTGTCGATTCGGCACCCGGACAGGGCACCTCGGTAATGGTTGAAATACCCATGGAGGGCGTTTAGATGCCAGTCAGAATCTTGATCGCAGATGACCATGCCGTTGTACGTGAAGGCCTCAGGATGATTCTCGAATCCCTTGAAGAAATGATCGTTGTCGGTGAAGCCCTTGACGGTCGCGATGCGATAGAAAAGGCCGTGGCGCTGAAACCCGATGTCATCGTAATGGACATCGCCATGCCGGAGATGAACGGTATCGAGGCAACACGCATGATCTGTGAACGTCTGCCATCAGTCAAGATTATCATTCTCTCCATGCATCATACCAATGAGCATATCTTTCGAGCGATGCAGGCCGGTGCGCACGCCTACCTGCTCAAGGAATCCGCGGGGGCATGGGTCGTCAAGGCCATTCACGCGGTTATGAAGGGACAACATTATTTTGGCGCGGGGGTAGAGGCCCCATCCAGGCTGTCGTATGCCAGGAATTCGCACCGTTGTGCAAGCCCCCTGGAAAGTCTGAGTCAGCGTGAACGGGAAGTTCTCCAGTTTGTCGCTGAAGGGAAGACAAGCGCTGAGATAGCTGAGATTCTGTCCCTTTCACCAAAAAGTGTTGAAACCTATCGCAGCAGACTCATGTTGAAACTCAACGTCAATAACATCCCCTCCCTGGTCAAATTCGCCCTCCTGCACGGAATTACACCTGCCGACAACAATTAATGTAACATTCAAGCTTTCCCTACAGACTTAACTATTCACAATAGCTGATAATCAAATCATGAGTTCCGTTATTCGTAGTGAGATGATGCTTTGAAATTGATAACCATTGATTGCAAAAGGAGATTCAGATGACAACTCAAGGACAGAAGAGGCAGTTGCTTGGTCAAATTCTGATGGACGGCGGCTTTCTTTCCAGCAGCAACCTGGTACGGGCCTTGGCGGAACAGAAACAGACCAACGAACTTCTGGGCCAGATTCTGGTCAGGATGGGGGTGGTAGGTCCGGTAGAAATCAAGGCTGCTCTATCGGTTCAGGATCATCTTGGAAACCTTGAAGATGCCATACGTTCAGCTGCCGGCACTCGTCAGATGCTGGGGGCTTTGCTCATCATGGCCGGACGGATAACAAACGAGCAGCTTGAACACGCCATTGCCGTCCAGAAGATAACGGGGGAAAAGCTGGGTGAGGTATTCACCCGATTGGGAATTCTGAAAGTAGAACAGCTTGACAACCTGCTGGCCTTTCAAAAAAACCAGACTAACGGTTCGACAACTTCCAATCCTTTCAGACTCGGAGAAATCCTGGTCACTGCGGGCTATATCACACGCGGGCAGCTGGACGACGCCCTCCTGAAACAGTACAGCTCAGCTAAAAAACTGGGCGAGGTTCTTGTTGAGGATGGTTATGCCGCTCCCCATCATGTATCACACGGCATTCGCCTTCAGCAGAGTTTGATAACCGCGGCACTTGCTGCAATACTTGCCTGTGGCGGACTGACATTAGCCGGCTGCGGCAGTGGCGGAGGAAGTGCGGGAGGTGGTGTATCCCAGGTTGAAAAACTCCCCAACGAGGCAGGTAAGACACTCACAAACAGTTATCTGACCGTAACCAGTGATGATTACAACCTTGCAGCTCCAAACTTCTACTACTCAACCGTCAATGAATCCTTCTGGTCAATTCAGGCCAATATCGCTAAAAACCTGCTGGATATTGACACACGCTGTGTCATTCGGATTGATGTCCCCAAAATTAATGGCGGCTGGCCACACCTCAATACAGTATTTTCCATCGAAGATAATCCGCAGTTCGCGAAATTCCCCGGCCAGATACTGGTCTTCAACGGGAGCCCGTCAACCATGAGCAAGGTTGAGCAAGGAACCATCACATTCACGCCTGACTCAGTGTCTTCAGATCATGTAAGCGGCTCGTTTGATGTCACCATGACGGATTACGCATCAGAAACAGTTCCGTTACCCCGGCATCATATGAAGGGAGCCTTTAACTTCAAAATGGGTGAATACGGGCCTATAAACAAATTGTAATATTCGGATAAAATGGCTCAGGAACCAAATAAAAACTCGGTTCTGGTTGTTGAGGATGAACTGGTCTCGCAGACATGCATGAAAGATGTCCTGGCCAAGGCCAATTATCATGTTCTTGTTGCAAATAACGGGCTGGAGGGTTTTAACACAATAATCGCCTCAAAACCCCAGGTGATCCTCACCGACAAGGTAATGCCGAAATTCGACGACCAGAAGTACGGTTTCTTTTGATAATACCGGCAGACCACTTTCCCTTTATGTAATCTTTTGATGATTCATTCACTAAAAAGCCTGCCATAGCCATGAACAGGCCCAATATCAAATCACCCCAGTAAAAACTCGAATTCTTCACGGGTCAGTCCTGCCCCGCCACCTCCGGCGCCATCCTCCAGGATCGCCTTGTAGAGCCTGGTTTTCTGCTCTTTGAGCGCCATCATCTTTTCTTCGATGGTGTGGCGCATTATCAGGCGAGTAATGGTGACCTGTTCGGTCTGGCCGATACGGTGGGCACGGTCGGAGGCCTGATTTTCCACCGCCGGATTCCACCAGGGGTCCATATGGTAGACATAAGTGGCGCGGGTCAGGTTGAGCCCTTTACCACCAGCCTTGAGGCTGATCAGGAACACCATCGGTTCCTCTGAATTCTGGAAGGCCTGCACCAGTTTTTTGCGCTGCGGCACCGGTGTTGAACCATCCAGCCGCACACAGGAAAAACCCTGCTCCCGCAGCCCTTTTTCGATAATGTCCAGATAACCGGTGAACTGGGAGAATACCAAAGCACTGTGCCCTTCGTCCCGCAGCTCGGCCAGCTGTTCCGCCAGAAACTCCAGTTTTGGCGAGGCGCTGCTGGCGTCGGGTGAGGCCAGTGACGGCGCCAGACAGATCTGGCGCAGCCGCAGGATGGCGGTCAGTGCGATGATGCGGGCTTGGGCCGGGGCGCGGCTTTCGTAGGCCTCTTTCACCTGACCGCGGACCTCCTCGACGGTCCGCTGATAAAACGCCTTCTGTTTCGTTGTCAACTCCAGCGGGATATCCATCTCGATTTTCGGGGGCAATTCATTGGCAATCAGCTGTTTGGTGCGCCGCAGCACAAAAGGTTTCGTGCGTCCGATCAGTCGCGCGGTTCCGGCTGCACCATCCTTGCCCAAGGTCCGGCTGAATTCCTCACGGGTTCCCAATAATCCCGGCAGACAGAGATCCATGATGGCGTAGTATTCCCCCAGATGGTTCTCAACCGGAGTCCCGGTCAGCGCCAGGGTAAAAGAGCCTTTCAGCTTGCGGACAGCGTTGGAGGTCGCGGCCTGGAGATTTTTTACCATCTGGGTCTCGTCGAAGATCAGGACATCGAAGCGGTGCCCGGCCAACATGTCGCAATCACGCTGCACAATGCCGTAGCTGGTGATGATCACATCGTGACCGGCAAAGTCGGCGCTGCTGCGGCCAGTGCCGGTGTAGAGCATGACGCGGGCGGCAGGCAGAAAACGGGCGATTTCCGCCTCCCAGTTAAACAGGAGCGACGGCGGCGCAACCACCAGGTGTGGTGTGCCGGGGACAGCGGCACTGGCAAGTTCGCCCGACATGATCCCGGCCAGCAGGGTAATCCCCTGCAGGGTCTTGCCAAGCCCCATATCGTCGGCCAGGCAGGCTCCGAAGCGGTGTTCATAGAGAAAGGCCAGCCAGTGCCAGGCATCGATCTGATAGTGACGCAGGGTGGCGTTGAGCCCGACTGGAAGCGGCCGCTCGGGGATCGAAGAAAAGTTGACCAGATTTTCCAGAATCCGGGCATCGTCCGGCGACAGCCGGATCTCAACCCCATGGCTGCGCAGTTGCAGCCAATCGAGAATCTGCAGGCGCGGCACACGCACCAGCTCCTGCTCCCCTTTCTTCTTTTTCTTGCCGGTCGGCATGGCGCCGGCAAACATGGCCAGGACCCGGGCGCTGACGTCATCCAATATCAGCAGCTGGCCATCGCGTCGGACCATGCCGCCGCCTTCCAGCAGCCCGCACAACTCGACCTCGGTCAAGATCTCGCCGTTGCAGCGAATCTCGGGCTTGAGTTCGAACCAATCCAGACTGCTGCTGGTGGCATCCAGTGAGAATGACCAGGATGCGTTCACCAGTGGCTCACTTCCCACGCGCAGTGAAAAACCCTGAGCCTGAAGCTTCAACATCAGATCGGGCAATTCCTTGAGCAATCGTGCTGCCGGCACCTCCAGGCCACCCGGAGCTTCAGGGCGTTCAAAAGCCTCCATCCCGAATGTTTCATACAGAATGCGCAGCATCCGGGCCTGGGTATCGTTCTCAACCGTTACCAGCAGCCAGCCGTCCTGATTCGCCTCAAGCAGCTGGGTTGTGCGGCTCCATTGGTCGGCAAGATGCGTCAACAGCTGTTTTGCCTCCCGCTTCACGACCCGTTTTAAAAAATCCGGCGAGCCGCTCAGCTTCCGGATGAGGGCGGCACGTTTTGTTGCAATTGGTTCATCCCGCAGTGCGAATGCTGTTTCAAAAACGGCGCGCACCCGTTTTTTCGTTTTCATCGGCCCAGAAAATCCTGAACGGTGGGCAGGGTCCAGCAGCCAGAACACCTCGCCGGAACAGGGGAAGGTATGGCCGTTATATGTCCCGACCGGTTCCAGTGCTACGATGGAGTGTGCCATGCCGCGCGGTATGTCCAGCAGGTAGGAAGGAATGGCACACTCCGCCTGCGTTGCAAGGGAGTTATAAAAAAGAAAACAGCAGGCACTTTCCGGGTTGTCGAGCAGTTCAGGATTGAGACTGATACCGGCCTGATTGAACAGGTGCAGTGGCACGGCGACACCATTCGGGATGCGCCTGAGTTCAGACAAGGCCGTGATCGCATCATGGTCATCATCGCCTGACTCGCAATCTTCATCATCTTCATCATCTTCAAAATCGTAGTCGTCACATCCATAGGGGTCGTTGACAGAATCCAGGTCATCAACCACCGCTTCCCACAATTTCCAGGCCCCGCGGTTTGTAACCGGATACAGGGAACCGGCCTGGGGGTCTATCAGCAACTGGCCGTGGAGAATGGCGCCGTGGGGAATAGGGCTTCCCTTGTCAAGGCAGCAGGATACAAACACCTCTTGGCCACGAATATCAAATGCAATCCCGGCCGCCCGAGAATCATCGACCTTATAGACAAGGACCGTCTCGTGTGCTTCCGCATCACGATACACGATGGGATAGGCCCCATTTGTCAGTGCAAGAAACGATTCATAATAGCGGGGTGTTGGTTCGTAGTAAAAGTGCGAGACGAGAAAGCGGGCCAGGGTTGCCGAAATTCCGGACGTGGCCCAGCTGGGGACGACACAGTCTCCCCGCATGATACTGCCGGCCAGACCATTGCCGTGCCGGCTCGCCGAAATAACCAGCCGGTATCCGGCGGCAGGGGTTTCCGCGCTCTTCTTTTGGGTCTGATTGTTACGGATCGCCCGCAGGGTCTGTTCGGTCAGGCGCTGCCCGACCGCCTCAGATACAGCAATGTCATCTGCAACAGCTTCCAGTCCGATAACGTGTTTCATATCCGAAAGCATCTGCTGGTTGATTTTCATGTGCAACAGGGTTTCCGGCGATACCAGCCGTTTGAGGGTCGCCCAGGCGATGACCACATGCGGGCAGTTGCGAGCCGGCTGCCATTCGCGACAGGTGCATTTCGTCAGCAGTCGCCAGCCTTCCACCAGAAGTGTGGACTGGTTCCCGCCGGCAAAGGTAACTATCAGGGCGGTCTTATCACCATTCCAGACAGCGCCTTTCAGCGTATTTCCCTTGCATGTCTCAAAGGCTGACAACAGATGAACCTTGGCTGCAATGCTATGAATATCACCCGGAATGCGGCTCTTCAGCATGGTCAGAAGCGGAGAACTCGCGAGGAGTGGTGTTTGTAAGGTCATGAAAACTCCATCTGGTGGTGGTTACGGTACAGATGTACAGTTGCTGTCACTACAACAGACCTCCCAGGTTTTCAAACCTCGGAGGTCTGCGGAGTCTGTCGGACTTAGGAGAAATCTACTGCAAATCCGCCTGTGCGGTCCATATTTCACCGCTTTCTTGGTCAATAGAACGACTATTGACCTGCAAAATCGGCAAAATCTGTCCTCGCCCAGTCGGATTTTCGCTACGATTTCCTAAGTCCGACAGACTTCTGATTCTATCATACCTCGGAAATATCGCTGCCGGTAATCTCCACCTCCGGCCAGCTTTCATAGATCCAGTCCTCGACCCGTTCCAGTGCGCTGCGGGCGATGACCTTGTCCGGGCTGACCGTGACAAACCCCAGCACCGCTACGGACGGGTTGTCCTGCCGGTCCACCTCGGCGCAGGCCGTATTGAAGCGGTTTCTGGCCCGGCCCAGGATGCTCTTGACGATCCCTCGTTTTTCCTTGAGGGAGCGGGAAGGGAGGGAGAGATGGAGTTCAAGGCAGTAGATGAACATGGCTAAAATTCAGCATGGCGCGGGGTGCGCGGAAACGGTATCACGTCGCGGATGTTGTCCATGCCGGAAAGGTACATGACCAGCCGCTCGAAGCCCAGGCCGAAACCGGCGTGCGGGCAGCTGCCCCAACGGCGGCTGTCCAGGTACCACCAGAGCGGTTCCCGAGCAATACCCAGTTCCGTCATGCGCGATTCCAGAACGTCCAGGCGTTCCTCGCGCTGACTGCCCCCGATGATCTCGCCCACCTTGGGCACCAGCAGGTCCATGGCGGCCACCGTGCGACCATCCTCATTCCGGCGCATGTAGAAGGCTTTGATATCCCTGGGGTAGTTGAGGATAAAGACCGGACCGCCGACTACCTGTTCGCTCAGGTAACGTTCGTGCTCGGTCTGCAGATCCAGTCCCCATTCCACGGGGTAGGTAAAGGTGACATTTGATTTTTGGAGTCGATCTATAGCTTCACTGTAATCCATCCGGGCAAAACCGGCCTCGGCCACGCCCCTGATTCTCTCCAGCAATCCCTTCTCGATCTGTTTATCAAAGAAAGCCATGTCCTCGGCACACTCTTCCAGTGCGAAACGACAGAGATAGCGGATGAACTCTTCCGCCAGATCGGCGTCATCGGCCAGATCGGCAAAGGCCATTTCCGGCTCGATCATCCAGAATTCGGAGGCATGCCGGGCGGTATTGGAGTTCTCGGCACGAAAGGTCGGGCCGAAGGTATAGATATCGCTGAAGGCCAGGGCGAACAGTTCCCCTTCCAGCTGGCCGCTGACGGTCAGTCCGGTCGGCTGACCGAAGAAATCCTGATTGAAATCGGCCTGTCCGCTAATCATCGGGGGGGCGGCGGCGTCCAGTGTCGTGACGCGGAACAGTTCACCGGCACCCTCGCAATCGCTGGCGGTGATGATCGGGGTGTGGACATAGAGGAAGTTCTTTTCCGCAAAGAAGCGGTGAATGGCCTGGGCCAGCCTGGATCTCAGACGAAAGACCGCCCCGAAGGTATTGGTGCGCGGTCGCAAATGGGCGATGCTGCGCAGGTATTCGAAACTGTGACGTTTTTTCTGCAAGGGGTAGGATTCGTCGGCAGTGCCGACAATCTGTATCGATGCTGCAACAAGTTCCCACGCTTGGCCGGCTGCCGGTGACGGAAGCAAGGTGCCTTCAACCCTCAGGGCGGCCCCGGTATTGATGCGGCAGATTGCATCGAAATTATCCAGTTCCCGCCCGGCCACGACCTGTATCCCGGACTGGTTGCTGCCGTCATTCAGGACGATGAAGGCCACTTCCCGGGAGGCCCGCAGCGAACGCACCCAGCCGCTGACCGTACAACGCCGGTGTTCCAATTTACCGGTAAGCAGTTCACTGATACGCATTCTCATGGCACTCTTCTCCTGTGATGAAATTGCCGTTGATGATACGTTGTGCCGGGCGAGAGTTCAAGACCCTTGTTATTTGACCTGCCGAGGTGTGTATGATACGTTTAAAATCATCACACATGAAACCATACGAGGAGAATAACCATGTTTTCAAGGATTCTGGTTCTACTGGCTGTTACGTGTATGTTCACTGCATCCGGCATGGCAGCCGATCAAGTCCACCAGAGCCAGCTTAATCCGGCCAAGGCACTGGACGCAAAAAAAGCACCGCAGATAGTTCTGTATTCGGTGTCCTGGTGTCCGCATTGCAAGGAAGCAAAGGAATACCTGACCAGAAACAATATTCCCTTTATCAATCGTGATGTGGAGGTCGACGAAAAAGCGATGGAGGTGCTTACGGGGAAATACAACAGCAACGGTGTGCCGGTGATCGTGATCGGAACCGGCAGCAATGAGATCGTGGTCAAGGGCTTCACACCTGAGCAGTTCATGGAGTCACTGAACAAGGCCCAGACAAAGAAGTAATTTTTAGATTTGTCACTGCATTCAAACGGGTCCCCGGAAAACTACCGTTTTCCGGAAGGCCCGTTTTTTTTGGGTGAAGAAGCCCGTCTTCCGGAGGATGCGGGATGCGCGGGCTTTGCAGCCGGACCTGATCGCTGTGATGTTCGCGCAGAGGCAGCAGTCTTGTTAGAAGCCGGGGCCTTGGGTGTAATAGCAGTATTTTTCAGGTGCGGATCGCGAAGCCCGCTGACCTCGGCCTCAGTCAGAAACCGGAATTCACCCGGCTTCAGGGCGCCCAGGGAGAGCATGCCGTAACGCACCCTTCTCAAACGTACCACGGCCAGGCTGACCGTTTCGCACATACGCCGAACCTGCCGGTTGCGTCCTTCGTGGATGGCGATGGAGAACCAGTCGTTCTGCTCCCCTTCCTTGATTATGCTGACCTTGGCCGGGGCCGTCTTTCTCCCTTCGATCTCCACCCCGCCCGCCAGTTGGTCGAGTTGACTTTTATGGACCTTGCCCCGAACCCGGACATGGTATTCCTTTTCGACTTCGTGACGCGGATGCATCAGCTGATTGGCCCACTCGCCATCGCTGGTCAACAGCAGCAGTCCCTCGGTGTTGTAATCCAGACGGCCGACCGGATAAACCCGCTCACCGACCTCTTTCAGCAGATCCGTGACCAGCGGGCGTCCCTCCGGGTCATCCAGGGTGGTCATGTAGCCAACCGGCTTGTAGAGCAGGATATAGAGCTTCTTGGAGGCGATAGTCAGCGGCTTGCCGTCAACGGCGACCGTATCGGTTGAAGGATCAGCCTTACTGCCCAGTTCGGTTACAACGACACCGTTGATGGTTACCCGCCCGGCCAGGATCAGCTCTTCAGAAGCGCGCCGGGAAGTGACGCCGGCCGCCGAGATTATTTTTTGAAGTCGTTCGAGCATGGTGTCCTCTTTGAGAAAAAAAACACATTATGACACCTTTTCATCGCTGGTCAATCACAACTGACGCGTTTCATCAAAAGAGTATATTTGTTCCTTTTTGCAAGCCGGTCGGAGATATTCCAGCCTCCGGCCCGATCAGTTTTCATATAAGAGCTTACGTTCGAAATCCATCGAGTGTGTCATTAGTTTCGCGTCGTCAATGGAAATAAAACCCTGTCGGGAGAGTTGCAGCAGGTGCTGGTCCTTGGTTTGCATCTGGTACTGTGACGATCCGTTTTCTATATGTTTTTCTATCTCATCGAGACGGCCCTCACGGATGCAGGCCTCTATGGTTGTCGTGACACGCATGATCTCAACAACCGGAAGAACGTACTTACCTGTCTTGTCCTTCACCAGTTGAAGCGAAATGATTGCCACAAGGATATCCGCCAGCCTGTGGCGTACAATTTCCTGTGCATCCGGCGGAAAATGACCGACAATGCGGTTAATAGTGGAAACAGCGCCCTGGGTATGCAGGGTGGAAAGCACGAGGTGTCCGGTTTCGGACGCCTTGATACAGGCTTCAATTGTCTCGCTGTCGCGCATTTCGCCCACCATGACCACATCGGGGTCCATACGGAGGACGGCTTTCAGTGCCGAACTGAAACTCGCTGTGTCGATTCCGACCTCTCTCTGGATAACGCAGCTTTTCATAGAGGTAAAGAGAAACTCGATGGGATCTTCGATGGTGATGATGTTGAAGTTCTCGTTTTCATTGATGAATTGAAGCATGGAAGCCAAGGTGGTTGATTTGCCTGCGCCAGTGGGGCCGGTGACAAGAATAAGACCGTTGGGAGCCTTTGTGATTTCTGCAAGCACGGGAGGGAGGTTCAGCGTCTCAAAGGAGTGGATAGTGGGAGGGATGGCACGCATGACAATACCCACCTGTCCCCTTTGTCGAAAGATACTGGCGCGAAAACGTCCTCCACTGGGAAGTGAATATGATGCGTCCAGTTCCTTGAGATCGCTCGTCAGCTGGGAACCGTTCTGCTCCAGAATTTGGGATGCAATGAATTCGGTGTCCCTAGCGGTCAGATTCGCCATCCTGGAGCGGATCAACTGACCACATCCTCGTAAAAACGGCGGGTTATCAACCTCGAAATGGAGATCTGAAACCTTTTTCTCAAATGCGATTTCCAGGATTTGATTCAGTATAGTAACATTCATTTTTCCCTCTCGGTACATGATAAGGTGTCTGGCTGAAATACCCTGGGACCTGTTGAGTTGAAAGGCGCAGCTTATCGTCTGACCCTGATAAACAAGATACGTACGTTAACTCTCTGAAACACTTTCACGAATAAATCATTTCCAGCATCAGGTCCGCAATACGGTAAAGAGGCGCGGAGCGATCCACCTTGACCGCCTCCATGACCGCCTTCGGCATTCCAAATACGATGGCCGTCTCCTCTGATTCAACGACCACCCTCCCCCCGGCCTTTTTAATGTCCTGGGCGCCAACAGCGCCGTCCCTGCCCATGCCGGTAAGGACAAAGACAAGACAATTTTTGCCGATTGCACCGGCTGCAGACGTGAAAAGTACATCAACGGAAGGCATATGCAATACATGGTCCGGGTACTTGTCCAGCCAGGCAAATAGATTGCCGGAACGCCGGCAGATCTTTAAATGCCTGCCAGCCGGGGCGATATAAACCGTTCCGGCCTCAAGCTTATCCCCGTCCCTGGCCTCCATGACCCGCAGGGGGCAAAGCCTGTCCAATCTTTCAGCCAATGGCGCAGTGAAACCTACCGACATGTGCTGGACCACAAGAATGGGGCAAGGATAATTTGCGGGGATTTTCGTAAGAATCGTCTGCAATGCAGGCGGCCCGCCAGTTGAGGTGCCGATAATCACGATTTCCGTGTTTGTAAACCTGGTTGTTAACGGCGCAGCCTTGGTAACACATCCCGTCATATCGACGGTTTTCAGCTTCTTCAAGTCGATCTTGGCTGCGATTTTTATCTTAGCAGTCAGTTCCATGGCAAGTCCGGAAATATCCATTTGACCGCCGGCGGAACTTTTGTCGATGAAATCGACCGCTCCAAGCTCCAGCGCCTTCAAAGTCTTGTCCCCACCCTTGCCGGTCAGGGAACTGAGCATGAGTACCGGAACCGGACATTCGTTCATGATCCTTTCCAACGCCTGAAGCCCATCTAATACCGGCATTTGGACATCCAGAGTAACGACATCCGGATGGAGCTTCTTGATCAGGTCGAGGGCCATTATTCCATCAGCGGCCACATCAATGATCTGAATCTCTGCACTTTGCTCGAACATCTTGATGATCGCTCGGCGAACAAATGCCGAATCATCTACGACGAGCACTCTTATCTTGCTGCTGGTTGATGTCATGTCCACGATCAATCCCTTTTTTTGTAGATAATGGCACCTGGAAACCTCACAGAGATAAAATTACTCGTTATCCTGGAAAGAGATTCTGAATGTCCCAGAAAAAGATGCCCTTCAGGACGCAGCACATTAGCAAAACTATGCACTCCGCGTTTTATGGATTCATCATCAAAGTAGATCAGAACGTTGCGACAGAAGATAATATCAACAGTCTGTTTTTCAATAATCTGATCCATCTGAAGAAGATTGCCCTCGGTAAAGCTCGTAATCTTGGTGACGATCTCCTTTACCTTCAATCCTTCATCAGATTTTCTGAAATAGCGTTCAAGATAATGGGGCTGTGTCGTCTGAAACGCCCTTCCCACGTAAACTCCGCTTCTCGCTCTCTCGATAATCTGTGGATCAATATCAACTCCTATTATTTCAATATCCCAATCCCATAGAAAGCATCCTGATTCTATGACGAGCATAGCCAGGGTATAGACTTCCTCACCACTGGAACAACCGGCAGAAACGATACGGAGTTTTTTATCTCTACTTTTCAGTTTTTTCTCTTTCAGGGCCGGAAGCACCACATCGGCCAGTACGCTCAACTGAGATTCTTCCCTGAAAAAATAGGTTTCATTGTTGGTAATAATTGAAATAAGCCGCTTGAGTTCCTCTTTGGCTCGCGGCGAAAATTTGAGATGCGCATAATAATCGGCAAACGTCGCAAGTCCCAGGCTTTCAAGCCTTGGAAGAAGTTTCTTGGTAAAATGACCATCATTATTTTTGTCCAGCACCAGCCCGAATACCTCGGAAATGAACTCCTTGAGCAGCCTCAGTTCATCGGAACGTATGGGAGGTTTAAAGTGGCTGCTCATTATCAGTAGCTCTCCAGCATGAACGTCTTAAGAGCCAGAGCTGCCCTGTTTTTTACCTCTTCGGTGCCGTCATACTTTCTTATGTACATCAGCTTTTTAAGTAGAACGCTATCAAAGCAGAACGCCAGCGAGTCTATGGTCGCCAACCTGATATTCGGGTTCGGGTCTTCAAGGAGTTCCAGCAACGGCACGACACTGCTGCTCTCGCCAATCTTGCCTATCAGGTCGATAACCTTCTCCCTGATTTCATTATAACCTTCCATTTTTATAAACCTGTGAAGGTACGGAAGCGAAGAACGGCCGAAATTCAGAATCGCTTCACATGCAAACTCGTTCATTTCCTTGTCGGCCAATTGTTTCACTATTTCAGAAATTGTTTTTACGTCACGCAGGGTGCCCAGAGAGATAATTGCCTGTTTTCTGACCAGATAATCATTGTCATGTAAAGCATTCAGAATTATGTGCGTCGCCTGGGGGCCACCAATTTTCACAAGAGCCTTTATGGCAGTAATGCGAACACTCCAATGGGAATCGTTAATTACAGATTGAATCCCCTGAAGCGATTTTTCATCACAAAAACTTCCGAGAACTTCAACTGCCAGCCGACGTATATCCAGATCTTGATGATGCAGGAATTGATTGATTATCAGTTCCGAAACCGGTTTATAAGCTATCTTTCCTAATGTTTCCAGAATCGGGTAGACGAGACTGCCGGAGAGCCGTTTATTTTGAAGCTCCTTCATGAGCACAGCTCCGGCCTTCTCGCAACCAACGATTCCGACCGCCTTGACTACCGCATAATCCAGGGTTTCTTCAAACTTCCCCAACAGACCCAGTATATCTTCTATAACTTCCGGATTGTTACCGAGTCCGGTAAGCGCCATTACAGCCGTTTCCTTGACACCGGGGTCCGGATCAGCCAATGCCTGACGGATCATCGGCACTGTAGTGACAAGCTTCTGCAGGCCGGCAGCCTTGATGGCCTCTTTTCGAACATGGTTATCCTGGTCGGCAATCAAGGCTTCGACGAGACTGATATCCCCACACTCTTCCAGTTTGCCCAGAAGAAGAGCCGCCCTTCTTCTCCTTTCAGCATCTTCAGACCCGGTCATGGTTTTCAATAGTTCATGGAGACTGTTGAATGGAAATCCTGCCAGGACCTCGGCGACCTTGAGGCAGAATTCTTCATCTTCATGTATGAACAAATTAAAAAGCAAGGGCAGAATTCGTGTTGGATGCGAGTCAACAAGCGATTCCAGGACTTCAAGTTGAACCGTCCTGTCGGTCTGGGATAAAAGTGCTTCCAGTGTATCAGGTTCCGGAACCACCCCCATCCACCGCAAGGAATGGAGCGCGACGATTTTTACGTTATCATTTTCATGGGAGAGGGCCGCTTGCAGGTATGGGATTGCCGGCATACCTATCGAAAAAATGGCACTCTCGACGGTCTTGATATATCCGGTATCTTTAAGATGTCCAAAGAAATCGTTGATGGCGTCCGTTTCACCCAGCCATCCCAGAAGTGTTATGGCAGCCTCGACGGTCTCCCTCTCTTTGGATTTGTCAAGCAAGCTCCTGATTTTCTGGATTCCAACACGACTGATGATATCCTTTAATTCAGACTTATTGTACTCAACCAAGCTGTTCTTGAACCTCAAGCTTTCATTGAGTCCCAGGTAAATTGACACAAGAGCCTTTGTTACGGCGGCGCACAGGTTTTCTTCAAGTTGCGGAATGATATCAGCTAGCGGTTTGAGCGAACGCGGGTCGCCGATCTTGCAGAGGGCATCCACGACAGGAGCGCTCCAGTTCTCGTCTTCAAGTATTTCAAGCAAATAAGGAGCCGCCTGGTAATCTCCAATGTTGCCAAGAGCGGAAATGGCGGCGTACTGAAGCCAGAAGTCACTTTTAAGCGAACTTATGAGGGGAGGTATAGCTGCCCGATCGCCGATCTTGCCCAACGCTTCTGCCACAGCAAGCCGTACATTCATGTCCGGATCGCCGAGGGCCAGGATTAGAGGCCCGACCGCTTCACGCCTGCCGATGTCGCCCAACATGACCGCGCTGAAGTTTCTAACCTCTTCGTTTGGGTCCTCAAGCAGCTTGATCAATTTAGGAGTTGACTTCACTCCGAAGCTGACAAGTATCTCCATGGCGCCGTTACGCAGGTCGGCGTTGTCATCGTCCCGGACCGCCTGCTCAAAAAACGGATAATTAGTTTCAAAACCCATGGCGAGCAGCATTTCTACTGCTTCCGGCTTGTAACCCTTTTCGTTGTCAGCAACGAGGAGCAGGAGTTCCTCGACACTTTTCCCATGCAGTATTTGTGCAGCAGGCGCTGCGTCTTCAAAGGGATTAGGCATAGTCAGTCATCTCCGTTTTTTTGTATATAAGGCATTTGGCACCCTTGATCGTTTCGAAATCATGATCAAAAAGGTGGAGAGGCTCGGCATCTCCCGTAAACAGATAGCCTCCGGGAACCAGCAGGCGATGAAGCATGTCCACGAGCATTTGTTGACAAGAAGAAGAAAAATATATCATTACGTTTCGGCAAAAAATGATATCGAACGGTGCAGAGAATGAGACAGCTCCCGGAAATGCTACACCCTTCATGAGGCCGTTCAGGTTGAGATGGGTAAATGAGACCAGATTTCTCACCTCTTCTCTGATTACTGCGCCATCGGCATCTCGGCGCATATACTTGTCAATGTAGTGATCCGGGATGTTTTTCAACTTTTCATTTTCATAATACCCTTCGGTTGCCGTCTTGAGGCAACTTTCACTCAAATCACCTGCAATGATCTCCAGATCCCAGGCTTTTGGATGGCGCAGTGATTCAAGAATCGTCATTGCTATGGAATATGGCTCCTCGCCGGTGGAACAGCCTGCAGAAAGAACACGCAACTTCATTATTGACAAGGCTGGTACCCGGCTGTTTCCACCCCACGACTTTACAACATCCTGCCCCCGTAATGTTTCAATGTCAGGAATGATCACATCCCGTAGGTGGCTGAACTGATCAGTATTTCTGAAAAAGAACGTTTCGTTGGTTGTCAGACAATCCAGCAGCACGGTTTCCTCACCGGATGTCTGTTTCAGATAATACCAGTAAGCTGCATAATTGGCCAGCCCCAGCTTTTTCAGACGGCTTTCAAGCCTGTGACGCAGTATCTCCCGCTTGTGGCCGCTGAAACATAGTCTGCTCTGATGTGAAACGAACTCACTGATCTTGTCCAGATATGCATCACCCATACGGCAATCCATACTCTGCAATTACCGACACAGACAGTATCGAGACGTTACCTGTCAGTATCTGCCTGCCTGCCTGAGTGATTGCCTCCATCATCGGGTCTTAAAGGCGCCCACCATGGTCGCCATGTCCTCTGCCTGCCGGGAGAGGGCTTGCGCGGCCCTGGAGAGCTGCTCGACAGAGGTGAGATTCTCTCTGGTAATGCCGCTGATATTCTCCATGGCGGTCACAATCATCTCACCGCCCTTTTTCTGTTCAGCGGTGGCGTTGGCTACAGACTGAGTCATGGCATTCATGTCATTGACCGCAGTAACGATCTGGCGGGCCGATAGCGCCTGTTCCTTGGTGGCTATGGTCACTTGCCCTGTCACGTGGTTCATGTTCTCTACCGCACTACGGATCTGTTTGCCGCCTAGGGCCTGTTCCTTGGCGGCCCCGGTAACCTC
>JAENWA010000041.1 GCA_016650295.1 Desulfuromonadales bacterium | reverse complement strand
GGAGGAACAGGACAGCATAAAAGCCCTGGTTGACCTGGGGCTGAACGCCCGCCTGATTACCTGGAACCGGGCGCTGGTGCCGGAAATAGAGGCCAGCATCGCCTGCGGCGTGCAGGCGGTGGATATCTCGCTGTCGGTCTCCGACCAGATGATCGCCCACAAACTGAGAAAGGACCGGGCCGCGGTCAAGGAGCAGCTCAAGGTGGCGCTCGGATTTGCAAAGAGTCGTAACCTGTATGTCTCGGTGGGTGGCGAGGATGCCAGCCGGGCCGATCTGAATTTTCTGGTGGAGCTGATGGAGATTACCCGCTCGCTGGGTGGCGACCGCTTCCGTTTCTGCGATACGCTGGGGATCATGGACCCTTTTACGATGTTTGATAAGGTGACCTTTCTGAGGCAGGCGGTTCCCGAAGTTGATATCGAGGTGCATACTCACAACGATCTGGGGATGGCCACCGCCAATGCCATTGCCGGGATTCGCGCCGGGGCCCGCTTTGTCAATACGACCATCAACGGCTTGGGGGAGCGGGCCGGCAATGCGGCGCTGGAGGAGGTCATCATGGGCCTCAAACATGCCTGCGGGATCGAAACCGGTATCGATACCCACCGCTTTCGGGAGATGTCGCTGTTCGTCGCCAAGGCCTCACATCGGCCGCTTTCGGTCTCAAAACCGGTGGTCGGCGAGCGAGTCTTTGCCCACGAATCCGGGCTGCACGCCGACGGCGTCATCAAGGATCCGCATAATTATGAAGGGTTTGACCCGGCCGAGGTGGGACTGGTGCGCAGCATCGTGGTCGGCAAGCATTCCGGCACCAGCGGTCTGATCGAACGCTACCGCAGCATGGGTATCACCATCAACCGCGCCAAGGCCGAGCCGCTGCTGGTGCAGACGCGCGCCATGTCGTGCAAACGGAAGCGGGACCTGTCCAACTGCGAACTGATGGCAATTTACCTGGGAGACGAAACGCTCCCTAAAGCAGCGTAGGGGCGGCCCCATGTGGCCGCCCACCAAAAAGGAGAACGATCATGTGTGAAGCAGGAACGTCATTTGTAGCGATTGCCGAAGCGGCCCGGCTTCTGGAAACCACCGAGATGCGGGTGTTGATGATGCTGAAGAAAAAGGAGCTGGAGGGCAAGCTGGAGAATGAGGCCTGGTATGTGGACCGTTCCTCGCTGCAGCTGTGCGACAAGCCGAAGGCCGCCGACATTGTCAAACCGGGCTGCGGCGGTGGCTGCGGCAGCGGCTGCGGCGGGCACTGACTTATTTAATAACACGGAGAACACTGAGAACACGGAGTATCAATCTGAGAATATGAAGGCATAGACTACCTGCTTTGTAATATTCCAAAACCAGAATATAGATTTCTCCGTGAACTCCGTTTCTCCGTGTTATTCAAATTTTTCTGAGATTCGAGGTAACCTATGTCCATCATCGTCAAAGCATCCGACCTGAAATTCAAATACCCGCGCGATATCGCCAACCGCCTGGAGCCCAAGTTCAGCGGCCTGCCCGACCCTACACCGTTCAACCGCGACGACCTGTACGACGTTTTGCCGATGATGGAAGCCGTCATGAATGAACTGGGCAGCGACGACGGAGAGGTGCTGAACCTGCTGGAAGATCTGCTGAACCAGATGCCGCGCTTTATCATCACCCGTGAAGAGGTCTACGACTATCTGCTGGGATCGGCAGGGGAATGCTTGAGGCGCTAGGCGACATCTGGGAACATGCCGGACAAGGAATTATCGTAATCACCTCCAGCGGGTCGCTGACCAGGGATGGCCGGGCGGTTCTCGGTCGCGGCGTTGCCCGCCAGGCCGCGCTCCGCTTTCCCGACATTGTCGATAGATTGGGCAGACTGCTCGCGGAACAGGGCAGCCATGTCTTCGACCTGGGCGATGGTATCGTCAGTTTTCCGGTGGAGGAATCCGCCTGGTCACTGCCCGACCTGCGCATTATTGCCCGCTCGGCGCAGGAATTGCGGGTTCTGGCGGATGCCGCCGGGTGGCGGAGGATTGTCGTTCCTCGGCCGGGCTGCGGTGGCGGGGGGCTGGCATGGCATGAGGTAAAACCGCTTCTGGAACCCTGGTTTGATGAAAGGTTTGTTGTAATACATCAGGCTGAAGGCTGAAGGTAAAAGCGAAACCCTTCAACCTTCAACCTTCAACCTTCAACCTTCAACCTTCAACCTTCAACCTTCAACCTTCATCCTTCATCCTTCAGGTTTCAGCCTTGTCCTCCATCACCCTCCTAAGTTTCGCAACCAATTCAGCGAGTTGCAGCGGTTTTGACAGGTAACTGTCGAAGCCGGATTCCAGAAAACGCTCCCGGTCCCCCTTGAGGGCATGGGCGGTCAGGGCAATGATCGGAATCCTGCTTCCCGATGCCTTCTCCTCGGCACGAATCAGCTGCAGGACTTCCTCTCCACCCATAACCGGCATCTGGATATCCATCAGGATGCAGTCAAAATGACCGCTGCGCCAGGCTTCCACGGCCTGTGCACCGTCGTCGCTGCATACAACCTCATGCCCCATTTTGCACAGGACCGTACTGATAAATTTCTGGTTGACGGGATTGTCTTCGGCCACCAGGATCGAGTAGCGCGGCCCGTCCCAGACCGGTTGGCCAATCGATGTTCCGGGAGCTGTTTCAGCCTGTGAAGCGATCTCGAACGGCAGGCCGATATGAAAAACTGTTCCCGTATCAGGGTAGCTCACAACCTGGATGCTGCCTCCCATCAGTTCCACCAGACGCTTGCAGATGGTCAGACCCAGGCCGGTACCGCCATACCTGCGGGTGGTTGATGCATCAGCCTGGGCAAACGCGCCGAATACCTTTTCCAGCTGCTCAGCAGTCATACCGATGCCGGTGTCGCTGACGCTGACACGGACAACGGCAATATCATCCAGCCGTTTTTCAAGCGCTGCCGATATGCTGATGCCGCCCTGCTCCGTGAATTTTACGGCATTGCCCAGCAGATTGAGGATGATCTGTTTGAAGCGCAGCTGGTCGCCCCGTACAATTCCGGGGAGATCCGGGCCGATATGAGTTGTAATATCGAGTTTTTTGCTGCGGATGACTGCGCGCTGTGTGTTGATAACGTCGTTGATGGCCTGCTCCGGGGAGAAGTCGGTCTGCTCCAGTTCGATCATGCCGGATTCAATCTTGGAAAGGTCGAGGATGTCGTTGATCAGGGTCAGCAGATTGCGGCCCGATGTGTCGATCAATTCCAGGTACTCCCGTTGTTCTTCCGTCAATTCGGTCATGTTCAGCAGCTGCGTCATGCCGATGATTCCGTTCATCGGGGTGCGAATCTCATGGCTCATGTTGGCCAGAAACTCGGACTTGGCCCGGTTGGCGTCTTCTGAGGCCACACGAGCCTTGCGTAGCAACTCTTCCTGGGACACCCGCTCTGTGATGACGTTGTTGTACGCTCTCGCCAGATCCCCGATTTCATCTCCGGTATCAAAAACGGGCGGCAAACGGGCGCCGGTGTTTTCCGGTGCTGCGAGATAGTGTGTCATCCCGCTGAGCGGAGACAGGAACCGGTACATCATGTACCAGATGCCGATGATGAACAGTGCTGTAAAGGCTGCCAGGCCAGCGATATAAAGGCGGCGGGCCGTTATCAGTGGAGCAAAGGCCTCCTCAACCGGGAAATTGGCCCCCAGAATCCAGCCGGTGCTCTCAAGACGCTTGAAAGACGCCAGAACCTGCAGGCCGCGCGAGTTGACCGTCTCACCGCTCCCCTCAAACCCGGCGATGGCCTTGTCGAACAGGAGGTTTGCACCGGCGGGGGTGTCCTGTTTCATGATCCGTGAACGGTC
This sequence comes from Desulfuromonadales bacterium, assembly GCA_016650295.1. Lineage (GTDB taxonomy): Bacteria > Desulfobacterota > Desulfuromonadia > Geobacterales > Pseudopelobacteraceae > CAIPTY01. The sequence goes on along the minus strand of JAENWA010000041.1, from coordinate 19,817 downwards.
CGGGTGCATGATCATGGTGCGGTCGCTTGTGAACAGGTAGAGATAGCCCTGTTTCCCGCTCTTCATGGTCGCCAGGTCTGCCAGGATGTTGTTCTGCCCGAGCAGGTCAAAGCCGCCGGCCAGCACGGCGATGATGCGCCCCTGGCGGTCCCGGACCGGCGCCGTCAGCATGACGGACGGGTGCCCCGGCTTGTGGGTCGAGGCATAGGGGGCTGAAATATGCGGTTTTCCAGTGACCATTGTCGTGCGGAAAAACGGCCGAAACGAGATATCTCTGCCGCGTCGCCCCGCCAGGAAGGGACTTTCGGCGATTATTTTCCCGTCTGCCGAAAGGAGGAACAGGGCATTGTCAAAGAGTGGTTTCAACGCATAGCGGGAATCGAGGAAGGCCTGCGCCTTGTCCGGGCTGGCAACGATTTCAGGTCCGAGTTTTACGGCCTCACTGATCAGGGAACTTTGAACAAGCTGGAGCTTGTCGTCCAGACTCCGGGCCAGTGAGGTGACGTTGGAGAACTGTTCGGCGAGAATGGTTTCTCTGATGGTCTTTTCGAGATAGTATTCACCAAGATAGCCGCAGACGACGCTGAACACGAGAAACAGCAGGGTCACCGCTACGGCGGTCCTGATTTTCAGGCTGTATCTCGTAAGTTTGATAGAGATCTGCATTTCATAACCCTTACAATGGTTTTTCCTTCAACTATACCCCGTAATCGTTAATCCGCAAGGGATTGACGGCAAATCCCGTCCTGCCGGAGCATTATAAACACGGCTTTATGGCGTAATCGTCAGCTTGGGAGGTTTTTTTTGAACAATGGCGGGAATTCTTATACAACCGCAATAGATACAAACCGTATATCTTGCAAAAATAACTGTAGCGCTGACCATCGGGAGCTTGATGTATGAACAGATCTGACCTTCATATTTTGATCGCGGAAGATGAACTCAGCCATTCCATCGCCCTTCGGCGCATGCTGGAAAAGACCTACACGAATGCCCGTGTCGAGGTTGTCACCAGTATCCGCGACTACCGAAACAGCATGGCTGTTGCCACGCCGACCATCGTGTTACTGGATCTGAATCTCACGGACGGCTGCACGCTGGACCTGCTGACAGAAGCTGCCGAAACACCTGCCTTCCCGGTGATCTACATGAGCAGTTATGCGAGTAAACAGGTGGCAACGGATGCGCTCAATGCCGGTGCAATGGATTTTATTATCAAGTCTCCCGATGTCTTTCTCTGCATCGGGGAGATAGTCGGAAAGACCCTGCGCGAATGGGAGCAGCGGGTGGGTCATACTGCACCATAAATTCCGCAATTCCTTCATATGCTCTCCTCCCGCCTCACATGAATTCCCCTGACGCCGATTGCCGCAACCAGATCCCGGCTGTACATTACGTTAATACCTGAGGCTCTTGCAAAAGTCCTAAATATGTCATTCCCGAACGTTTCTGATCGGGAATCCAGTTTCTAAGTAGCTGAAAAATCTAGATCCCCGATAGAAGCATTCGGGGATGACAATCATTTTGCAAGAGCCTCAGCTGTTACATCTTCTGGGGATGCCCGTCCTTGCGCCAGCCGGCCATCTGCCCGGTCAGAAGCACAACATTCCGATACCCGAAGGCCTTGAGCAATCCCGCAGCTATCAGGGCCCGGGGGCCAAGTTCGCAGGTCACTACCAGATCGGCATTCCTGTCGGAAGGGATCGGCGCCAGTCGCAGCAGGATTTTCCAGGTCGGCGCGTGGATTGCGTCGGGGATATGCCCCTTCCGGAACTCGAAGATCGTGCGCACATCGATGACAGCCGGCGGATTTTTTGATTGAAAACGTTTCAGGAGTTCTTGGGGCTGCATGTTGTCCTCCTTCGGAGAGTGCCCGCGGGTATTGTTGCCACCCCGTTTGCTGCCTGATATCCCGATCCGGACAGAATCTGTAGCGATTCAGTGAGAACTGTGAGAGTGGTGAGAATGGGAATGCTGCCGATGAGTCAGATCCTTGATCACCGGACCGTTCGCACAGGTGGAACACTCCAACTGGATCGTGGTGTGGGTAATGTGAAAACGATCCGCCAACAGATGCTCGATGGCATGCAGGATGGCTGACCGATCTCCCTCGTATCCGGCAACGACATCGATATGCACCGACAGCGCCAGGATATGGGAACAGACGGTCCAGACATTCAGGTGGTGGACATCCCGGACTCCGTCGATGCTGAGAACGGCATCCGCCACTTCAGACAGCACCAGTCCACGTGGTGTGCCTTCCATCAGGATATGGGTCGATTCACGCAGCACCCGTCCGGCGCCGGCCAGTATCAGCAGACCGATGGCCGCGGAGATCAGGGAATCCAGCAGATACCAGCCGGTGTAGTACATGACGGCACCGCCGATAATAACCCCCACCGAAGCAGCCGCATCACCGATGACATGCAGAAAGGCGCTTTTTACATTCAGGTCGTCGTGGGAATGACCGTGCAGGGCCTTGGCTGCCAGAAGGTTCATGACCAGGCCGATCAGGGCGATCACCAGCATCGGCAGGCTCTTGACCTCTTGAGGATTGGCAAAGCGCAGCCAGGCCTCATACAGAATGCCCAGCGCCATCAGGAATACGGTCAGGCCGTTGATGAAGGAGGCAAATACCTCGGAACGGTGGTAACCGAAGGTGTGACGATCGGACGACGGCAGCGAGGCCAGCTTGACGGCGGTCAGGGAAAGTATCAGCGCGAACAGGTCCAGAAAGACATGGGCCGCATCGGACAGAAGCGCCAGGGAGTTGGTCCAGAATCCGCCGGCCACCTCGGCCACCAGCGTAACGGCAGTCAGGGCGATCGCGATCTTGAATTTGCCGGTTATGCGAGCATCAACGGAGGTCATGGTTACAGCCTACCTTACAAAACGGCATTGAACAGTATGCTTACCTTATAAAGTACCTGCGTTGCAGCCGGAAGGCAACATTTACCAATCCGATCATCATCGGCACCTCCACCAGTGGTCCGATAACCGCAGCAAAGGCAGCGCCGGAATTGAGACCAAAGACTGCAATCGCCACGGCAATTGCCAGCTCGAAGTTATTGCTGGCAGCGGTAAAAGCCAGTGTGGTGGTCTTGCTGTAGTCGGCCCCCATTTTTTTACCCATCCAGAATGAGACCAGGAACATGAGGATGAAGTAGACCCCCAAGGGGATGGCAATACGCAACACATCCATTGGTAACTGCACGATCAGGTTGCCCTTCAGGCTGAACATGACCACGATGGTAAACAGCAGGGCAATCAGAGTCAGGGGACTGATCTTTGGTACGAATTCCCGGTGATAACGCTCTTTACCCATGATCTTGACTCCGATCAGGCGCGTCAAGGCACCGGCGATACAGGGGATGCCCAGATAGATGAAGACGCTCTCGGCGATCTGGCGGATGCTGATATCCACCACCACTCCCTTCAACCCAACCAGCGGCGGCAGTATGGTTATGAAGAACCAGGCATAGACGCTGTAAAATAGCACTTGAAAGATACTGTTGAAGGCCACCAGACCGGCGGCGTACTCGGTGTTACCCTTGGCCAGTTCGTTCCAGACAATTACCATGGCGATACAACGCGCCAGGCCGATCATGATCAGGCCCACCATGTACTCCGGCTTGTCCGGCAAAAGCAGCGCGGCCAGCACGAACATCAAAACCGGCCCGATCAGCCAGTTCTGCACCAGCGAGATACCCAGGATCTTCTTGTTCTTGAAGACCTCCGGCATATCCTCGTACTTCACCTTGGCAAAGGGCGGATACATCATCAGGATCAGGCCGACGGCGATGGGGATGTTGGTGGTGCCGACCTGAAAGGAGTTGATGAATGCTTCCGTACCGGGCACGAAGTACCCCAGCCCGACACCCAGGGCCATGGCGGCGAAGATCCAGAGGGTCAGCCAGCGGTCGAGGAAGGAAAGCTTGCGGGAAAGGTGTTCACTCATGGTGTGCCTCCAAAATAGTCCATGATCCAGGATTTGATCTCGTCCCGCACCCGACGAAATTCTGGCAGGACGTCTTCTACACTGCCGCTGAGCCGTGACGGGTCGTTAAAGCCGCGGTGGACTCGCTCGACTCCGCCGAAAAAAAGGGGACACGTCTCATTGGCATCACCGCACAGGGTAACCACATGATCAAAGTTCTGTCCGGCGAATTCGTCCATGGTCTTGGAGCGCAGGGGTGTGGTGTCGATGCCCAGTTCAGTCAGTACTTGGGCTGCCAACGGATTGACCCGCGTTGCTTCGGTACCGGCGGAACAGGCCTGGACCTGATCGCCCAGAAAGTGATTGGCCAGTGCTTCGGCCATCTGGGAGCGGCAGGAGTTGTGGGTACAGAGGAAAAGGATTCGTTTTTTCATGCAACTGATTATATCCGCTTTTACGGATATATCAAGCTGGAATTTTATTCAATGGCAGGTTGGATTTTCTTTGGTTTGTTGGAAGGTGACCAATGTGTCTCGGTCTGATATAGCCTCGGGGAGGACACTGGCATGCTGTTTGAGGGTCTGAAGTATTTCATTGCAGATTGTACAGCTCTCTCCGCTTAGAGAGTAGTACATCCATACTCCCTCACGTCGTATATCAACCCAGCAACTGCGCTTGAGGTAAGCCAGATGGCGTGACACAGTGGACTGGGGCAGCTTGAGCACTGCCATCAGGTCGCAGACGCACAACTCACCTTCGGCTTGCAATAATAGGACGATGCGCAGGCGGATTGGGTCGGAGAGTGCTTTGATGGTTTGGGCGAGATGTTTCATAAACAATATCTATAAAGCAGTTGCCGCCAGTGGTCAAGCAAAGCGATTTATCTACACAATCACAAGATATGCACTTGATAAATCCGTAAAGGCAGATATAATCGCCAAGTTTTAAAAAACAATTAAAGGAGGTAGTGATGAAAAACTGGATTGTTATAGCAATACTGCTGACTGCCACGCCAGTATTGGCAGCCGTCGGCGGAGGTGACATTACCCTGAAAAACAAGGGTGGCAATGTCATGTTCAGTCACGATACCCATGTGGAGGGAATGGCTTTGGCTTGTACCGATTGCCATGACAAACTTTATCTGAGTAAAGGGCAACACAAAGCGGTCACTATGAAGCAGATGAAGAAGGGTAAATCTTGCGGAACCTGCCACAACGGGAAAAAAGCATTTTCGGTAAAAGGCGATTGTGCCAAGTGCCATAAAAAATAGGAGGATCGGAATGGAAATCAAACGCAGAGATTTTCTTAAAGTAACCGCTGCTGTCGGAGCGGTGGCGGCCATCGGCCTGCCGAAGCTGAATGCCTTTGCAGCCGGTACAGTCCCCGCTGCCGGAAGCGCATCCGCTTCGGAGTGGATACCGTCCACCTGCCAGGGTTGCACCGCCTGGTGTCCGGTCGAGTTTTTAGTCCAAGAAGGGCGTATCGTCAAGGTTCGCGGCAACCAGCTTTCCAAAGCCAATGGCGGCTACTGCTGCCCGCGTGGCCACCTGATGATTCAGCAGACCTACGATCCCGACCGGATCAAGGTGCCGATGAAGCGCACCAGTCCTGAAAAAGGGCGCGGCATCGACCCGAAATTTGTCCCGATCAGCTGGGACGAAGCTCTGGATACCGTCGCCGACAAGATGATGGAACTGCGCAAGGCCGGGACACCCGAAAAGCTGATGTATATGCGAGGTCGATACTCTGCGACATCAACGGACCTGTGCTATGGGACTCTTCCCAAGATCTTCGGCACACCCAACTACTTCTCCCACAGTGCCATCTGCGCCGAGGCCGAGAAGATGGGCTCCGGTTACACCCAGGGTTTCTTCGGTTACCGCGACTACGACCTGGCCAAAACCAAATGTCTGGTGGTCTGGGGCTGCGACCCGCTCTCTTCGAACCGCCAAGTGCCCAATGCCATCGCCAAGTTCAGCGATATCCTCGACCGCGGCACGGTGATTGCCGTTGATCCCCGTATGAGTGCGTCGGTTGCCAAGGCAAATGAATGGTTGCCGATCAAGCCGGGTGAGGATGGTGCCCTGGCTGCAGGACTGGCACATGTGCTGCTGACTGAGGGCTTCTGGAGCAAGGAGTTCGTCGGCGAATTTAAAGAAGGCAAAAATCTCTTTAAGGCCGGCGCCACGGTTGATGAGGCCGCCTTTGCGGAGAAGCAGACCCACGGCGTCGTCAAGTACTGGAACCTGGAGCTGAAGGACAAGACCCCGGCCTGGGCCGCCAAAAAAACCCTGATTCCGGAAGAGCAGATCATCCGCGTCGCCCGCGCCATGGGCAAGGCCGGCTCTGCCTGTGCCGTCTGGATGGGCCCCGGCGTGGGCATGAGCCCCCGCGGCACCTACGCTTCCATGGCAGTCTATGCCCTGAACGGGATTCTCGGTTCTATCGAAACCGAGGGTGGTGTTTTCCAGAGCTCCAGCGCACCAACCGAAAAATTTCCCGAAATCAAGGATGTTTTTGTTGACGAACTTGCCAAGAAGTCGGGTAAGGGTAAAAAAATTGATGGTCGTGGGGCCAAGGACATGCCAGCCCTCTTGGGTGGTATCGACAAGGTAAAAGAAAAGGACGGCACCACCAAGGAGAGCTTGAAAGTTGGTGTCGTGACGAACAACGTGGCCAACGGCCTGCTGAAGAGTCCGGACGCCATCAAGGTATTCATCAGCACCTGGAGCAATTTCAACTTCTCCTGCACCGGCGCCCAGCGCTGGGACAAGGCCATGGCCCAAATTCCCTTCTTCGTCCATATGGTCACCAACGCCTCGGAGATGACCCAGTTTGCCGATATCGTTCTTCCTGCAACCTTCTCTTCCACCGAAACGCTTTCTATCATCACCAATATGGCCAATCTGCATGGTCATATGTCGATCCAGCAACCGGTGGCCAAACCGCTCTGGCAGGTCAAGACCGAGGAGATAGAAGTCATGTGGCTGCTGGCCGAGAAGTTGAAGGCGCGTGGTTTTGCCAACCTGTATGACTACTACGCCTCCTTCGAGGACCCGGAGACCAGGAAGAAGCCGGTCAATGCCGCCGAATTTACCGAAATCGCCGCCAGGATTTCATCCCAGAAAGTATGGAACGGCAAGGAAAAGCAGAAAGGTGATCAGATAGCCGGCTGGGCCGAGTTCAAGAAGCGGGGCATCTATAACTCCGAGACCTATAAATACAAGAAAAACTGGGGCAAGGATAATCCCGAAACAAAGAAGTTCGAGGGTAAATTCAAGACCGAGACCGGCAAGTTTGAATTCTTCAGTGAAACCCTGAAAAAGGCGCTCAAGATGCACGCCGACAAGCACAAGACTTCCGTGGACGATATCCTCAAGTCCAGTGGCTATGAGGCTCAGGGTGAGCTGGCCTTTGTGCCGCACTACGAGTCACCCAAGCGCCATGGCAGCGACAAGGAGTACCCCTTCACCTTCATCGACTACAAGTCACGGCTTAACCGTGAAGGACGTAGCGCCAACACCGTCTGGTATCAGGAATTCAAAAAGGTGGATGTGGGTGATGACAGTTGGGACGACGTGGTCAAGATAAACCCGATCGACGGCGAGAAGCTCGGCATCAAAACCGGTGATACCGTACGCCTTACTTCAACCACCGGCTCAATAGTCACCAAGGCCAAGTTGTGGGAAGGTGTCCGTCCCGGCACGATTGCCAAGTGTTACGGCCAGGGACACTGGGCCTACGGCCGCGTGGCTGCCAAGGATTACGCCAAGGCGCAGCCGCGCGGCGGCAACAACAACGAGCTTCTGGTTGATGATTATGACCGTCTGAGCGGCGCTACGGCACGTAATGGCGGTTTCACCGGCGTCAAGATCGAGAAAGTTTAGGAAAGGGGGGATATACTACATGTCAAAACAATACGGAATGGTCATTGACCTTCAAAAATGTGTCGGCTGCGGCGCCTGTGCCCTGGCCTGCAAGACCGAAAATAACACCCAGGCCCGCGCCAACGGTCAGACCTATAACTGGGCCGATTTTATCTACAAGGAAGAGGGAAAATTCCCGAATCCGAGTTTCACCGCCATCCCGGTGCTCTGCAATCACTGTACGAATGCACCTTGCGTCAAGGCTTGCCCGGTACAGCCCAAGTCGATGTTCAAAACCGACGACGGTATCACCATGCACAACGACGAACGCTGTATCGGCTGCCGTCGTTGTCAGAAGGCCTGCCCTTACAGCGCTACCGATGTAGCCAAGGACAAAGCGGACTACTCGGTTATCAGTGCCAACATCGGTAAAGAAGCCCCCCATGCTGCTTCTCGCGATACCAGCGAGATGATCAAGGGCTGCACCGCTTCCGGCGCTGAAACCGCCAAAGCGGCCGGCGGTGTTATCCCCAGCCAGCACAAGTACAGCCACCCGGATTATGAAAGCATCCGCAAGCAGGGTGTAGTGGAAAAGTGTATCTTCTGCGCTCACCGTGTTGCGAAAGGCGAACTGCCCAACTGTGTTGTGGCCTGCCCGGCCAAGGCCCGTATCTTCGGCGACCTGAACGATGCCGGCAGCGCACCAGCCAAATTGCTGAATAAATTCAAGCCGACACGCCTCAAGGAAGAGAAAGGGACCAAGCCGAATGTGGCTTACATCCGCGCTTTCAAGGGTGGGAATAAAGTTTGATGGCGTGTAGTATTGAGTTGATGTAAAAATACGGGGGTGGGGCGAAAGTCCCATCCCTGTTTCTTGTGAGGACTATTGTCATGACCGAAAGCTTTAGCATCACCGCAACACGCGAAGATATCTACCGCCTGCTGGCTGCCTGTTACTATTCACCGACACCTGCGTTACTGGAAGAAAACTGTTGCGCCTCTCTGGCTACCCTGTTGGAAAAAGTGGCACCGGATGCGGCGCAGTATGCCACTGATGCCGCCGTTGCAGCAGGCAGTGGTTCCCTTGACGCCCTGGCTGTTGAACATGCCCGTCTGTTCATAGGCCCCTTCCAGCTCGTTGCTCCACCCTATGGTTCGATATATCTCGACGATGCCAAAACCGTCATGGGAGATTCTACTGCCAAGATAGCGACTTTTTACCATTCCTGCGGCCTGCATCTGGCCGATGACTTCCACGAACTGCCGGACCATTTTGCTGTTGAGCTTGAGTTCATCTCCTACCTGGCTTTCAAACAACGAGAGGCGGAGCACTCAGGCGATACGGATGAAGTAACTCGCATCATATCTCTACAGAAGGAGTTTCTCGACAGATTCCTGATGCCGTGGCTGGAACCTTTTACCTCAGCCATTATAGCCGACGGCGAGGCACCATTCTACCAGGCAATCGCTCGCTGTACCGCCGCTTTCATCAATACCGATTATGCTGCAATGACCTGTACTAACAATGGCTGAAGGCAGAGTTATAACCGGTAACAGAGATGATTTGGTGGTGGACGCTTCCCGCTGTCTGCGGATGCGCTTCAGTGAAAGCTGCTGCCGTCGTTGTGTTGACATCTGCCCGCATGGTGCTGTCACGCTTAACGGCGGCCTTTCAATTAATCCTGAGCAGTGCCGCGGCTGCATGCTGTGCACTTCAGTGTGTCCGGTTGGGGCATTGGAACAGAATGGCGATTTTTACGCCTGCCAGGCGAAGCTCTCCAAGGTTCCTGAACCGGTACTGGGCTGTATCCGCACCAAGGAAAAAACTAATGCAACACTTGCGTGTCTGGGTGGTCTTTCTGAAGAGCACCTACTGGCGCTCTACCATACTCTGACAGGAAGATTAACCCTCAACCTGTCCTTGTGTAATGACTGTCCCAACAATTCCATAATTGCTAAGCTTGGACAGCGACTGGACGCCCTTTCTGTGGCAAGGTTATCTTCCGGCAATTGTTGCATCAAAATTGCAGAATCTGCGCAGGATATCCATTACCGCGATGAAACTGTAGACCGGCGGAGCTTCTTCAAATCTTTTCGTAATTCCCTGGTTAAGAGTGCGGACATCATACTTTCTACCACCAATGAGCAGAACCTCCGACGCAGCGAATACGCCGAAAAACGGATTCCGATTAGAAGAGCATTACTTAACAGAACCATAAACAATCTCTCTCAGGAGTTGAAAGTCCGGATACAGAAGCACTTTGACTCGTGCGTCTCATTTGATGAAACTTGCACAAGATGCCGAGGATGTGTAGCTATTTGTCCCACCGGTGCTTTGCTGACGGAGTTATTCGACATGCAGCCAACTTTTGAACAACCGCTTTGCACTGGATGCGGTCTGTGTCGGGAATTCTGTCTTGAAGGGGCATTATGGATTTCTACAGGGAGCAGCGAAGACGGAGAAGATTGACTTTTGTCTGCATGATCAACGAGGTTGGGGGGGCGTTTTACGATAAGAAGGTAAGGCTGATGAGGGTGTTACAAGCTGTGCAGTCGAAAGGCCGGTCTGAAGCGACCGTCCTTTTTTTCTACAGAACAACGACAATGCACAGGCGGATCGGGTCGGAAAGGGCTTTCAGGGTTTGGGCGAGGTGTTTCATGATGTAAACCTTTAGCGGTAAAAACGCAGCTCAAGCCGCAGTGCAGTAGTCGGTAAGAAAAAGTTGCCAGGGAATGACGCGAATTCCATTGGTCTCGTACGGATGCAGGCCGCGATAGACCACGGTCAGCGGCACGTTCGGGTTATCGTTCCGGAAAGCCCGGAGCCCTGAAAAGTCGTCACCGCCAACCTCATGGGTTGACTTGAACTCGAAAGCACCTGTCAGCCTGCCATGCTTCTCAAACAGCAGATCAACCTCCGTGCCGGTGTTGGTGCGCCAGAAGAACAAGCGGGTCTCTGGAGCGCTGTACTGGATATGGCGATACGCTTCAAGAATCAAATACTGCTCAAAAAGACGCCCGTACAACCGCGAATCAGGCGGTTCGGAAAGGCGTCGATTGACGGCGTTAGTCACACCGGTATCGAAAAAATAGAATTTGGGGTGGGCAACCATTCGCTTTCGTTCGCTTTTTAACCATGGCAACAACCGGAATCCGATCAGGGTGTCTTCAAGGATTTCGTAATACGATAGCACCGATCTCGCCTGAAGCTGACACTCCCGGGCGATGTTGGTAAAATTCAGCAACTCCCCCGATGCGCTGGCCGCTACTTCCAGAAACCGGTAAAATCCTCCCAGGTTGCGCACCAGACCCTCCATCTGGATTTCCTCACGCAGGTATGTATCACTGTAAGCTCGCAAAACATCTTGTTTGTCCGTATCGGAAAGGTCCGTCAGAGGTGGCAGCGTGCCGAATCGCAGCGCATCGTCAAGCCGGAAAGCGTCTCCCAGTTCCTGCCGGGTAAAGGGAAACAAAAAGCGCCTGACAGCACGGCCTCCCAGCAGATTGGCGCCGCCACGCATGAGTTTTCTGGCACTGGAGCCGAGCATGATAAACTGGCAGGCGGGGAATTGCTCCAGCAGGGCATGAACCTCGTTGAGTAGCTCCGGTATGCGCTGGACTTCATCCAGAATAAAGCAGCTGGTTCCCTTGCCGACTTTTTCAGCAACATCCAGGCGATATTGCCCCGGATTTTTTGCGTACCGCGTGTAGTCCTCAGTATGGAGCAGGCTCACCGTCCAGGCTGTAGTGCCGAATCGTGACTGAATGAGCGAGCTTTTGCCGGTCTGACGCGGACCGAACAGAAAGAAGGACTGTTTGTCGGGAAGTTGTGCAATTCGCTGTATCATGATTCAGGAATGTAAAGTATTTTAGAATCACAGTCAACTAAATGTATGGATCGTCTGGGAAGTAACCTTGCAGGCGGATAGGGTCGTAGAGGGCCTTGATAGTTTGGGCGAGGTGTTTCATGACGTTATCTTTCTATGGCGTGGAGTGGCAAGCCCGTATCGATTCTGCAATCAGGTGCATGATGTAATCGCATCCCCCGGCTTGATTGTCCCTCCCTGAATAACCCTGGCAAAGATCCCCTCCTTGGGCATGACGCAATCCCCGGCCTGATAGAAGATGGCGCAGCGGGTGTGGCACTCCTTGCCGATCTGGGTCACCTCCAGCAGGGCCGCGCCGATCTGTAGACGGCTGCCGACCGGCAATGAGACCAGCTCGATGCCGCTGGTGGTGATGTTCTCGGCAAAATCGCCCGAGTCCACATCCAGCCCCAACGCCCGCATCTTGTCGATGCTCTCCGAAGCCAGCAGGCTCACCTGGCGGTGCCACTCGCCGGCATGGGCATCGCCGACGATGCCGTGATTTTCGCGCAGTTCAACGGCTGCGACCGGTGTCTTGCGTTGACCTTTGTTCTCGCTGATGCAGACGGCTACGACCTGCGGCAAAGCAGTGCTCATAAAATTATCCCCCGACCTGTGACATGGTAAAGTTTGCATGACAGTAACCTTCCCGGCTGATGCCGTGTTGCTTGGGCTTGCCGGCTACAATCCCCTTGAGCGCCTCGGTCAGTGCCTGTGGATCCGGCGGCCTCAGGAACGGCAGCAGATCGGTTCTTTCATCGGAAAACAGGCAGCCCTTGGCCTGACCGGTAGAGGTGACCCGGATCCGGTTGCAGTCGCTGCAGAAGTGTCCCGACACGGCGGTGATGACGCCGATGCTTCCTCGTGCGCCGGGGATGCGGTAATCCCGCGAAGGTCCGGCGAAACTGCCTTTGTCGATCATTTCCAGCGGGTGGCATTCGGCGATCCGCTGCAGAATCTCTTCGCCGGATATGCAGTAACGCTGCCACCCCTCTTCCTTGATGGCCGGCATGTACTCGATAAAGCGGATTGAATTGCCGCGAATGCGTGACATCTCCGCAAAGGTCAGGATTTCGGCATCGTTGACCCCGCGCATGATGACCACATTGATCTTGGGAGGCGGGAATCCGGCCCGTTCGGCCGCATCAAGTCCGGCCAGAACCCGCTGCAGGTCACCACCGCGTGTGATGGTGTTGAAGGTCTGCGGGTCCAGGGAATCGAGGCTGACGTTCAGGCGCTGTACACCGGCCCGGTACAGATCGCCGGCCATCTTCTCCAGCAACAGGCCATTGGTTGTCAGTGCCAGGTGCTTCAGACCGGGGATGGCTGCCGCCCTTTCCAGGAAACCGACAATCCCGGATCTGACCAGCGGCTCGCCGCCGGTGATACGGATCTTCTCGATTCCCAGTTCGACGGAGGTTTCGGCGATCAGCAGCAGTTCCTCGTAAGAAAGGACGGCTTCATGCCCCTTCTTTACGATGCCCTCCTTGGGCATGCAATAGAAGCAGCGCATATTACAGCGGTCAGTCACCGACAGACGAAGATAGTTTATGGTTCTTCCCTGGGTGTCAATCAGTGCCATTGCCGATTCTCCCCATTTCGCACCCTTGATCCGGAACAATTACCAGCTCCTGCATACCCATTCCGATCATGTTCTTCTCCTCACACTTTATAGGCTACAGGTTACGAAATCGAAACGCAAGCCGTTATCACCCGGTTGATTATTGACGGAACATAACAAATCAGGATATAAACACCCTGATTTATCCTTATACGTTACATTCAGTCCGCTAGACCATCCGGAAACGCTGATTTATTTTGTTCCAACAGAGCAATTCTCCGTCATCATTCCATGAGAAGAGAACGCAAGAGCCTCAAAAGGTTTTTTCTTGCAATCACTTTTTAAATGATTGAGCTTTTTCTTTTGTTTTTGTACAGTATGACAGATTGTGTATACAATTCTTTGTTTAAGTGTTAGCTCATTAAACAAGATCAATTTTCGTATAATCACGTTTCATATTGAACCAACAAGAAGCCCGTTATAGCCGGAGAAATCATGACCCTTCTTGCCAGATTTATTTCCTTCACGTCCATCACGCTGAAACGTTTCATCTTTACGGCGACCTTGATCGTATCCGCCATAACCTTTGCGACGGCCATCGCCACGGTTTCATGGATCTTCCTGCGACAGTCGGAAGATATTTCGGCCAAAAACTCCCTGGCAATGGCTGGTCAGATACGGGCTTCCATCTCCTGGGCCATGGAGGAAGGACGCAATCTCTCCGACATGACCAAGACCCTGGAGAGCTACCAGAACTCATTTCCGGGACGCTATACTATCGCCATTCATCCCGGCACAACAATAAATCCGTCGGCGCCTCCCCTGCCCGCGGAAAATATAAATCTTGCCAAGGCCTTTTCCGAAGGCGCTCCCATCCACCAGCTTACCCTCAGCACATTCGAACATGTTTTCCCATTCAAGGCCGAAGCAAAATGCCTGGGGTGCCATCCGGGCGCCCAAATCGGCGAGGTCCTGGGGGTTCTCGCCATCAAGGAAGATATCCGGGAGAGCCGGGATGCCTTTTTGCGCAAATTTTTTCTCTGTTTTTTCCTTTTTCTTCCAATTCCCTTTCTGATGGCTTCTCTGGTTTCCCGCTTCGTCAACTCACATATAGGCGCCGCGATCACCAACCTGAACCGAAAAGTTCATTCCGTCAACTGCGTAGCGGATCTGTCAACACTGGAACTGGAGCTGGAGAATGAGGAGCATAGATTTCGCGAACTGGAGGACATCTTCGCGGAGTTCAGTACCTTCATCTCCCGGATCAAGGATGTTGCCGTCGGCAAGGAGATGCTGGAGTTTGAAATCAAGATCCTCGAACGATTCATCATCACATCCGACTCCATTCGGGACTGGAAGGAACGGGTAAACTTCCTGCTGAGTGAAGTCAACACCGTCATGCAGGCCTATACCATATTCTGCATCTTCCAGATCAAGGAGGAGATCTACGACATCGAAATCTTCTGGTTGACTCCCCCGGATGAATCAACCAAAGCCACCATGGAGGAGATCATCCTCCAGCGGGTCGGCCAGGAAAAAAATTCTCTGATCTCAACAGGGGCCATGAAGGCGGTACACAACATCGCCAACGAACATGGACCGATGCTTGAACTCGACCGGTACGAAATCGAGTTGCAGACGAAATCACTCTTTTTGGACATACCCCAGATCGGGGGGGTCGTCGGCATCGGTGTTCAAACCCAGATTGCAGCCGACCCGATCAGGTCACTGGTCATTAACGGCATCCTGACCACCCTGCTGAACGTGGTCGGTTCCATCAAGGCCATCTATAAATATACGAAAGACCTGGAATACTATGCAACCCGCGACCCCCTCACCAATCTGTTCAACCAGAGGGTTTTCTGGGAACTGATCGGCTATGAGATCGGTCGTTCCGAACGCCACGGTTACAGCTTCGGCCTGTTGGTACTCGATCTGGACAACTTCAAGTCCGTAAACGACATTTACGGCCATATCGTTGGCGACAAGTTCCTCGCCATGACTGCAAATACCATCCGCGACTGCCTGCGGTTGGGTGACGTTCCGGTGCGCTACGGCGGCGATGAATTTGTAATCGTTCTCCCGGAGACTGATCAGGAACAGGTCTACATGGTTGCGAACCGCATCAGGGAGGCCATGGCTGAGATGGTCGTTACAACGGTCGGCGAGACAAAAATCCGGGGCACGGTCTCTATCGGCATGGCGGTCTACCCGATTCATGCCCATACCCCCCGGGACATGTTCCAGTTTGCCGACAACATGACCTACAAGGCAAAAAACCTTGGCAAGAATTGTATCATCATCCCCACGGGTGATGATGTGATGGAGGTATTCCAGAGAAGCAGCGAAGTGTCCCGGCTGCTGATGCAGGCTCTGGAGGAAAAACGTATCATCCCCTATTTCCAGCCAATCGTTACTACCGGTGATCGGAAAATAGTCTGTCATGAGGTTCTGTGCCGGATTGAGGTGGGGGATAAGATTTTACTTGCTGCCGAATTCATTGAAATTGCCGAGAAATTCGGTATCGCCAACCGCCTCGACAGTATTTTGCTGGAAAAGGTTTTCGAGCAGGTTCAGGCTGTCGGCTACGTGGGGAGCCTGTTCATCAACCTTTCGCCCAAGTCGCTGATCGTCAAGGAATTTGTCCCGACAATCATTACATTGGCCCATAGGTTCAGGATCAAACATGAAAATGTGGTTTTTGAGATTACCGAGCGGGAAACCCTGAAAAACATGACCATCCTTGAGGATTTTGTAGCAAGTCTCAAGTTGGAAGGGTTCAAGTTCGCCATAGACGACTTCGGATCCGGATATTCCTCATTCCAGTATATCCGCAGACTGCCGATCGATTTTGTCAAGATCGAAGGTGAATTCGTGCGGAATATGCTGACCAACTCCAAGGATATGGCTTTCGTCAAGACGCTTGCGATATTGGCCAAGGAATTCGGCATTAAAACCGTCGCTGAATACATCGAGAACGAGGAACTGCTGGTCGCGGCACACGAGCTGGGGATAGATCTTGCCCAAGGTTACTACACCGGCGAGCCGACGTCGAAGCTTCTCCTTCTGTAGATCCATTCCAATTGAGATAAATCTCCTGCATGATTACCAGTCACTTCTGTATAGAACATAATCATTTCCGCGATTAGTTCATTTCCAGCGCAGATGCTGTAATAACCTCCTGAATGCGCTGGATTCGCGGCTCGGCGAGTTTCAGTGCCGGTTGGCATGGATCGTGTAACTCCAGTAGTATGGTGACCAAAGCAATTGTCACCACTACAAACTTCAAACTCTGACAACCAGGCACCTGCGCCCCGCTCTCAGCCATGAGATGCGGGGTATTTTTTTTGCAGCCGAATTTTGGTTGAAAATACGTGATCAGACATGAATGGAGCACGCGGCTCAAAAGGCCGGGGATCATGGCAACTGTTTCCTGACACCATGCGGCGCCTGATTTCGCCACCCCGATACAAGCTGGCGTCCACTTCGAAGGACGAGGGAGACTCATATGAGACAAATTGCGATTTATGGAAAAGGCGGCATCGGCAAGTCAACCACAACCCAGAACACGGTGGCCGGCCTGGCTGCTTTAGGCAAGAAGATCATGATCGTAGGCTGTGATCCCAAGGCCGACTCTACCCGCCTGATTCTGCACGCCAAGGCCCAGAACACGGTCATGGACCTGGTGCGCGAACTGGGAACAGTCGAGGACCTGGAAATCGAGAATGTAATGAAGATCGGTTATGGCGGCATCAAGTGTGTCGAATCCGGCGGTCCCGAGCCGGGAGTCGGATGCGCCGGCCGTGGTGTCATCACCGCCATCAACTTTCTGGAGGAGAACGGTGCCTATACGCCGGACCTGGATTTCGTCTTTTATGATGTTTTGGGCGATGTTGTCTGTGGTGGATTTGCCATGCCGATTCGCGAAGGAAAGGCGGAGGAGATCTATATTGTCTGTTCCGGCGAAATGATGGCCATGTATGCCGCCAATAACATTTCCAAGGGTATCCTCAAATATGCCACCTCAGGCAAGGTCCGTCTGGCAGGCCTGATCTGCAACGCCAGGAAGACCGACATGGAGTTTGAACTGGTCACGGCTTTGGCCGAAAAACTCGGTACCCAGATGATCCATTTCGTGCCCCGTGACAACCAGGTACAGCGGGCCGAGATGCGCCGGATGACCGTCATCGAATACTCCCCGGAACATCCCCAGGCCCAGGAGTACCGCACCCTGGCGCAGAAGATCAACGACAACAAGATGCTGGTCATTCCCACACCGCTGGAGATGGAAGAGCTGGAAGAGTTGTTGATGAAGTTCGGGGTTATGGAAGAAGATGATGAAGCCAATGTGGGTGTGGCAGAGGCAGCGTAGTACTCAGACCTGCATATCTTACATCTATAGGGGGCCGGGTTGCTTTTCTTTTCCAAGCAGCCCGGCCCTTTTCGGTAAGTACTGTTTATTCCACCCGTTCCAGCTTGAGTGCGAACGTCAGATCCAATCCCGCCAGGGGATGGTTGCCGTCCAATGTAACATCGGCCTCACTCACGGCGGTCACCACCATCACTCTGGATGTCCCGCCCTTGAACTCGATGCTTAATTTTTGACCAGCAACGATCTCTTTCCCGGCAGGAAAGGACTGACGGTCCACACTGATAATGTTCTCCTGACGTCGTGGACCATAGGCCTCTTCGGCCGAGAGCACGATGTTCTTCACCTCTCCGGCCCGCATGCCGACAATGGCCTGCTCCAGCGCAGGAAAGACCTGCTCTGCGCCGATGGTGAAGGTCTGCGGACCCTGCTCTTCGGTACTGTAAAAGATCCGTCCGTTGTCCAGTGTGCCGATATAGCTGATGGTGACGGTGCTGCCGATCTCTGCACTCTGCATGCTGTTGTCTCCCTTTTTCATAGTCATCCTGCTGCACAGCCGCAGGCCCCGCAGGTGCAGACCCGCAGGCCGCATTCCCGGCAGCCCGGGTTCTTCGGGTCGCGTCCGTCAACGGTTTTACCGCAGGCAGGACATGCATAGCGGAAGAAGGCAAACCCGCAGTCGCGACAGACCAGCTTATGTTCGTTGCCGTCCTTGGGAATGATATGGATGGAACCACAGATCAGGCAGATGGATGCCATCTCCGGCTTGTTCCTGATTCCGTCTCGCTGTCTGCGGTAGTGTTCGAAAAGTTTCTTCGCCGTATCCCTGTCGAGTGTTTCCATTTTTTCTCCTTGTGCCGGAGTTATGCAGATGCAACTTTGTTGCCGGATTTGAACTATGGAGCGACAGGAGTGGTGCTGGAAAGTAAATATGATGTTATTTGAAGAGATTGTCGCCAAGCTGGGGGCGGTTCGCAATGCCTTGCGTAATGGGGTGCGGACGAGAGTGCGGGGTGAGATGTTTCAAGACGGTAGCTTTCTGCGTCTCGGCGAGGTCAGCTCTTTATAGTTCTCTCCCGTGATAACCGGCTTGCCGGTCTGCTGTTCTATATCCTTGCGAGTCCTGCCAGCCACCGCGCCGCCATCCCGGGCATCCTTTTTCAGCGGTTCAAGTCCTTGAGTATCCCGATCCCGGTGTAGTGTCGTTAGTAGTCGCCTCGGCCAGCATGGTCAGGATCAGTTCCATATCGGTCATGTGGTCGCGCAGGTTCTCCCGATCCAGCCCCTTGACGGCCTTATAGTCGTCAATCTTCAGATCAAAAGCCCCCTGCATGATCTCATTGGTCAGGACCGCGTATTCCCGGCTGTTCCTGGCGCCACGGTTTTTCCACTCGTCGGTCAGATCCAGACGGACGGCAATACCGCGCATCCGTTTGTCGATCCATGACTTGGGATAGCCCTTTTTCTCGTACAGCTCCTGCATGCGAGCCATGGCCAGCTCGGGGTTTTCGATTTCCTCCAGACGTTGATAGCCAACCTTTGCCAGCCAGAGCTTGAACGGCTCGGCCTTTGGCGAGGGAATCGCCTGAATGATACGCAAAAGACCTTCGGTACTGGCGCAATCGGTAAGGTATTTCTTTCCGTCGGCAGACTCCAGTTTCAGTTGTCGACAGATTGTCGATAACTGAAATCCTGAAACCTTTTCGCGTTTTTTAATCCGATACCAATAGTCCTTCGGGTCCGGGCTGTCCGTAAGTGCCCCGACAACATCCACAATCGAAAAATACCACTTCTCCTCAAGCGCATCCCACACCGAGCGTATCTTCTTCGATTCGAACAGTTTTATGGCACTCATAACGATCTCCAAAAGACGTGTTGTTTTCTTCCCTCCCTTTCAAGGGTTAGGGATGGTTGTGGGTATAGTTGCCGAATAGCTTGATAAGTTGTTTCTTATTTAATACCGTATTTCAAACGTAACGATCTTGGCAAGCTTGTTCTCAACGCACTACGGAATGTGTCAATGACTTTGAGACACTTACCATGCGAATTTAGTGTAGCTCTTTTTAGCTCGTCGCCTGTTTTGGCGGATTGATCCAGACTGCCTGCTGCATTGGCTTATGTTCCGGCATCTTTCTTACAAAACGTTCCGGGTGTAACGCATATGCTGTATTCAAAACGATTTGGCGCGATGCAATAATTGACTCTGCTTCACCGTGAT
>JAENWA010000040.1 GCA_016650295.1 Desulfuromonadales bacterium | reverse complement strand
TTCATCCCCGCTCGTGCGGGGAACAGCGTCAAAATTACGGACAGGGATATGAAATTAACGGTTCATCCCCGCTCGTGCGGGGAACAGATGTAAGCAGGGTCTTTACCCTCAAACTCTAACGGTTCATCCCCGCTCGTGCGGGGAACAGATCTGACATTGTTTTGTAGGTGTTAGCCATGCCGGTTCATCCCCGCTCGTGCGGGGAACAGATGTGATCGCGAAGATCCATGAATTTCTCATCCGGTTCATCCCCGCTCGTGCGGGGAACAGCACACGGAGTCCACCAGCAGGGAGTTTTGCGCCGGTTCATCCCCGCTCGTGCGGGGAACAGGTTTTTGTTGTCCGCGGCCACTGCCGCCGGAGGGGTTCATCCCCGCTCGTGCGGGGAACAGGCCGGAGTGAGCAAGAACGTCTACAATCATCTCGGTTCATCCCCGCTCGTGCGGGGAACAGCCGTACCTGACTCCGCGGTCAGTGCTGCAAACCGGTTCATCCCCGCTCGTGCGGGGAACAGGACATTGACCTTCCAGACCGGCAGGCCCTTGCCGGTTCATCTCCGCTCGTGCGGGGAACAGAGGGTCGAAGGTTTCGCCGGGGGCAATGGAATCGGTTCATCCCCGCTCGTGCGGGGAACAGTCTGATCAGAGAGAGTTTGATTTGGCTGATGGCGGTTCATCCCCGCTCGTGCGGGGAACAGCCTGTCTCGTTTGTCCTTCACTGTGATCAAAGCGGTTCATCCCCGCTCGTGCGGGGAACAGCATGCAGTAGTGTTTACCGTTTCCATCTGCGGCGGTTCATCCCCGCTCGTGCGGGGAACAGTATATTCCATCCTTTTTTAATTCAACCAGTGCCGGTTCATCCCCGCTCGTGCGGGGAACAGTCACCACAAAACAGGAAGAAGCTCAGAAACTGCGGTTCATCCCCGCTCGTGCGGGGAACAGGGCAGATACCCTGCTCGTTAATCATCATGTTTAGGTTCATCCCCGCTCGTGCGGGGAACAGATCATGACGGGCTATTGTGCCGGTTGCCGTGACGGTTCATCCCCGCTCGTGCGGGGAACAGTCATTCACGCTAAAATGTTCCGGCATTTCGGCCGGTTCATCCCCGCTCGTGCGGGGAACAGCTAAGCCAGTATCGGAGCGGTTCAAGGTGGGTCGGTTCATCCCCGCTCGTGCGGGGAACAGAGGAGAAAGTATCTGCATCACCTGATATTCGCCGGTTCATCCCCGCTCGTGCGGGGAACAGTTGTCCCCCGTTGTTCGTTAGATGTATTATATCGGTTCATCCCCGCTCGTGCGGGGAACAGAATGTCGTCGGCTTCGGTTTTTAGGTATCTCACGGTTCATCCCCGCTCGTGCGGGGAACAGAGTAACAGAGTAATACAATGCGCTTGGCGGAACGGTTCATCCCCGCTCGTGCGGGGAACAGAAACTCGGTTCCGGTTCCGGCTTTTCAGCCTGCGGTTCATCCCCGCTCGTGCGGGGAACAGATATTCCGATTGCCACCACTCTTCAAATGCCGCGGTTCATCCCCGCTCGTGCGGGGAACAGCGTGCTCATTTTGCCCTCCTCTCAATATTTATCGGTTCATCCCCGCTCGTGCGGGGAACAGTTCAATGGTTCTGAAAGACATCTCGGCAGAGCCGGTTCATCCCCGCTCGTGCGGGGAACAGCGCCGGCCTTCCATTGAGCGATTACCTTCAGCCGGTTCATCCCCGCTCGTGCGGGGAACAGTCAGGAGTCCGCTACTTCGATTCCTGCGTGTCCGGTTCATCCCCGCTCGTGCGGGGAACAGTAGACGCTCAACTCGTCGCCAGAAGCACCGCACGGTTCATCCCCGCTCGTGCGGGGAACAGTGGGAGCAAGTCAATGTTCATCACGCGGATAGCGGTTCATCCCCGCTCGTGCGGGGAACAGGCCAGCTGCATGCTTATACCCTATGGTGCCATCCGGTTCATCCCCGCTCGTGCGGGGAACAGCGGTTGATGATCATATCCTGGACGATCACCACCGGTTCATCCCCGCTCGTGCGGGGAACAGATCCTCTGTGAAGAGCGCGTTGGTCTGACCATCGGTTCATCCCCGCTCGTGCGGGGAACAGGTTTGACCCGCCGATGGACGGCAGTAATTTGACGGTTCATCCCCGCTCGTGCGGGGAACAGTACTGGACGGCATTCATGATGAAGCGCATGGACGGTTCATCCCCGCTCGTGCGGGGAACAGTAGGAAAGTTGGAACGGGATGGAGAAATCGCCCGGTTCATCCCCGCTCGTGCGGGGAACAGGCGGTAATCCTTGCGGCCTCGGAATCGATCTCCGGTTCATCCCCGCTCGTGCGGGGAACAGACTTCTTCTACTACCTCAAAATCATTGAGAAAAACGAACATTAAAAATTGTACCGATTTTCACCCTCTCAAAACGGGTATTCTTCCGGGGTTGCGCCTCCTTCCGGCAGGAATGATACCAGCTTTATACCGTCCATCTCAACCGGAATCCGGCGGTTTGCACCGAGCGTCATAAAATCAAAACCGGACTCGTTGTTCGACGTCCAGGCCATGACCACGTTTCCCTCCTCAAGCCCTTCTTCAAGGTTATTCCAGATCATATCCCGCACCCGACGCGAAACATCACCCACATACACCCCGGCCCGCACTTCCACCAACCAGAGACCAAGCCGCCCCCGCACCCTCGGCGGCACGTTTTCAGTTACGATAACCAGCATCGCCGATGCCCTCCTTATTGGGAATGGCAATATCCACCGCCTCTTCATGCGCCTTGGGACGCTCCAGCTCTCCGGCCGCCAAGACCTCCTCGATGGTCGGGATAATCTTGTCCAACAGCTTACTTTGGCGAAAGGCATCCCGGCAGGCCAGACGCACCTCGCGCTCCGGATTATGCGGGTTCTTGCCGGCAATCCGGAAGGCCACCGGCACGACCGTATCAAACTTGAAGATGTCGGCCACATCGTAGACAAAGGATTGCGGCTTGCCGGTGTGGATAAAACCGACCGCCGGGGCATAGCCCGCCGCCAGGATGGCCGCCTCGCAGATACCATAAATGCAGGCCGTGGCCGATGACAGGCAGCGATTGGGGACATCGCCGCTCTCCCATTCGGTGTGGTCATAGTTGCGGTGTTTCCATTCCACACCATACTGTCTGCCGAGCAGTTCATACATCTTGCGCACCCGCACCCCTTCTATGCCGCGCAACTGCTCGACGCTGCGCCGTTCGGGCGGTTCCTCCTTGAAGCGTAACGCATACATCTTACGGACAACTTTCAGTCGCGCCGAATCATCCAACGCCAGCTTGGCCTGATACAGCAAACGGTCGGAACGCGCCCCGCCCGGCTGACCGGCGGCATACAGCCGCACCCCGGCCTCGCCGATCCAGACCAGCAGGCACCCCACCCGCGCCGCAAGGACAACGGCGGAGTGGGAGACACGCGTCCCCGGTTCCAGCATCAGACAGGCCACCGTACCGATGGGGATGTGTGTGCGGATGCCGGTCTTGTCAACGACAACAAAGGAACCATCAATGACATCAAGGTTGCCCTTTTCGATATAGATCACCGAGATGCGATCCTTGATGGGGAGTGGCTTTAATGCTGGGAGGATGGGTGTGGTCATGGGGTGTCTCCGTTATTATGGTTTTTCGTAGGGGCGATACCTTGTGTTCGCCCGCCTTTTGTTGGCAATGGCAATATGGTTGGCGCTTCCGACAGGGGCGATCACAAGGATGCGCTACAGCGGTACATTCGATTTTTCTCTATCCCTCATAACTTTTCCGTAGTCGTGCTTCCAGCTCGTTACGAGTCTTGTCGATCTCTGCCACCAAAGCCTTTTCATCAGGCAAGGCCATCTTGTACTCCGCTGCCAAAACCTTGTTGGGCAGGTTCTCCAGGGCATAGTGAGCCAAGGCATTATCTTTCTGGGCGCAGAGGATAAGCCCGACCGGCGGATTTTCTTCCGGGTGCGTCCAATGTTCGCTGGCATAGTTCAGATACATATGCATCTGTCCGGCATCGGCGTGGCTAAACTTGCCCAGTTTCAGATCGATCACAACCAGACAACGCAAACGACGATGGAAGAAAAGCAGATCAACCCGGTACCATGAATCACCGATTCTCAAGCGCCGCTGCCGGCCAACAAAGGTGAAGTCACCACCGAGTTCAAGCAGAAAGCTCTCCAAATGCAGGATCAAAGCCTCTTCAAGGTCATTTTCTGAATATTCGTCCTTCAATCCAAGAAACTCCAGCACCAGAGGATCGCGGATCTCTCCTTCAGGGGTAACAGCATCCTCCGGTAGTGTTTTTTCACCCTTTTTCAGCATGGCAGCCTTGTTGCGGGAAAGGGCGGTTCGTTCATAGAAGAGAGTGGAGATTTGGCGGTCGAGTTGTGGAATTGTCCAGCCGCCTCGCAAGGATTCGGCCTCGTAGAATGCGCGTGCGTCCGGGTTTTTGACCGACATGAGGCGGACATATTGTGACCAGGGGAGCGGGAATTGGGCGGCGATGTCACTTGAGGAGAATTGTCCAGACGACGCCTGGATTATTGAGCCCTCGAATTTCGCAGAGACCATCTGCGATATCTTGTTGGCGGATTTCGCAGAAATCGTCTGCGAAATTGGCCAACCCTGATAAAACAGGCGCATCTGTTCAAGGTTTCTCTCCGAAAAGCCTCTCCCCAATCTTGTTTTCAGATCTGCAGATAGGCGTTTCAACAAAGAAGCACCATATTCCGCCCGCCGCTTTCCTCCTTGCTCAAACTCCACAATCCGCCGCCCGATTTCCCAATAGGTGGCGGTCATGATCGTATTTACCGCCCGCGCAGACGTCCGCCTGGCCTGCTCCAGCAGCTCGACCACGCCGGACAGCATGGCATCGTAGCTGCTGGCCGGTGCGGACTGTTTATTACCGGAAATTTTTCTATCCGACATGTTTGCCCCCCTGCAATGTCACTTTACTTCCGACACTCACGCCTATCGCTTGAACTGGAAAAACGATCAGTTGTACGAAAATATCGGACAACTCAAGCAGCTCGTGACAAAACGTCACGGACCTGATCCCAACCGTCCGGTTTTTCCGGACAGTTCATTTCAACGGAGGGGACAAATTGTCCCCCTCCTTCATTCATCCCGCCGCATTCGTAAGGGCGCTGCTTGCCGCGCCCGCCTTGATGATTTTGCCATAACCTGAGATACGAAGATCGGTACAAATTGTACTCACCCATGGAAAGGGTGGTGGCATTTTGCCACCCCCCTGTGTCACATAAAACACTCACTAAAAAAATGGCAGTTTTTTGAGGCACAATTGTTATAAATAAGCTACTTACCACGATTTCCGGACGTCCGGAAATTTCTGTTTTTAATGTTCCACCTCCAAAAAAATGGGCATTTTTCAGAGGTGATTTGTTGTAATTCAGACAGTTAAGCCCAAAATTCTGCCGGCAGAATTTTTTTATTATTTATGTCCGTTCGGGCAGGCCTATCGAACCGTCCGGTTTTTGATTCTGATCACGTAGGGGCAATACCTTGTGTTCGCCCGCCTTTGGTTCACACTCGCCGCACCAGCATCAACCCGCAGCCGAAGCCTTTGGCCGGACCGATGCCGTCAATAAGACATTTCGTAATAAAACTATCCGGTTCCGTAACCGTCAAGATACCGTCAAACTCCAGTGTGCTGAATGTAACCGGCTTTGCGCTTTTGCCTTTGAAAAGCCTGTGTTGGCAATACCCATCGGCTCTTGTGGCTGATTGCACAACAGAAAATCCATACTCATTTTCCCGCGATTTGAGCCAACCAAGACCGGCTTCCTGAATAAGCGTCGCTACATAAGGTCGCTTTTCTTCCGGCAAATTCTTGAAGTCAATTCTTGTTTTTGCCTCCATCACCACGTCATGGCGAATTACCTTTTCTGTCCATCTGTTCTGCTTCAAACCGCGTTCCGCTCGACTCTTTTGCCATGCCGCAAGCTCCTCGGCAGTGCGTTCTTGCTTTGCCGATTGAATCGGATTTGCCCGGAGTTTAAATGCCAGCCGATCTCCCTGAGCAAGCTTTGGCAGGTATGGCTTTGAGCTGATTTCCCATAACCCTGTCGTATCGTCAGGCGCACGCTCAGATATCGTATAGTACGTCGGCAAACTGTTTACCTTTTCAAAGCGGTAGAGAAAATCACGCTTCCGGTCAGGGCCATCGCTGAAAATATCCCAAACCATTTTGTGCAGACTGTAGCCGTCACTACGACCTAACGAAACAATATCCTTTGGCGACAGGTCACGCCGCAGGCGTATTAAGCTGAAGTACATGGCGTTGCCTCCTCTCTGCGCACTGTGGAAAAGCTCTCTTTCCGCTCGCTGAACTGCCAACGCTTGCGGCTAATCGGCTCATCTCGGCGGGTTATCAGCTGTTCGCGTTCGTACCCGCCCTGATCACCTTCCCAATAGACAAGACTAGATTTCTCATGAATCAAGTCCTGCAACTCATCCGGCACAGGGGCCTTGGTCATGGCTTCCTTTACTGATTCAGCAGTAATGACCAGTGGAGAAAGTGGAAACGCCAGCGGGCAGGATTTGCGACCCAGGTAGAGTGTGAAAACCGGTTTGCGCAGAACCTCTGCAAGGTCTTTCACACTGCAAGGAGCATCCTCCCGGAGTGTAATAGCCACGGTATAGACAGCGTCGCAACGATAATCCCGGCTGGAAAGGATCGTGTTCAAATTGTTCTCTGCAAGTTCAGCTTTTCTGGTGTTGAATGTTCGGTGATTACGCCCTGTGCCGGATGACGGGACCTGGATTGTATGATAATCACGCAACAACGTTCCCATGGCGTCCACACGGACGGCAAAGGAACAGGCTTGGGCAAAGTTTTTCTGTTGTTCTTCTTCGTCGCGCCGGATGCCGAGAGCAGCTGTAAGCAGGCCGATAATAGCCGACTTGGAGGGGTGGGCAAAGCTCGGTCGATACTCCCCGACGGCAATGTCACCCCACGCAGCCATCGGGCCGTATAGGTGGAAAACAAGATAGTCAGCCATGGCCGTTACTCCGTCACAAAGGTTAAGATATTGTCGAGACTCCCCTCACCGGTTTCAGCGTTCATTGTCTTGAAGCCGTCGGCACAGGGGCCATAGACCTTGTCGAAATTTTCCCGGCGTCTTTCCAGCTCTTTGATGGACTGTGCAAGAATATCCTCACCACGAACCGGCTTCAAAAAGGCCACCGAGAGGGAACGAGGCTGATCTCTCCCCTTCTCGGCAAGCAGGTAGGACGTACGGGCGCGGGAGGCAAAACTGTTCTGCTTGCCGGTTGGGGATACCTTGGCGGCTGATTCGATCAATGCCTTCAACGCCTTATTGGCAAGATCCTTGTCACCACCCATATTCTCCACCAAAAGATTTCGATCAATACAAAGGTAAAGATAAAACACCCCTGCGCCGAATTCCGTCTCACCGATATGCGCGGCCCCCAAGTCATCCTCTCCAGTGTTCAAATCGTCCACGGCAGTAAAGTAATCGTCCTCAACCGCCACTTCATGGACGGTCACTGCATGAGACACCTGAACCGCAGCTTCCGGATCGTCAGTAACTTTTACGATTTCTTTGCCGGTCAGCATTCGTCCAAACATTGAGATATCAACATCATGCCGCTTTGCAACCAGCTTTTTCAGTTCATCCTTATCGAGTTTCCCGTCTGCAGCAACTCTGTCAGCCAGTGCATGTAACGCCTCTATCTCAGATTGATTGAAATGAACAAGCTGTGATGACTCCAGCTCTTTCAGGGGCTTGTCCTTTTCGGCGCTCTCTGTAGCCCCAAAAAAGGCAACCATTTCCTTGGCAAACTCCTTAGCTTTGCTATCGGCAACGCCCTTCTCACAGAGCCTTTTGTACAACTCTATTCCCATTCTTTTGGTGCGCTTACCGATATGCCCTGCAAGAGCAGACTCGAAAAGATCTGAAGTTCTCCAAGCACGCTTCAGGCTCTGGGAAGACACACGCAAACGGGTTTTTCCGCCCATGATGGCGGTCTTGGGACGGCCCAGATCGTCACGGTTCAGGTTTGATGGCGGGTAAGAAGTCAGCAGATGAAGTTGGATAAAAGTACTCATGTTCAGATTCTCCTTTTGATTTAGTGAGTTATTGTTCTGACGGTGATTTCGTGTAGTATTCAAAAGCCCATTGCTTACGGGTTCTATCGTTCCAATAATAAACGCTATTAGCGAGGCTTTGCAGATTGACAGCACCACCCAACAAAGCAATAACCCGCCCCATTGCGGTAAACAACTCTTCTCTCTCCTTGAGCTTCAATAAACGTCGAAAACGCAAGCCGCTCACTTTGGCTTTGCCGTCTTTTGAACTCGAATCCTTTGGTATAGCCATCTGTTCCGCCAAGGTATTCCCTGCAATGCTGCTTTTTACCCGTGCCGCCAGACCTGCCACCAATGCAAGAGAGTCGGCATTCACTGCACCAAACTTAATGAGGTCAAGACGCAACTGGTGATACGCCGGTGTGAACGCGACCTCGGCCAAAGTCGAGCAGCGGCGTAATTCCGCCCGGTTGCCCCGATTGTCATTCAACGCCAGCCACCACCTGAACAGCGCCTGCGTTTCAGGTGAATCATGTTCAAACTTCAAATATGTTGTGCTCATGTAGCCTCCTTTCCGTTATTGACTTCAGAATGCAAGCTCCGTCTGTTCCTGTTGTTTTATTTCCTTTTTCTTCGCACTCTTACCAGTGGTCTTCGCTTCGACAGGCAAGCCAAGCAACTCTTTTATCTTCTTGCCACGATTAAAGTTCTGCAAATCTCTACGCTGAATAACAACTCGTTTAGGGTCGGTTTCTTCAACAGGACCGTTCCACGCATGATGATCAAACAATTTCAATGCTTCATCACATAGAACTGAATGCCATTCGTTGACTGCCTGCAACCCATCACCGCCAGATTCCAATGCAGTTTTTAGGCTCTTCAAAGCATTATAGAAAGCTGGCTCTGTCCCTTGCCAATATGAATTATCCACAAAGGTCATATCACCTTTCAAATCTCCGGAACGCTTGAACCAAGCCTTTTTAACCGCACTCCGCGTATTGTCAGAAACCTGCTTGGCCCCACGAATCATACCTGCCAATAAATCCTGATAGACTCCCTTTATTGAATCTTGCATATAACTGAGTGGCATTTCAGATTCATACCAACAACGTGTTGTAGTGGGACGATTAGGATCCATGTCATAACCAAACGCCCAAACACGGCAAGATTCATCAGATCTTGACCTAACTTCCTGGAAACGATGCACAGTTTGTGAAGGGAAAACTGATTTCTCTGCGTCTGGCAAGACCAGTCCTAGCCAGTGCCTGTAAGTAACACCACCCGGCTCTGCTTGAACTGGAAAAGGAGCACCGTTTACATGCCGGTGCGGAGAAAGAGGATGTAACCATGCCCCTCCATAACTAAAGCCGAAAGTATTTGCTCTATACTTACTTATCCCTTTGACATTTGACGCACCGCAGATATCGCAATCAGTAAATCCAGTCTCATCCGGTAACAACACAATCCGCCTTGATGTGCTCCAGAACATTTGGGCAGGATGTACATCTTCTGGTGTCATTTCACTTCCACCATGCGGTTGACTTGTCCTTGTTGGTGCCATCCACGGGAATACATCTTTAATTTCAGTTTTATTTTCGTTAGCGCAGGAGCTTTCAAAATAATTTTTTTCTAAAACATTAAGCCAAACTGTCGCCCATAAATTGTCGTGGATATCCTTTTGCCCTAATACAAGAGTCGTAAGAGGCCCGCCACCACGAAGTGATGACTGGTGTCCAACACCTCCATAAGGTGCATTTACCTGCAAAGTAAACAGCGCAGTTGCACAGCAAGACGGACATAAAGAACTGATTCCGCCCCTCTTCACAAAATGATCTTTATCCAGCTTCAAAGTATTTTCACCGGGATATTCAAGAAGAAGATTCGCAATATCCCATTCTTTCCCTTCAGACCTGTTCATATCCTGCATAAACCGCGGCCCGTCCCCGCCAAGCTCAAAGGCATGACGAACCGTTGCGAACTTTTCCTTCAAATCTTCCGGCGTCGGCGGCTCAGCAAGTTTTTTTCGCCATTCCGTGCCGTTCTGCGGAGCCGCTACCGTCTGCACCAGCCCGATCAGGAACTGAATCAACGCCCCGTTAAAATCCGGACGAGGGGCATTAAGAGACACCACCGGATTCTCGGCGAAGCCTTTCGTCACCTCATACGGCGCGATCCAGTCCGAAGTCCCATCCCTCCGTAATACCGGAATCCATTGCTTCTCGATCAGATTGAACTCCATCTAAACCTCCTTTTTGATAACCGTTACACCGGTCTGCCGATCATATTTCACCATCATGGCTTCTTTTCTCTTATTCAGCGCCTCGCCACTCCAGTGCCCATCTGCGTCAAGCTGGAGCGGAACCAGAACCGACCATTTACCCTTGTCAGGCAGCAACTCTTTCAATCGGGTAATTTCATCGCCCAACGAACCGGTAAAAGCCGCTTCGGCATCCACCAAGCTGCTACGTATACCAACCTGGCTCATGTCCCACGGGAATTTTACATGCTGATACCACGGCACAAGCGTCGCGCCGTCCCACGTGGCAAGTCGAACCGTAGTATCCATACCGCCCAAACGGGTCGGAGTTTTCATGTCTTCCCGCCATTGGTTTATCGTAGGTTCATAACCTTCATCCAGTTTAAGCATGTTGATATGGGCAAGCGATCTATCGGCCTGGCATTGCGAGCTTGCCTGCTGGTCTCTCTGCTGGAGCGGGTCGGGTATTTTGTCGGCACTTTCAGAAAAGGCAGCCTCAATCAACTCTCTTGCGTCGTCCGGCATCTTCAACTCTTTTTTTTCCGCCAGCAGCCGAGCCGTCAGCCAAAGGCAACCATGACTCGGATAGACGAAGGAAGCTTTTGTAAATACCGACTTAAACCAGTTCCCATCAGCTTCATCCTCTGGTAGCGGACCATGAACAAGCATGCAGGCGGGCTCCCGCCGGTCAGCTCCTTCTGACAACGGGTCTCCCTTCTCGTCACGCGGATGTCGATGCAAGCGCCCCGCGCGCTGAATCAACAGGTCCATAGGGGCAAGGTCGGTAATCAGCAAATCAAAATCCAGATCAAGGGACTGCTCCACAACCTGGGTTGCTATCAGTACTTTGCCACATCGCTCTTGAGCCGTGCTTTTCCTGCCAAAGGTTTTCGTTACCGTCTCCTCAATTTCAAGACGATCCCCCATGGCAAATCGGGCGTGAAACAACAACAAATTCTCCTCGGATATGGATTCTTTCAGACTGGCAAAACCAGCCAAAGCATCATGCACGGTATTTCTGATCCAGCAAACACAACTTCCCTTGCTTGCTGCCTCCTCAATTTGCCTCACCACTTCTTTTTCGTCAGCGACCAGTTCTACCGCAACCCTACAGTGCCGCTGCAATGTGGCCTCCACAGGGATTTCCCGCACACTATCCGCCTTGCTGTATGCCGTTGCCAGAGGATAGTCACGGCTTTGCAGCTCCGACTTTCGTTGATCTCCACAGCCATTTGCAAAAGCGGCAATGAAATCGCGGCGGACATGAGTAGGCAAGGTTGCTGAGAGGAGTATTGCACTGCCGCCAAGAGCGGCATGAAAGGAAAGCAGATTTTGCAGAAGCTTGTTCATGTAGGGGTCATAGGCATGAACTTCATCTACGATCAGAATGTGACTTGATAAGCCGAAGAGCCGCAAGGATTGGAACCGGGTCGGCAGGATTGCCAGCAAGGCTTGATCAATCGTCCCCACGCCAACATTCGCCAACAGCGCTTTCTTGCGGTTATCCGCAAGCCACGATGAACATTGAGCGACAGCAGTTTCTCCGTCGGAATCATAGTCTGTACGACTTGCAACCGATTCCATGAAAGTTTCGGAGAGATGGCGTGCGCCATGAGCCAAAACGAGGGAAGGTATAGAGTCGGGCTTAAACAGCAATTGGTAGCTATCAATCAAGCGGTCATACATGGCATTTGAAGTAGCCATAGTTGGCAGCGCCACAAACAGGCCCTTGCCACATCCACCTGACATCAAGCGACTCGCCAGTAGGAGCGCCGCCTCAGTCTTACCTGAACCGGTAACATCTTCAAGGATGAATAATTGCGGTGAATTGCCTATCGGACATTTATCGACAAATTTCTGTAATGGCGTCGGCGTGGCGATATGCGGGAACAGTCCGGAAAAACCGGACAGTTCAGTTAACGGAATCCCAGCATTGATCCCGGCCTCCCGGATTGCCTTGTCAGCTTGGGGAAGAGCATGTTTTCCCCAATATTCTTCAAGGTTCATTGGCACTTCGCATAACGGAAACCATCGGCTGTTAGAGCCGATCCAGTCGCACAGAACCACAAACCCGGCCATCATCCAGGATGCTTTTTTCATTATCGCTTCAAGTTCAACTGGGGACGGAAGAGACAATTCAGTTCCGTCTCCACAAATCAATCTGCTGATCGCTTCAGCGAATAGTCGCGCCGCCGAAATATCATTTTCTGAGAAAAAGTTCGCGACGCGTAGTGGCAAGCCGTTGTCACCCATCATGCTTGGCGGAACGCCGTGATGCCCTGTGAATGGCCGCACCATGGCCATAACAACATCCTGCCATTCATCGTAAGATAATTCGAGTGGCAATGTCAGCGTTTCATTTTCCAGAGCTGATTTCAAAAACAGATTTCCAAGCCTGTCATGCCTGACAAAGTATTGCTTTCTGCTGGAAATACCTTGTAATTGCTCCAACAAATCAGGTCGCAGGTTTTGAAAACACTCCGAAAATTTTCCGATATCATGCAGTGCAAGAAGCAATACAAGCCACCGACACACAACAGATTCACCAAGACCGGTAATATCCGTGAATTTCTTTCGTAATGTCGCATCAGCAGCCAGTAGGGCGCTTCCCACCGCCGCCACATCCAGACAATGATACGGCAACAGGTGATACCCCACCCCATCCCGCTCCGCCTTCCCCCAATATCTCCAATACCCTTCCATCAAACCCCCTCAAGCGGGGCACCCACATGGGGGCGCTCCTACAAAACCACCTAAATCCGGGCAAACACAAGGTATCGCCCCTGAAACCCGACACTATCACGCATCAGCACTTCAACAAAGCCTTCTAATTCAATTCCATCAACTTTACCCAGATCCGTGCGGCCAGCCGTGCATCATCCAGGGCGCGGTGACGCTGCACCGATTCAGGTAACGAACCGAACAGATAGCGATATACTGTATCCAGCTTGTGATTGGCCAGATGCGGCAGACACCTGCGAGCCAGACGGACGGTGCAGTGCCAGCTGTTTGGTATCGTATCCCCCAGGAGCGCCACTTCATGGCGCACAAAAGAACTGTCAAAAGGGGCGTTATGCGCCACCATCTGTGCATCACCGGCAAACTCCAGAAACCTCTTCCAGACCTCTTCAGGCTGCGGCTTGCCACACAGCATTTCCTGGGAAATGCCGTGTACCAGATATGCGCCATAACTGATTTCAGCGCCCGTGTCGATCAGGGTGTCAAACTCCGCCACGATGCTGTTGCCAACCACCTCAACGGCGCCAACCTCGATTACCCGGCCACCCCGCTTGACGGACAGGCCGGTAGTTTCCACATCTATGATTACGGTGCGATTCACGTTATTTTTCTCCTGCGGTATCGAATTTTGATCAACCCGCGCTGCCCTTAACCCTATCACAACCATACGACACAATATGTCCTACCAGCCATAACAGGTAATTATTCATGCAGCAATAAAAACAAAAAGACCCTCCGGAAATCCGGAAGGCCTTTTGTTTGCAGGTATGCAGAGGTTCTCGATCAGCTCTGAGCAGACCAGATACCGTGCAGGTTGCACAGTTCGCGTGCAGTCACGCTGGTGGCTTCAACACAGAACACGGTTGTCGCAACTTCACCCGGCTTGAGGAACTGACGATAGGCTTTGCCGTCGGCAATCAGCTCGATCCACTCGATGTAGTGTTTTTCCTCCATCGGATGGGGCACGCTGCCGATGGTTACCTTGTAGCCGCCGTCAACCTTCTCGATCACCGGCACATGTTTTTCCTTGGTCGCATCAACGGTGTTCTCGGTCAGCAGACCCATCGGTTCACCGCAGCAGACCAGTTCGCCGTCGCCGGCATGAACAACCTCAACGATGTTTCCGCACAGTGCACATTTGTAGACTTCAAGACTTTTCGACATAATTTGCTCCTTTTCTGTTTTGAGATTCACTGTCTTGTGTAATACGACAAATTTAATCCTTTATACCGCACTTTCATCTTTATGCAAGCGTGAAAATAAAAAAAGGGGGTGCGTTGCCGCACCCCCTTCTGAATAAAACTGTTACGATAATCAGGAAAGCTGACGTCCACCGTCGGCTGCCCATTTTTCCAGCATTGCGGTAGTAACGGATTTAGGACGCTCGATAGCGTAGCCCAGACCGCGGTCCCAGGTAATGTTGGCCATGCAGCCCAGTGCGCGGCCTACGCCGAACAGAACGGTGTAGTAGTCGAACTCGGTCAGACCGAAGTACATCTGGATGACGCCGGACTGTGCGTCGACGTTTGGCCAGGGGTTCTTGGTTTTGCCGTGCTCGGTCAGTACGCCCGGTGCAACTTCAAAAATCATTGAAATGACCTTGAACAATGGATCGTCCTTGAGGCCGGGGGTGTTTTGGCAAAACTCACGCTGTGACATGTAGCGCGGATCGGTCTTGCGCAGAACAGCGTGGCCGTAACCGGGGATAACCTGACCGGCGTTGAGCGTATCCCAGAGAGCTGCTTTGATCAGTTCTTCGGTCGGCTCGACATCTTTGCAGTATTTGGCCTGGAACTTCATGGTCCAGTCCAGAACTTCCTGGTTTGCCAGACCATGCAGCGGTCCGGCCAGACCATTGAGGCCTGCTGAGTATGCATAGTAAGGATCGGAGAGAGCTGAGTGTACCAGGTGAGTGGTGTGAGCCGAAACGTTACCGGACTCATGGTCGGAGTGCAGGATGAAGTACATACGGGCAACATCCTTGTACTCTTCACACTGGCCGATCATGTGGGCGAAGTTGGCGCCCATGTCGAGTGCGGGATCAATGTCGATCTGTTTGTCGGCACGATATTTCAGGTTGTAGATGAAGGCGGCGATGATCGGGATACGTGCCACGATGTCACTGGCGTCTTCGTAGACGGATTCCCAAGCGGTCATCTTGTTAAATTTGCCGGAGTTGTAGCAAGCGGCAAATTTGGAGTCTATCTGCAGAGCAAGCATGGCAACTGAAAGCATAACCATCGGATGGCTGTCACGCGGCAGGGCGCGGATGGCGTCAAATACGTACTTGGGAACAACCTGGCGGGTTTTCCACTCGGCAACGACTTCGGCGACCTGCTCGTCGGTCGGAACATCACCGGTCAGCAGGAAGTACCAGAAGGACTCAACGGTCGGATACGTTGAACCGGGGGCCTTTGGCAGAGCAGCGAATGTTTCGGGGATGTTCTTGCCGCGGAAACGGATTCCTTCCTGTGGGTCCAGGTAGGAGATGTCGGTTACGAGCGAACGGATGTCGCGGGCGCCACCAATACACTGATCGATGTTGACCTGGTCAATGATAACCTTGCCAAACTCCTTGACGAGACGGGTGATCCTGGGACGATGCTCATCGATTTTCTGCTTGAGTGTTTCTTTCAAAGCCATGTGCGTACTCTCCTTTTTCGTGGTGTGGGGCAAATTTAAACTGCCTCGAATAACAGGTGGTTAGGGGAAGAAATACTTGCTTTTTAGAATACTGTATACAATTTGTACCGCTAGTTATACCAAAGCTTTTATAAATTGCAACAATAATTTTGAGGGCCGGTTACGGCGCAAGAATTACCAGTTCTTCGCTGGAATAGGTTAACTGTTTGAGACCGTCATTACTGAGATAGAATGTGTTTTCGATACCGATGGCTCCCTCGCCGGGGAAGACCAGCTTGGGTTCGAAGGCGAAGACCATCCCGACCTCCAGCGTCATCTCCTTGAATCCGCGGGCAATAAAGGGATATTCGTCGATCTCGATCCCCAGTCCGTGACCGATGAAAGAGACCTGCGAGCCCTTGGCCCCCATGAAGCTGTCGGCATAGCCCATCTTCACTGCCAGGGCCAGACACTGGTCGTAGATTTCACTCCAAGCGATGCCCGGCAATGCCAGTTCGATCATGCGCTGCTGGACCGCCAGCATATCGTCATAGCCCTTGCGCAGACGGTCGGAGATGCCGCTGACAGCAAAAACACGGGTCTGATCAACCAGGTATCCGTCGACGCAACCACCGAAATCAACGATAACCGGCTCATGAGCTTCAATTCGCTTGAGACCGGCGCCCTGACCGAATGAGGTGTTCAACCCCAGTCCGCCCAGTGGTGTGTCCGAGTAGGACGGGACGGCAGTATCGGTTCCCGATAGTATCTGGGCGTAAAACAGTTCCGAGTTGAATCCGCGCATGCGGATCAACCCCTGATGACCATCCTTTCTGGCGGTGTATTCAAGTTCAGCGGCGATTTCAAGATCCGTGGCCCCCGCGCGAATGATCTCGCCGGCCCGCAGGAACACCTTGTGTACCTGATCGGCAGCATCCTTCATCAGGTGAATCTCGTAGTGTGATTTGATCATTCGCACCTGGCGTATGATCGGAGTGGCATCCAGGTATTCGGCGACGGGATGGACTTTCTTGTAGCGCTCGAAAAAATTAACCGGCACCACATCCAGTTCCATGCCGATCCGCTTCGGCTCGGAATAGCCATAGTGGGAGAGAATCCCGGGGATATCCTTCATGGAGCCGAATGGCACTACCTCTTTCAGACCGGATTCCATCCGTGCCCGGCTGTACTCCTTGCGGACCATATAGAGTGGCTGCCCACAGGCCGGAACATACAGACAGCCGCTCTGGGTAGTGCCGGTAAAATAGAACAGGTCGGCATTCTGTACAATGATAACCGCATCCAGTCCCTGCCCCACCATCAGATCCTGGAGTTTCTTGCAGCGGTATTCGAGTTCAGTTGCAGGGGTAAGGCGCATACATGCTTCTCCTTAAATCTCTTATGTACACCGCAATCTCCGGAGTTGTTGCCGGAGTGGTCGAAGCTTCTTCCAGAGAGACGCGGCTGATCTAGCCGGCCTGAAATATGACGCAGCCCTGACAAACGGGATAAGGGCGTTAACGAAGTCGTTTTCTGCCGGAAAAGCGCAGAAAATAACCTCTGACTTACTAAGCGGTATGTGGTGGGTGAGACAGGAAACAAGTTAACTGATGTAATTCTGCCGTGGATGCGTTTCTATTTGATTCCGAAGTGAGCTAGTATTCTTTTGGCGGAAGTCGACCGGTTCTGGCAACAAACTCCAGATCCTCTTGTTTTTGAGTAATTGCTTCAGCGCAAAATGACCAAATCCGGTAACTTTCAACGCCCAGAATAGTTATACCGGCACCGAATACGGCCCAGTAATTTTCTTCAAGAGATTTACCAAAATAATAAAAGAGATAAAATGCTGTCAGAAAACCGACATGACTGAAACTGCTGCAATGTTCAATGCCTGCGGCCATACGGGAAAGACTCAGAATTATGGCGGAAAAGGTATAAATCAGGAGCACTATGCTGATAATACTGGCCGATGGAGGTTTACCTAGTAAAGCGGTGACTGTTTCCGGAGCGGGAAGAAAGAAAAATCCCCACCAGGCAAGAATGCTGACTACAAGAAACAGCGAAAGCGCCAGAATACCCCGAGTGGAAAAGCGGCTCAACCGGCTTATTTCCTTTAGTAATTCCTGCCGAAACTTATCAGCGCTATCCGGGGTTTTGTCGATATCAGCCGACTGTTGATGTTCACGCATGTCTGTCATGCAATCCCCGATAGTCTGAAACTATTTTCCTTTATTGCAGTCATCAACTGATTCTTGAGAATTCTGTTTCTTGTCGAACGTGTTCATTTTCACGTTGTAGTAACTTGCGGCTATTATGTCAAGATCATGAGGCAAGTGAGGCGGATGTTCTGGAATATCGTTCTTTTTTGCAGAGGATTCTACATAATTCCGCAATCTCTGTACAGGGAGAAAAACATTTCTCCTCAACAAGGCAGTAACTCCGCTCACGGTAAGGATGAGGCTCATCATGGTAAAGATGATCATCTGGATGCGGAGCATTGTAAGGGATCTTTCAAGTTCCGCCCTTGACAGTCCAATGTCCAGTGTACCCAGAACCTTTTGGCCGGGAAGATGAAAATGGCATGCAGCGGATGAACAGTCCGGCTCATTGTAGATGGGTGCAGTAATTGACATAACATCCATACCATCCGGATTTCTGAAAGTACGGGCTTGCTGCATCGTCCCCAGATTGGAGACGGGGACGGCTTCTTTGTGACAAACGATGCACCCTTCTGCTTTTTTATCCACCTGGCGGTTTATCTCACCTGACTTGGCTGAAAAGGTCACGACACCTTTCTTGTTAAATATCCTGACATGATCTACGCCTTTCTGTTCACCCACGTTCCGTATGATAGTAGCCAGGGTTTCACGATCGGATTTGTGCATTGCGTAGCGGGTGGATTTAAGAATGGTGTCTGCAAGATTGGTGGCATGGACTATCTCGCCACGATGAAGATCGTCACGGATTACAGAGTATAGGACCAGACAACAGACCACCATGAATCCGGTAACGGCGAGACCAACCGGAACCAGGGCTTTCCCCGCAAGTGTGGCAAACATATTATCCCTCCGCAGATCCTGATACCAGCCTAACTCACTTGGTTGCTGCTACATTTTATGACATGACTCGCATTTTTCCTTAACAGTGAATGCGGTTTTCCCGTCATGACAACTACCGCAGGACTTTCCTTTTTCCATCTCTTGCATCGATACCTTCACTTTGCTTCGTGTTGTCTGGAACAATGAGACGTGGCAATCAGAACATGTGTAAAGACCTGAGTGGAATTTATGACTGAACATTACATTGCCGGCATCCTTATCCTCAAACATCAGCTCACGTACCGGGTGACACTTTGAGCATTCTTTTACCGGGAACGCCTCTTTGGAATTATGACATGCGCCACATGATTTCCCTTTTTCCATGGCTGCCATGCCGACACGCCTGTTCAGCTGATTTACAGAGTACAAAGCAGGATGACATTTACTGCAATCTGCTACTTCAATGTGAATTTTATGACTGAAATATGTGGGACCGGTCGCCTCTACCTTGTACGTTATTTCCTTAACAGGATGACATGTGACGCATTTATCAAGTCCAAAGGCTTTCTTGCCGTTATGACAGGCACCGCAGGATTTCCCTTTTTCCATGGCGTTCATGCTTACATGCGGGCTGGTGCCTGTTTTGAAAAGTTTGTTGTGGCATGTACTGCATTCAGCATTTTCCTGCAAATGAACTGAATGTTTAAACAGCACCGGTCCGGTTTCCTTGACCTTGAAGGTAATGTCCTTGACCTTGTGGCAGACTGTGCATTTAGCCAGAGCAAAGGCCTGTTTGCCATTGTGGCACTGGCCGCATGATTTGCCATTTTCCATCTGTGCCATGGTGTAATGGACATTCTTCTTCATGGCATCATTATGACATGCCTTGCAGCTTATATTCGGGGACTTGGAACTTTTTTTCTTAAGATGGATAGTGTGGCTGAATACAACCTTACCGGCATTTTCAGTGGCAAAAGTTTTGTCCTTGATATCAAGCGCCCCCGCGGGGATGGTACAGCACATAATCGCAGCAGTGAGGACTATCCAGCGAAGTCTCATGGTCGTCTCCTGACGTTAGGTCTAGTGTGTTGCAGGTGCATAGCAAGATGGGGGGCTGCCAGACCCCCCACATATAAATTATTGGTATTAAGATGTCACTGTTTCTGTATTTCTGAAGGCATTTGCTTCAGTTTCAGTAGCGTAGGCAAGTGCAGGCTCAAAATTTCCGAGATTCGTTATTTCAGTTTCGGGTACATATGCAAGTGCAAACTCTTCCTGTGTTTTCCACTGGTAGAATATTGGAAGTCTATAGAGTATAAAGCGATAGACCACGATATAGATGGCGTACACGGTCACGCAAATAGCAACTTCACGCCAGTGCGGGATCTCCCTTTCGGAAAGCTTCCAGTTAAAGGTAATGAGGGCTGTATTAAGCCTGTTCAAAAATATTCCAATTACTACAAGCAAAGCACTAAAGCGTATGATTGCCACTTTATTATGGTGTATTGCGTATGCAAACAGACACATCGGCATGATTACACCAATCATTATCTCAACCAGGTACCATTGCCCGTAACCGGTGGCTAGATAGGCCCATTTGTTGTCATGGGCAATACTCATGAGCTTGATGACGAGGTAGGTTGCAAGGCCCATACTGGCGCCTTTGGCCAGTGAGATTGTTATACGGTCCAAGCTGTCTTTGAAGCGCTTGTCAAAACGCCATGACATCGTCTTGCTGGCTATGGTGCTGACGGTGATCACCATACAGAGTCCGCCGGGGATGGACGAGACAAAAAAGTGTATCCACTGGTATGACGACGAGTACCATAGAGGATGAACTTTACCGGGGGCATAGGTGAAGAGCGCACCGAGGGCGCCTTGATGCAGAGTGGAGAGGATGATCCCTGATATGGCGAGCCCCAGGGTAATTTTCCTTATGGCGCGGACGCCGATCGGAAATCCGATCCATTCGAAAAAGCTGGTTGAAACCTCGGCTATCTGCACCGAAAGATAGGTGGACACATGCCAGGCGACCAGGAAGAGCACTGCTGCCGGTCCAAATGATACCACCATTGGAAAGGGCAGACGCCATGGCTGTCCAAGATCAATCAGCAGAAAAACAACGGCGAAGAAGTATCCCAGGAGACCGTTCAGAAGCCCCAGGCGCTCGATCGGTTCCAGATCGTGGCGTCCAAAAACCTCGCACGCTGAACCTAACAGAAAACCTGACGAGGAGAGCGGAACCATGCCGAAGAGGCCAAAAGCAAGGAACAACCCCCAGGGATAATCGTTGGAGCTGTGCGAGACCCAGGAGAGTCCGAAAAAGAAACGGCCCAGGATGATTGGAATGCCGACTGCAAATATAATTGCAAAAATCCAGTTAAGGGGGTTACGCAGAGCCTGCCCAATGTATTGCGGGAGAGTCAGGCCGAGGAAAAGCTTCTCCATGATGGTCCATTTACGGCCAGAGGATTTATGGATAGAGTCGACGGTTATTGCACCGCTCGTGATCAATTTTTTCATTTTTTGTCACCCTCCTGCTCAGAATGGTTATGGTGATCATCACCGTGGTCTTTGTTACGAGTGGCGAGGAGGTGAATCCCTGAAAACAGCGCCGGCCAGATTGTAAGCACCATCGGCACCATACCGAGAAAGTCCTTGACGTTCGAGATAACCGGCTCATTGCCAATGGTAGTATCAAGTCCGATCTGATCGGCCGGAACCCTTGAGAGGTAGAGCCAACTGGTACCGCCCATCTCTTTTTCGCCATAAATATGGTCAACGTAGCGGTCGGGTGTCTGCCTGATACGTTCGTGACCTAATTTGATCAAATCACTGCGGAGACCAAATGTAAGCGCTTCCTGGGGACATATCTCAACACATGCCGGCGGCTTGCCGAATTTCAGGCGCGTGTGATAACAGAAAATACATTTTTTAACGAGCGGATCAAAGGCGCTGGAGTAGCTGTAAGCCGGGATATTGAAGGGACATGCGACCATGCAGGTTTTGCATCCCACACACACATTACCGTTGTAAATGACTGCGCCTTCCTTGGTTTTTGTATAGGCATTGACGAAACACGAGGTCAGGCAGCCGGGTTCGTTGCAATGCATGCACTGCATTTTGCGATAGGGAGGTTTTTGACCGTCGTTTGCCTCGTAGCGGTTAACAACGGTATAAGCTTTTTCCGTAGTCCTGCGTTTTTCTTTAAAAACGGAGGTGTCGTCGAACGGGACATCAGGCTCGGGAAGCTTTTGCTCCTTATTGCAGGCTGCTTCGCAGCTCCGGCAACCGATACAGCGGGTCGTGTCCACCAGTACCCCCATTGCGTCGGGGTAACCTTCGAAGGATCCTACTGCCCAACTCTTGGATGGCGCACCGAGAGAGGCAGCAGCTCCACCTATCAGGCAGCCTTTCAGGAAATCTCTACGTTTCATGATATTCTCCTTCGGTTCGAATGTACTTTTAACCGTATATGCTTCATGTCAGTGGCCACCGTGTTCGCCTTTGGCGGGTTTGTTCTTGGGAGTATATGCGCCGGAGTTATATAAGGCATCCCCTTCTTTTGAACGTTTGTGACAATCCTGACAACCAGTCGGCCCCTTCATTTTCTCGTGGCAGGTGATGCAATTCCGGTGCATTGCTGCCTTGAGGCTTGGCATGTCATTATGATATATCTTCGGATCTCTTTCCTTGATGGCGACGGCCGTGAACGGATCAGCCTGATGGCAGCCCCTGCAAGATACTACCTTCGTCTCGCTACTGTTACGGTGGCATCTGACGCAGTTGGGTTCCTGCACCAGCGTTCCGGTGGTATGATGGTGGCAATTGGAGCATTCTTTCGTCAATTGGATATGCTTGGCATGGTCGAATTTGAATGGCTCATACAGTTTGCTTTGAGTGTTCAAGGTAATCATATCGGGAACACTTATCCCCCGGCTCGTGTCTGGCACTGCTGCTAGCAACAAAACCACCAATACACCGGCGAGCCAGAACCCTTTTGTTTGCATAATGAATTCTCCTTTGCATGCAGAGTTAACTCTAATCTATTGTGTTTATCAGACAGCAGCACACGCCAATGTATATTTGTCAGGCGTGTGCGGTTTTCTTTTGCTGATGGTGCCTGGTGCGAGGAAACATGACCTAGTGACCGTTACTGGAGATAGTATTTTCTTCCCTTTTGTTGATGTAGCGGTAAAACATGGGGAAGCCAACGAAGAAGGCTATACAGATGAGATATTCCATGCTTTTGATGTACGTGTAATAATCTACCAGAGTAAAGACTTCCTTGACTTCGCCTACTGATGATAAGTCCATAATAAGTTACCTCCGGGTTTTTTGTATTCTTATTCCAATTATTCTGTCATCAGCTTTGCATACCTATTTAGTTAGTTGTGCTTTACGTATTCTATTTCTTTTTCCTTGCTGCTTGCGGCGCCTTTGATCATGCCGTAAAGCATTATGATGGCCGGGATGCACTGGACAACCACTACCAGTGCGCAGAAGCCGAGGAAGAGCAGGATCAGGGGGCCGCTTACGAAGACCTTGTTGGTTGCGCCCGATGAGGCCAGGACTGCTGTACTGTTTGTGAGGCTGATGGCAACTGCGCTGCATACTGCTGTCAAGGTTTGTTTTGCGCTCATGGCTGTCTCCTTTATTGTGATGTGCCTTTTGGTTCTGGGTAGTTAGCGTGTTCTTACCCATCAATAAAGCACTGAGTATGCCAAAAAAGTACTTATAAGAAACAGCAGTCATAACAAATTAAAATAACTGCATAACATCTTGAAATAACGGTAAAATAAATTTAATTATCAGCAAGATAAATTGAATACTTCGTGTTTCCGTTAATTAAGGTCGCTGTGTGGGGATTACATGTATACAGCCGGTATACAATTACATGAGTAGTCATGATGTAATGAAATTTCCATCTTTATGATTTTAAACAAGAAAATAATCTCACATCATGGAATTGACTTGTATATTTATTCTATACACTTGTTAAGACAATCGCGGCAACTCACCTCAAGTAAATCAACGAACAGCGGGTGTCTGCTGCAAAAATACGATCCTGTAACCGAAAATGAGGTCTTGGCAAGAAGATCCCGCCAACAGTGGCTCCTATTTCACCTGCATGACTTATATTTCAGATGAGACCACCGAGGTTTTGGAAACCTCGGTGGTCTGTACCATGACAACTCGAATGAACCTGGAATCAGCTGCGAGGTAATCGTGGGGAGGTGCGCATCAAAAGTCCAAAATGCAACGTCACCACTTGAACTACATTGGCGACGTTTTGATGACTGCAAAAACTATCGTTCCGGTAACATGGCGTTGCGGTTTCCCAGGCATTGCGAATGTTGTTTGAAGGCAAATGACCTACGTCCATGAACACGCTATTTTTTTGATAGCCGGCTGTTATACATATTCATGCTGT
This sequence comes from Desulfuromonadales bacterium, assembly GCA_016650295.1. GTDB lineage: Bacteria > Desulfobacterota > Desulfuromonadia > Geobacterales > Pseudopelobacteraceae > CAIPTY01. Next base: position 19,575 of record JAENWA010000040.1, on the reverse strand, counting down.
TGAATTGTCCGCATTTAGTTCGATGGCCCGAATATAGTAATTCCAGACATTGTAGTGCTGAAGACCGAGGACAACGAGCCCGGAAATGAATACGACATTGAAGTAGTCACCCAATGCGCCTGAGATGAAGTAGAGCAGATAAAAGAATACTCTGAACCACAGGTGCGTCGATGTCTTGCCCGGTTTCCGATCGTGATAGATTCTTCCGCCGATGCTGATGAGAGAACTGAAGGTGGAGGCGCCAAACACATAATTGACAAGAATAGCGGGCGGTGTTGATCCGAGTTGTTCCATGATGTCGGCCGGCAGAGAACCGGCCAGACTGTGTTCGTTGAAGTACAAGGCGATTGCGCTGGCACCCAGGAAGATGAACAGTCCCCGCAGGCCACTGCGTGAATTGTAATACAGATCATCAATAGTTGCTTCAACAGCTTGAGTATGCGGGTGTGCCGAGTTGCCGTTACTGCCATTTCCCGAAGAGGTGTTTGGTCGTTTACCGTGCGCGGTGACAAGCAGGTTTCGTAACATGATATTCCTCCTTTTCTTTCCCGCTTCCCTACTCGGTTCATATACAACAATTGACTGACGGCCCAGCTGCGGCTCTATTTTCCTCTGCGGCAGGCCAGTTGACATCGTGTCGAACCGGACCAACCGCAGAGAAACGTCGAAATTCAGCGCTTTCAATGTGAATGTTCGGCTTGTGAACGATCAACGAGTGAATTCTCGGCATCATGATGATTTTCAACTTTTTCCCAACCAGTCCACATCGGTTTGATATAGGCCATTGGTGTTGAACCCAGGGTCGCCAGGTAAACATGGGTAAAGATGAAAGCGCAGAGTGAGCAAGCCGTCAGGAAGTGGATGGTATCAAGAAGCGTGAGCCCACCGACCAACATAACTATTTCGCGCATCGGTCCCATATTCATAAGCAGAATACCGGTCAGGCTGACGAACGGCATAAGCACAAACATGATGGCCAGATAGGCTGATTTCTGAAGAGGGTTGAATTTGTTTTCCGGCGTGGCATGGTGCGGGTTTGGTGCACCAAAGAAATAAGAAAAGAAATAGAAAACTACTTGCCGGAATAACCCTGTTGTCAGATCACTCCCCTTTGGTATGTAAATATCATCCAAGGTGTTGGCAACTATCTTGTAGTAGAAGAACCAGATGGAAAACGAGAGCGCCACGACAATCCCTGCGGTGTTGTGCAGCATGATGGCAGAGCGGTAGCTGCCTAATATTGTTACATATTCAGGGAAACGAATCTGAGCGCCAGATATACAGAGTGTAACTATACCCAAGGCGTTGAGCCAGTGCCAGATCCGTACGGCAATCGGCTGAAGATAGACCATTTTTGAGCTCATAACTGTACTCCTTTATTTTCTGTTTTTTCTGGTCAGGAAGCGGAGAAACCCGTGTCCAACCGGCATGACCATTCCACCGGCGATAATGAGAAGACCTATGCCGTTAAGAACCCCATTGCGGGTAGATCCCATCAGGTAGAAATTGGGAATGGCGCGCAAAGCATCCATTGATGCCCCTTTTTCTATGGCCACCTGCCGGAAGGTGCCGTTTTGTTCCGGGAATGACAGGAAACTGGTCTGCATGATTTCCGGCCCTGATCCGTGGCAGAAGGTACAATCCCAGCGATTATCAAAGGTCTGGAAGGAATGGGTGGGCTTGACCGGGGTCATCATTGCCTTCAGGTAGATGTTCTTATTGGACGGGTCTCGGTTGAATTTTCGCAGTTCGTCCAGGGATATATAGTTGTCGCGGTTCTTGTCGATCAGATATTGCAGGTTGTCACCATTGGAATATTTCAGCAGTTCCTCGTACGTAAGCAGGGTGGGTTTTGTATCGGGTCCCGTGCTCTCACGTTTGGCGATGTAAATGGAAATGACATAGTTTTCCGCCTTACTGTGACAGGTAACACAGGCTATCGCTCCAAGGTGCAGTTCAGTCTGAGGAAGCCATTTGGCATGGGATGCAGTTATCTTGATATTGCTGTGGCACGCGGCACATTGTTTGTTCATTTCGGTGGCGGCAATCTCACGTGACGAGTTGACCCTGTGGGGGTTATGGCAGCCGCTGCAGGGCGCATTTTTAGCATGGATACTGGCTGAATACTGAGAGACAGTGTCGCCATGGCAATCGCCGCAACTGGTTGTGCGGGCTCCCGGCTTAACGGCAGGATGATCGCTGGTGATGGTGTCATGGCAGGTTGTGCAACCGAACTTGGCATGAGTGGTATGGCCAAATTTTTTCGGATCGATATAATTCTGGCTGATGACCTTTGTCTGATTTCCGTGGCATGCGATGCAGGCTTCGTTTTTACCTGTGCCATCACCAAAAGAATAATCGGCGGCTCTGGCCTGGTCTCCAGCTGCAATGCAGGACACACTGAACAAAACCATGACAATGCTCTGCTTCGTTAAAAGTGAACGGTACCCGTGTTTCACGGCAAACCCCCCTTTCAGATTAAGATATGTCCGGCTCATTTCAACTGTTGAAGTTCAGCTGCTTTTGTCTGTTCGGCTGCTGCCTTGGACTGCTTCCTGAGATTGCGAATCAAGGGTGCAATCTGGGCTATGATGATCAGTGCGCACAGCCCAAGAAATCCCCAGACAATAGATTCCGATACATTGCCCCTGCCCTCTGCTCCAGCTACGGCCGGAAGAGCTGATGCTGCAAAAACCGCTGAAATTATTGTTATTTTTATTAGTGTCGATGACATGGCTTGTTCCCCCCTGTGAGCTTGACTCATGAATACCGGTTTGACGTACTGTTTAAGAATACTATCACGCCGCTTTGAGCGCACATTCGACCACCTGATTGATTTCATTGGTCACTTCCGGAGTTACCGGTCGCAGTGCGTAGTAAGAAACGCCTTCTTTCCTGATTCTCCTGACTATTGGAAGTAACGCCTCATCTGATACCAAAATCACCGCCAGGTGGCGGTTGCACTTTTTCAGAAGCCGTACCAGTTCGAGCAGATTGATTTTTTTGTCAAAGTCACTTCCCAGCAAAACAACCGGAGTCTGTTTTTCTAATATGTTGCTTATGACATGGACAGCTGAATTTGTTGTCTCAACATGGTAGCCGGCGTCAGAGAAATGGTCGGCAACCTCTCTCAGGAATGCTGTGTCCTTGTCCGCAACCAATATTCCTTGCTCTTCCATGGTCGTCTCGATTGTCACTGAAATTTGTGGCTTGTTTTTATTTTTCTGAACTGTTGTTTACGGTCGCTTTAGCCGGTTCCTGTTTTTTCTGGCCGGCAGTAACAGCCCCTTTGATCATTGTTGCCAGCAGTATCAGTCCGGGGATTACCTGGACAGTTATGATGGCCCCGAAAAAAATCAGAAAAAGCTTGGGCATCAGCTCTACTCCCGACGATACCTGGTTGATGACCGCAAATATAACGGTACCCACTATTACCATGCCTATAATCATCACATTGGCTACCTTTTGTGTCTTGCTTTTCAGTTTGTTGGGTTCCATGATAATCTCCTCTCGACATTGAAATTGTTTCATTGATAATTAATTATAAGCAATCAGGGTGCCAACAAGACTGGAATTGTATAAAAAGGGCGGATCTGTTTAATAACTACGTAATAACAGCAAGTTATAATTTACTGGAGAAGACGTTTTAATTCAGTCATGTAAAAGTGAATTCATGGCACACGGGACGGCGAAAATTGTAACTATCCGGTTAGGCGATTAAATATGCTTGTATGCGAGTGCAGGGAGATGGAATGAGATCTTCCTGTATTGCAGGAAAATTCCTTCAATACAGGAAACGTGGAGGTGAGACATTATACCGATTTCAAATCAGGGATGAAATCAAGGCGGCGAGGATTGAGGCGACGAAGGCGTACAACACGTACGTTGAGGAGCCGAAGACGAGCCAACGAAGATAGCGCCTTGATTTGGAATTGGTATCAGTGTTGCAGTTGAATGCCCTGTTTCTTGAGCAAAGCATAGAAACGCGATGGGGAAAGACCGGATACACGGCATGCTTCAGCAACATTGTTGTCGGTGAGAGCCATGAGATCGTGGAGATACTTCTTCTCGGCATCGGAATAAATTGAGTCGCGTAATTCGTGAAGATGGGGAAGGTTGTTAGAACCGCTATGTTCCGCAGGTTGTTGGGAAGGCGCCTCACGTTTCATGGTAGTTTTGGTTACTTCGATTCTCAGATGCATGGGGAGATGTTTTGGGAAAAGAATCAACTCGAAGCGGGCAGCCGCTATGGTTCTCTCAAGGGTATTGACCAGCTCCCGGATATTGCCGGGCCAACTGTAGGCAGCCAGCATTTTCAAAAAATCGGGGGAAAATTCCTTGGCAGGTATGCCGTAGTGTTCGCAGATTCTATCGCTATGGTAGCGTGCCATCACCTCAATATCTTCAGAACATTCTCTTAGGTTCGGTAATTCGATCACAAAGGTGCTGATACGAAACAGAAGATCTAAACGGAAGCGTTCACTTTTCACCATTTCATCCAGGTTACGGTTGGTAGCCGCCACGAGTCTGAAATCGCTTTCCAGTTCACGATTACTCCCCAATGGCCGATAGCGATGTTCCTGAAGTACCCGCAGGAATACCTTCTGCAATGAAAGGGGCATCTCTCCGATTTCATCCAGAAAAAGCGTACCGCCGTTGGCCTGGTTGATAAGCCCTTCCCGGGCATGGTCCGCGTTGGTGAAAGCACCTTTCTCATGGCCGAAGAGCATGCCCTCGATAAGGTTTTCCGCAAGCGCAGCACAGTCAACCACTACGAATGCTTTATTACTGCGGAGGCTGTTTTGGTGAACTGCCCGGGCAAACAACTCCTTGCCGGTCCCTGTTTCTCCGGTAATGAGCACACTGGAATCGCTGATTGCGGCTTGCGCAACAAGTTCAAGACACTCTTTCAGACAGGCACTATTGCCGACGATTCCGTCCCGCTTGAGGACAGCCGCATTGTTTGTGGCGCTTCCGACCTGTTTCTGCTCCCTGTATTGAAGTGCGCGAAATAATGAGAGGGAAATTTCCTTGACTGAAGCACCTTTTTCGAGATAGTCCCAGGCGCCGCATTTAATGGCCAACTCGGCGCCATGCGGATCCCCATAACCGGTTATGATGATGATTTCAGGAGAAGAAGGAAGATCAGGCAGTTTTGACAGGAAGTCGAGACCATTGCCATCAGGCATGTTGACATCCAGAAATACTACGTCGAACGGTTCGGTGGTGGCTTTTTTCAGGCCCTCACCCAGAGTATATGCGCTTGTTGCCTCGTAGCCTTTTTGTCTGGCCACAAGGGATAGCGACCGGCAGATCAATTCGTCGTCATCTATGATCAAAATCCTAGCCATGTAGTCCCTCGTTCTGGGGCGAACTGTCAAGTACCCGGCGAATTATGGATGCTATCTCCCCGCGTATGAGCGGCTTCAGCGCCAGTTCGCTGATGAACTCGGCTGTTTCTCCGATATCGTCCGTGTCACCACTTGATATCGTATCATACCCGGTACAGAGAATAACCGGAATGTCGGGACGGATTCGTGTCAGCTCCCGGGCCAGTTCGGTGCCGTTCATATGTGGCATGGCCTGGTCGGTGATGATGAGATCAAACTGTTCGGGCGCAGAGACAAATAATTGCAGGGCAACAAGGGGATCATTCCGTGCAATTACTTTGTAACCGAGTTGCTTCAGCATTCGTTCCGTACCAAAGACAAGATCTTCTTCATCATCCACCAGAAGAATACACTCGGTTCCTGAAAAGATGGTAGTTGATTGTGAGTCAGCCGTGACGTTTGTAGATGTATCCATACGTGGAAGATAGACTTTGAATTGCGATCCTTGGCCCGGTTTGCTCTCTACCGTAATGGCGCCGCCGTGGTTACTTACAATTCCATGAATTACCGACAGCCCCAGACCGGTGCCCTCGGACTGCCCCTTGGTAGAGAAAAAAGGGTCAAAGATACGATCAATGGTCTTCTCATCCATTCCATGACCGTTATCCCTGACAGTCATGCACAGATAAGGGCCTGACGTCAGGTTAACGAAATTGGTAACGTCATTGTCGACATTATCCAGCCAGATATCCAGCTCACCGTGTGCTTGACCACGCATGGCGTGGACGGCATTGGTACAAAGGTTCATAACGATTTGCTGAATCTGGGTTGGATCAGCGAATACCAATCCTATCTTCTTATCTATATGAAGCCGTATCTCGATCGTTGGCATCAGGGTCGCCCGCAGAAGTTTGAGGCATTCATTCACCACAAGGTCAACCGGAACCTCTTGTCGCTTTTGCTCACTCTGACGACTGAAGGTAAGGATCTGCTTGACCAGATTTTTCCCTCTCAGGCCGGATTTGAGGACAACATCCAGTAACTCCCTGAGTGTGCTGCCTTCAGGGGACTCTTCCAGGGCCATCTCGGTACAGGTAATGACGGAGGCCAGTGTGTTATTGAAATCATGGGCTATGCCGCCGGCCAGGGTGCCGATTGCCTCCATCCGCTGCGCCCGGCGCAATTGGCTTTCCAGCTGCATTTCGTAGGATACATCACGAATCAGGGCTACATGACTGATGATGTTTCCGATGCTATCCGACACTGACCAGGTTATCACGTCCAGTTCAAGCATGGCTCCGTTTTCATGCTGGTATTGAAAAAGGTCAGCGAGGTGTTCTTCCTGGAAGCTGGCCTTCAGAATGGCTTCATAAAGCTGCCTTTCCGGTTCCCGGCATATCATGGTATTGATGTCGTACCCGATCATGTCTCGTGGAGAACGGCTATTTATTGTTGTTACAGCCGGGTTCACGTACTGGATGATACCTGTGCTGTCGATAAGGAGTATGCACTCTTTTGCCTGTTCGATAACCGATGCCAACAGGCGATACTCTTTCTGGATCTTCTCGTTTTCGACGGCCACACGAAGGCTGGTGATGCCGTAGGCAAGGTCATCGGCCAGTTCGGACAACAGCTTGACTTTATCGTCAAAGGCGCATACATCACCGGAAAAGATAACCAGCGCCCCGAAAGGTCGACCACCGCTGATAAGCGGCAGAGATATGGACGAACGAAAACCGTGCCGGAGGGCATTTTCCCGCCAGATCTCCCATTTCGGATCATACTCGATATACTTGACTATCACAGGTTTGCCGGTCTTGATAGCCGTTCCGGTCGGCCCACGTCCGAGATCCCTGTTTGACCAGCTCACATTCAGATTTTTCAGATACCCTTGAGTATCTCCCCATTGGGCAACAGGTTTGACAGACTGTTCAACATCATTGTCTGCCATGCCGACCCATGCCACACGGTACCCTCCTGCCTCGACAATTATTTGACATATATTTTGCATAAGCTGTGTTTCGTTGTCGGCCCTGATGAGAGTCTGGTGGCATTCACTGTATGCTTTTAGTGCCCGGTTAAGTTTTTCGAGAACCTTCTTCCGGTTTTTAATGCTGGATTCACTCTTACGAATCAAAAAATACAGTAGCCAGGATGAAACCAGAATGAAGCCGATGCTATTTACTTCGAGTAATTGAATGGCGGGATGTTTTTGAAACAGGCTGGTGATGATCTTTGCAGAGCTGAATATAAGCCATATGCCGCCTATACAGGCGTAGAAGGTGGCAATGCTGAGAGGGGTGAGACGCATGTTGAATTTTTTCATGGTTTCATATGCCAATAAATAAGATTGTTAAAATGGTATCACGCATATTTTCAAATGCACTTTTTTTTAAATATTAGCAAGCATTATAATATTGACTTGGGAGGTCGGAAAGGCGTAGGTTTCCAGTTGATAAACAGCACTTTTTTCCCTGTGGTTAGTGATTTTGAATATGGGTGGAGGAAGATATGGAGAAGATTGTCATTCTTGCTGTAGACGATGAAGAAGTGATACGTGACGGTATTCAACGAGTTTTGGCAGGAGACCGATTCGAGGTAGAGACGTGCAGTAGCGGTCATAAAGCAATCGAACGTTTGCAGGGGAAAGACTATGGACTGATTATAACGGATCTGAAGATGCCCGGCATGGATGGCATTGAAGTGCTTAAGGCCGTAAAGGCTCTTCAACCCGATATACCTGTTATTATTATCACAGGGTTTGCCTCAATTGATACAGCCGTTGAGGCTATGAAGAACGGGGCTTCGGAATATATATCAAAACCGTTTACACCCGATCTTTTACTGGAAAAGGTGCAGAACGCCCTTAGCCAGCGCAGCATGCCTCCGGATGAAAAGCGTCTTGATAAAGAGGTCATCCTGCACCATGGTTTTCACCAGTTTATCGGCATAAGCAAGGAGATGCAGAAAGTTTACCATCGAATCAAGCGTGTTGCCGCTACCAACAGCACGGTACTTATCACCGGTGAAAGCGGTACCGGCAAGGAACTGGCAGCACGTGCAATCCATGAAAACAGTCCAAGAAAGGAAAAACCATTTGTAGCCGTAGATTGCTCCTCCCTGGCGGAGACATTGCTGGAGAGCGAATTATTCGGACATGTGAAAGGCTCTTTTACCGGCGCGATTCAGGCAAAGACCGGGCTGTTCCAGATTGCCGACGGCGGCACCCTCTTTCTGGATGAAGTCTCAAACATCAGCCTGTCTACCCAGGCGAAACTCCTGCGTGCCCTGCAGGAGCGTAAAATCACTCCCATTGGCGGCACACAGTTGGTGCCGATTGATATCCATCTGGTCGCTGCGACAAACAAAAACCTCAGAATTATGGCAAATGAAGGGAAGTTCCGCGAAGACCTTTTTTTCCGGCTGAATATAATTCCGATTGAACTTCCGCCGCTTCGTGACCGCAAACAGGATATTCCAATCCTGATACGCCACTTTCTGAAAAAATATACGGTAGAGATAGGCAAGCACATCAGGGGAGTCGCGCCTGATGTTATGTCATTTTTAGAAAACTATGCCTATCCTGGAAATGTCAGGGAACTGGAAAACATGATCGAACGGGCGGTGGTGCTGGCGGAAGGGGATATTATCCGTAATGACGATCTTGAGCTGTGGGACAGCACGGCCACTTCGTCAAACCGATTGATTGAACGCATACCGATGAACGCGGAAGAACTCAAGGAGATGAAGCGTAATATTCGTGATCGTGCAATCGAATCGCTGGAAAGCATATTTGTGCGTAATGCCCTTGATCGTCACAACTGGAATGTCACCAGAGCCGCCGAAGAGACCGGCATATTGAGGCCCAACTTCCAGAGTATGATGAAAAAGCTGGGGATTTCGGCTAGAGGAGAGCATTGACCGTCTGTGACCAAACGGAAATAAGATCAGCCGGAGACCGGAAACTGGACAATAAATGTAGTCCCCTCCCCGATCTTACTCTTTACCTCAATCTTTCCGCCGTTGTTTTCAATAATCCCGTAGGAAATTGAAAGACCAAGTCCTGTACCTTCAGATTTGGTTGTAAAGAATGGATCGAATATCCTGGCAAGATTTTCTTCAGGAATACCGTCACCACTATCTTTGATTGCGGCGCAGATATACTTCCCCTCTCCGCATTGATAGGTGGATATTTCCAGAAGCCCCCCATATGGCATTGCATGCCCCGCATTAATAACCAGGTTCATAAACACCTGACGGATCTGGTTGGGGTCAACTTCTATCCGTGGCAGATCACTCCCATACTGTTTCCTGATGACAATCTCGCTGAAATCCGGTTGGTTGTGGAAAAACGTCACAACCTCGTCAAGAATTGCTTCAAGGGCGATAATTTCTTTTTCCGGTAAGGATTCCCGGCTGAACTCAAGCAGATCTTTCACGATACCGGCGCACCGTTGTGTCTCGGAAATAACTCTTTCCATGTCGGGCAAAAGGGCCGGATCGAGCCGTTTATCACTTTTCATGATAGAGGCAAACAGCAGAATACCGGTCAACGGATTGTTGATTTCATGCGCGACCCCGGCCGAAAGGGTCCCGAGTGAAGCCAGCTTCTCCGAGCGCCGCAACTGCTCTTCCATACGCATGATCTCTTGACTTCGTTCTTCCACCTTGCGCTCGAGGCTGTCAGCCAAGCCCTTCAATTCCTTGTCAGCCCTGCTTAGGTTTTCAGTCATATTGTTGAACGCTTCCGACAGTTCCCCGAGTTCATCCCTGCTGGATACAGGGACCCTTGATCCAAGATCACCCAGCGAAACCAGTTCACTGTGCCGGACAAGCCTCTGCACCGGAATATCCACAAGATAATGAGTCAGGATGGTTACCAGCATACCGATCAGCAGCAGAAGCCAGCAGGTTAACATGATAAATTCCAGACGATATTCATGAGATTTATGTCTGAGCATTTCCAGGGAAATTGATATATCAAGCAACCCCAACACAGTCTCGTTCTTGCCATGAAAATGGCAGGAAGCAGCAAAGCATGCCGGTTGATTATAAATTGCCTTGGTAAAACCAAGCGCTTCTTTGCCTGACCTGGTAAAAATAATCCGGCTGCGGCTTTTTGAAGTTGTCGAGACATCGGGGCTTTCAGAATAGTGGCACATAATGCATTCGTCAGCATGCTTGCCGATAACAGAACCGGTCTCTCCTGAAATATTTGAAAAGACCACCTTTCCTTTTGGGTCAATCAGCCGTATGTGTTCAATATTTTCACTTTTTGTAATTCTCCCGATCATATGAGAAAGGCCGGTTTTGTCATTCTTCATCATGGCGTCAAATGTGCTCTGACTGATTATGTCGGCTATTTGTTCCGCATTCGAGACAGCATAATCAACCATTACTTTTCTGAAGTTTTTAAGATTGATATTATCCAGCACCCCCATGAAAACCAGCAAGATCAGCGAGGTGGCAAAGGTAAATTTAGCAATGAGGGATATGCGCATTTTCATGCAGTATCTTCCTTGTGATTCAGCAGTGGCTATAACTTGTCATAAACCATATACATATGATTCCGGCTGCATTGTCAGGAAAAAAAACTTTCTGGCAGGTATTCAGGATATTGAATAACTGGTCACGTATAACTTTTCTATACTTTCCGTTGGGTTTAGAAAACAAAAAAATGGAAGCAGTTGTCACTACAATACGTAATAACCCGAGTTTACTCATTTTTACATACATTAGCTTACTGCATGTTGCCTTTCGGCATAATTGATGCTTGAGGTAAGTCAAGCAACGGGAAAATCGGCCCCGGAAAACGGAATAAATGTTCGCGCCCGGAGCAGGTAGATAATCAAGGGGTTTAGTCATGTGGCTGCCAAATGAAAGTTTTTTTATAAAAACTCATATCGTAGGTTCGATCACCACTCTTTTTTGTGGAGTGAGTATTATTTTTATATGCATTTTTCCCTCATTCTTTCCCGGTATCTACAAATTACTGGTTGATGAACGCATAAGTATTGTTATACCCTATCTCCTGTTTATAGCACTCGGAGAGTCTGTTTTTTCGATCTGGTATTTCCTTTTCCGAAAAGTAAATAAGTAAAATGCCATGAAGATCCAAAGGAACCGCAGGTGGGAATGAATGGATAACAGTCCGGTCGACCAGGTGACGTACGTAACCGTCCTGCAAAAAACAAGAAGACGCCGTAAATATTTTTTTGCAACAATGCTTGTATACATACCTGCCTTATTGATTACCTATAAAATCTCGCCCACTAACAGAGCCATGGGAACAGTGTTCGGCATCTGGGTTGTCATTTTGATTTTTGTCACTTTTCTGGTCGCATTAAGCAAATGTCCAAGGTGCGGCAACTATTTCCATCTACACGGAATGTCTCTTCTCATTCTGCGCAAATGCCTCCATTGTCAGCTTCATATAACCACCGATAAAATCACATAATCAATGGATGTGAGCTAGTTTTCTGACAACAGCAACTCTCGATCACTTCGCTGCCGGCGTACGCTGATTTCTGTCCATTCTCCGTAATCACAGACGTTGAAAATACAAAAAGGCCACCCTGACTGAGGTGGCCTTTTACATATCTTCAAATCTCATGTATCCCTCTTTTTCTATTTTTTCGCTTCCGCAATTTCGTCTTTTACTACAGACACAGTCCCTTTGACCATACCATAGAGCATAATTATCGCCGGGATGCACTGAATAACCACTACCAATGCGCAAAAGCCGAGGAAGAGAAGGATCAGAGGGCCGCTTACAAAAACCTTGTTAGTTGCACCCGATGAAGCAAGAGCTGCGGTGCTGGTTACAAGACTAAGGGCAACTGCGCTGCATACCGCTGTCAAAGATTTTTTCGCGTTCATGGTCGTCTCCTTTTTTATACTATTTGAATATGTCAGTCGGTTCGAATCGTAACTGGTCAGTGCTACTTTGCTTCAGTTTTTGATTCGGATTTGGATGTGATTCCTTTGACAAGTCCTGTGATCAACATGACGGCCGGGATTAACTGCCCGACTACTATCACCGCGAAGAAACCGAGGAAGATCCAGACAAAAATTCCACTGCCTTCTTCACTGGCTCCTGATGCTGCAAATGCTGTTGCCGGAGCGATGATTCCCATTATCGTAGCGAGTGCTTTCATGACTTCCTCCTTTTATTTTCGGTCTCTGGAAATTAATTGCTTTTGTAATTGTATCTGCATTGCATGTGCCAAACAGAAAATATAAATACACCTACATCATAACTAATTGATATTGAACATAATATTTTATAGCCTCGTGCCGCCAGCAAGAAATTCCAGTAAAATAATACCGCCGAATGTATGAAAAAACAATACTACTATTGTGTAAAAAGTTAATAATTTAAAAAATTACAATACGTTACGTATTCTTACACGAAGATCCGGAATGTATTAAATTATTATACCCGTAGTCGTGGTCTCTTCCGCTATAACAATTTACACTATTTTCTACAGATCATTTACTTCATCATTGACTCAACCACACCCATACAGCCGGCACATAGCTGCTGTGAAGTTCAGCGGTTACCAGGCTGGTATATAACTCGTTATAAGGGGTTCTCACGGCATGCAGGCAGGATAGAAAAGATTATCACGAAAAAAAACCACGTCAAAATAGCCGTGGTTTTGTCTGTATAGACTCTGTTCATTTTCTGTACAGAGTCTAATCGTTGTTTTCAGTACAGTTAAATTATTATTACATGTCAAACGCCTTTATTTTGTGAAATGCTTGTCTGCACAAAGATGAAGTCCACAAAAGCGGCATGTTCGATGGTACGTAAGGGTAGAGTTACGCATATGAAAATTGTTGCCACATCTTGGACATTTTACTATGGCTGTCAGCGTTACGACAATACAAAGCAGCATAATCCAGATTAAGATTACAATGCCGGCAGCATTGTAGGATTTCGTCATTTGTAGTGTTGATACTGTTACGGGCATGTATATTAAAACCAATCCCCACAAATACCACCTACGCCTTCGTATTATGACAAGCATTAGACCGTAGGCTGATGGATTGTCAGAATTGTCTTGTGCCACCGCAATCTCCTATTAATTCATAGACAGGCTTTACACTGAACCCAGCTTGTTCACGGTTCTATTTTTTCACTTCCGCCATTTCATCCTTCACTACAGAAATAGTCCCTTTGATCATGCCGTAGAGCATAATAATCGCCGGGATGCACTGAATAACCACTACCAGGGCGCAAAAACCGAGGAAGAGCAGGATCAGTGGGCCGCTTACAAAAACCTTGTTAGTTGCACCCGATGAAGCTAGAGCTGTGGTGCTGGTTACAAGACCAAGGGCAACTGCGCTGCATACCGCTGTCAAAGATTGTTTCGCGTTCATGGTAGTCTCCTTTGTTGTGTGATATTTGCTTATGTCAATTCATTCAAAGCGTCCGGCAAAGACTTCATTTTACTTTACATCGACAGGTATTTTCTCAGCTGATGAAAACAGGCCTTTGAGCATGCCTAAGAAGAGTCTGATACCGGGAACGAGTTGGAATATGACGATCAAACTGCTGAAAGCAATAAAGAACATGGCCAGCAGCCCCACTCCTTCGCCTTCGCTGCCGCCAACCGACGCCAATGCCTGCGCGGCAGTGATCAAGAGTGACAAGACAATTGCAAACACGGTTTTCATAACTATTTCCTTTCATGGTGCATCTCAGCCACCGTTTTCTAGTGGATTTAATTCGTGAGTATGTTTTTATGTTAGCAAATGATATGCCAGTTAATTACCGTAAGATTAATTGACGGTAACACATTGATATTAGTTAGCATATGGCCATGCAATCGTTTTTTTTGCGAAGATATGCAGTATAAGGGTCATATACAGCAACAGGGCAGAACGGGAGTCGTTCGGATGCGGAAACGCTGTAACAATGCGGCGGCACACGTGCGAATTGGTCGTCAAGGGGATGTATATGCCGAATATACAGATGTTACTGCTGTCGGCAGGTGCCTCTGAAAACTCTGCGAGTAATCCATTGACGCATCTCCACTTTCAGCTTCTCATAAAAGGAACTTATTAGCACTGATCTCCCGCAATTTGAATAACGAGGGATTGGTTCCTCTTTAAGTATCTGCGGGGTTTATGGTAATCCGTACAACCTCAGTGGACGAAAATTAAATTCGGAAGCCGTCTCTCTCTCTCTTAGACAGGATTTATGCCGGCGGCAGTGAAGGCGGCACGGAGCCGAATACGGACGCCAGCTCCTCCACTGATGACGCGGCACTCCAGGAGGCCATGCCCTGTTTCCACACCAGGCTGTCGCGGGTCAATTGACCGGACTGGGCCATCTGCTGCAAAACTGCCATATCGAAGGGACCGGTCTGCTGACCGTTGACGGCAACAAAAAGCTGAACCTGCGGCGGCAAGGGGGGCGGAGTCAGCGGAGCGCCGCCGATACCGGGCTGCATCTGCGGCTGGGCCTGTCCGGCAAACATGCCGCCCATGGCACCGGCCATCTGGCTGCCCATGCCTAACCCCATGCCGACCCCAACACCGGCCGCGGCCAGCCCGCCGGGATTATTGGCAGCATCGTTGATGGAATTGGCGGTCTCATATTGGGTGTACATCTGCATATTGCCGATGGCGCGCATGGCGCCGGCCTTGTCAATGGCACGCTCCACCTCTTCCGGCAGACCGATGTCCTGGACCTGAACCTCCGTGAGATCAAGCCCCAGGGCTTCAATCGCCGGTGAGATCCTGGTTCTCAGGGTCTCACCAAGTTGGACGACCTTGCTCTCCAGGTCGATAATCGGGATGCCGGCGTCCGGCATGACCTCCTTGATACGGGTGCCGATCTTGCCGCGCAGGTTGTCCTGAATACCATCGGTAGTAAAATTGCCGTCAGTACCAACAATCTCGCGGATGAAAACCGCCGGATCCTTGATCTTGATGGAGTAGAGCCCGAAGGCTGTCACCCGCACGGCGCCGAACTCGGGATCGCGCATGGTAATCGGGCCGGGTGTACCCCATTTCAGATTGGTAAACTGGCGGGTGGAGCAAAAATAGACCTCGGCCTTGAACGGGCTTTCAAAGCCGTACGTCCATCCCTTGAGGGTCGCCAGGATCGGCAGGTTCCGGGTCGTCAGGGTATAGGTACCCGGTTTGAACACGTCCGCCAGCTGACCTTCGTTGATAAAAGCCGCCATCTGTCCTTCACGTACCACCAGCTTGGCATTGTACTTGATCTCGTTACCATAGCGTTCAAACCGGTATACCAGCGTGTCATTGGTGTCATCCAGCCACTGGACAATGTCAATCAGCTCGGCTTTCAACATGTCCCACAATCCCATAATGGTTCCTCCTCAATGATTGTTTCCCCGACAGGGGTCTAATAAACATCCTGGTAAAATGTAACAATTCAAGTCACAAAACTTTTAAGCATTCCGAACGTCCGGCGCAAGCGTAAAGAAAAAGGTAGCGCCCTTGCCCGCTTCGCCTTCTGCCCAGACTCGGCCGCCGTGACGGTTGATGATGCGCTGGACCGTGGCCAGTCCAATACCGTTACCGCCGAATTGGGTAGGGTCGTGCAGACGGGTAAAAACCCGGAAAAGCTTGTCGGCATCCTTCATGTCAAAACCGACGCCGTTATCGCGAACAAAATAGACCGGAACGACATCATTCGTTTTGACGCCGAATTCAATACGGGCCTGCTCGCTCCGGACGCTGTATTTCCAGGCATTATTGACGAGGTTGGCCACCAGTATCTTCAGCAGGCTCCTGTCTCCGAGAACCATCACATCCTGTGCGACCAGTACGTCAAAAGTTTTTCCAGGTTCCGCCCGGCGCAGGCTGTCCAGCTGTTCTTCACAGATGGCTGTCAGATTGACCTGCTCCGGTGAGAAGTCGGCCCGGGTCAGTTGTGCAAGTTTGAGCATGGTATCAATCATGACGTCAAGCCATCTGCAGGATTCGTATATTCTTGAAAGATATGCCCTGGCCTGAGGATCCAAACCGGCCGCATCATCCAGCAACAGCTGACAATATCCTGAAATCAGGGTCAACGGGCCACGCATATCGTGAGAAACCGAATAATTGAATGTTTCAAGTTCCCTGTTGGCAAGCTCCAGATCGGCAGCCTGGCGTTCAAGCTCCTCATTCAGCTGGCGGATCTGATCCAGATACATCCGGTCACTTTCTTCGGCAAACTTGCGGACGGTTATGTCGCGGTCAAACTTGAGGATATAGGTGCGCCCCTGTATCTTGAGTGGCCCGGCATGTGTTTCAATGGGAAATTGTGAGCCGTCTTTTTTATAGTGCCAAAGCTCCGTGGTAAGCCACTCACCTTCCGCAACCCTTTCCATGATATCACCGGCAACAAGATTAGATTCCGGCGTGTTGAGGTCAATTATTTTGAGTGCACAGAGCTCATCCACGCTATAACCGTGTTGTACAGCCGCCGCGCAGTTGGCGGCCACAATGCAGCCGGCCTCGGCATCCTCGGTACCCAGGATCATAATAGAATCCGGCGCCCTCTCGAACAGGCTACGATAACGCTCTTCGCTCTCCTTGAGAGATCTCTCTGCTGATTCAAGCGATTCAAGCATGTTATTGATGGATTCGGCCAGTCCTTCCAACTCATCTTCGCCGTTGACTTCAAGCCTTGAAGAGATATCACTGTTCCGACTGATATTTCCTACCGTCGCACCGAGAGACGCAAGCCGTTTCAGCACGGCGGCACGAATAAACAGCAGCATGACACAACAGAAAATCGCACCGCAAACCACCAGAACCAGCAGTATGTAATAGATGCTGGTTTTACCCTGCTGGAACAGGAGGCGTTGATCCGAAATTTTAACGATAAAGGATGGTTGACCATGGACATCTTTGAGGTAGGCATACCCCGACACGTAGAAATCATCCAGAACTTTCGTTACGAACCCGCCTGTACTTGCAAGCTCGGAATCCGCCTGTGTCAGATCGGGAGTAAGTTGATCTGAATGTATACTGGTCAGAGTGGCTGCGAATCCGGTCAATTTGGTGATTCGTTCCATCTCCACCCTGTCCAGAAAACACCCCACAACCAGTGTTCCTCGTGACGAGCCGTCCAAAGCTGCAAACGGTTTCAATGAAACCATGAACGGCTCGCCATCTACCTCCGCAATCCCGCGAAGAAATCTACCGCCAGCATCACGTGAACCACGTACCAGGGTATCAATAGCTTTTCGTTGAGCTCCATTAACTGCGCAATACGTCCCTGTTTCGCTGTCAATTCTTCGCATGGCCACGAACTGTCCATCAGCATCGTAAATCGCCGCCAGGTCGATCTGGTGCAGCTTCAGATTGTATTCACTGAAATATCGTCGATCGACAGCCGTGAGCTTCTGCCCGGTGTGAAGCTGTTCAACAATATTGATAACAAAATCTCTGGCAGTTACATCATTCTGCTCCAGCCTGTTTTGGATCTGATTATACACCTGCCGGATATGGCTCAGGATGTTGTTTTTCTCCAGTTGGCGAAAACTGTTAAGCAGAATCGCATCGGACAGGACAGCAACAATGAATACCAGCGCAATGAATGTGCTGACAATCACAAGGACTATTTTTCGGGACAGATTCATGGGGAGTCTCGCCAAAGGAAGCGGATCGGCAGCAGCGGTCCGGCTGAATAGAGGGAAGTGCGCACCGGGACATCGTACAGATTCGATAACCACTCAGGTAACCACCTGATTGTTCAGCGTGAATACTACTCGCGAAGCACTTACTGTCGCAATAGTTTTTTTGCCGCTCTCGCCACTCAAGCTGCACATTCTAATCCGCTACTGGCTGTTACAGCAAGCGGATCGTAACAAGAACTCCGCAGGAAGTCCTGTCGCATCCGTTGTTTTACAACAATTCAATGAATACACTCACATAGATGTTTCGCCTCCCGAATTGCTGCAACTGCACTATAACAATTTCAGCACAATATCAAAACAGTGCGACGTTCATCATGAACGCACCGGAATCTGCAACAGGAATCGGAAGGCACTTTTTACAAGGCAAATAAAACATCGGTTACATTTTGATAGTGCATTGAATTAAATTTTAATCCACGCATTTTTTTTTTCAACATGTCAATATTACTTAGTTATTTTATTACATTTTTTTTATATAAAAAAGATGTTGACGTATTTATAACGTTGTATTACAAAAGTCAAAAATAGGATAACATCTGTTTTAAAACATATGTTATTATTGTATACGAATCAAACACGGAGTGCACATGGACAGAGAAAGAGGCACCTATTCAGTCCAATCAGTTCTCAAGGCGTTCGACCTTCTGGAGGTCTTGGCTACGGAAGACTCGGTGGTAACAATACCGCTCCTGGCCAACAAGCTTGACCTGAGCAGGAACAAGATGTTCAGACTTCTGGCGACACTTGAAGACAAAGGGCTTGTCGAGCGAGACGAAGCTACCGGCACATTCCGTCTCGGTATTTATGCATTTGAAATGGCGCAGCATATCCTGAATAGTGCCAGTCTTATCAGACTGGCTCATCCGGTTTTGGAGGAGCTTGCGCGAAAACACGATGAAGCGGTCTATATCACCGTCATGAATAATGACGAGGTTCTTTTCCTGGATATGGTCGATTCATTCCAGCAGATAAAGACCACCGCCATGGTCGGCAGACGTTTTCCCTTCTTTACCAACGCCGCCGGCAAGGCCATCAAGGCCATGAGTTCGACCGACATGATTGAACGCCTTGGCAAACGCAGGTCACGTCTGAACGGCATTCCGGATGTTAAAAAACTTGAGACGGAACTGCGTGACATCCGACAGTCCGGCGTGGCTGTTGACTTTGGCGGTCTTGGCGAAGGGGTCTGCGCAGTGGCTGTCGCCATCAAGGATTATGCCGGCAAGGTCGTGGGGGCGTTGACAATGCTGGCTCCATCATTCCGCATGCTTCAGGAACGGCTTGAGTTGGAGATCATACCTTCCATGCAGGAGAGTGCCGAGATCCTCTCCATGAAATTCGGTTACGCAAAAATACCTGCTTAAATCGTGCTGACACTATTTGGAAAGGAGGCTTGAAACCGAGTTAACATTGTGCTGTACAACGAACATCTATTAGAAAGGAGTAACTCATGGCAGAAAAACAGTATGACTGGGCGGCAATTGCAAAAAACCCGAAATTCGTAGAACTTCATCACAAAAAACAGGCTTTTCTTTTCGGCTGGTGGATCTTCTCCAGTGCCTACTACTTCCTGCTCC
>JAENWA010000039.1 GCA_016650295.1 Desulfuromonadales bacterium | reverse complement strand
CGTCAAGAGCGCCAGCGTAACCGTAACAATACCTCCGCCTGCTGACACAGTCGCACCAGTTGTCAGCTTCACGCTTCCGGCCACCGCCACCAGCCTGACCGTGCCGGTTTCCAGCCTCAGCGCCACTGACAACGTGGCCGTCACCGGCTACCTGATCAACAAGATTGCTACCCCTCCGGCAGCCTCCGCCGCCGGTTGGACAGCCTCTGCCCCGGCCAGCGTAACTGCGGTCGCCGGCAGCAACACCTACTACGCCTGGGCCAAGGACGCAGCCGGCAATGTATCCGCAGTCAAGAGCGCCAGCGTGACGGTCACCACCACCTCAACCGACACCACCAAGCCGACCCTGACTATCTCCTCACTGGCCAATGGTTCATACACCAACAAAGTTACGCTCAACGTCAGCGGCAACGCCAGCGATACGGGCGGCATCACGTCCCTCACCGTCAAGGGCCAGGCGGTCACCGTCAATCCGGATGGCTCCTTCAGCTCCGCCCTGACTCTTGCAGCCGGAGCCAACACCATTACGACCATTGCCACCGATAACGCCGGCAACCAGCAGGTCGATACCCGGTCCGTAACCTACGATGCGAATGCACCGGTCCTCACGGTTTCCGCACCGGCCGACAACAGCACGACCATCCAGTCGTTCATTACCGTAACCGGCACCATCAGTGAAACTTCAACGGTCTCAGTCAGCGTCAACAGCGGCAGCCCGCAAGCGGCCGTTATCTCCGGCAGCGGATTCAGCGCCACCGTCAACCTGGTGCCCGGAATCAACACCATCGACATCACCACCACCGACCTGGCGGGTAACACGGCCAACGCCAAGCGTACCGTTATCTCCGACAGCGGGGCACCGTCGCTGGCTGTTACCACTCCGGCGCAGGACATCACCACTACTCAGGCCGGGGTAGTTATCCAGGGGACCGTCACCGACGCTCTGACCGCCGTCACCATCACCATAACAGCCGATGGACATACCTATGCCCCGCAGGTGGCCAACGGCAGCTTCGCCCAGACACTAACACTGACCGCGGCAAAAACGTATGCAGTGATCGTGACCGCCAAAGACCAGGCGGGAAATCAGACCACCGTGCAGCGAAACATTATTTACGCAACGTCTTCCCGCGGCGACATCAACAGTGACGGAAAAATGGACATTGCAGATGGCCTCATGACACTGAGGATAGCTGTCGGCTTGATACCGATGGACAATAAATACCTGGCGGACGGGGACGTGGCACCATACGTTGGCGGCACGTCGCAACCGGACGGTAAAATTGACATCTCCGATGCGCTGCTGATTCTGAAAATGTGTGTGGGGCTGTAAACGTATAAGAAGATATCCGCAGGGTGGAAATTGTGAGTTTTTTGGGTAAGGCTTCCATGATGAAAGTTGAATGAAAAGACAGCCAGTGGAAGGCCCGAATTCACAATGACGCACAAACAAAAAGCCCCGAAAGGTTACCAGCCTTCGGGGCTTTTCTCATATCCGGGGAGAATCACTGGTGTCAGTCGGGTCGCAAGGAGGCCGCAACGCCCAGCTATTTTCCGGTATGCAGGACTTGTCGGTTGAGGAGTTCAAGAAGCAGTTTGAGTGAATCAGATGTTCAGCTTTGTGAGAAACTTACTGCGTTAACCAAGGCGCTCCAGGCCGGGGTTCGTGATGCCCTGATCCGACACAAACAAGTCGGAAATCAGATTGTCGTTATGAAAGATGGCCGGATGAGATTCAAGTCTGGTACAAACTTTGAACTTTCAACTGCTCTTGGCTTACGGAACGGTCACAGTATTTGCGATTAATGTAACCGCGGTCTGTGCCAACGCCCTGCCGCGCAGTTTTGCGCCGGTATTCAGAGAAATCAGTGTTTGACTCAATATAATCCCCTTGAAGTCAGCCGCCGTTCCAAGAGTCGCTTGGCCAGCGACCTGCCAGAAAATGTTCTTGGCCTGAGCGCCGCCGCTCAGGGTAATAATTGCACTATTGTTCACGGTGAGGTCTTGTGCAATCTGGAAGATCCAGACATCATTTGCGCCACCCGAGAGAGTAACACCGGCACTTGTTATTAAAACGCCGGTGCCCCATTTGTAGAGGCCGGAAACGAGTGTCAGACCGCTTATATCGCCGGCGCCCAGTTCGGTAAAATCAGGTAATGTTCTTCCGGCGGCGTCGGTGAATGCGGTTTGCATATCGCTTACTGCCGTGGTCATAACAGAAGGTGTCGGCGGAGCATAGTCGGATGCGTAAAGTTTTCCGGTCACTAAAGACGATGTGGAAAATGTATTTGTGGAATCCGCGATCAGTGCAAATCCAGTTATGAAGCTCGCGGCGGCAGGACTAAGTCCAATATCTCCAACAACTGCGGTGGTCCCAGTGGTTGAGACCCCTGTTTTTGCAAGTATGACAAAATTCCCGGCTGTTCCGAGGTTTACTGGCGAAGGACCTGTTGCGGCTGGTCTCACTTTGATGGCATTCATGTTGACCCTGCCATCTTGCAGTATGACCCTGCCAAGAATCGTTGTTGTACTTCCCGGAATTTGTGTGAACGAACTGTCGTAGCCACCCTTAAAGGTAACGCTCAGCCCCTGTCTATTTGCCAACAAGGGGCCGGGGATGGTTGCGCCGGCGATTTCTATTACATCGCCATCAACGGCGGCATCATAAGCTTTCTGTACTGTTGCAAAGGGAGCATTACCATCTGTCTGCGCCACTGATGAAGCTATGGTGCCGGTTATCTGATAGGCACCCGCGGTTGAAGAAATATTTGAAACAGGCATGACTAAACTATTTCCAATGCAAACAGCTTCAGTATGATCAGAATAGTTCACTATATTGCATTCGGTTGCACCAAAAGCCAGTGACTGTTCAAACAGCATCAGTAGGCATAAGAGAATGATATTTTTCATGGGCTACTCCTTTTTTGGTGTTGACTGAAGCATGAGCCATCGCCGACACACACTGTATCGACTACATAGCAAGTAACCTGCCAACTGGCCGATATGGGTGTTTGTTATATTTTTGTATTAATTGTGAGGTGTTAGGAGGCGGTAGGAGAATGGTGGAGGATATGAAAAACGGCGTTGCCCTCAATATTTGAAAGAACCACAGCATGTTGTGGTTTGTTGGAATACACATAGTGATGGGGTCTAGAAAAATCACTTTTCTCTTCCAAAAACTAACTTTTCAAGACCCAAGGCTCTTTCTTGCTTCTTTGGAGTGCGGCAAAGGGTTGTCAAACATGGCATAAGGGCATCCTTCCCGATTGTCACGGGCGTGTACACCGGTTCTTGATAGCGGTTGCCGAACGCACCGGTGAGGTCGGCATTCAAGCGCCCCGCAATGCTGCTGCATCTTGATCCTCAGCTCCAGTCCTTCAGCATGCCACGTTTTCTCCCCGTTTCGCTTCATCCCCATCAGCCGGCCATGCCGTAACCAGGTTCCTGCCGCCATGTTTGGCGCGGTACATGGCTTCGTCGGCCCGTTTCATCAGGGTTTCCATGGTGGTCATGCCACCGTCGATACAGGCCACGCCGATGGAAACGGTCACATTCAGGTACTTTTCCTTCGTCACCATGTAATCACGTTCGGCCACATCCTTCCGAATTCGTTCCGCGACCTCCAAGGCGCCGGGGGAATCGGTGTACGGCAGCAGGATGGCAAACTCCTCACCTCCCATCCGGCCGAGAAAATCCTCCTCGCGCAGGTTCTGGTGGCAGATGGAGCCAAATTGACGCAGCACGGAATCTCCGGCATCGTGGCCATGGGCATCGTTGACCGTCTTGAAGTGGTCGAGATCCATCATCAGCAGGGACAGGGGATGGCCATGGCGCCGGCTGCGTTTGATTTCCCCCTCGCCCAGCCTGACAAAGGATCTGCGGTTATACGCTCCACTCAGCTCATCGAAGGTGGCGTTGTATTCCTCCCGGTCATACAGCTGGTAAATTCTCTGCCGCAGCTTGTTGGCCAGCAGAAAGTAGCCTGCCATCGACAGGCTGGCCAGCAGGATCAAAAAAAGTCTGGCCTGAATTACCCGTGCCCGCCCTTCCTCCACGAAACGCAGGCCCATCGACTGTGCAAAGGAAATAACATAGTCGGTATCCACCAGGATTTGTTCGATGGGTGGCGATGCCTGCTGCATGGCAAGAACCAGTGCTCCGTCGGGATTACCCGCGTTAAGCCGGGCCTTGATCGGCTCCCGAATCCGTTTCCAGGTGTCCATTTCCCGCTTGATATCATTTACCCGTGCCCGGTCACCCAGAAATTCCCTGCGTATAACCTCAAAATGCCGGTCTAAATGATCTTCAAGGAGAGCGATCTTGGCAAGCTCTGCATCACCCAATTCCTTGCGCGACAGAATCGTCTCCAGCATGTATTTGCGAAGCTCCAGCACATCGGAACGAAACTCCAGACCCGCATTGCTGACTGCAAAAGGGTGCTGAAAGAGTTCCTCCGTGATTTCCTGCTGGCGCCCGATGACCTGAAAGTACAGGCAGCTCACGAGCGTAATGCCGCCAAAAGCGAGGCATACCTCCAATATCAGTAATCGGCGCAGCTGGGTCCTGTTATCGGTCATGGCACTTGGTTTCCCTGTCCACCATTCCATTTTCAAGGGGAGCCTCCTGAATTTCTTCCCGAAAAACACACAAAGGTGTCAAACCTACAGTGTGGCCGGGCAAGGTCGCGTAATCTAGCGGGTGTGAATCCCGCCCCGGAAGGCAGGCCAGCCACCGGGTAGCAAGTCCTTGGAGGCTGCATGGTAACATACAGCTTTAAGCGCAGGACAGCAAGCAGGCAGGCCGTAAGCCGCAAGGTTGAAGGGAATGAGCCCGTAAGGGGAACAAGTGGAGTCTTGAAAAGTTAGTTTTTTGGGGAGGGAAAGTGATTTTTCAAGACCTGCCCCCCATCGCCGCGGGCTTTTGTCGTTTGATGGAAACGGGACAACCAATCCTTGACTGTGATGTTATATGTGATACTATTACAACATGACGGCAGCTGATAAGACACTTGAGCGAATGAGGAATAACCCCCGCGACTGGCGGATTGACGACCTTTTGATCGTAGCCGGGCGTTATGGGGTTGAGGCGCGTAACAACGGAGGCAGTCACCATGTTTTTTCTGCACCGGGTATTACGGAGAGCCTTTGTGTGCCGGCGTATCGTCCCGTCAAGCCGGTGTATGTCAAGCGCTTCGTCGCAATGATCGACACTATCAAGGAGCAAACGCAATGAGTGTAAAAATGATCAATCCGGTAACTCCGCCATACCGTTTTGAGGAATACGGTCATATCATCTCGCCGCTTTCTGCCGAAGATGGGGGCGGATACATGATTACGTTTCCCGATCTGCCCGGTTGCATGTCTGACGGTGAAACACTGGAAGAGGCTCTTGCCAATGGCAGGGATGCCTTCAATAGCTGGATAGCCGCGCACGTGGATATGGGGAGACGGATAGTGGCGCCGACGCATTATGATGAGGAAGGAAAACCGGTCAAGTTTGTCCAGCGGCTTCCCCGGTCGCTCCATACCTCGTTACAGGTCAGGGCAAAGGCTGAAGGGGTAAGTCTCAATACTCTGGTTCTTGCACTTATTGCCGAGGGACTTGGAAGGCGTGAAGGAGGAGTTCAGGTTGATCCGGGCAAGAAAGCGGCATAGTCAATCGGCTTCATCAGTCTGATAATCCACTGTCTCCTCCTCCCAAAACCTTCTCTGCAGTTCATCCAGTAGCGGCTGAAGACTCTTGCGGTCGGTGGCCGAGACCGTCACGCTGTTCCGGGTGCGGGCCGACTGGCGCACCCGCAGAAACCCCACCGTATCCTTCTTTTTCATCTCGTTCAGCAGATCGGCCTTGTTGTAGACCATCAATTCCGGTTTATCCCCCAGCTCCAGTTCCGCCAGGATGGCCCGCACCTGGGTGATCTGATCCTCGAAGCGGGGATGGGAGGCGTCCACCACGTGCATCAGCAGGTCGGCGTCCTGCAGCTCCTCCAGGGTGGCCTTGAAGGCGCCCATCAGTGATTTCGGCAAGGAACGGATGAAGCCGACCGTGTCGGTGATGATCACCTCGCGCTCGCGGGGGAAGCGCAGGCGGCGGGTGGAGGTGTCCAGGGTGGCGAAGAGCAGGTTCTCGGTGAAGACGTCGCTTTTGGTCAGGGCGTTCAGCAGGGTGGATTTGCCGGCATTGGTGTAGCCGACGATGGAGATGATCGGGACGCCGGCCTTGATGCGCTGCTGGCGGCGCTGGGAGCGGCCGCGGGAGAGTTCCTTCAGCTCCCGCTCCAGGCTGGCGATGCGGTCGCGGATGCGGCGCCGGTCGGTTTCCAGCTTGGTTTCGCCCGGTCCACGGCCGCCGATGCCCCCCATCAGGCGCGACATCTGCACGCCCCGGCCGGTCAGGCGCGGCAGCAGGTATTTGAGCTGGGCCAATTCCACCTGGACCTTGCCGTCCAGGCTTTTGGCCCGGCGGGCGAAGATGTCCAGGATCAGCTGGCTGCGGTCGATGACCTTCAGCTCGGTCATGGCCGAGATGGAGCGGATCTGGGCCGGGGTCAGCTCCTGGTCGAAGATCAGCATGCTGGCGCCGTGCTGCAGGGCCTGGATGACCACGTCGCGCATCTTGCCTTCGCCCATCAGGAAGCGGGGGTTGAGGCTGCGCGGCCGCTGGATGAACTCGCTGATGGCTTCGACCTGCGCGGTGCGGGCCAGCTCACGCAGTTCTGCCATGGAGTCTTCGGCCTCCTGGCGGGTCCCGCTGATCGTGACGGAGATCAGGATGGCCCGCTCCAGGGCATCGGAGGCGGTGCTCTTGCCGCGAGCCGAGCGCTCCAGGTCCGCTTCCAGTTCAGGGATGAAGTGGGCGCAGTCCAGGTCGATTCGTTCCAGGGGCGTGACCGGCTCAAGGGTGGCCGGCGGTCCGCTCTGGGCCGTGGAGAGCCAGGCCAACTGGGCGGAGATCGGCCCCTTGCCGGGGGTGAAGAGCAGGGCTGCCAGCAGGTCGAGCCTGAGCAGCGACAGGTCGGTGATGTCGTCTTCGGTGATCAGTTCGTAGCGCAGGTGGGTATGGATAAGGCGCAGGCCGCGCAGGGTGCGCCTGCCCAGCGGATAGTCGCGCAGGTCGGGAATTACCAGTCCTTTTTCATCGCCGACGATGACGTATTCGACCACGCCGGTGCGGTTGACCAGGATGCCGATCTGGCGGCGGATGTCGGTGGAGATCTCTACAAGGCGGGTACAGAGTTCATTGGAGCAGAATTCGGCGGGCGGGACGCGCCTACGGTAGAGGCGCTCCAGGGCCTGGATCTGACTTGATTTCAAGCCGGCAAGATTTCCGAACGGTTCTTTGATGGGATGGCTCCTGAGCTAGAGACCGGTCACGTTGAAGCCGCCGTCCACGTAATGTATTTCTCCGGTGACGCCGCTGGCCAGGTCGCTGCAGAGATAGACGGCCGAATGGGCCACATCCTCCTGGGTGATGGTGCGGCGCAGCGGGGCCCGCTCTTCGACCGTATGCAGGATCTGGGAAAAACCGTTGACGCCCGAGGCTGCCAGGGTCTTGATCGGGCCGGCCGAGATGCCGTTGACGCGTATCCCTTCAGGTCCGATGGCATCCGCCAGATAGCGCACCGAGGCCTCCAGGGCGGCCTTGGCCACGCCCATGACGTTGTAGTTCGGAAACACCTTGACCGCGCCGTAATAACTGAGGGTCAGGGCGGCGGCATTGCGCCCCTGCATCATCGGCAGCGCCTCCTTCATAATGCCGAGGAAGGAGTAAACACTGATGTCCATGGCGGTGGCAAAACCTTCGCGGGTGGTGCCGACTATGGTGCCCTTGAGCTCTTCCCGGTTGGCAAAGGCCACCGAGTGAACGACGATGTCGATCCCGTCCCAGATCTTGCCCAGTTCCGTGAAGACACCCTTGATCTCGTCATCACTGGTAACGTTGCAGGGGAGGATGGCAGCGGCATTCACGGACTCCGCCAGCGGTCTGACCCGTTTTTCCAGCGCCTCCCCGGCGTAGGTGACCGCCAGTTCCGCGCCCTGCTCATGGAAAGCCCTGGCAATGGCCCAGGCGATGCTTTTTTCATTGGCTATGCCGAATATCAATGCCTTCTTGCCCTGCAACAACATTTTGTATCTCCTCAATCACATCGGTTCGCGTGTATGTTAGCAGAATTGCTCTTTCAGGCAAACGGTTAAAAAGTCGCTTCGGTTTCCTGAACAACAGCCGGTTCAGCGGTGTCTGCCGCCTGAGCGGTAGCGGGTTCGTGCTGCCTCCGCTCCGCCTGTTGCCGGCGGAGTTGCGCCTCTATGGCTGCCAGGCGTTTATCCATCGCCTCCAGAACCTCCAGGGAGCGATCCTGTTTACCTTTCATGGCAATGACAACAAAGGGCATGATCAGCCAGACCACCGCCAGGAACAGGCCCAGGATGCTGATCATTACCATAAAACCGCCGAAAATCTCCATAGTCTCTCCCTGTCCAGGAGTCCGACAGGCTCCTGGAATGCCGTATGTCTATAACATGGCAGAGCAAAAATGTTAAGGTCAAAAGAACAGCGGGACTGATCCCATCCATTTCAACCTGCTTCGGGACGGCTGATTCAGTCGTTCCGCCTGCCGGATGGGAGAGGAGTATTTCACCGGTAGCATAACTGACACAGGTGAATTTTGCGCTGAAATGCGAAAACCGGTGAAATGTAACCCTGACCTATGCTAAATTATAACGATTTTAAACTATACAAGGCGGTCTCCGTGAAACTGATTCCCATAACCTCGCCCCGATTTCTTCCCCCGGAGAGCGTGGTTGTCATGCCGGACTGGCAGCAGATCTTTGGAAACGCAAACCCGCTGGTGTTCGAGATCGGCTGCGGTGTGGGCGATTTTGCGGCCCAGATGGCGCGGCTGCATCCCCACTGGAATTATCTGGCGCTTGATTACTACAACAAGGGCTGCATCAAGACCTGTAAACGGGCCGACAAGGCCGGACTGGACAACCTGCGGGTTGTGCGGGACGAGGCGCGCTCTTTCATGGATCGCTGCATCCCTCCCGCCTCGCTGCGGGCGGTGGTCATCAACTGTCCCGATCCCTGGCCGAAATTGCGCCATCGCAAGCGGCGTCTGGTAAATGCGGAATTTGTCGGTTATCTGGCGGGATTCATGCAACCGGGAGCGGATCTCTATTTTGCCACCGATTTTGTTGATTACGGCCTGGATGTGGCCGGGATGATGCCGGACCTGACCGGTTTCGAGAATGTTCTGGCCCCCGATCTTTTTCGACATGATCTGGAGGGGTATCCCCTCTCCAAGTACATGCTGAAGTTCATGGCCGAGGGAAAGCGGATCTATTACGTTCATTACCGTACCACACCGCAAACGGGAGGGGACCATGGCGGATCATGACAAAGGTGACTTGAGTATCTTCAGGCCGCACGGCCGAGCGATGCGCGGCGAGGTCCGCCTGATTATGCTGGTGCTGGCGGGATGGCTGATCTCCGTGGTCTGCTCCCAGTTTTTTGTCTATCTTCTGGAGGTCAGTTATTCGGAACTGCTCCTCAATGAACTGACCTTCTTCAACCTGCCGGTCCAGTTTTGGCTGACCGGGCAGTTCCTGCCGCTCTGGTTTATTATACTGTGCGTTGTGTTCAATTTCTGGATGGATCGCCATTCGGTCAAGAGTCTGGATGGTTCCATGCGTTTCACTGTCCGCAACGCCGACCGGGAGGGGGAACAATAAATGGATGCTTCAACAGTCCAGTTGCTGCCGTTGGCGATTGTTGCCGGCATGTTCGTCCTGTTCATCATGTCAGGCCTGCGCACCAAGTCCCGACATGCGACGGATTATGGTTTCGGCGGGGGATACAACGGCCGGATCGGGATCGGTGCGGCCATTGCCAGCAACTGGATGAGTGCGGCCAGCTTTATGGGACTGGCGGGGATGTTCTATCTGAAGGGCTACTATGCCATGGCCTTCGTGGTGGGGTGGACCGGCGGCTATGTACTGTTACTGGTGTTGATGGCCAGTCAGATCCGGCGCTTCGGAAAGTTCACGGCCCCCGATTTCGTCGGTTTTCGCTATGAATCTGATGCCGCCCGGACGCTGGTGGCCTGCATTTCTATCCTGATAACGGTCATTTACAGTGTTGCCCAGTTCCGTGGAATCGCCCTTCTGGTTTCATGGCTGTTCGGCATCGCCTATACACCGGCGGTCGTGCTGGCTGCCTCGATAGTTGTCTTCCTGGTGGTTGTTTCCGGTTTCATGGGGGTGGCCCGCAATCAGAAGCTGCAGTACTTCGTGCTGATCGTGACCTTTATCCTGCCGTTGATGCTGCTGACCCGCAAGCTGGGATATTTCTGGCTGCTGCCGCAATTCGGATACGGAGCGGCCATCACGGACCTTCAGACGCAATTCGGCTTCGGCTGGGCCGAGCCGTTTACCAACGCAACCCTGTTTCAGTGGCTGGCGCTCTGTTTTACCCTCATGTTCGGTACTGCCGGACTGCCCCATGTCCTGTCACGTTTTTACATGGTCCCCGGTATCCGTGATGCCAGGTGGGGGGTGGTGTGGGGACTGTTCTTTATCGCTCTGATCTACTGGTCGGCCCCGGCCTACGGTGTCCTGGGGCGTCTGTTCGAGGCCCGCGGCGGGATTCCCTTCTCGCACGATCCGGCGGTTGCCGATATGGTGCTGGTCTCGGCCGTCTCTAATGGCGGATTGCCGCTCTGGGTAGTCGGCCTGCTGGTGGCGGGCGGGATGAGCGCCGCATTTTCAGCGGTCGCCGGCCTGCTTTTGACCGGTTCGGCATCCTTTTCCTACGATATCTATCCGCGCCTGATCCGTCCGGCCGCCTCTGAAAATGACAAGGTCTATGCCACCAAAGCTTTCTTTCTGATGCTGGCGGTGATTGTCATGGTGCTGACACTCAAGCCGTGGGGCATGATTGCCGAGATCGCCGCCCTGGCGTTTGCCCTGGCCGGCAACACCATTTTTCCGGCCTTTGTGCTGGGCATCTGGTGGAACAGGGCCAATGCCCCCGGTGTCATAAGCGGAATGCTGTGCGGGGTTTTGATAACCTTCCTGCCGTTTTTGACCGGTGATACCCTGCCGATGGTTTCCCGGCTGCTGCCAAGCACCTCTTCAGCGTTTATCGGTGCTCCAGTCGTTGTGATTATCATGATTGTTGTATCCCTTCTGACCAGGGCGCCTTCTGAAGATATGCGGCGGTTTTTAGCCCGTGACGTGCATGATTGTACGGAGGAGTGATGTCGTTGCTGGTATCCGCTAAAGGGAGTGAAGTCCTGGTCTGGCGCGCCTCCGGTGATTTTGCCGCGACCTTTCGACAGCTGGCCCTTGACCGGATGGAATTCTGTCCTTCGGATGAGGCCGCTGCACTGCTCTCGGGAACATGTCAGGCTCTTGATGACCTGGCGGCGGCCAACGACACATTCTGCCTTCACAGCACGGATCTGATTGCGGAGGTTTCAGCCTGTGCCGATCCATCCCGGCTCAGGGCGCTTACCACTGAATTTTTCGCGGGACTCTACGAACATACCGGCACGTACCACTCAGTCCCGGCTTTCTACGAGTTCAGCTTACTGTTCCTCCAGTCGCTGGCCGGATCGATCACTCGCTCCGCGCACGCGGCACTTCGCCTGCCCGATCGACGGATGCCTCATGTTAAACTGATTGCCCTGGGACCGGCCGGGCGTCTCGAGTTTTCACCGTTCTGTCCACTCCAGTTATTACTTGTACATGGTGAGGCCGCTCATGCGGATGCAGAAACGCTTTCCCGATTCGGGAGCCTCATTCATGAAGGTTTCGCGGCCTGCGGTCTTCTGGTCGATGAAATCGTCACCCCGCGAAATAAGGAATGGCGTGGCAGCATGCCGGAGTGGCGGCAACGCCTGCTGCAACGACTGGAACAGGGCCGGGTGAACGAACTGGTCAACCTTATCAAGCTTGCCGATCAGTCTGCTCTTTACCAGGACGAGGGTTTTGACGCTGAATTCAGCCAGTTGTTCAGGTCTCTGTTCAAGGAACGTCGTTCGGCCATGGCGTTCCAGATAACGCGCGTACTTAATTTCTCCAATGGTATCGGTATGATGGGCGGCATGCGTTTTGTAAGAAAGGGTCCATTTCGCGGGAAGTTTGCGCTGCGTGACAACGCCTTGCAGCCACTTTCCGCGGCAATCTGCGCATTAGCCCTGCTGAAAGGTCTCGAAACACCGTCAACACCCCAGCGCATCCGCGAAATTCTGTGGAGGCGTGAGTTGAACGTGGATATGGCCGAAAGCCTGCTGCAGGCCTGGCATTTCTTGCATGAATTGCGTCTGGCCCGCGAACGTGACGTGCAACCCGACTGGTCCAACGAGACGCCGATCTACCTGAAAATCGAAGAGATGCAGACCAGCGAACAGAATCTTCTGCGGGAATCCCTTGAAACGGTCGGCGCTATTCAGCGTCATGTAGGACTGACCTTCAGCGGCATGGAGGAGTGACGTCAGATGCTCATCTCACTCTCATCCGGGTCGCTGTTTACCCTTCCGCTGAAAAAAGTCTGCGAGCTGGCTGCCGAAGCCGGTTACGACGGAATCGAGCTGATCATCAACCAGGATTTTCAGAAAACCAATCCATCAAAACTGATTGCCTCCTTGCAGGATATTACGACAATCCACTCCATCCATTCCCCCTTCATGCTACTGGACGGCTGGGGAGACCCGATGGATTCCCTGCGTATCTGCATAGAACTGGCGGCTGAGCGGGGTGTCCCGCTGGTCAATTTCCACCCCCCCTCCTGGATGGGGTGCGAGTTTGTTTTCTGGCGCTGGCTGTACAGCGTGCGGGATTTCCAGAAAGAGCTGGGGCGTGACGGACAGGTTGCCGTAACCATCGAGAATATGCCCTGGGTCGGTAAATACAAAATCAATCCTCATATTCTTGCCAATACCCAGCACATGATCGATTTCATTCATGAACACAACCTCTACATGACCTTTGACTGTACCCATATGGGCTCCGGCAAGGCCAACTTCATCAACGATTTTTTCATGTTCTACGAGTCCGGCCGCATCAGGAATATCCACTTTTCCGATTACGGACATGGCCGTGAACACCTGTTACCCGGACATGGTATCCTGCCGCTGACCCGCTTTCTTAACCATCTGAGAAATACCGAATATCAGAGCACGGTAACCCTGGAACTGAGTCCGTCCGAGTTTCCCAAAGGTGAAGAACTCATTCTGGAGAGTCTCAAGGAACTGCTGGCATTTCTGCGCAAGGCAACCGGCCAGGAAGGTGATCAGGTTAACGCCTATGACCGCGGTTTTCAATCTGCTTCGAGTGCAGTGGCGTGATGCCTGCTGTACATGCCGGCAGTAAGCGGCGAATCGGATGAACGGAATTCATGTCTGACCGATTTATGGAAAAATCATTTCTCTTTTTGCTGATCCTGTCACTCCTTTTACATCTGGGAGTGGGCACGCTGTTGTATTACCTGCCGCAGGCCACCCCACCACCACAAGAGCCGGTTTTCATAGATCTTCAGCAAGTGCCGGACCTGAAAGCGCAGCAGCAGCCTCGCCAGCAGGAGACGCCGCGCCAGTCAGAACACCGTGTCCGTGTCCCGCGTGAAACAGCCCCGCGCGGGCGAGACGCCATCGATCATGGCCAGCCGGCCCCGCCCCGCCCCCAGGTACAGACCTCGCCGCCGCCCCGTGAGGCATCAAAAACGCCTCCCCGTGAGACCCAGATTGCGCCCGGTTCATCGGCATACAGCCTGCTGAAACCGAAATCGCAGTCTGCGCGCCAATCAACTGCTCCGCAGCTTTTTCCGAGTGCCAGTCGGCTGGCAGGTCTGGAGGAAAGCTATCGCCGCAAATTCGAGAATGAAATTGCCGAGGGTGAAACCCGTTTCCTGAACAGTGATGATATCCAGTTCGGCTCGTTCCTGCGGCGTTTTGAAAATGCGGTCTACGGTCTCTGGCGCTATCCCCAGGAAGCGGCCATGAAGGGTATCGAAGGCATTACGCCGGTCCGGGTCACGTTCAACAGGAGTGGTGAGATCACCAAGGTGCAACTGCTGGAAAGCTCGGGGGCTGCTGTGCTGGATGACGAGGTTCTCCGGACGCTGAAACAGATCGGCACGGTCGGATCATTCCCCAAGGGGTATGACAAGGATGAGTTCCATCTGATCGCGTTTTTTCAGTACGGCGGCGCGAGAAGGTCATTGCGGTGAGAATGAACGGATTCCTGATAGCCGCTCCCCAAAGCGGCAGCGGCAAGACTACCGTTGCCCTGGCAATCATGGCGGCGTTTTCCCGGCGCGGGATGACGGTGGCGCCCTTCAAGTGCGGCCCTGATTTCATCGATCCCGGCTACCACCAGGCAGTGACCGGTAACCCTTCGATCAACCTGGATGGCTGGATGTGCGGCGAGGAGTTTGTGCTTCAGACGTTTCTGACGAGTCTGACGAGTCTGACGAGTCCGACGAGTCCGACAATCGCTGTCATCGAGGGGGTCATGGGACTCTTCGACGGCATCGGGGCTTCCTCAACCGAGGGGAGCAGCGCCCAGATTGCCGCCATTGTCGGCGCTCCGGTGGTGCTGGTGGTCAATGCCCGCGGCATGGCGGCCAGCGGAGCGGCGCTGGTGAAAGGATTTGTTGAATTTGATCCGCGCATCAGGGTGGCCGGAGTGATTTTCAACAACGTGGGGAGCAATTCCCACGCTGAACTGCTGCGACAGGCGCTCCGCGATGCGCTGCCGGAGGTGGCGGTGCTTGGCTGCATCCCCCGTGATGAGGGGCTGGCCATCCCCTCGCGCCATCTGGGGCTGGTCACGGCCGGGGATCATCCGCTCCCGGACGGGTTTATCGAGCGTCTGGCGGAGATGGCCGAGACGTATCTGGACCTGGCCGGGCTGGCCGGGCTGGGCTTCGACTCACTTCGACTTCGCTCAGTACAGGCCGCTCAGCCAGCGGATAGTACGAGATTGGTGGACACAATAAGTGGGCCTGAAAGCGGAGTCGAACCGCCGGTCCGCATCGCCGTGGCCCGCGACGCCGCCTTCTGCTTCTGCTACGACGACAATCTGCGGCTGCTGCGGGAAGCCGGCGCGGAGATCGTCTTCTTTTCTCCGCTGGCGGATGACCGGCTGCCGCCGGACATCTCCGGGATCTACCTGCCGGGGGGCTACCCGGAACTCCACGCGGAACAACTGGCGGCGAATGTCGGCATTCGGAAGGCCGTCCTGACCGCGATCCGGGGCGATATGCCGGTCTATGCCGAGTGCGGCGGGCTGATCTACCTGACGGAGGGGCTGGAGGGGGGCGCTGATTTTGTCGGCGTTTTTCCGGTGCGCACCCGCATGCTTCCGAAACGGAAAGCGCTCGGCTTCCGCCAGGTGGAAACCGGTAGTGACTGCTGTATTGCCGGAACGGGGGCGGTTGCCCGGGGGCATGAGTTTCATTATTCGGAAATCAACGCGATGCCGGCTGCTGTAGAGCGCTGCTATCACGTGTCCCGCCAGGGGAGGGATTTGGCGGATGAAGGCTACCGCTACCGCAACTGTCTGGCATCCTACATCCACCTGCATTTCGGCAGCAATCCGAACATCGCGAGCAGTTTTGTAAGCGCTTGCAAAAGGTTTTCTGCCATGCTACAAGACCACACCAAACAACTTCCAGTCTAAGGGAAGCCGGTTGAAATCCGGCGCTGCCCCGCAACTGTGAGGGGGGACTTTTTCCGCATGAAGCCACTGCCTGTTTAAGGTGGGAAGGCGCGGGTAAGGGACGATCCCCGAGCCAGGAGACCTGGCTGGAAGATATGCCGATTTCATCCTTGATTTGAAATTGGTATTATAGAACACTCCAATCGTGGGGAAGGGAGCGTACCATGAAGTACCGTCTCATCATTCTGCTGTCAGCTTGCCTGCCTGTTGTCCTGTCACCATCCGCCGCATTCGCCATGCACATTTCCGAGGGGATTCTGCCGTTCTCGTGGGCATTATTCTGGTTTGTCGCCTCGGCCCCTTTTCTGGCTCTGGGGCTGCGCACCCTGGCCCGGCGCTCGGAGGCCGATCTTTCCAGCAAGCCTTTGGTCGGCATGGTGGCCGCCATGGTGTTCGTCATCTCTTGCATGCCGATCCCGGTGCCGATGGCCGGCACCTGTTCGCACCCCTGCGGAACCGGTCTGGCGGCTATTCTGCTTGGTCCCACGCTGGGCGTGGTGGTCGCGGCGGTGGCGCTTTTGATCCAGGCCCTGTTCCTGTCCCATGGAGGTATCTCCACTTGGGGGGCCAACCTGTTCAGCATGGGAGTGATGGGCTCCTTTGCCGGTTATGCGGTCTTTCGTGGCCTGCGTCTGGCGGGGCTGGGCGTGGTTGCCGCGGCCTTTGCCGCCGGTCTGGTCGCGGACTGGGCCACCTATGCCGGTACCGCCATGATCATGGCGGCAGGCATACGGGGAACGGCTCCGTTCTGGCCGCTGGCTGGAAAAATTATCCTGGCCTTTGTGCCGACCCAGCTGCCGTTGGGGATCGTCGAAGGGGCCATAACCGCCGGCATGGTGTCGCTCCTGAAGAAAAAACGGCCGGACCTGCTGGCCAGGACCGCGTTGTCGGGAATCAGGGAGGAGGAACGATGAGCTGGATTCGTTCTTGTGTGATAGGTGCGGTTGTTCTGGGATGCGTTGCCAACGGGCCGCTGTGGGCCGCAGAAAAGTGGCCCGGTATCGACGAGGCCGTGGTCAACAGGATCGCCGGGGAGCATGGCCGGGCAGCGCGCAAGTCTTTGATCGACACGGGTGAAGGCGATCTGCAGCTGTTTGTGTTCCTGCTGGCCGGTGCGGTGGGCGGCTTTGTGGCCGGCTATTACTGGCGAGTGCTGCTGGAAGGGAAAAAGGACCGTGCCGGAGGGAAACCGGTCAGCTGACCTGCTGAAGGAACTCCAGGCTTTTCAACCGTCGCCCGGCATGGGTGGAGATGGCCTCGTCCAGCAGGCCGGCCGCTTGCTGTAGGGTCTCGGCCGGGAAACGGATCTGCCCGAATGTTCCGGTTTTGAGACAGGCTGACAGCACGTTGAGCGTACTCGCTGAGAGCTGTCGCCCGCCGGCACAGCAGAACCGGCAGACCGGTTCGCCGCCATCCTGCTGCCAGGCCCCGGCGGCGCCGTAAGGGGTGTCGCAGCGGGTACAGGTTTCCAGCGCCGGACGGTAGCCGAGGATATTCAGCAGATTGATTTCAAAGAAGCGGCGGTCGGACTCGATTGCCGCTTCTGTTTCCAGGCGATCCAGATAGACGGCCAGCAGCCGGTAGAGGCGCGGCAACGGGTGTCCCTCGGGGGTCATGACCTCCACCAGTTCGCAGGCGTAGAGGGCGTGGGCGATCCGGCCCAGATCCGTGCGGATGGCCGGATAGATGCTGATGATGTCGGCCTGCATCAGGCTGGAAAGCCCCGTTTTGATCCGCGCCTGAAGATCGATGCGGGCGAATGGTTCCAGGGCCGGTCCAAAGCGCTTGCGGCTGTTGCGGGCCCCACGGGCAAAGGCCTTGATCCGGCCATGTTCCAGGGTGAACAGAGTGACTATCCGGTCGCTCTCGCCGAAATCGAGGGTTGAGAGGACAAAGGACTGGAGTTTTTCAGAATGCATGGCAGGTTTCTCTTGTAATTCTCGTTGGCTTGTTTTCGGCTCCTCAGCGTACAATTGTTACACCTTCGCCGCTTCAATCCCCGCCGCCTTGACAGGAAGAGTTCTCTATCCTTCTGTCACAGCCTCAATTCGATTGACCAGAGCCCTGAAAAACTCACGGGACCATATTTCGATGAGCTGCCGGTCTTTCACGAACGGCGCCACATCCCGTCGAGCCTGCTCCACATCAAGGTTGTCGATGGCGGCATGGAGCAACCCTGTAAAATCCTGCATCGTCAGGAGCGTATCAGTCGGCCAGTAACCGGACTGACGCATCCGTTGCTCCAGGTGGTGCAGGTTTAGTTGCGGATAATTGGCCGCATACCAGACCAGATCAAACCAGTCCCGCCCCTTTACGCGGTTGTTCCATCTGCGGAAGAGCAGCGCATGCATCTTACCGGCAAACAGGCTGGGGAGGGTATAGCAGCGCACGGCAAAAGAGATCGGATGCAGCAGGTAACGGGTGGTGGTCATGAAATCAGCTGGCGGATCGGTGTCCACTTCGATCTTTATCTTCAGCACCTGTCCCGGTGGAATACTCCTCGCTATCCGCTCATCCGTTTCGATCACCAGCAGTTCGTTGCAGGTATTGGTCTTGAGAAATGCTGATTGAACCGCGGTTTCCACAGACTTATTGACTGACTCTACCCGGAGGTTAAAACCAAAGGCTCGTACCTCTTGTTCCATACTGGAGTTAAAGCGCTCCAGGGAAAATTCCGGTGACGGCTGCAACAGCGAAAAATCCAGATCCTCGGAAAAGCGGTCGCCGCCGTGGAGGATACGCAGGGCCGTGCCGCCATAGAATGCGGCATGCTCGAAGAAGCGGGAACGCCACAGCCCAAGCAGGGCAATTTCCTGAATGATCTCCCGCAAGGCCCGCACCGTATCGTCAACGCTTTTATTCTCATATTTGGCAAGCATTCGTCCGACGGCATCATGCATGGCTTTCCTCCGGTTTTGTTATCTTCAGCCCCTTTATTACTCCGGCCAACAGCGTTAAGCGTCGCGAGCGGTACGCTGCCGCCAGTGTCAGCACGGTTTCGGGTTCCAGCCGGCTCACTGCGTCGGAATCAATGCGGAGGTTATCAGTCAGGTAGGCTACAAGCCCTTTGTGGGTGGATACACCACTCCCCCTGTCGGACATAATCCGGTCCGCCAGCGCCTTTTCCGGGGTGGCCATCAGGAATGATCGTCCATCAGCAAGTTCGATCCGGTCGATACCAATGGCAAAGGCAGCCAGCGTAATCATCCGGTAACTGAAGTGTCCGACCGGCGTGTCGAAGCTGCGGGAACGCCCGCAGGTAACCGAGGTGATGCATTCCGCCCGTTCCGGGGTCAGGCCGTAATAGTGCAGCGCGTATTCCAGAGAGATGCAGGAGGGGCCGTAGATGAGATTAGCCAGGAGTTCGCGGCAGAAGGGTGAGCGGCGGGATGACTCGCCAAACAGGTAGAGCCCTTTCTTGACCCGGATGATCTCCCCCTTGCGAAGCATGGACGTGATCTTTTTGCGGGGGTGGGCGTACCCCCGTAACGAGTCAATCAGGGTCTGGTAGTCAAATTCCTCGAACGGTATGGATTGGCGTAATGTTTCGTGCATAACGCAATAATAGCGTTATTAAGCATGGTATGTCCATAATTATGTCACTTACTATGGTTAATAATGATGCCTGCGTGCGGTTTTGGGGTTCAGCACCAGAAGATGCGGTATGTGTCGATCCAGTGGGTAACGCTTTGGCTGTTTGCCCTTTAAACTGAGGGTCAAGATTGTTTATCAGCTTCTGTATACACGAGTTGCTCCACCGGGGAAAACGACGAGATAAGGTCTTTTCATGTTGATCTCTCTTTATTTGCTCAACGGTTCGCGCAGTTGACCCGTTCGGGCAGTCTTTCCGCCCGACCGGTGCCCAACTGCCTGGTTGGGACTTCGCTTTTTAGCCGTCGGTTTGCCTGGTCAGTCAAATGCGTAGGTCTGACCCTCGACGGTTCCCCCCGAGATACCGGAAATCGCCGGTCAGGAAGCAGATTCGGCGTATCGCAAGAAGTGTCGTGCCAACTGGGCGAGGCTGATCCAGAAGATTTACGAGATTGATCCGCTCACCT
>JAENWA010000038.1 GCA_016650295.1 Desulfuromonadales bacterium | reverse complement strand
GTCGGTTGTCGCAAACACGACCACGTTCAACGACCTTGGTGCGCTGCCTGGCACGACCTACTACTACCGGGTGAGGGGCATTACGCCGCAGGTATACCAGAATGGTTCATACGTAAATAGCTACACCCCGTACTCCAACGAAGCGAGCGGCACACAGAACCCGGCCTCCGCTCCGTCGGGCTTGACGGTGACTTCGGGGTATACGCAAAAGCTGGTTCTGAACTGGACCGACAATTCCGCTGACGAGCAGTACTTCCAGGTTGAGCGCAAGACGGGCGCTGGCGGTACGTATGCCCAGATAGCGTCAGTTACTGCAAACACGGTCACGTATAATGATCTTGGCGCGCAGACCGGCACAACCTATTTCTACCGGGTGCGGGGCGTTACGCCGCAGGTATACCAGAATGGTGCTTACATCAACGGCTACACGCCGTATTCAAACGAAGCGAGCGGCACGCAGACGGCAGTAACAGCTCCATCTGGACTAACAATTACAGGAGGCAATTCAGTTGGGCTGGCTCTAAAGTGGAACGATAACACCGCTAACGAAACAGGCTTCACCATTGAGCGCAAGACCGGAGCGAGTGGTACGTATGCACAGATAGCGTCTGTGGCAGCAAATGTTACCAGCTATGTGGATATGTCTGTCGTATCTGGTACTTTATACTACTATCAGGTGCGCGCCAGTTCCACTGTTGGAGATTTCACCTCGTACTCGACAGCGGCAAGTGGGATACAGGCATCTGTTTCACCATCAGGATTGACTGTATCAAGCGCAAATTCCATAGGTCTTACATTATTGTGGATTGACAACACAATTAACGAATCCGGCTTCTACATCGAGCGAAGAACCGGAGAAACAGGTTCATTTACGCAAATAGCGGCAGTGGCAGCGAACACGACCCTCTACAATGATACGACCGTCCTGCCCGGCACTATCTACTACTACCGCGTGCGGGCATATAACAATATCGATGTAAACAACATCGGATATACACCCTATTCGAATGAAATCAGCGCGTCACAGGCAGCATCCGCAGCCCCATCCGGTCTAACCTTAGCTGAAAGCCCCATTGGTGTAACATTGTCGTGGACAGACAACGCCAATGACGAATCCGGATTCTACATAGAGCGGAAGATAGGGGCGATAGGCTCGTATGCCAAAATAGGTGCGGTCGCGACTAACATATCAACCTTTATCGACCAGACCATTCAGTATGGAACAGCCTACTACTACCGTGTACGTTCTTTCACCAATGAGGGTGGGAATTCCCAATATTCGAATGAGGTCAGTTTGAAGTCAGGCATGTTAAAAGTCATGATTGTACATGCTGGCAACAGTACTGGATCAATAACACTTTCCCCCGTTGCCGATTCTTCATGCGGTGATGGATGCAGTTCATATGTAATCGGAACAACAGTTACCGCAACTGCAACACCCGTAACAAACTCAGTATTTAACGGCTGGTCAGGGGCATGTAGCGGCATGGGAATATGTACTGTCACCATGGACGGAGATAAAATCGTCACTGCAGCATTCGATATTCCAATGCCGGTCGTAAACTTCACCGCAACACCGACAACAGGATCAAGCCCTGTAAACGTAACCTTTATCGACCTGTCGCAAGGTGGCATCTCCCGACTCTGGGATTTCGGCGATGGAACTACCAGCACGCAACAGAATCCGTCACACATCTACAAATCTTCCGGTACGTTCACGGTCAGCCTGACAGTGACCAATGTAAGCGGTTCCAACACAAGCACCCAAAACATCACAGTCAATGCATGTACGGCAAACACGCAGATAAAAATTGGAATTATTTATTATGGGACCCTGCAAGCGGCATACAACGCTGCCGCAGACGGCACCACAATCCAGGTACAGGCCCTTGACTTCACCGAAAGCCTGATTGCAACTGCTGCAAAATCCGTTACCGTGGATGGCGGATATATGTGTGGCTTTACGGATAATCCTGGAATAACTACAATCCATGGTGAACCCCACATCAGCTTTGGCTCGGTCAAGCTGAAAAATATTCAAGTGAGCAATTGATAGTAATAAGAATAAAAAGGAGAATGAAATGAGATGGTTGAAGAAACTGATCGTAGCAGTACTGTTAGCAGCAGCCAACACGGCCAATGCCGGCAATGGGGATTTGATTGTGGATGGGAAGCTCGATGTTGGTGGCCCCCTTACTGCAAATAGACATACCACACATACTCAGTGGTACAATGTGGCAACACCACAAGCCGGTCCATCCGGATACGTTAAACTAGTAACTCCGATTAATCAATTCGAAGGGAATATGTTTGTATTAAAAATACACGGTTATCGGTTTATTCAATCTAGGCCAATCGAAATTTCCTGTGCGGGGTACGCGTACACAGCAGCGGGTTTGATCAAATCAAGCTGTCATACAGAGGGGACAGATGATCCTGTTGGGATAGGCGTCGAGAATGACAATGTAATAGTTACTGTTGGCGCTGGTACTACTGGGAATTGGTATTATGACCACTTTACCGTTGAATACGTCGGATGGAATGCTAAGAGGGGAGAAGATTTTCAATGGCAATTCGTCCAAAACACAGTTCCGCCAACGTATAACACAAATAACGTTTTTATAGATGACGCATCTGGAACTATTTCAACAACTGGCAGCATCGGCATCGGGATGACGGCTCCGACGCATAAACTTTCAGTTTATGATAGTAGTACAAATGGCTTTCTTATTGATGCTGCAAGCATCCCTGTGCAGAGATTTGCGGTTGCAGGAACAAATAAATGGGGGTTTCTAGTAAATAATGCCGCAACGAATGCTTTCGGTATTTATGATTATACTAGAGGCGACTACAGTCTCGTGATGATGCCGAATGGCAATGTCGTCATCGGGACAGCATTAAATGTCAATGGCCAAGTTACTTCAAACGGTGTAGTTCTTACCTCAGACGTAAAGTACAAAAAAAACCTCCTCCCTATCAACACCGCACTTGACAAGGTTCTCAATTTAACCGGTCTCACCTACGAATGGAGAACTCATGAATACAAGGAAAAGAACTTTCCAAATGGCAGACATTACGGCGTCATCGCACAGGAAATCGAAAGAGTTCTCCCCGAGGTGGTCAATACCGCCGCAGACGGCACAAAAGCTGTCGCTTACACTGAGATCATCCCGGTGCTTATTGAGGCGATCAAAGAGCAGCAGAAGCGGATTGAACTGCTGGAGAAAAAGTTAACAGAACAACATTGAACTGCCGAATAAACCTGCTCGGGCAGGTACATGCTTCAAATAAAGAAACTAAAGAAGGCTGTATAGCAGAAATGCCGTACAGCCTTCTTTAGTTGAATGAGGCTCTTGTAAAAAGATTGTCATCCCCGAAGGCCTCTATCGGGGATCTAGACTTTTCAGCTGCTTAGAATCTGGATTCCCGATCAGAAACGCTTCGGGAATGACATGGTTAGGGCTTTTGCAAGAAGCCTCAAATGATATTGGTTTTACATCCTGCCTGACCGGATAATGGCATACACCAGCCAGAGGCCGATCAGTCCGGCTACCGTATAGCCGGTAAAGGCCAGTACCGGGAAGCCGAGCAGCTGCGGCCCCTTCTCGGTCTGCATGATGATCGAGGAACCGATGATCATGGCCGCCAGAATCAGGCTGATGGAG
Organism: Desulfuromonadales bacterium; assembly: GCA_016650295.1. Taxonomy (GTDB): domain Bacteria; phylum Desulfobacterota; class Desulfuromonadia; order Geobacterales; family Pseudopelobacteraceae; genus CAIPTY01. The sequence continues at coordinate 22,388 of JAENWA010000038.1, read as the reverse complement.
AGGCGGTTGATGGAACGGTCGAACTCGGCCGTGAACTTGTCCAGGCCGCGATGCTCAAGGTCGATCTTGAACTTGTTGCGATTGACGCGATTGATGAACTCTTTCAGATCGCGAGGGAGGTTGCGCGCCAGATTCAGGTAAGAGAGCACGACCTTGTTCAGGTCGCGAGTGACGCGCCGGGGCGAGTATTTTTCCCGCAGGGCCTTGCCGATGAAAGGGCGCAGGTGTTCCACCATGTCGAAGGCCGGATTGAGGCTGCGGCCCATGGATTCTACCAGCACCAGCGACTTGGCCAGCAGCATCAGGTCCGGCTGGATACGGATGTTGTAGAGCGTGATGATCTCGATGAACTCCATCAACATCCGTCCGACTTCAATCTCCTTGAGCGGGATCTCGTAGTAGCCGTCGATAAAGTGGGACAGGTCGCGTTTGAGGGCCCGGATGTCCAGGTTGTCGGAGATGTCGCCTGCGAACAGCAACAGTGAAATAACTTCGTCCATGTCACGGTTGACGATTGCGTAGAGGATGTCGGTCAGAAAGGTCTTCAGGCTTTCATCCAGCCGGCCGACAATCCCGTAATCCAGCATGCAGATGACGTTGTCCGGCAGAATCAGCAGGTTTCCGGGATGGAGATCGCCATGAAAGAAACCGTGGTTGAGGACCATCTCCAGGAAGGCATCCGCGCCGCGCCGGGCGACCAGTGTACGGTTCAGGCCTTGTTGATCAAAGCTTTCCTGATCGGTTACCTTGATCCCGTCCACATATTCCATGGTCAGAACGCCGCGGGCACTCTGCGGCCAGTACACATGGGGAAAGGCCATCCAGGGCGTATTCGCGAAGTTGTCGCGGAACTTCTCGATGGTGTGTCCTTCGCGTGCGAAATCCATCTCACGACGGATGGTTCGGGCAAATTCCCGCACCAGTCCGACCGGGTCGTAGATTTCGCTGCCGGGAACATGACGTTCGGCCAACCCTGCCAGCGACATCAGGGCACTGATGTCAGATTCAACCACTTCGACAATCCCGGGCCGCCGCACCTTGATGACCACCTCTTCGCCACTTGTCAGCCGGGCCCGGTGAACCTGGGCAATCGAGGCCGCTGCCAGTGGTTCCGGATCGATCCACGCAAAGAAGGTGTCGATCGGACCTCCCAGCTCTAGAACCAGCTGGGAGATTACATCTTCAAACGGGAAGCTCGGGACATTGTCCTGCAGTTTTTCAAACTCGCGAATAAAGGCGTGCGGGATTACATCCGGACGGGTTGAAAGGAGCTGTCCCAGCTTGATGAAGGTGGGACCGAGCTCCTCCAGTGCCAGCCGCATGCGCTCGGCGCTGGAAAGGCGGGCAAGGTCAGGCGGGCTGCCGCGAAACAAATGCCGACTGCGCACAACCATATCGGCCAGCCCGAGCATCTCCAGCGCCTGGTCAAAACCGTACTTGCTAAGGACGCGGACGATGTACCAGTAGCGCCTGATGCTGCGAATGCTGCGGTTGAATTTCAGAAAAGGGAGCATGATCAGCCGTTAAGGCGTGCTTCCAGTTCCTGTACCCGCTTTTTGAGTTGTTCAAGTTCGTCAACGGGAACCAGACCCAGGCGCTCGACAACCTTCTTTACCTCAACCTCGGCCATCTCACGAACCTTGTCCCGGTTCTCTTTGGCCATGGTCTGAATCCGGTCAACCAGCTGCTTGCCCTCGTCCTCGCTCAGTTTGTAGCGCTCTTTCATCTCTACCACCAGTTCTTCGGCTTTTTTCTGGGTGATGGCCGCTACGCCGATGGTGGTCATGACTACCTTTTCCAAGAGTTCCAACATGTCTTCCTCCGTTACATCGTGGGATTATAGCGCGGGGTCCGGGTGGATATCCGCGGTGATTCGTTTCCGTCGAACACGACATGCCATCGTGCCTGCAACTGCCAGTAGCAGGACTCCCGCTGCAGCCGGATGTGCAATGCCGACAACTACCGGTGTCAGCAGCAGGCGTACCAGCAGCCTGAGGGGTAAGTGCCGTGTGATAAATGCGGCTGCAGGAGGGCTGAGGCGATAATAAAGAGCTACAAAGGCCCGGCCCGGGCTATTGGTCAGCAGGTGCCGGTCGCGGAAGTCGCGCAAAATCCGGACATGGGGATGTAGATAGCTGCCGTAGGCCGCCGTGGCAATGAAACAGCCGCCACCTCCGCCACCTCCGCCAGCCGCAGGTGCTGCAATAACCGGTTCTGTAACGCTGCTTGTACTGCCATCGCTGCTGAAGCTGGCCATGTGCCCATTGACAGTGGTCGTGTTCGCCACCAGCAGTACCACCTCGTCTGCGGCCGGGTTCATCAGGCCGAACCCACTGACTGTGAATGTACCATCTGCTGCGGCCGTGATCTCGCTGATGATGGCGCCGGATTTTCTGAATAGTGCGGTCTGGATGCCGCTGGTTTTGTTGATGGTAATGGTAAGGTTGGCAACTGCCGGCGTGGGGGTGAATTTGTAGAATGCAAACGCATCGTGCGCCAGGGTGATTGCTGATGTCAGCGGTGCTGTCGTCGCATTAACGGGGTAGAGGCTGAAGGTCGTCAGCGGAGTGTAGGGGTGAATCAGGCTGATATCGCTGGTATGTGAGGCCCAGTCTCTCGTGTAGATCCTTTTGACGAATCCAAGGTAATCATTCTTCAAACTACTGGAAAATGTGGTTATAAGGACACTGTCGATGACAGGTATCATGGAAATGTCGGCATTGTTGCCCGGCGAGTTCAGGGTGGCCAGTTTTTCCCAGATGTTACGAATGACGATTGTCCCATGCTGTTCGGCCAAGTAGCGGTTGGTTATCCAACGGCCGTAGCCGCCGCCCGTGGTAACGTTGGCAGCGATATCGAGTGCCTGCGTACTGTTGTTGAACCAGGCCGGCAGGTAGTTGTACAGCTGGTTGACAGGATCGTAGAGCTCATCCTCATGCCAGGTTGCGGTGGCTTCGGCGTACCAGATATCGAAGAAAAAGTTATAACCATACTGGATGGCGTGATGATATTCGTGGGCCGCCGTGATCTGCAGGCTCTGCAGAGCCTTTTGGGCGGCGGTCAATGGTCCGCTTAGGGCATTCTGGTACACGGGTTCCAGAAAATCATTGTCGATCTCAATAAAACTGCCGACCGCATTGGCAAAACCGGGCGATGCCAGCGATTGGCCGGAGGTTGTCTGGCCGTAGATCCTTTGGGCCGAGAGCTCAAGCAGGTACACATTATAGGGTGCGCCACCGGTGGGGGCCAGATTCCAACCACGGGCAGCGTATGAAACGGTTACGTCGTCAAAGGTCTGAGCCACCGTTTGAACCCAGGCCAGCGAAGGAACCGCATCGGCACCGGAGGTTGTGTAATGTATCAGGAAACGGCCGGATGGAGAGAGCAGCGTGGATTCCGCGCCGCTCAGCACCGGTGCTGCCAATTGTTTGGCCAGCACCTTCATGGCAGCAGGCTCCAGCTGGTTCCAGTCACGTTGCAGGCCATGTTTGAGCGGTGTCCCGCAGTGGGGCGGATCGGCAGTGCCGGTGGCGGGAAGCAGAATCGCCTTCTGAAGATCAGTGCCGGTCTGCGAAACAGGCTGTTCGCCAAATGCGGTCAGGTAGTGATCGTCCAGTTGAGCGGCAAAGGCCGGCAGGCAGAAAGAAAACAGGAAAACCAGTGTGGCCGCAACCCGCAAGGAAACAATTTTCATCAGTCCACCATCCTTTTGCCGGTACGTAAGGGCACCAGAGTTGTTTTAGCGACTTCAACGGTGACATCCCGCGCCTGTGGGGCAGTGCCGACGCGGTAAACGCCCGCTGCCAGCACGGCCTGAAAATAGCCGTTTTCATCGGTCTGCACGGTCGCTACCGGCCGGCCGGAAGAAGAAGATATCGTAATCGGAATGCGGGGACAGGGCAGGTAGCCGCTGCCGGTTGCAAGCTTGCCGCCGGCGGTCTGGATGTAGCAGATGCCGGCTATGGCGCCCGTGCCCTTGGGCAGCGGGACCGCATCCGGCCCGGTCTCTTTCAGCGTCAGCAGCACCGGAACTGTCTGATCGCGCACGGCCAGAAAGGCCCCCTCTCCGACCGGTGGGCCGGCCACAAAGGTCTGTCCGTCGAAATGGTAGAAATTCCAGGCCGAAGTGGGCCGTTTTGAAGCGGCAGACAGTGCCGTACAGAGGAAAAAGACAGCCACTCCGGCCAAAAGTATGTTGATTACAGAAGTCATAGTACACCTGTAACAGATATTACATCATATACTGTTATTATTGAGTAAAAATAGCGGCAGTCAAGTAAAAGGGATTGATTTTAGAATATAGGTAACATTGAGTTCTTCCTGATTGTCCGGTCTGAATCCGCATATCGGCTGGAGAAGAGTATCGGCGGAGGGTCGGTTGCATTAGAATTCAAAAAGGCGGGGTTGCCCCCGCCTTTTTGAATTCCATATAGTTATGTCCTATTTCTTCACGTTGTAGAACACATCATGTCCCTTGAAGATGGCCGTGCTGTCCAGTTCATCCTCGATGCGCAGCAGCTGGTTGTACTTGGCAACCCGGTCGGTGCGGCAAAGTGAACCGGTCTTGATCTGGCCGGCGTTGACCGCCACGGCCAGGTCGGCCAGGGTGGTGTCTTCTGTTTCTCCGGAGCGGTGGGAGATGACCGTGGTGTAGCCGGCGCGCTTGGCCATTTCGATGGCCTCCAGGGTCTCGGTCAGGGTGCCGATCTGGTTGAGCTTGATCAGGATCGAGTTGGCGATGCCCTTCTGGATGCCTTCCTTGAGGATGGCGGGGTTAGTGACGAACAGATCGTCACCCACGATCTGGATGCGCTTGCCCAGGCGGTCGGTCAACAGTTTCCAGCCGTCCCAGTCGTTTTCAGCCATGCCGTCTTCGATGGAGATGATTGGATACCTGTTGACCAGGTCTTCGTAGAAGTCGACCAGTTCGAGCGGGGTTTTCACCTTCCGGGTCTCGTTTTCCAGGGTGTAGACGCCATCCTTGAACAGTTCCGACGAAGCCACGTCCAGCGCCAGCAGCACGTCTTCACCCGGCTTGTAACCGGCCTTGACAATAGCCTCCATAATAACTTCCAGGGCCTCTTCATTGGATTTCAGATCCGGGGCAAAGCCGCCTTCATCGCCGACGGCGGTGTTGTAGCCCTTGCTCTTCAGAACGGTCTTGAGGGCGTGGAAGATCTCGGCGCCCATACGCAGGGCCTCCTTGAAATTCGTCGCACCGGCCGGCATGATCATGAATTCCTGGATATCAACATTGTTGTCGGCGTGGGCGCCGCCGTTGATGATGTTCATCATCGGCAAGGGCAGTTCGCGGGCATTGGTTCCGCCGATATACTTGTAGAGCGGCAGCCCGGCTTCATCGGCAGCGGCCTTGGCCACGGCCAGCGAAACACCCAGAATGGCGTTGGCGCCCAGCTTGCTCTTGTCATCGGTGCCGTCCAACTCAATCATCTTCTGGTCGATGCCTACCTGATCGTCTGCGTCCATGCCGATTATCTCATCGGCGATCTCGTTATTGACGTTATCAACCGCTTTCAGAACACCCTTTCCCAGATAGCGTGATTTGTCACCGTCACGCAGCTCCAGCGCCTCGCGTACACCTGTTGAGGCCCCGGATGGGACCGCGGCACGACCGAATGCGCCTGATTCGAGGTAGACTTCCACCTCCAGGGTGGGATTCCCGCGGGAATCAAGGATCTCTCTGGCATACACATCTACAATCTCACTCATACTGCCCCCTTGCATGGAATGGATACGGCGGGAGATGAAATCTCCGTGGTTCAATTTAATTTTCTATAACACAGAAATCACAATAAATACAGCCGGTCGCTCAAAAAAATGTTGTCATTTCCAAAGACTTCACATTGTCGGCTAATAATGCTATGAATAACATCACATAACGGAATGCAGCAGCAGGAGAACCAATGTCATCCGACCCTCTTGACAGGCTCACCATAGACAAATCGCGTCATACGAAAGTACATACCGGGAAGGGCCGACTGAAGATAGTCGTGGCTGCCATATTTTTCTTGTGTGCTGTGGCGGGATGGCTGCTTTTTCGCGGCCGGGCGATTTCTATAGAAACTACCAGCGTCAACCAGGTGTATCCCACACAATCATTTACCCTGCTGAATGCCAGCGGATATGTGGTAGCCCAGCGCAAAGCCGCGGTTGCCGCCAAGACTACCGGTCGCCTGGAATGGCTGGGGGTGGAAGAGGGCAGCCTGGTAACATCGGGACAAGTGATCGCCCGACTGGAGAACAAAGACCTTCAGGCTCTCCTGCATCAGGGAGAGGCTGTTCTGCAGAACTCCAGGGCCGTGCTGGAGCAGACAAAAGCCGATCTGGCCGACGCCGGACAGTCGTTTGCCCGTCAGAAAACGTTACTGGCGCAGGGGGTTGTCTCGCAGGCTGATTTTGATGCAGCCGAAGCCCGCTACAAGCGCAGTGTTGCCTTGGTAAACGGCTCCGAAGCCGGCGTCCGGGTCTCCAGTGCGGCTTTGCAGGGTGCCTCGGTTAATCTGGATTACAGCCTGATTCGCGCACCGTTTGATGGGGTTGTACTGACCAAAAACGCCGATGTGGGCGACATCATTACCCCGCTGGGCGCGGCGGCCAATGCCAAGGCGGCCGTTGTGACGATTGCGGACCTGAACTCACTGCAGGTGGAGGCCGATGTGTCGGAGTCCAACCTGGGGCAGGTAAAGAAGGGCCAACCCTGCGAAATCACCCTGGATGCACTGCCGGGTGTCCGTTTCCGGGGTGTGATTCACACGGTCGTGCCAACTGCCGATCGGGCCAAGGCCTCGGTTATGGTAAAGGTCCGTTTTGTCGATACTGACAGCCGTATCCTGCCGGAGATGAGTGCCAAGGTGGCCTTTCTCGAACATGAAGCGACCAAAGGCGACCAGCAGCCCCGCATTGCGGTCAATCCGGCCGCCATTGTTAAATCGGGCGATCGCGAGGGGGTCTATCTGGTCAGGGATGAGACGGTCGTCTTTACCGCGATTACGAGAGGCGGCAAACTGGGTGACATGATCGAGGTCAGCGGCGTGAAATCGGGCGACAAGGTTGCCCTGAAGCCTCTCGATAAACTGAAAAACGGTACAAAGGTCGTTTTGACCGAAAAGAAGTAGCCCGTGACAGGAACAGCGATGGAAACAGGCAGCAATTCGAACAGCATTGTCAGCATCAAAGGCGTTGCCAAGGCCTACCAGCGCGGCAACCAGGTGGTGCCTGTGCTGGAGGATATCTCTCTGGAGATAGAACGGGGGGAATTTCTGGCATTGATGGGGCCGTCCGGCTCCGGCAAGAGCACCCTTCTTAATATGATTGCCGGTATCGACAAGGTTGACAGCGGTTCCATAATTGTTAGCGGTGTGGACATTACTACCCTGGGTGAGTCTGCCCTGGCGGACTGGCGGGCGGCTCACGTAGGATTCATATTCCAGTTTTACAACCTGATTCCGGTACTGACCGCATTTGAAAATGTAGAGTTGCCCCTGATGCTGACATCGCTCTCGCGCCGCGAACGCCGTGATCATGTGGAGGCGGCTTTGTCTCTAGTCAGTCTGGATGACCGCCTGGATCATTACCCGTCCCAGCTGTCCGGCGGACAGCAACAGCGCGTAGCCATTGCCCGGGCAGTCGTATCCGATCCCTCGATCCTGGTGGCTGACGAGCCGACCGGCGACCTGGACCGGGTCTCGGCCGGGGAGATCCTGGGCCTGATGGGGAGGCTCAACAGTGAATTCGGCAAGACGATCATCATGGTGACCCATGATCCCCGTGCAGCTGAAAAGGCCCGTACTATCCGCCACCTTGATAAGGGCGTGATTGTCGATGTACATCCTTAAAATCATCATCCGCAACACCCTGCGCCATCGTTTGCGCACCGGGCTGACGATTCTGGGGATTACCATCGCCATTCTGGCTTTCGGTCTGCTCAGGACGATTGTGGGGCTGTGGAATGTCGGTGTAGAGCGTTCCGTGGCAACTCGCCTGATTACGAGGAACGCTATATCGCTGGTATTCTCGCTTCCGATATCCTACCTGGACAGGATCCGCCAGATATCCGGGGTTAAAGGTGTCTCCTACGGCAACTGGTTCGGCGGCATCTATATCGACGAAAAATATTTTTTCGCCAGTGAAGCAATAGAACCGCAGAGTTTTCTGGATCTTTATCCCGAGTTTATCCTGCCGCCGGAAGAGAAAACGGCCTTCATCCGTGACCGGAAGGGATGCATTGTCGGACGCAGACTGGCCGCCCGCTACGGCTGGAAAACGGGGGACCTGATAACCCTCAAGGGCACCATTTTTCCGGGGCAGTGGGAGTTTGTCCTGCGGGGTATCTTCACGGGGGCCGAGAAGAATACCGAAGAACGCATGCTGTTTTTTAACTGGGCGTATCTGAACGAGTCACTCAAGAAGACCACTTCCCGACGCGCCGATCAGGCCGGGTTCTACATGATCGGAATTAACAGGGCCGATGATGCGGCCCAGGTTTCGCAGGATGTGGATCGCATGTTCAAAAACTCGCTGGCTGAAACTCTGACCGAGACGGAAAAGGCCTTTCAACTCGGTTTTGCCTCCATGACCGAGGCCATTATGGTGGCGATTCAGATCGTATCATACCTGGTTATCGTCATTATCATGGCGGTTGTGGCCAATACCATGGCCATGACCGCCCGCGAGCGGATCGGTGAGTATGCCATCTTCAAGGCCATGGGCTTTCGCGGCAGGCATATCGCCGGGATGGTTTTCGGAGAATCGCTGCTGATCACGATGACAGGCTGTCTAATGGGGATTTTGTTGACATTTCCGGTCGGCAGCCTGTTCAGCGGCATGCTGGGAGACTATTTTCCGGTCTTCGAGGTCAAACGAAGCACCCTGTATCTGGATATAACTTTTGCACTGCTTGTTGGGTGTATCGCCGGGATCATACCCACCCTGCGAGCCGTCAGGATCAGGATTGCCGATGGTTTGCGCAGGATCGGATAAAGCTTGACCACAGAAGGGGAACAGATGAAGAAGACCAGAATTCTGGTTGTTGACGATGAACGGAGTATGCGGGAGATGCTTTCGATCCTGCTGGAACGGGAGGGGTATGAGGCCGTGGAGGCAAAGAATGCCGATGAGGCTTTGCGGTTCTTTGAAACATCGCTTTTCGACCTGGTCATCACCGATATCCAGATGCCGGGCATTAACGGTATCGAGCTGCTGGCCCGTCTCAAAAAGCTGTCGCCGGAGATCCCGGTTCTGATGATTACAGCCTTTGCCACTGCCGAACAGGCGGTTGATGCCATCAAACTCGGCGCGTTTCACTATTTTACCAAACCTTTCAATAATGATGAAATCAGGGCTCTCGTCCGCAATGCCCTCGAAAAGAGTGACCTGAAACAAGAGAATATCCTGCTGAAACAGGATGCTCAGGCCAGGGACGGTTTCTGTGGTATCATCGGTAAAAGTCCCAAGATGCGCGAACTGTTCGCCATGCTTCAGAAAGTGGCCGGCAGTCTCAGCAGCATACTGATACTGGGCGAAAGCGGAACCGGCAAGGAGTTGGCCGCCCGTGCCATACATACCAGCAGTGCCCGCCGCAGCACACCTTTTGTGGCGGTCAATTGCGGCGCCATTCCCGAGACGCTGATAGAAAGTGAACTGTTCGGCCACAAGAAAGGCGCCTTTACCGGGGCCGTTTCCGACCGTCCGGGTCTGTTCGAGCAGGCAGAGGGAGGGACCCTTTTCCTGGACGAGATCGGCGAATTGCCGCTGCTGCTGCAGACCAAACTTTTGCGGGTGCTTCAGGAACGTGAATTCAGGAGGGTAGGGGACTCGGTCGTCAGAAAGACCGATGTACGCGTGTTGACCGCATCCAACCGCGATCTGCAGGAACAGGTACTGGCAGGAGGTTTTCGCGAAGACCTGTATTATCGCATCAATGTGGTGCAGATTATCATGCCGCCCCTGCGGGACAGGATCGAGGATATTCCGCTGCTGGTGGAATATTTCTTCAGAAAGTTCTGTGATCGGGAGCATAGCGGTGAAATCATTACCCCCGCTGCGCTTAAGCTGTTGATGAACCATCCCTTTCCGGGAAATATCCGCGAGCTTGAAAACGTTGTCGAACGCAGCCTGATTCTTGACCGGACCATCATCTCCGAAAGCAGCCTTCCCGAACAGCTCCGGGCCGGGCGTACTATCCTCTGTCCAGGCGGCGAGGCACATATTCCCGATGAGGGCATGCAACTGGAACCGCTGCTGGAGGATCTGGAGAAAAAATACCTGCTGAAGGCATTGGAAAAGACCGGCGGGGCCAAAAAGAAGGCCGCCGACCTGCTGGGCATGTCCTTCCGTTCGTTCCGCTACCGGCTGGGGAAGTTCGGGCTGGATTCCGGGGATGAATGAGTCGTTCGCTGTGGACTGAATTATCATAATATTTCTCAGCAGTGTCCGGATTAGCAGTTGAGGTTTTAATAATCGGAGCGAAATGCTACGTTTATTAAAAGGCATTTTAAATATATCATGCTCCAAGATTGCATTAATATCATTGACGTAATATATTTTTACGACCACTATAACCTTCGTCATTTCCCACCGATAAGCACCACAAAGGAAACAAAGTTTCGTAAAGCCACCATCCCATTGGGATAGCGGGGTTGTCGGAATGAGTTCAATATTTACAGATAACCTGAACGCCTGACCAGGAACGAGAGTTCCCGGCTGGCGTTTTTTGTTTTTCAGGTTGTTCTACGCCCCGCCCCCGCCGGGTTTGCACGGCCGCAACTGAGTTAAACCAACCGTTCGTTTCAGGAGGCGTTATGAAATGTCATAACTGCGGCGAGAAATTTCCGGCCAATCGGGCACTCAGTGGTCAGGAAGCACCCGGGACATTCCTGGCCATCACCGTGGTGCTCGTCGTGGTCGGTTGTGTACTCAAGATATTCGGAGTCAGATACTGGCCGTATATTTCGTTCGGCGTTGCCGGTCTTGTCGGGATCCAGGTCGTGGTCGCGTTCTTTGATTGCAGAAACCCATGGTCGACATGCCCGAAGTGTGATGCCCCGGCCAAGGTGAGGCCGTGGTCATTTTAGAAACCATGGAGCAGAATCAATTGCTTGGTGAGCTTGCGTCAGGAGGCGAACAGGTGAACAACAAATCCGCTAAAGCGTTAGCCTGGACTGCGGGTATACTCATAGTCGTCGCGCCAGCCATCATTTCCCCACCCGGGACCTTCTCGCTGCTGGTATTGGCAATACTATGTGCCGCTATTCCCTCAGTGTTTGCTTCAAAACGTTGTCGCATCATCTCCATCGTCTTGTTGATTGCCTCCATTACATTGGCGATAAGCTATTATCCGGCATCAGAGCGTGAGCTAGAAGCATATATGCAGCGGGCGAAAAAGAGTGCGATACAGCCGCAGGTCACGACGCCAACGGATCAAGGAGTGATTACGAAATGAAATTCTTTCCTGCTGCAGGAGTGAAGGCTCGACGGATTATTATTCTCATACTCGGAATGTTCCTGATGTTAAGTGTTTATGCTGCTGCCGCAACGTATGAACAGTTCAAGCACCCTCAAGGTGACTTCAGCATAACTTACCCGTCGGCATGGCAGCGGTCTGTGGGGCTTCAGACAGTGCGTTTCTTTAACCCGACAGACAGGAAGGTGGAGATCAGCATTGGCGGCTATCCTCTTGATCGAAAGGACCCGCCGACTGCAGAAGCCTATATCGAGTCCAGTCTCAATAAGGCCGCGTTATATGGCTACCGGATACTTCAAAACAAGAAAATCACTCTCTCCAATACATCAGCCACACGGCTTGAGTACTCATCCAAACTCGGCGTTGATCAGCATGGTCAGAAAACGGCCGAGAGGAGTTTCAACGACGTGGAAATTGTTATCTCCCATGGCTCGCACTATCACGTTCTGAGACTGTCCGGTCTTACTGCAGATGCTGTTGGTATCATGCCGGAGTTCGACCGGATGGTGGAAGTTTTCAGCTTGGGAAACCCAGCCAGCTCATTGCCGAATAGCCGGTTACAATAGAATTTAAAATCACGGGAGGAGATGAAAATGAAGAGATTAGTGGTTCTCATAGCAACAGTGGCAATGGCTGCGCTGCTGTTGCACGCAGGAGATGCAGTCAGTGAGATGCCGACGTCGCCACAGTTGATACCAATTCCATTGCCTCCTTCGGCACCGGTGACCTGGGCAACGCTCACAATGAAAAATAACAGCCCATACGTAGTCGAGCTATACGTCAGTGACGACCATAAGTGCACTGCCAAGCCAGACAGGTCCTGCACGACACAAGTATCCGCCGGAGTGAACCACAAGCTGAGTGCAAGAGTGGATGGCGAGCAAATTACCAGTCAGCAATACACTTTCCAAGAAGATGAAGTGCGCACATGGACTGTGGGCTTGCCAATTGCGGAGGGAAAAGTAATAACGGCCAAGGATTGTATGCTCTGGGAAGATTTCACCGAGGGAAAATGCGTAGACAAAGAGGGCGTCTTTCGGCCTAAGGATAAAGGTAAAGGATTTGCCCCACCAACCCATCTGCGGTGCTTTGTGGAATGCGGATGTGCAACGGACCAATATCCTAAAGAATACCCAAACTGCGCTCCCTGCGGATATGTCGGCATAACCTGCATACCACGCTGACTTTAAATTTGGAGGGCTGAGCTTATGGAATGGTATTGGTGGCTTCTTATTGTGATTGTGGCTGGTTTTCTGGTTGTTCGCTCGACGGTCAAAGGAAGTCAAAAACCCAGTTACAATAGAATATGAATCACGGGAGGAGATGAAAATGAAGAGATGGCAGGTTCTCACCGCAACAGTGGCAACGGTTGCGATGCTCTTGCATGCACGCGATGCGGTCAGTGAGATGCCGAAGATGCAAGAAAATCAGTTGAAGCCGATCGAATTGATTCCGTCGGCACCGGTGACCGTGGCAATACTGACGATGAAAAATAACAGCCCATTTGCCGTCGAGCTATTAGTGGATGGCCAGTTAGCGTGTACCGCTTCTCCGCATGATTTCTGTAAAACCTCGATTGCTGCCGGGACCCACGATCTGGCTGCCAGGTCAGGTGGCAAGACAGTAATATCGCGAAAGTCGGCGGTGAATTTCGAACAAGGAGCCAATCGTAATTGGACGGTAAATTACAAGGAGTGATTACGGACGGATTATTTCAAGATGCCGATGTGGGATCACACTACTTCAAGTTGGTATTCCAGTGGATATGAAGCCTACGGAAATCTGAAGGAGACGACATGATGCGTAAATCAGTTCTGACAATAGTGGGGATTCTTTTTCTCCTGGCATCATTCCCGGTTTGCACTTTTTCCCAGGAAGCGAAATCCAGGTACGACGTCCTGCTTGAGCGGGTGAAGAAGGGCGACCAGGCAGTCGATTACAGAGAGATGAGGTTTGCCTACGCCGAAACGTCCCGGTACAAACCGTACGGAGGCAACAGAAGTGACCTGGTCAAAGCCATGTATTCAGCTTACTACGATAAGCACTATGCAAAGGCAGTTGAAGATGCGGAAAAGATTCTAAAAGACAATTACGTAGATATTGACGCCCACATGATGGCCGGGGTGCTTTACGACCTGTTGGGAGAGAAAGCCAAGTCAGATTATCACGGCATTATTGGCAAAGGCCTCTTGCAATCCATGATGGCTTCTGAAGATGGGGAAAGCCTCAAGACGGCGATAAAGATAATATCAGTTGATGAAGAATATATATTGCTACGCATGCTCGGATTAAAATCAATTTCGCAATCTAAGCTCCAAATAGATGACCACCGGTACGACAAACTCACTGTTTTTGATACAGAAACTAACAGGCAATTGGATTTGTATTTCTCTATAGATATCCCTTATAGCTGGCTGGAAAAGTCATTGAAAAAGAGTAAATGAGTTGTGGAATTGAGATTCCTACGCGCGCAAATGTGACGGTGGTAGGCCAGAACCTACTGGGAGGAAAACAAATAATGACCAGGATGGTAATTCGGATTTTATTGACATTCTACCTGATTTCAACATGTACCAGTATCAGCACTGCTGATATTACTGTGCCTCCGACATACCCGGTCTATCCCGAACCGCCTCCAAGGCCATATACCCCAGTCCCGGTTTACAACCCCGGCCCGGATCAGCGTGAACGCGAGAAGGAGGTGGCAAGGAAGGCAGAGGAGGCAAAGGAGCAGGCCGACCTTGAGCAAAAAAAAGAGGAAGAGCGTGTACGTCAGAAGGCCTTTTATGAAAAGAAAGCGGAAGTCTTAACTAGGCTGAAGAGCGGCGCTCCCAATCTTAATAGCAGTGGCAGTCAATTGAAAAGCGTCGACTACCATAGTGGCAACGCGCAGGCCCTGCCTAAGGAGCTGAGCAAAGGGGAGGCCCAAAGGGGGTTCGATACTCAGGGGGAAAATAAAGGGGCACTGGTTTATGTTCTGCCTGAGCAGATGTCAACGCGTGTCAAAAATGATAAGCGTATGAAAAAGGCGCAAAAAGAACTAAGGGACATCCAGGCAAAGCGCCTGAAACTGGATGAGCAACTCACGCAGCTGCTCAAAGAAAGAAACACCACTACTGATCCTGCAAAGATGAAGCAGTTGACTAAGAAACTAAATAGCATTGACAAGGACTACCAGAACAATCTGTTTGCAGAATACAACCAAAAGGAAAAGGTGAAAAAAATTCATCGGACTATCGATGCAAAACCTGTTTCAAGCCGGCAATCCAGTGAAGGAAGTGGAAAATGAGGAAATTGATTCTTAAGGCAGCACTGTTGTCCTTATGCTGGTATACGATGTCATTACTTTATTTAACCCCTGCCTATGCCGAGGAGATACCCGACCTATCTGAAATTCCGGCTGACTTGTCGAATAATTTACAAGTGCAACTTACCCAGAAAAGACGGGCACTCGAAAAGGAACTGGCTGATTTTCAGTCTGATGCAGCAAAGTTCAATGCCAAGGATGCAGAGAATCAAAGCGATGCCGAGTATGAAGCTCTTGACGCATGGAGAACCCGATATATCAAAGCGGCCAAAGAATTCAATAGAGCAGTTGCTGAGATATTGCTGAGTCCGACAGAAAGTGACTTTTTTTACGCGCTACAGACCCGCACGCTTACTCGCATGCGTGACGGAGGCCATCCGATAGACGCCCCCGGTATGCCACCAGTTGGAATGCATGGTCTCGTGGGCGGAACGACATGGACGTTCGGCTTCAAATGGCCGCACGCGGAATGCGGTTCGAAGTGTACGAAAGAGGTCGAAAAGCGCCTCATGGAGCAGCTCAAGCTCTACTGCACCTCACAGAGTGATCCGAAGTGTCTCCAGAATGGGCTTCCATTCACAAAGGAGAACTACGATTTCGTCTTATCCATGGGCAGTTCGCACAGCGCAATTGAGGATCTCGCCACGCGAGCTTACTGGGACGGTGCTGCTTTCGGAGAATTTTCCCGGCAGAATAAGGAAATCTTCGCCAGCCTGAAAGGGCGACAATTCGACACGCTTGATTGCCACAGTAATGGCGCGATGTTGTGTCTCGCCGCGCTTCGGAGTGGAGAGACCACGGCAAAAGTGGTACGCCTCTTCGGCCCGCAAATCAATCCACGTGCGGCTGCGCTCTGGCGCGACTACGCCGCGAACACGGGCGCGAAGATCAATATCTATATAAACAACGGCGATCCAGTCGCAGCAGCATCATGGATGCAACCAACGCCCGAAACTCCGGCTAAGAAAGCCGCTACTGCTGTCTGGCTCACAAACCCCATCACCGGCCTCGCCACAATCTCGAACGCCCTCTTCCACACCTGGCTCGACAGCAAGAAGGCTGTGATGGATGAAACCCTCAAGGGCTTCGGCTTTGAGGTGAAACGCTTCGGCTGTAGTGATTCGCCGAACATGACATGCCACTCGATGCTCAGTTACGAGAGGAAGCTAAAGGAATAGCAACCAATAGAGAAGCATTAGTAATCCTGACAAGAGGATAATCAGCAATGTTTTGTTATTCACGAAATGGTAATGCAAAAAGTCGTGGAGAATAAATAACGGAGATAATTATGACTAGGAATAATAGATACGTTTTTATATGGCTGAATTTGTTGAGCTGTTTAATCATTCAGCTGACCTCCACGCCCGTATTCGCCGGTTCCCTCTACGAGGTGGCTTCTGGTAAAGACCTTGAGAAAGGGATCGACTTGGTATTTGTCCCTGATTTCGGAGTCCTTCACGCGGCAGCTCAAAACGGAGACCTTGCGAAGGTAAGGGCGCTCCTTGCGAAGGGTGCTGACGTGAATGAAAGGTATGGAAATAATGATGGGACACCACTGCTTTTTGCTGCATGGAATGGGCACACGAAAGTTGTAAATTTGCTCATTGCACATGGTGCAAACGTGAATGCAAGAGATGGAGAAGGATCCACTTCACTACATTATGCGGCGATGAAAGGCTATGTGGAAGTTGCAAGTTTGTTGATTGCACGACATGCAGACATCAATGCTAAAGATAACGAGGGTGATAGGCCACTGCACGATGCAGTACGGAAAGGAAAAAAAAATGTGGTTAAGGTGCTCCTCGCTCATGGGGCCGATGTGAATGCGACGAGTAGTGGTGCTTTTGATGCAACTCCGCTACACATGGCGGTTCAGCGACTTGATGTAGATCTCATATCATTGCTTCTTGACCATGGGGCAAATGTCAACGCTAAGTTTGAAATACATCTGACGCCTCTCGGACTTGCTTTCCGCATGGCACACAGAGGGGAAAGAAACCCCAACCTAATGTCCATTATTGGGCTGCTGGCTTTAAAAGGCGGAAATCCGACATCTGATTACGAATGGAATGTATACCTGGAAAAGAAAGACATCGAATTTATTGTAGACAGCCTGCCGGATGGTTTGGTTGCAGTTGGAGACAAACGCGATTTTACTAGATTTATTCTTTATGCTGGCACTGAGTCGACCTCACCTGCACTGTCCAAACGCATTTTGGCCAAGTTTACCCCTCTTGCACAACGTCAAGAACTTAATAAGATTATTGCTTTGATAAGAAACACTAGGTCTGATAACTACCCATTATTGATACTTAACATGGCGCTTAGCCGGGAAACAATACTGAAGACGGCAATAGTGATTGCCCATGCGATTAATCCACCCCCGACAGTTTCCGAAGATGCATTGAGGCGCTTAGCAGAAGGCAATGTGGAATTCAAAACAGCAATGAATAAGAAAAATTTACATAAGGCTGAAGAAAGCTACTTCAAGGCGGTTAACCTTGCCCCCTGGTGGCCGGATGCTTACTACAATCTCGCGGTGGCCCAGGAGATACTCGGAGAGCAAACCCCAAATTCATATTTACTTCATGAAGCTGTATGGAACTATAAATTTTATCTGTTGGCCGCTCCAGATGCACATGATGCAATGCAGACTCAGATGAAAATATATGAAATGGAAAGTTTAGAAAAGAAGAGACGCTGAATCAAACTGCTTTGCGAATCAAAATTATGGATGGGCGGATGCTTGCAGAGGAATATTTTAGGCTTAAATTACAGAGGAAAATACTCGGTCGTTTCGCGCTCGACAAGTTAACAGTATGAAAGGCTGTGACCTACTTCACCGGGTCAGTCAGATGGATGCAGAGGTAAGGCTGGATTTTCTGATCTATAGTATTTTTCCCCAAAGGCTCATCTGGTGCATTTGGGTACTTCTCTTCGACGAGTACCTGTTCCTGGGTATTCAGGAATCCGATGTAGGTGACCCGTTTTACATGGCGGTGGCAGTCTACCTGAAAGGTGTTGACCATCGATTTCACACCGGCGAACCCGGCTGCAGTGATGGGATTCTCATAGATGGATACCACCTTAACCGTTTCGTAGGCACCTTCTCGGTGTATGGTCGATTGGTCGATGTAGGCCTTGTACTTCTTGCCGTTCCCGGAATTTACGGCATCAGCAATGAAGGTGAGATCACCTGCGTTTGCAACGGACACAGACAGGATCATCAGGGCGATAAGTTGTCTAAGCAAGTGGCCGATTTCCATAGGAAGTCCTCCTGTGTTGAATGATACAGCGGGAATTGTTTATAATTGAAGTGCTTATGTTACTACAGGATGGAACCATTCGTGTCAATGGGTGATCAAACCGGTTGCTGAAGAACTCTTTGTATGAAATAGGCAAGAGAGAATACAGATCAGGAATGCAATCGGAGAATTTATGAAATGGCGGGCTCTGCGCATAAGCGTGCTATCAGTTGCGGCAGTCGGATTGGTTGCGGCAAGTATCGGTGTTCCAGTTTATGGAGGTGATCTTTCGCCAGCGGTTGTCGGGGATCGTATCCACCGTGCTCCAAATAATGACACCCGAATACCGTACTTCCCAATCACATCGCCGGGGTTTCCAAGCGCGCTCTCCGGCAAGTGTCTTACGTGGCAGGATTGCCAGGAGTACTGCAACACCCATCAATCGGACCACGGCTGTGCCAGGTTCGTCAATGACTCAAGTGTTTACAGCTCTCCGAAGAAAAAAGATATTCCGGAGACACAATACTGATTTCCGTTGAATAGGAAGAATAATCAGGAGTCATCCGATTTCCTCAAGCCTTGGATCGGTGAGCTCGACAAACCCTAAATCGCACAAATGGAACGTCCGGACATGGACACCGGACAGAATAGGAGACTCAACATGAACTGCCGTCACATACACGCAAACTGCATTTCGTTCACCGCCTCGGCACTACTTATGGCCGCCATTTTCTGTTCCATTCAGTGCACTCCGGCGTTAGCCGGCGAGTCCCCGGCGAACGCTGCAAAACCACCTGCCCCCGCCTCAGCGACACGCCCATTCACGGAGATTCAGTTAAAGAAAATAAACCAATACTGGGATACGAAAGGAATGCAGATCGACATTAAACCCCAGTACTCCAGACTTATCGGATTGACGAAGGGAGATGAAGTCGCCCGCGCCCACAGTGTCAGCGGCCGAGATGAAAACAACATTCTCCACATCTTTGCCCGCCTCAACAACGGAGCCGGCTACTACCTGACCCGCGAACCAAGTCCTGACGAGATGCACCTGTACTGGGTCGGGTTCGATTTCAAGGTCATCGCCGCGATCTCCGTTTCCAAGGACAACGGCACGGCGGTCATCCCTGCCGCTGAAGCGCAGAAAGAACTTGCGTCGGAATACGCGGAGTGGATCGAGTTCGCCGACACGCTCTGAGCCGACCGGGTAATATGACATACGTACTGGAGGCTGAATGAGGGGCTGCACGTTATCAGTAGTTGTAGTAGCTTTGTTCGCGATGGTTCCCTGCGTCGGTAAGTGCGGCCATGGGGATATAGTCCGCAACCTGACAGAGGCGGGGGCAAAATAATATGAAACAGATGAAGTCATTGTCGGAGCGGGCGCTTACGTGGTTCCGGTCGCTCAAGGGTGAGCGGCAAGACGCCATCCGCAGCGCAGAGCTTCGTGAGCCGCAGACCGTTGAAGATGCCGCTAAAGAGCGTCATGAGAGTCCGGAAACAGGGACGCAGGACACCACGGCACAGGGTTCATCGGCGGCCGGCCATTATATGGTGAGCATCCTGTTGCAGAGTAATGCCTACGAAGCGGAGATCGACGCGCAGGTCCTCGGCTCGCTGCAGGACAATCCTGATGCGGCGCACATTGCGTCGCCGGGGATACTTCCTGGCCCCCCCAATCGAGACTACTTCATCGACAGGTTCATGGAGGACCTGAGGGCACTCCCCTTTGCCGTTGAAATCACCGACACGGACCAGAAATACCGGCAGGAAGTTGAAGACTACATGGATGGCTTGCCACATCCTGACAATCCCGCCGAATCCGTAAGGACGATGCTCCTGAATATCCGGATGGAGTTGGCCGGCCGGAGACCCGGAAGGCTCTGCATTTTCGAAGTGGTCGACGAAAAGCTTGTCGTGGCCGTTTTTACGTTCGACCCGTCCGCTATCCGGGGCGGGAGGTGGTGCACAGATGCCGGCCCGCAAGAGGAGAGCGATCTGCCCCGGTTCAGGGAATTCCTGTGTGCGCTGATAGAGGCGTATCCCGTGCGTGTCGGCACGCTTGGCGTCGGCGTGGACGCGACGAGCGCCGGCCTGCCCCATGGTGAGTACAGGCTGGATAACGGGTTGTGGCTGCACAACTTTCTCACCAAGCTGCATAAGGTGCAGCGTCAAGATAACCTCGATTGCATCTATATAAACTCCTCGCCTTGGGGGCTTGACAAGCCGTTCGTCTACGACTGTATCGAGCCCCACGGCAGTGTTCAGAATACCTGGGCCGGGAGACAGTATTATGACATGCGCCTCGTGGAGGAGATGCGCATGAATGCAGGGCAGGCGGAAAAGGCATACGACCGGATGTACGAATCGAAGCGTCCCAAGGACGACAAGGACGATGCGCTGCTTTTTCTGTCGAAGGCGATCAGGCTGGCCACCGATCTGGGGTTCGAGGAGGAAGTCGCCAAGTTGAAGGAGAACTACGAACATATCATGGCGGTATACAACGCACAGTTTCGGGGATGGTGAATAGTTGTCAGGCAGACAATCGTCCAGGAGGATTTATGAAGATTACAGGCTTGGTTATGCTGTTAGTGCTGGCGGTTTTTTTGGTTATTCCGGTGGTTTATGCGGACACCGACTTATGCTACGAGCATGTTCAGCAAAAGCAGTACGATGAGGCCATTCGGGAGTGCACACGGCAGATCAATGGCGAAATAAGAGTGGAGCAACCTGAATTTAGTTACATCAGACGCGGCATTGCCTATAACAACAAAGGGCAATACGACCAAGCCATCGCCGATTACTCCAAGGCGATCGAGCTTGACCCTAAACATGCCAAGGCCCACTACAACCGCGGTCTTGCCTATCAAATCAAAGGGCAATACGACCAGGCCATCGCCGATTACACCAAAGCGATCGAGCTGGATCCGAAATATGCCAACGCCTACTACAACCGCGGTCTTGTCTATAACAACAAAGGGCAATACGACCAGGCGATAGCCGATTACACCAAAGTGATCGAGCTGGACCCGAAAGATGCCATTGCCTACAACAACCGCGGCTATGCCTATGGCGATAAAGGGCAATACGACCAGGCCATTGCCGATTACAACAAGACGATCGAGCTGGACCCGAAATATGTTATGGCCTACTACAACCGCGGCAATGCCTATCTAAACAAAGGGCAAAACGACCAGGCGTTAGCCGATTATTCCAAGGCGATCGAGCTGGACCCGAAATATTTCAAGGCCTACTACAACCGCGGCTATGCCTATAATAACAAAGGGCAATACGACCAGGCGATAGCCGATTATTCCAAGGCGATCTAGCTGGATCCGAAAAATGAATACGGATTTTTAAGGCTTCTGATTGCCACCTGGCTTGTCAAGGGCAATGCCGCCGGGGCGCTAGACCGGCTCCGTCAGCATGTTGCTGCATACAGCTCCGATGAATGGATGCGCACCATTTCGCGGTACTACCTCGGCGAAGACAAGATGACAGAGCAGTCCGTCCTTGCGGAAGCACGGAAGGGGAAGGACGACAAGAAGGTCAACGAGCGGCTCTGCGCTGCATATTACTACCTCGGAGTAAAGCGCCTCGTTGCCGGGAAGCGGAAGGAAGCGACGGATTACTTTACCAAGAGCATCGAGACCGGTGTTAAGGATTTTGACGAATACAGTTCAGCAAAGGCGTTGCTTGAGCTGATGGAAAAAAAGAAGATATAAGCTCCTGTGATAATGGCAAACAGGTCAGGCAAAAGGGGCAAGTCTCCACATGGCAAATGAATGAAATTACTATTCACTTCAGATATCCACGCCAGCAGGAACCACCTTGCAGCACTTCTGTCCGTTGCCGGAAAGAACGGCTTGAACTGTATCATCATCGGCGGGGACATTGTTCCCCATGACCTGCCGCGTGAGAACAGAGTCGGGTTAATCAAGGCCCAGGGGGAATATCTCGCCGCTGAATTTATCCCCACAATAAGAGCTTTTAAAGAGAGGAATCCCGATACGCTGATTTTTCTGGACATGGCCAACGACGATTTCATCTGGAACAGACAAATCCTCGAAGCGCGTGAAGGCCACTTATTCAGCCTGCTGCACATGAAGGTGCAAAGGCTCACGGATCAGGTCGATATCGCCGGCTGTATGACCGTACCGGTTACCCCGTTCATGATTAAAGACTGGGAAAAACCGGACACCAACGAGCATCCGATCCCGGGAACCAATGCCAGCCTGAACGGCTACAGCTCCATATCCGGGAAACGCGAGAAACAGCGGATGAATCCCTCCTCGGACGATACCATCGCGAACGATCTGGCGCTGCTATCTGAAAAGATCATCAGGCCGTTTAT
>JAENWA010000037.1 GCA_016650295.1 Desulfuromonadales bacterium | reverse complement strand
CTGGTATCTTAGTCCGGTGGTGAGCTGTTTGTATTGCTTCATCTGTGCACCTTTTACTTGGTCGTTAAAGTGGCGCTGATAGTAACGCAGCTCACCACTTTAATTCACTTACAAAAGTTGCACTTCAGACTTGAATCCGCCCTATAATATATGCTAGATAAAATGCATATAGTTTGCTAATTAAAGACTTGTAAAAAATTTTGTGTAAATGGTTTTCCAGATATTAACCAAGTAACAAATTGTGTGTGGATAAATTCCCAGAAGGATGATTCCCAGCCGTTGTTTGATTCTGAACCACAGCATCCGGTAGTGTAAAGCATCATAGCTCCCATGCTGAAGTATCTTGAGCTTGTCGTTGCTGTCACCTTCAAAATAGGTCCGATGATCATGTGAATATTCCTCTATCCAATATAAAGGCAACGTCGAAGAATGATACATTAGTTGCGTCGATGACAAATATCGAAACAAATTCTATAATAAACTCATGTCACGCGTAACAAACAATACCGGTCGAAAAAACTATGGTGATGATGTCCATCATTCGTTTGTAAATTGATTTGAAATCCGAGAAGTTACTTGTGGGATAGTGGATGAGATTGAGGTGGCATATGTGCTGCCAGCATTTAATTGCTTCTCAAATTTAACCAGCTAAATACGAGCAAGCAATGTAATAAACAGCAACAAAACAAAAAACAACAAAAAAGGCACCCACAAAATTACTTGTAAGTGCCTGAATTGACTGGTCGGGATGACTAGATTTGAACTAGCGACCCCCTGCTCCCGAAGCAGGTGCGCTACCAGGCTGCGCTACATCCCGAAGAACCTTTTTTCTAGCCCGAACGATGAGTTTTGTCAAGGGGAAAGACGACGGGCAGCGACGGAGGGGTGGCCCTTGATGCCTCCTTACGGGCCGTTTCCCCAAGAGACACAAGGTTTTTTCGCAACGCCCAAGCATCCACCAATCCTGCCGAAAACCATGACAACAACCAAGCGAGCCCTCAGCGACCAAACGGGAACGGAGGAAAACCAGGGGACTGAAGAGTGTTGCTGTTTTTATCAGTCGGGATCAGAGCCCGGTCAAGTACATCCTGGAAATGAATGCAAAGCCTGAATGGCACGCACCTACACATTCAGACTTCGCATAGTACGTATGGTTCGTAAAAAAAGGGAGAGGCATCGCCTCTCCCTTTCACGTTAATGGTTCCCTACTGTTTATTACAACCGTCAGCGGCTGTGGTTAGGGATTGGCACTCATTTTGTCAACCAAAACCTCTGCCTCTTTCAATTTGTCGTTGAGCTTCTTGAGCTCATCAGCAGAATAGACTCTATTGCCTTTTTTAATTTCGCCATCAAGTTTCTTGATTTTCTTCTGAAGGGTGTCAACTTCACCCACGCACCCTTTTGAAGCAAGCAAACATTCATTCTTCTGCTCTTTAGTCATTTCAGCTGCAATTACAGGGACACTAACCGCCATCATGAATACCGCCATCGCCAAAATTGCAATACGCTTCATCTGTAAACCTCCCCAAAAGAAATGAAATTCATGGATATTATATAACAGCTTTTTTTTGCCTGTCAATAAACAGCGACATAAACAGCGTAAAATATGTGAGAGCTCCTCCCGTACTGTTCCCTCAGCACTTCTCTGCCTCTCGACAACATCCGCAAATAAGAGTAATCTCGCAACATGACAAAGGAGGAAACTCATATGAAATACCTCAGAATGCTGCTGTTCGTCCTTTTTCTTGCAGCACCGTCATTTCCGGCCTTTGGCAGTGGCGTTGGCGATGTAACAAGCCTCCAACTGAAGGCCATGATCGACCGGAATGAGCCGGGACTGGTGCTTATCGATTCCCGATCCCTGAACCAGTACGAAGAAGCCCATATCAAGGGAGCCATCAGCATCCCGCTTGAGGAGATGGGGCAGAACCCGGAGCTGCCCAAGGCCCGCAAGGATGCCAGGCTGGTATTCTACTGCAGCGGCAACACCTGAAGAGGGAGTGCCGATGCGGCGCGTGTCGTCGCAGAACGTGGGTTTACAAAAGTCTTTGTACTGAAAAAGGGGCTGCCGGGGTGGCAGGAGGCCGGGTATCCGGTGGAAAAATCCATCAAGAAGTAGAGCCGGTCTGATTGGCCGACAAGGAACACATCCAATGCAGGACAACAAACTTGAACTACTATTAAGCCGTTTCAGCACGGCCGCCCGGGCCCATAACGAGGCCCTGGAGGATATGGATGAAGTTCGTGCGAATGCCCAGGCCCGCATGATTGCCGGACTGTATGACGCCATACTGAGTGAAGGTGCGGCCGGACGGGACGGCCTGCTGACCTTGCTTGACAGCGACTCTCCTGTGGTGGCGGGCATGGCTGCGGTCTATTCGCTGAATGACCATCCGGAGATCTGCCTGGCCGCCCTGCGCCGGGTTGCCCAAGAGCCCGGCCTGCTCGGCTTTCGGGCCAGTGTGGCGATTGAACGCTGGGAGGACGGCACGTGGGAACATCCGGGAAAATAGCCGCACGGTACGGTAATACCCGATCGGGTGCCGAGCGGTTTCCAACGGACCGCTCTTGTCTTTTCAGGTGCTTTCGCGTATGCTGACCCCACATTCAACCGGACATGTACCGGGGTAATCGGCAGGAGGAACAGCAGAAATGAGCGAAGCCATCAAACAACAGATCAAAGATCTTCTCAAGCAACACAACGCCGTGCTGCTGGCCCATAACTACATGCGCGACGAGGTGCAGGAGATCGCCGACATCACCGGCGACTCGCTGGGGCTTTCCATGGAGGCCGCCAAGACCGATGCCGATGTGATCGTCTTCTGCGGCGTGCACTTCATGGCCGAATCAGCCGCCATCCTCTCCCCAAACAAGAAGGTGCTGCTGCCCCGTCCGGATGCCGGATGCCCCATGGCCGACATGGTCACGGCAGCGGAACTGGAGGCGCTCAAGGCACAGCATCCCGGCGTGCCGGTGGTGACCTACGTCAACTCGTCGGCGGAGGTGAAGGCCTGTTCCGATATCTGCTGCACCTCGGCCAACGCCATCAAGGTCGTCAAGTCGCTCAAGGAGGATAAACTGATCTTTGTACCGGACCGCAACCTGGGGCGCTGGGTGGCAAAATTCGTTCCGGAGAAGGAGTTCATCTTCTGGGAAGGGTTCTGCCCGACCCACGAGCGCATGACCGTTGCGGCTGTACTGCAGAAAAAGGCCGAGCACCCCGACGCCCTCTTCATCTGCCACCCCGAAAGCGCCCCCGAGGTCACGGCCCTGGCCGACTACGCCTGCTCCACCAGCGGCATGTACGACTATTGCCGCACCAGTCCGGCCACCAGGTTCATCATCGGCACCGAGGCCGGTATCCTCTACAAACTGCGCCTGGACAGCCCAGGCAAGGAATTCATCCTGGCCTCGCCGGCCCTGTTCTGCCCCAACATGAAGCTGACCTCGCTGGAGGACGTGCTGATCTCGCTGCAGACCCTGTCACCGGTGATCACGGTGCCGGAGGATATCCGTCTCCGGGCCAAATCCGCCCTGGACCGCATGCTGGCCGTACCGCGAGATTAATGGTGCCTGAAAGGGCTTCCGGCCCCTTTCTGATTCTCTGCCTGATCGGATTCGCCACCTTTTTCAGCTCCTACCTGCGCATTCCGGTTCTGCCGCTCTTCGCGGCCACGCTGGGCGCCGGACCGGCCCAGGTGGGCATGATTAACGGCACCTTCATGGTCACGGCCGGCCTGCTCTCCATCCCGGCCGGACTGATCGCCGACCGCACCGGCCGCAAGATTCCGGTCCTGGCCGGTATCACGGTCACCGCGCTCTCCTCCCTACTGATAACCCAGTGCCAGCATCCCGGCCAGATGGCCGCAGCCTATGTGCTGTTCGGCGCCGGACTGGCCGCCTTTGCCCCCGGCATGCTCTCGCTGGTGGCGGATGTCGTGCCGCCCGACCGGCTCGGACAGGCCTACGGCTGGTACACCACCGCCGTCTACATCGCCATGACCCTTGGTCCGGCTTGCGGCGGTTTTCTGGCAAAGTCACTCGGGCTGCGGCAGGTCTTTTTTGTCTCGGCCGCCCTGCTGGGAGTAGTTGCGTTGCTGGCCATCCCCTTGCTCCCCACATCCCCGCCCCGCCATAAGACCGATTTTCGTGCCGCCCTGGCCGGTTGCGCCGATCTGATGCGGAGCCGGCAGCTGCTGGCCTGTTTCCTGGCCACCGCCGGCAGCTGCATCGCCTTCGGTGTCTTTCTGACATTTTTGCCGCTCTACGCCGCTTCGCTGGGCTTTGACCCGGCCCATGCCGGTCTGATCTTTGCCGCCCAGGCCATGACCAATGTTGTCGGCCGGGTGCCGATCGGCATGGCCATCGATCGGCGCGACCGGCGCTGGATCGTCGCAAGCGGACTGTTCTGCCTGGCGTTGGCCGTCGCCGGCATCGGGCAGGCGGTCAGGTTTGAACTGCTGATCATCTGCTCCGTACTGCTGGGATGCGGCATGGCCCTGACCTTCACCGCCATCGGCGCCCTGATTGCGGAACTCACACCTATCGTCCAGCGCGGTCTGGCCATGGGGATCTACAACAGCTGCATCTACCTGGGGATGATGGCCGGTTCCACCCTGTTCGGCATGGTCCTCCATCGGATCGGCTATCCGTTCGGCTTTGGCCTGGCAGGCGCGGTTACGCTGGCGACTCTGCTGCTGTTCATTGTGCTGATAGGGAGAAAATCTGAACGGCAATTGACCCTGGGGCCTAAAGAACGCGGATGACGCGGATTGAGCGGATTAACGCAGTTCTTAACACCTTTGAATATTGATCATCAGCAGTGGAACAGCTTCCGTTCTGTGGTATTCTATCCTCTGTACACCCCTAAGCCGGAGCCCAATCAAAACCTGTCTTTCAGAAGTTTTGCTCTCGTAAGAGACTAACAAATTCGACTCCAGACCACCTGACCAACTATGACCAGTCCGCTGCCAGCACATATGATCGTCACCCGCAGCCTCCCCTCTCTGCACCGCTTGCGGTTGCTTATAGCCGTAGTGGCCCTGGTTATCCTCTGGCCGCTGGTCACCTTTGCCGCACAGGACGCAGGCAGGGTACCGCCCGTGATCGTCGTCGGAGGGGACCGCGATTATCCCCCCTACGAATTCCTGGACAAGGACGGTCAGCCGTCCGGCTACAATGTGGAGTTGACCCGCGCCATTGCCAATGTCATGGGCATGACGGTTCAGTTCCGTCTGGGCGGCTGGTCCGAGATGCGGGAAGCCCTGCAGAGCGGCAAGGTCGATGTGCTGCAGGGAATGTCCTGGTCGGAGGAGCGGAGCCGGGAGGTGGATTTTTCCCTGCCGCACACCATCGTCAATCATGCCGTGTTCGCCCGCAAGGATTCGCCCAATGTCAACTCCCTGGCAGATCTGGAGGGGCACACGGTGGCGGTCCACCGCAGCGGGATCATGCACGACTACCTGGTCCGGAGCGGATTCAAAGGGAGGCTGGTCCTGACTGACACCCCGGCCGACGCCCTGCGTCAGCTGGCGGCGGGCAAAACCGACTTCGCCGTGGTGGCGATCGTGCCGGGCATGTACATCATCCGCGAACTGAAGCTGACCAACCTGCTGCCGGTCGTCCGCAATGTGGCCACCCACCGTTACTGCTACGCGGTGGACAAGGGTAATGCGGAGCTGCTCTCGCGCTTCAACGAAGGGCTGGCTATACTCAAGAAAACCGGCCAGTACGAGCAGATCTACAGCAAATGGCTGGGGGTGCTGGAACCGAAACCGGTTGACCTGGGCACCATCGCCAAGTATGCGGCGGTGGTGGTAATCCCGCTGGTCCTGCTCCTGAGCATTTTTGCCCTCTGGTCCCGGACCCTGCACCGCCAGGTGGCCCTGCGAACCGCCGACCTGACCAGGGAGATCGCCGAACGGCGGCACGCCGAGGAGGAGCTGCGGCTCAACCAGCAGCAGCTGGTGCAGGCCGACAAGATGGCGGCCCTGGGGGTGTTGGTATCGGGCGTGGCCCACGAGATCAACAACCCGACCGGGCTGATCCTGCTGGAGGTGCCGACCCTCAAGCGTGCCTATGCCGACACCGCCCGGATTCTGGAGCGCTATTACCGGGAGCACGGCGACTTCACCTGCGGCGGCCTGCCTTACTCGCGCATGCGGGAGGAGTTGCCGCGCAGCCTGGACAAGCTCCAAGAGGCCGGCAAACGGATCAAGCGCATCGTTGAGGACCTGAAGGATTTCGCGCGCCAGGGCGACAGCTCCTGCAACGAGCTCGTGGACCTGAATGCCGTGGCCCAGGCGGCCGTGCGGTTGGTGGAACCGTCCATCCGCAAGGCGACCACCTGCTTCAGCGCCGGGTACGGCGAGCATCTTCCCGCCATACGGGGCAACGCCCAGCGCATCGAGCAGGTGCTGGTCAACCTGATCCTGAATGCCTGCCAGGCCCTGCCGGACACGGATCGCTGCATCCAGCTCACCACGGGCCACGACCCGACTCGCGGCACCATCTTTCTCCGGCTGCGGGATGAGGGGAGCGGCATCTCGCCCGAACACCTGGCCCGCCTGACCGACCCGTTCTTCACCACCAAGCGCGATCAGGGGGGCACCGGCCTGGGGCTGTCGGTCTCGGCCGGCATCGTCAAGGAGCATGGCGGGACGCTGAAATTCGATTCGATCCCCGGAAGTGAGACAACCGTGACGCTGACACTGCCCGCCATCACGAAGGAGACAACCCTGTGAATACCGATACCTATCCCGCATTCAGCGTGTTATTGGTGGATGACGAACCGGCCTGGCTCGGGTCGCTGGCCCTGACGCTGGAGTCATGCGCCGGCATCAGCAATATCCTGACCTGCAGCGACAGTCGCCAGGTCATGGCTATTCTCGACGAAGGCCAGGTTGGGCTGGTCCTGCTGGACCTGACCATGCCGCACCTGTCGGGGGAAGAACTGCTGGGGCAGATCGCCGAGCAACATCCCGAGATCACGGTCATCGTCGTCAGCGGCCTGAACCAGGTGGAGACGGCGGTCCGCTGCATGAAACTGGGGTCCTTCGACTACTGTATCAAGACCGATGAGGAGGACCGCATCGTGGGGGCGGTACTGCGGGCGGTCAGGATGGTGGAGATGCGCCGGGAATACCAGGAGCTGGCCAGCCGCCTGGTGTCCCGCGAATTGCGCCACCCCAAGGCCTTCTCCGGAATTGTCACCGCCGACCGCTTCATGCTGGACATCTTTTCCTACGTGGAGGCGGTGGCAAAAAGCCCCCAGCCGCTGCTGATCACCGGCGAAAGCGGGGTCGGCAAGGAGCTGATCGCCCGGGCCGCCCACACCCTGAGCAACTGCCGGGGCAAACTGGTAACGGTCAATGTGGCCGGTCTGGACGACACGGTCTTCAGCGACACCCTTTTCGGGCATGTTCGCGGAGCCTTTACCGGCGCCGAACAGACCCGGCGCGGGATGGTGGAGGAGGCGGCCGACGGAACCCTGTTCCTGGACGAGATCGGCGACCTGAGCATCCCGTCCCAGGTCAAGCTGCTGCGGCTCTTACAGGAAGGGGAGTATTTTCCGCTGGGGAGCGACCTGCCCAAACGGCTCAAGGCGCGGGTGATCGTCGCCACCCACCAGAACCTTCTGGAAAAGGAGCATGGCGGAACCTTCCGGCGCGACCTGTATTACCGGCTGCGCACCCACCACGTGCAGATTCCCCCCCTGCGGGAGCGGCGCGGCGACATCCCGCTGCTGCTGGATCATTTTCTGGAAGAGGCTGCCCGCGCCCTGGGTCGGAAAAAGCCGACACCACCCCGCGAGCTGGCCCAGTACCTGGCGGCCTACTGTTTCCCCGGCAATGTCCGCGAACTGAAGGCCATGGTCTATGATGCGGTCAGCGTCCACCGCGACCGGGTCCTCTCCATGGACAGCTTCGTCAACACCATTGAACGCCTGCCGGCCTGCCCGCCGACCAGGCCCGGCGCACCCCGCCAGAACCCCTTTTCCGGTTTCGCGGAACTGCCCACCTTCACGGACGCCGCCGCCTTCCTGGTGATGGAGGCCCTGGAACGGGCCGGCAACAACCAGACCCTGGCTGCCCGGCTGCTGGGTATCTCCCAGCCGGCGCTTTCCAAACGCTTGAAGATGTTGAAGGAGTGAGGGAACGGGTAACTACAGGGATCTTTGACACAATGTGTATAGATGTGTATAATTAGCCCATGACCAGCAAAGATATCATCAAGCGACTTGAAAGCGAGGGGTGGTGTTGCGTTGGGGGCAAAGGCGACCACCAGAAGTACAAACACCCGTCAAAAGCCGGTCATGTAGTAGTACCGCATCCACGTAAAGACATGCCGACCGGAACCTTGCGGAATATTTACCGTCAAGCCGGTTGGGAATGGAGATAACATGTTATATCCCGCGTATATTCACATGGGTGACGATCAACACGCCCACGGCGTAACCATCCCCGATTTTCCCGGCTGTTTCTCTGCCGCCGACGCTTGGGAGGATCTGCCGCACATGATCCAGGAGGCCGCGGAAGTCTACTTTGATGGCGAAGATATACCCGTACCTGCACCAACAGCATTGGAACATTTGGCAGCCAACCCCGAATATCAGGGAGGAGTCTGGCTCCTGGTAGACATTGATCTTGCAAAACTCAAGGTTAAAGCAAAGCGCGTTAATATCACCATGCCGGAAAATCTTCTTAATGAGATCGACCGTTATGCCGAACAGTACCGCATGACCCGTTCCGGTCTGTTGGCCCAGGCTGCGGATCAGTATATCCACCGCAAACAATCAGCATGATCGATTTATAAAATTGTCCCGCCAGGAGTTCCAATAAAGAGAAAAAGCCCTTGAGAAATCAAGGGCTTTTTTGTTGTTATTGTCTTCCGTGAAAGAGTTGTATCGATGGGCTCATTATGCAGGCTTAGGATATTTAGTTTGATCCCAGAGGAGCAGTAACAATTGTCCCCGTATCGGGAACGCCACCAACCGGTGCAGAATCACTGCACACATTTTCAGTGGGGCCACAGGCAGACACGGGAAAAAAACCACCCTCAGTGGATTGTGCTCCACCTGCAGTGGGAGGGGAAACGGCGGGTGACGGTGTATAGAGGCCTGCACCGGCAGGTGCTCCACCGGCACTGGCGGGGGCATTTCCGGCGGGGGGAACAGTAAAAACACCGGCGCTGGCCGGCGCACCGCCGGCAGGAGCAGGGGCGCCAGCAGTTGATGCAGAAGTTATCGTTTCATTGGCAAAGACACTGCCGGCCAGAGCGACCGCTGCGAGAGCAGCAATCAGAGTGGTCAGAATTATTTTCATGAGTGCATTCTCCATGGTGATCGTACTTTTGTGTAGTGTAGCACAGACTGCACATCAATCTCCACGATGACTTTTCCGGTACGTGCTGCCTTCCGATTACTCACTTCAGAGATAAATCCCGCCCGAGACTTCTATCCTTTGACCGTTGATCCACCGGCAGTTATCGGATGTGATTTTTCACGACCATTCCACCAGGCCCGGTGCTCTGAATTGTGTTGTCAGCCTATCAGTTAACGCTACCCGCGGCATGAAACGATGCCGGCCGGGAGCATCTTTCGATACTCCCGGCCCGCTTTTCACACTGTCACAACCACAGCTGACTGTTGACATTTGACAGGCTAATACCTGCCTCCGGAGTATTCAGCGCTGTCAGAGTTGATCCAGTTTAACTGATTCTGAAGGATTCGCAGCTCTTCCGGGGTATAAACGTCCGTACCTTTATTAATTTCCCTGTTAAGCCGTTCAACCCTCTGCATAACAGTTTCGTTGTCATTAATGCAGTTTTTAGCCACAATCAGACATTCATCCTTCTGACCTTTTATCTGATTGGTATTGACCTGACCGTAGTCGTTAGGCTGTCCCGATGCATACTCATCTGAAAGAGCTGTTTTTGAGTAAGACACGGACGCCGCCACAATTGCCACGATCACAAGTATGCGTTTCATGGTTGCCTCCTCTTATACGTTCGTTGTTGCTGATAGTATTTTATCAAAATGGAATTAATATGTCACTGAATCCAATCAGCATGAATCCAATCAGCTGTCAGAGCTCACTATTGCCGATATTTTGCCAGTAGTTTCAGATCGGTAACTCCCGCGCCTGCGCACCTCGAATGCCCATAACCCGGGGTTATACCTATAACCACACGACATAACCACAGCTACCATACTGATATACCTATCAATTCAGCTTTAAACCTCACCATCCCATAACCTGCGGTTATGACCATTCCCCGTTAATCCACGCCTACAAAACCTGTTTTTATCAATAAATTAAGCATGTTACAAAGCATCTCACAGTTGGCACTGTCCATGCTCTCCATACAGACAGAAACAGTGCGGGGCCCGGACGGCTTCGCCAATCCAATTCTCAATGTGGAGGACGTCATGGCAATGTTCTGGATCCAATTCATACTCGTACTGGGTGCCGTTCTGATCGGTATTCGCAGGGGCGGCGTGGCACTCGGCATGATCGGCGGCCTGGGTGTATCACTGCTGGTGCTGGGCTTCCGCAGTTCGCCATCGGAACCGCCCATTGCGGTCATGCTGATCATCCTGGCGGTGGTGACTGCCTCGGCTACCCTGCAGGTGGCCGGAGGTCTGGATTACCTGGTGCAGCTGACGGAAAGGATGCTGCGGGCCAATCCCAAATACGTGACCATCCTGGCGCCGCTCTCGACCTTCTTCCTGACCGTCTGCGTCGGCACCGGCCATGCCGTCTACGCGCTGCTGCCGGTCATCTCCGACGTGGCGCTCAAGACCGGCATCCGGCCCGAACGTCCCATGGCCATCTCCAGCGTGGCCTCCCAGATGGGTATCACCGCCAGTCCGGTGGCCGCCGCCGTAACCTTCTTCCTCGGCTTCGCCGCCAAGGCCGGGCATCCGGTGACCCTGATCGATATCATCATGGTGACCATGCCGGCCGGTGTCATCGGCGTGCTGGCGGCCGCTGCCTGGAGCTTCAACCGCGGCAAGGACCTGGACAAGGATCCCGAGTATCAGGAGCGGCTGAAAGACCCGGATTTCAAAAAAGCGCTGGATGCGGATGTCACCACCCTGGACAAAAAGATCTCCACCAGCGCCAAGATCTCGGTACTGCTGTTCTTCACCGGTGTCGGTTCGATCATCCTGCTGGCCAGCTGTCCCGAACTGCTGCCGCTGGGTCTCGACAAAAAACCGGTCGCCATGACCACGGTGGTCCAGTTTGTCATGCTGGCCTTCGGCGCCTTCATCATGTTCTCCTCCAACGTCAAGGCCAAGGACATCGCCCACTCCAGCGTCTTCATCGCCGGCATGATCGCGGTCGTCTCGATCTTCGGCATCGCCTGGATGAGTGATACCTTCATCACCGCCAACAAGAAGTTCCTGGTGGATAATATCGGCATCATGGTCAAGATCGCTCCCTGGAGCTTTGCCATCGCCACCTTCTGCATCTCGGCCTTTGTCAAGAGCCAGGCCGCCACCCTGGCCATCACCCTGCCCCTGGGTCTGGCACTGGGTCTGCCGATTCCGCTGCTGCTGGGGCTGATGCCGGCCAGCTACGCCTACTTCTTCTTCGCCTTCTACCCCAGCGACCTGGCCGCCATCAACATGGACCGCACCGGCACAACCCGTATCGGCAAGTACCTGCTCAATCACAGCTTCATGATCCCCGGCTTTATCGGTGTCGGCGTCTCCACGGTGGTGGCCTACACGATTTCAATGGTACTGCTGTAACAGATTTTAAACTGTAAGCTGCCGGTGTCACGGCAGAAACAACGGCCGCATCCCACTAGAGGGTGCGGCCTTTTTAACTTCCAGATACTCCGCCTTTCTTTTCTTCTGTACCCTGTCCCTCCTTATGGTAAACTTTGCCGCGTAACAGACGAAGCACAGCAGCGGAGGTATTCATGCCCGGGAAAATCAGCGTCACAAGACTTGTCATAGCAGCAGCTCTGGCGGCCATGTTCGTCTCGTGCCGCAGCAGCGGATCAAAGAACGAGCTCAAGATATCCGGCACCGTCGAGGCGACCACGGTGGAGCTCTCCTTCAAGGTTGGCGGACGCCTTGCCAAACGTCTGGTGGATGAGGGGATGCAGGTTGCGGCCGGTCAGACCGTGGCGCTGCTGGAAGATGACGAGCTGAAAGAGGAACGCAGCGCCCGCAGCGCCGATGAAAAGGCGGTCCGGGCCGGTCTGGCCGATCTGCAGGCCGGCAGCCGCCTGGAGGAAATCGCCCAGGGTCAAGCCGCCCTGGTCCGGATGAAGGCTGATGCCGACAAGCTGGCCCGCGATGCGGAACGAGCGGAAAACCTCTTCAAACGTGAAGTGATTCCCCGCAAGGAGCTGGATGCGGCCCGGGCCGGGCGGGAGGCCTCGGTCGCTGCCGTGCACGAGGCCGAGCAGCACCTGAAACTGCTCAAGGCCGGACCACGGCCGGACGCGGTCACCCAGGCCAAAGCCAGGGTCGATGCCTCGTCGGCCGGGCGGGCCTTGGCCGAAACGCGGCTTTCCCAGACGGTCCTGATCGCCCCCGTAACCGGGCTGGTGCTGGCCAAACATGCCGAAGCGGGCGAGATGCTGGCCCCCGGCGCACCGGTGGTCACAATTGCCAAAATGGATGAGGTCTGGCTGCGGGGCTATATCCCCGAAGGGGACCTGGGACGGGTCAAGGTGGGACAGCAGGCCAAGGTCAGCATAGACAGCTGGCCGGGGCGGGTCTTCGAGGGGCGGGTCAGCTTCATTGCGTCCGAGGCCGAGTTCACCCCCAAAAACGTGCAGACCGAAAAGGAGCGGGTCAAGCTGGTCTACCGTATCAAAATAACGCTGGCCAACCCGAAGGGTGAGCTGAAACCGGGCATGCCGGCCGATGCTGTGATTGTGATGAGCGACGAAAAGCATTAGCCAGAGCCAAAAGCATTCAGGTGATTTCATGGCAGTAGTAGTCCAAAACCTGACCCGCCGCTTCGGCGAACTGATTGCCGTGGGCGGCCTTACCCTCTCGATCCCCGAAGGTGAGCTGTTCGGTCTGGTCGGCTCCGACGGGGCCGGCAAGTCCACCACCCTGCGCATGCTGGCCGGCATCCTCGACCCGCACGGCGGGGAGTTGGAGGTGCTTGGACGTGCATTCCCGGCCGGGGCGGAAGGGATCAAGGGGGAGATCGGCTACATGAGCCAGCGCTTCGGGCTCTATCCGGACCTGACAGTGGGGGAGAACATCGCCTTCTATGCCGACATCTTCGGCGTGACCGGCAAGGAACGCCGGGAACGGAGTGAGCAACTGCTGGCCTTCAGCGGGCTGGCCCCTTTTGTCGGCCGGCAGGCCGGGCGGCTCTCGGGCGGCATGAAGCAGAAGCTGGGTCTCTGCTGCGCCCTGATCCACAAACCGAAACTGCTGCTGCTGGACGAGCCGACCAACGGTGTTGACCCGGTCTCGCGCCGCGATTTCTGGCACATCCTGCGGGATCTGCACACCGAAGGGGTCACGATCGTGGTGGCCACCGCCTACCTGGACGAGGCCGGGCGCTGCGACCGGGTCGGACTGATCCATGGCGGCCGCCTGATCGCCTGTGACACCCCGGCTGCATTGACCGACAATGGCGCTGTCTCGCTGGAGGATCTGGTGATCAGCAGGATCGGCCCTTCGACTCCGCTCAGGGAACCTTGGCTAGAATCCCGTATTAAGACACAGTACGATTCGCGGTTGGTGAGCGGAGCCGAACCACCCGCCGTCACCCTCACCAATCTCACCAAACGCTTCGACGACTTCACGGCCGTGGACAGCGTCACCCTGTCCGTTCCCAAGGGACAGATCTTCGGTTTCCTGGGCCCCAACGGCGCCGGCAAGTCCACCACCATCCGCATGCTGTGCGGCATCCTGCCCCCCACCTCTGGCAGCGGCAGCGTGGCCGGTTTCGACATCGCCACCCAGCCGGAACGCATCAAGGAGAACATCGGCTACATGAGCCAGCGCTTCTCGCTCTACGAGGATCTGACCGTGGAGGAGAACATCGCCTTCTACGGCGGCATCTACCGCATCCCCGCACAACGGCTGAAGGAGCGGGCCGAATGGGTGATCCGGATGGCCGGACTGACCGAACGACGCACCTCCAAGGCCGGCGAGCTGTCC
The DNA here is from genome assembly GCA_016650295.1 of Desulfuromonadales bacterium. Classification (GTDB taxonomy): domain Bacteria; phylum Desulfobacterota; class Desulfuromonadia; order Geobacterales; family Pseudopelobacteraceae; genus CAIPTY01. The sequence goes on along the minus strand of JAENWA010000037.1, from coordinate 4,754 downwards.
GGCGGCTGGCGCCAGCGCCTGGCCCTGGGGTGCGCCATCCTGCACGAACCGGCCATCGTCTTTCTGGACGAGCCGACCTCGGGTGTCGATCCGCTTTCGCGCCGCACCTTCTGGGAGCTGATCCGCAGCCTGGCCGCCGAGGGTGTCACGGTCTTCGTCACGACCCACTACATGGACGAGGCTGAATACTGTCACCGGCTGGCCATGATCTACAGTGGCAAATTGGTTGCAATCGGGACGCCGCTGGAGCTGAAGCAGGAACGGGCGGTGGCGGGTGTGCTACCGAGCCTGGAGGATGTGTTTATCGGGTTGATCGAGGAGCGGGATAGGTCATGACCTACCTGCAACAATCTGATTTCCTTGTTTGTATGGTATTTAATGGGGTGTTTTGTTATAACACCTCATCACTTTAACCGGAGCTAATTGCGTGACATCAGCCATCAAAGACAATCGTTCCCGTGGCAAGGTTGGGGAGTTCTTGAAGGAGTGCATCAAGGACGACTAACCTCAAATCCTTACAAACAGACTTCACAATGCGACAGCGATTGAAGAGATAATTTTCCGACTTTTCGGAATTTAGGAGGATTCGGTGAATACCAATACTGATGAAGCTAATAAATTGTGGGATGAATTTCTTGAAAAATGGCCAGTAGACCGTATAAAATCAATGACGTTGTCTGAATATACAAATGTGGGTAACAAGGACACTTTCACCTACTGGATAGAATCTCGACTTGAATCAATGGGCAGTATCTGGGGTGGATCATCTTTCAAGTTCGGTGTTTATGAACGGAATAACACTGAAACAAAGGAAGGCGGTAGAGGCCGTTCGTATGATTCAAATTTTGCATGGTATACGAAATATGGTGATTCTGCTGAGCAAGCATTTGGAAATGTCAGAAAGCTCATTGTACAGGTGGTTGAAGCCGCCATCATTGGCGATTTAGAAACGATTGATAGTATTGACCTTGGTGATGCTTACAGATGGAAGATTGCTTTTCATTATCAGGACAGAAGTAATCCGAATATTTTGAATATTTTTATAAAAGACCCCATTTTGTATTACCTTAATGAAACTTCAACTCCAGACAAACCTTTCAGCTACCTTTACTCCAAAGTATTAGCTAAAAAGCCTCTTGAACACTCCATATTTGAATACGCCAACGACATTTGGAATAATTGTAAAGCAGCATTAAGGATCTGGAAAATTTCTCATGGAACTGTTGACTTTACTGAAGCTGACATAGAAAAACACTTGAAAGATAGAATAATTACAATCCACAAAGATACAAAGAAAGGTCAAGGATCGGCTTTCAGAACTGATTTGCGTCAAAAGGATTTGTTCTATCTATGTAACGGCAACAATAATTTATTGCTAGTTGGAAAAGTAATCTCAGATGTAATTGATAACTCTTCATTTGAAGACGGTTGGATTGCAAGAAAATATGAAATTTTGAAGACCTCTAGTAAAAAAGGAAGTTATTCAGGTGTAAAGAAGGGGTGGACTCCAAGCTATAATTCAACACTTAAATTGATCCCTTCAACAGAACTTGAGCAGTTTGAAAGTTCAATATTAAAGCCATTTTTCAATTGTACACTTTTAGAACTGGCCGCTTTACAACCTGAAGAAATACTGTCGGGAACAGTTTCAGAAAATAGCGAGACGTACACTGCAACGACACCAACAAAGCCACCCACAAAGAAAGTCGCTGAAAACCTCATTCTGTACGGCCCTCCTGGCACCGGTAAAACATACAATCTGACCAAATATTTCAAAGATTACACTACGAGCAATTCTGGAGAATCAGAGGAGAGCTATCTCGCCCGACTTGTTGCTGATAAGCCCTGGTGGCAGATTGTCGGCGCGGCGGTACTTGAGATGGACAGAATCAAGGTTCGTGACCTGCTGAAACATCGACTTGTATTGGCAAAGCTTTCGCAATCCGACATAAAAAACCCTGGTGCACGGCTTTGGGCAACATTGCAAAGCCATACCGTGCAAGAGTGTGAACAGGTAAATTATCAAAAAAGACTATATCCACAAGTGTTTTGGAAGGATGCAAGCTCGGTGTGGTCTGTGAAGACTGAGCAGCTTCCAGAAGTCGCACCAGAGATTATTGAGCTGCACAAAGAATCCGAGAATGTGCCTACGACTGAAACGATTAAGCGATATGAGTTTGTAACGTTCCATCAATCGTATGGCTATGAAGAGTTTGTTGAAGGGATCCGTCCGATTACAGATATTGAAGACGAAGAAGAAAGCGGCATTAAGTTTCGAATTGAGCCAGGGGTGTTCAAGAGAATTTGCCAGCGGGCCGAAAAAGATCCATCAAACAACTATGCCATCTTTATTGATGAAATTAACCGTGGCAACATCAGCAAGATTTTTGGCGAACTGATTACACTTGTTGAACTTGATAAGCGCATCGGTGCCAAGAATGAATTGAGAGTAAAACTCCCCTATTCAAAGCCCGAGTTTGGGGTTCCTGCCAACCTTTCCGTCATCGGCACAATGAATACTGCCGACCGTTCGATAGCTTTTATTGATATAGCTCTTCGCCGCAGTTTCCAGTTCAAGGAGATGATGCCTGATCTTGATCTGATAAAAAATATTGTAGGCACAATCGGCGGTGTCGATGTGAAAGCACTGCTTGGTACGATAAATCGTCGCATCGAATTCCTCTACGACCGGGACCATATGGTTGGCCACTCATATTTCCTTGAATGCCGCTCACTTGTTGACCTGAGGGAGACACTCCTCAAAAATATCATTCCGCTGCTACAAGAATATTTCTATGGGGACTGGGAGAAAATCTGCCTTGTGCTCGGCTGCGCTAATAATGGAAATGGAAGCACTTCTAAGAATCCATACCCCGTAATCAAGGCTGAAAAGCTTGTAGAAAAGGACATTCTCGGTTTTGACCATCAAGATTACGACGATTGTTACCGCTATGAGGTTAAACCTGAATTTATTGAATCAACAGGTGAAATGCTGGAGCGTTTCCTCGTATCGCTTTACAAGGATCACTCTAAGAAAGCGGATAATCAAGACGAATAAATGCGCTATCTCAAGGTCATAGAATACGAGCGTATTCCGCGCTCCGATCAAAACAGAAAACTCCTGACGCAACTGCAAGGTTTTGACGAGCAGTGGAGCGGTTCTGCTGGAGATACTATTTTTGATTGGAATGATCGACGGTTCGTTAAGGCAAAGAATTACGTCGGAGTCATTGCTGTCCCCGGTGGTGCCATCGAAATCCTTCCCAAAATTGACAAACCGGATAAAGAAGGTAAGGAGCGAGCGCAACAGAATCTTCTGTATATGCTGTCGATGACGCGGAAGATCGTTGGTGAAGAGCGCGATTTGGCCGCTATCGGCAAACAGAAGATGCCGCTCCTCGACCAACTTGTCGCATTATTCGCTGAAAAAACGTTGAAAGAGCTGAAGCGTGGAATTGACCATACGTATGTGACCCGAGAAGAGAATCTTCATCGCCTCAAAGGCAAACTCCTGGTTGGTAAGCATGCGGTCAAAAATGCAATTCATGAGGAGCGTGTTTACTGTCGCTACGATGATTTTATTTCTGACACAGCATTAAATAGAATCCTTAAAGCAGCATGTCGCAGGCTACTCTTGCTCTCCAGTTCAACAACCGCACAGAAAAAACTCAGAGAAATCGTGTTCCTTCTGGATGAAGTAAAGGATCTGGAAATTGCAGACCATCACTTTTCAGATATCCATTACAACCGCAATACTGAAAGGTTCAAACCGCTCATAGGCTTTTCAATGCTTGTCATAAAGGGAATGAGTCCTATATGGACAAAGGGCAAGGAAGTCTCTTTCTCACTACTTTTTCCGATGGAGCAATTGTTTGAGGAGTTCATTGCCCGTTACATTCATCGTTATGCTGAAGATTTCGATCTATTACGTGAGAATATACACATACAGGCTGTAGGCCGTAGGGAATGGCTGCTCAAAAGGGAACATGACAGCCGTGACAAATTCCGGTTAAAGCCCGACCTGATTATTGATGACAAACAGGGTGGACTGCGGTTGATCCTTGATACGAAGTGGAAGCATCTGATGTCTGACGAAGAGGACAGCACTAACGGCGTATCGCAGGCTGATATATATCAACTCTATGCCTACGCTCATCGGTACAAATGCCCTGAAAATGTTTTACTCTTCCCGTATGTAGACGGAGTGACAGCCAAATCATATACCATCAAAGAGGGGTATTGCAGTCACAAGATAAGAGTTGAGTTTGTCAAATTAGATCGAGATTTAAAGGCAGATGGTCCAGCATTCCGTTTGGAGATCGGGAAAGCCTTAGGGCTCAATATGTCTGCATGAATGGGAGGTTCACGTTGGTTACAGTTGAACAGCTTAATGACATAATAGCCAAAGGCGAACAGCTTGACGTGGAGTTCAAGTCTGACCGGCACACTATGGATTCCTACGGACTGGCGGATGAGGAAATTGCGGTGGTGGAGGGGAAGAAATGAAAAGAAAATCCTTAACTACGAGCACTCCTGAAACGTCAACCGAACGCAAACAGCGCGGAGAGGTCGATAGAACAGTCATGTTTCCGGTAGCTCCCACGGTAAGCGATCTCCCGCCTGATTACGCCGAGTGGCTTGGAGATCTGAAACAGAGAATCCGTGCCGAACGGTTGCGCGTGGTGTTGGCAAGCAATGCGGCCATGGTGCTGCTGTATTGGGAAATCGGTCAGCGCGTTCTGGAAAAGCAGACG
>JAENWA010000036.1 GCA_016650295.1 Desulfuromonadales bacterium | reverse complement strand
CCTTTTACGACCGGGACAGGAAACTGCAGGGGGTATTCGCCGCAGCCCGCGACGTTACCGAGCGCAAGCGCCTGGATCAGGTGCTGCAGGAAAAGAACATCGAACTGGAGAGCGCCAGGTCGGTGGCGGAAAAGGCCAACCTCTCCAAATCCGAATTCCTTTCCAGCATGAGCCATGAGTTGCGCTCTCCGCTCAATGCGATCCTCGGTTTCGCCCAATTAATGGAATCGGGTGCGCCGCTGCCGACGCCCGATCAAAAGGCCAGTATCGACCAGATTCTCAAGGCGGGATGGTATCTGCTGGAGCTGATTAACGAAATTCTCGATCTCGCGCTGATCGAGTCGGGCAGGTTGACGTTGACACTGGAACCGATGTCGCTTTCCGACGTTATGCTCGAATGCCGGGCCATGATCGAACCACAGGCGCAAAAAAGCGGCATCCGGATGAGTTTCCCCCGCTTCGAACAACCTTACTTTGTTAACGCAGATCGAACCCGGGTGAAACAGGTTTTGATCAACCTGCTTTCCAACGCGATTAAATACAACCGGCCGCAGGGAGCGGTCGAAGTAACCGGCAGCGCGTGCACCGAAAATCGGATACGCATCAGTGTTCATGACACCGGTGAAGGCTTGTCCCCCGAAAAACTCACACAGCTTTTTCAGCCGTTCAACCGTCTCGGACAAGAGGCCGGCGCCGAGGAAGGCACCGGCATCGGCCTGGTAGTGAGCAAGCGGCTGGTCGAATCGATGGGCGGTGAAATCGGCGTGGAAAGCAGTGTCGGGACGGGGAGTATGTTCTGGTTTGAACTGAACCTGGCGGATGAACCGCAAAACGTTGTCGGGCAGAATGCAGCGAGTGCGTCGCAGCATGTGCATCTCCAGCATGGTGCAGAGCCGCGCACTCTGCTGTATGTCGAAGACAATCAGGCAAACATGCAGCTGGTTGAGCATCTTATCGCGCGCCGCCCCGATCTGCGCCTGTTGAGTGCGGGGGATGCCATGCTCGGCATCGAGATGGCGCGCACCCTTCTGCCGGAGGTGATCCTGATGGACATCAATCTGCCAGGCATGAGCGGTATCCAGGCGCTGAAAATCCTGCGTGAAGATCCGGCCACGGCTCGCATCCCGGTGCTTGCCATCAGCGCCAATGCCATGCCGCACGATATCAGGAAGGGTCTGGATGCGGGATTTTTTCGCTATCTGACCAAGCCGATCAAGGTCAATGAGTTCATGGAGGCCCTGGACATGGCGCTGGAGAGTGTGGAAAATGAATCAGACGGCGAAAAGAACCGGGGAGTCCTGTAATGGTAAGTAAAACCGATATTCTGAATGCCTCCATTCTGATCGTGGACGATCTGGAAGCCAATGTGCTGCTGCTTGAGAAAATGCTTTCCAATGTGGGGTATACACGCATTTCGTCGACGAGGGACCCGCATGCCGTCTGTGCACTGCATCGTGATAACCACTACGACCTGATCCTGCTCGATCTGCGGATGCCAGGCATGGATGGCTTCCAGGTGATGGAAGGACTGAAGGAACTCGAAACGGATGGCTATCTGCCGGTGTTGGCCGTTACCGCCCAGCCGGCTCATAAGTTACAGGCGCTGCAGAGCGGCGCTAAAGATTTTGTCAGCAAACCGTTCGATCTGGCCGAGGTGTTGATGCGGGTGCACAACATGCTGGAAGTCCGCCTGCTGCACGAAGCGGCCCGCAATTACGGCAAGATGCTGGAAACCCTGGCGTTGAATGATCCCCTGACCGGTCTTGCGAACAGACGGCTCCTCGACGACAGAATGTCGATGGCCCTGGTCCATGCACGAAGGAACAAGAGCGCCATGGCGGTGGTATATCTGGATCTGGACGGTTTCAAACAGATCAACGACACATTGGGTCACGGCGCCGGGGACATACTTCTGAAAATGGTTGCAGAACGATTAGTGGCAACAGTGCGAGAAGAGGATACCGTGGCGCGCCTGGGCGGTGACGAATTCATACTGGCACTGTGGCACGTCAGCGGTGCCGACTATGCGGCCACGGCGGCATTACGGGCAATCGAGACGGTGTCGCAACCCTATGACATTGAGGGCACCACCGTCAGCATAACCATCAGCGCAGGGGTCAGTATCTATCCCGACCATGGCGAGGACGCGGAGATGCTGATGAAGAGCGCGGACGCAGCCTTGTATGAGGCCAAGCACGCGGGCAAGAATGCCTATCGAATTTCAGGGCGCACTGATGTGCCGGAGGTAGACTGCAGTCTGAAGTCTGAAGGTTGAAGGTTGAAGGTTGAAGGCTGAAGGTTGAGGGATGAGGGATGAGGGATGAAGACGGCCAGGTATAACCCACCTTTTGATTTTCCCTTCGGCCTTCAGCCTTCAGTCTAAAAGCCAGGAGGTACGCATGAAACACACTGCAACAATTGCAAAAGGTTCGATAAAGATACCGGTCTCCGACCATACCTGGGTGGATCAATCACTCAGAAACTCGGAGATTCGTTACCGCCGCCTCTTTGAATCGGCCCAGGACGGCATTTTGATTCTGAATGCCGAGACGGGGGCGATCAGCGACGTCAACCCGTTTCTGATCGATATGTTGGGCTACTCGCGGGAAGAATTTGTGGAAAAGAAACTCTGGGAAGTCGGTGCGTTCAAGGATATCGAGGCCAGCAGGAATTCCTTCCTGGCGTTGAAGAAGAATAAATTTATTCGCTACGAAAACCTGCCGCTCAAAACCAAAGATGGTCGTCTGGTCCAAGTGGAATTTGTTAGTAACGTGTATCTGGTTGGTGATGAAAAGGTCATCCAGTGCAACATCCGTGACATCAGTGACCGCAAGCGAGCCGAGGCAGCCTTACGGGCGAAAGAAGAGGCTCACTGGTCGATGATCGAAAATCTTGAGGATCACTGGATGTTGATAAAAAATCTGCCTGTCGGTGTTGTTGTCTATGCCCCCGACACCCGGATTGTACTGTGTAACCCCGAAGCCTCGCAATTACTGGGAGTGTCATCGGATCAGATGTTGGGCAAGAAGGCCCGCGACCCGGTCTGGCGCTTTGTACGCGAGGACGGCACCCGGATGCCCGTGAATGAGTTTCCCGTTAAGCAGGTGATCGCCACGGGGCATGTTCTGAAGAATTTCGTCCTGGGGTTTGCCTTGGGCCGTGACGGAGAATACAGGTGGGTGTTGGTGAATGCCTATCCCCAGTTTGATGATGAAGAGCTGTTGCGTCAAGTTGTGGTGACATTCGCGGACATCAGCGATATCAAGAGTGCGGAGGAAAGGAATCGGAGGCATATTGAACATCTGGCCGCCCTGGTTGAAAACGATCGTGCCATCAATTTCAGTTTTGATCTGAATCTCAGCCTGAAAACGCTCCTTACCCATGTCCTTGTTCAATTGGGGGTTGACGCAGCCGACGTGCTGTTGTTCAACCCCACTGCACGGACGCTGGAATACGTCGCCGGTCGCGGTTTTCACTCCAGAGCCATCGAACATGCACGCCAGCCCCTGGGCGAGGGCTATGCCGGGCGTGCCGCACAGGATCGCAGCATTGTTCATATCCCTGATCTGGCAAAAGAGCATGACAACTATCTGCGCGGCATACTTCTGGCGGGTGAGAATTTCGTCAGCTACCATGGTGTGCCGTTGATAGCTAAAGGACAGATTATGGGGGTGCTGGAGGTTTTTCATCGCACCCGGCTCGTACGCGATGAAGAATGGCTCGACTTCCTCAAGGCCCTGGCCTCCCAAGCCGCGATAGCCATCGATAATGTCACCCTGTTCGATAACCTGCAACACTCCAACACCGAACTTTTCCAGGCGTATGACGCCACCATCGAAGGTTGGTCGCGGGCACTGGAACTGCGCGACGACGAGACAGAAGGGCACGCGCAGCGGGTTGCTGTTTTGACCGTCAAGTTGGCACGTCTGTTTGGACTGAGCGATGCGGAGCTGGTGCAGGTCCGCTGGGGCGCGCTGCTGCATGACATCGGCAAGATGGCTATACCGGATGGAATTTTGCTCAAACACGACACGCTGACCAAGGAAGAATGGGTTGTGATGAAAAAACACACTGTTTTTGCCTTTGAGATGCTCTCTCCCATCCGTTACTTGCGCTCGGCACTCGACATTCCCTACGCCCACCATGAAAAATGGGACGGCAGCGGCTACCCGCTTGGCTTGAAAGGTGAACAGATTCCCCTGGTGGCGCGCATTTTTGCGGTGGCTGACGTCTGGGATGCACTGCGGTCCGACCGCCGCTACCGTAGCTCGTGGTCCGTGGCAAAGGTGCGCAAACACCTCCGGTCGCTGGCAGGAACTCACTTTGATCCGCGTGTTGTAAAGATGTGTCTGGATTCTGATGTTCTCGTGGAAAAGAAAACTACAGAATTACATTGAGATAACACATGTTGAACGTCTGTGACCTTTGCGTGACGGTGTATTTTCTTTGAAATTGAAACGCGGAGAAGCTATGCTTGTCAGCAGCCAGCAAAATTTTATCACGCAAGGAGAACGTAATGGCACGAGCGAGCGCCCGCCACATCCTGGTGGCCAGCAAGGAAGTATGTGAAAACCTGAAAACACAGATCGAAGGCGGGGCTGATTTTGCTGAGATTGCCCGGCAGCACTCCCTGTGTCCTTCGAAGAATCAGGGGGGTAGTCTGGGAGAGTTCGGACCCGGGCAGATGGTCAAGGAATTTGATACGGCTGTGTTTACCGGCGAGGTCGGCAAGGTGCTCGGGCCAATTCAGACCCAGTTTGGATATCATCTGCTTGAGGTTACCAGTCGCACGGAATAAAAACGTCGGTGATTATCCTGATCAAACCGGATTGAAACGAGAAAAGGCGGCCATAGGCCGCCTTTTCTGTTGTCTATTCACTGTCTATTATTTCTCTGTCTCGACTTTCGGCTTCAGATCCAGTTCGCGCACGGTCCCGAAGCTGGTCAGCGGTTTGTCGAACTTTGCTGCGTCACCCACCACCACCAGCTTGAAGGCCTCCGGCTTCAGGTTCCGTCTGGCAGCAGCCAGCACATCCTCCCTGCTAACTTTGGAGATGTTGTCGCGATACCTTTCCAGGTAGTCCGGCGCATAACCGTAATACTCCAGACGCGCCCGCTGGGTCACGATCGAGGCCGGACTGGTGAAGCCGAACATGAAGGAGTTGATGATATATTCCTTGGCGGCCTTCAGCTCCTGATCGGTGACCGGTTCCTTGGTCATGCCGGCGATGATCTCCTTCATCAGGGTGATGGCTTTTACTGTGGACTCGGCCTTGGTTTCCGTCTCGGCAATGAAGCTCCCGGTAAACCGGCGGCCGATGTCGAAGTGGCTGCCCACATTATAGGCAAGGCCCTGATTGGTGCGGACCTCCATGGTCAGGCGTGAGGTGAAACTGCCCCCCAGGATATAGTCCATGATGCGGATGGCATACAGGTCGGGGCTGTTCTTGGTGATACCCAGATGCCCCATGCGAATGACGCTCTGGTTGACCTCTTTTTTACCATGGATGGTTTCGGCCGCAAAAACCGGCGCCGGCTGCGGGATGTCGGGCAGCACCTGCGCTGCAGCTGTGGAGGGTGTATCAAAGACTGTATCGAGTTCACGGATCATGGCATCCCGCTCAAAGTCGCCCGAAACGGCCAGGATCATGTTATCCACCCGGAAAAACCGGCGATGGAAATCCAGCATTCCCTGGCGGGTAATCGCGTTGGCTGTCTCAAGCGTGGCGATACTGCCCAGGGGGTGGCCGGCATAGATGGCCCGGTTGATCTCGCGACCGGCAATCTCCTTGGGATCATCGTTCTGGCGGCGAATTCCTTCAATCAGGTGTTTGCGGGCGATATCCACCCGTTTTTCACTGAAATCCGGCCGCAGCAGCACATCCGAGAAGATTCGCAGGGTGCGGCTGAAGTTTTTGGTCAGGCTGGTCAGCGAGACAGCGCCCATGTCCTGACCGATGCTGCTTTCCACCGACGACGCCATGAACTCAAGTTCGTCATCCATCTTTTCCGGCGCCACTCCTGCGGCTCCGCCGCTGCGCATGACAGTGCCGGTCAGTGAGGCCAGGCCGGACCGGGAGTCCGGTTCGTATACCGATCCGCTGCGCACCATGGCGGAAATGTTGATGATCGGCAGCTCCGGGTCACGCAGGAGATAGACCGGCATGCCGCACTTCAGGACGACCCGCTCGGCCTTGGGAATCTCGAAGCGCAGTTCCGGAAACTTCATGCTGCGCGGATCGGCCTTGGCCGTATCGGCGGCAGACACGGATGTGGCGGCCAGTACAGCGAACCATAAGGAGATGATCAGGCATTTCATTGTGCGGCACCTCCTTTTTTGGTAATGAAACCGACCATGCGGTTTTCACGGGTAAAGTATTCACGCGCAACCCGCTGAATCTCGGCCGGGGTGACCGAGGCCACCTTGCGGCGGTATTCGATCATGTAGCGCCAGCTGCCGGTAATAGCCTCGTACTCGGTCAGGTTGCGGGCCAGGCCGCCGTTGGTGCCCATGCGCCGGGATTCTTCATATTCGATCTTGTTGAGGATCCGCTGCAGGTCCCGCGCGGCCACCGGTTCGCTTTTCAGCAGCTCCAGTTCGGCCAGGATGGCCTCTTCCACCTCTTTGGCGGTGTGGGGCGCGCGAGGGTTGGCATTGATTACGAACAGGCCGGGGTAGCGGCTGCCGGGGGCGTCAAACAAGCTCACTTCGGATGCCAGTTGCTTCTCTATCACCAGTTTTTTGTAGAAGCGCGAGGTGCGTCCGCTGCCCATGATCATGTTGATTACATCCAGCACGTAGTCGTCCGGGTGGTTGATAGGAGGTTTATGAAAACCGACCAGCAGGGTCGGTTCGGAATCGGCCAGCTGCTCGATGCGCCGTTCACCGGCCTGTTTCGGTTCCTCGGCCGTGACCGGCAGCGGTGCGCCGCCGGCCGGGATATTGCCGAAGTAACGCTCCACCAGGGCGATGGTGGCCTGGGGATTGATGTCGCCCACAATGGCCACGATGGCGCTGTGCGGGCCGTAGTAGGCGTGGAAGAAGCGTTCGGCCTTGGTTCTGGTCAGGTTTTCAATCTCCGGCATCCAGCCGATGGTCGGCTGTCCATAGGGGTGAGACAGAAAGGAGGAAGCCACGAAGGTCTCCCAGAGCTTGCTTTCCGGGTCGGCGTCGGTCGAGCGCCGGCGCTCCTCCATCACCACCGCCCGCTCGGAATAGAATTCGCGCAAGACCGGGTTCTGCATGCGGTCCGATTCGATGGCCGCCCACAGCTCCAGTTTGTTGGAGGGGAGGCTGATAAGGTAGGTGGTGCCGTCGCGGCTGGTGAAGGCGTTGTAGCCCACACCGCCGTTCTTGGAATAGAGCTCGAAAAACTCATCCTTGATGACGTATTTTGATGCGTCTGCCTCCAGCGCGGACAGCTGTTTCTCCAGTTCGGCGATTTTGACCTTGTCGGCCTTTTCTCGTTTGGCCTTTTCGGCGATCAGGGACTGGGCGGTCAGTTCGATTTTGTCGAGGATCGGTTTCTCGGCGGCATAATCTTTTGTGCCCAGGGTGGTGGTCCCCTTGAAGAGCATGTGCTCCAGCATATGGGCCAGACCATGTTCGTCACTGCGCTCGTCAACGCTCCCCACCCGGAAACGGATCCAGGCCGAGACCGTCGGCGAGGTGTGGCGTTCCACCATCAGCAGCTTCATACCGTTCTTGAGGGTGTGCTCGATGACCTTCTCCTCCAGGCCTGCCCTGGGGGCGGTCGAGGGGGAGGCGGCATGCAGGGGCGGGGCCAGCAGGCACACCGTCAGGATGATCAACCAGATTTTTTTCATACGGACACCTCTGTTTCCAGTTTTAGTTTCGGCATCATACACGGGACAGGGTTCATGAATCAATCCATGAATGGGCGGGGGCCAAAAAACTTGACAATGATCGGGCGGGGATGCTATCAAAATTGTTCTTATTTTTGACTATAACGGAGGAAGACATGGAACGTACATTCGCAATCATCAAGCCGGACGCAGTCGAGCGCAAACTGGCCGGTAAAATCCTGGACCGCATCGAGTCCGCCGGTTTCAACATCGTCGGAATGAAAAAGATCAAGCTGAGCAAGTGCCAGGCCGAAGGGTTCTACTACGTACATAAAGAGCGTCCCTTCTACAACGACCTGTGCGCCTTCATGTCCCGCAGCCCGGTGATCGTGCTCTGCCTGGAGAAGGAAAACGCCATCGCCGACTGGCGTACTCTGATGGGCGCCACCAATCCGGCCAACGCTGAGCCGGGCACCATCCGCAAGGATTTTGCCGTCAACATCGAGGAAAACTCCTCGCACGGTTCCGATGCCCCTGAGACCGCCGCCTTCGAGATCCCTTACTTCTTCAGCGCGTTGGAACTGGTGTAGTTCGCCTTTTCAGAACATCATTGCTTCAAAGGCCCTTCGCGAGAAGGGCCTTTGTTGTTTGAACCTAAACCTGCTAATGGAGACTGACATGGCAAAAAACGAACTGTTGCGCAGTATCAGGGATGCCCTGAATATCGATGATGCAGCCATGCTGCAGATATTCCGGCACGCTGGTCGCGAGGTCGGCCAATCCACGATTGCCGCTTTTCTGACATCAGAAAACCAGGACGGCTATATTCCGTGCAGCGATCCGATACTGGGCTTTTTCCTGGATGGCCTGATCATCCTGAAAAGGGGCCAACAGGAGGGCCAGCCGGTTCCGGCGGAAAAACCGGTCGCTCTGCTGACCAATAATGCCGTGCTGAAAAAGCTGAGGATTGCCCTGGACCTGAAAGAGGATGACCTGGTAGGGATTTTGAAACTGGCCGGTCTCACGGTATCAACGCACGAACTGACCGCCTTATTCAGAAAACAGGGTCACAAGCACTACAAGGAATGTAGCGACCGGTTTCTGAATGGATTTATCAAGGGGCTTGCCCTGCGTTATAAAGGGTGATGCTAGGAGTCTGTCGGACTTAGGAAATCGTAGCGAAAATTCGGCTGAGCGAGGACAGATTTTGCCGATTTTGCAGGTCAATAGTTGTTCTATTGACCAAAAAAGCGGCGAAATATGGACCGGTCAGACGGATTTGCAGTAGATTTATCCTAAGTCCGACAGGCTCCTAAGGGCCGATCAACGCCCGTGCCTCGGCCAGCGGATCACCGGCCCCCTCCACCCAGTTGATGGTCACGCCGTTTCGCTCCATCTTGCGGAACCAGTTCTCCTGGCGCTTGGCAAAGTCGTGGATGGCGCTGTTCAGTTTCTGGAACATGTCGTTACGATTTAGTTCCCCCTGTAAAAACGTCCCGATGTAGCGGTACTCCAGCCCGTAGTACTCCAGCCGTTCCCACGGGACACCGGCCTCGTGCAGTCGCTGCACCTCTTCGATCATCCCGTTTTCCAACCGCAGCCTCAACCGCTCTGTAATCCGTTTGCGCAGCTCGCCCCGCTCCCAGCGGATGCCGATGATCAGCGGCCGGATATCGGGCCACTCCGCATCCGGCTCCGGTCGGTTCTGTTCGAAGCGGGCGATCTCAATGGCGCGGATGGTGCGGCTGCGCTCCAGCAGGTCGCTGGTGTTGTGCTGCTCAGGTTTCAGCTCCCGCAGTCGGGCAGCCAGCTCGTCCGCGCTTAACTTCTCCAGCTCGTCCCGCAACGCCGGGTCCTCGGGCACCTCCACCATCCGGTAGCCACGCAGCACGGCATCCAGGTACAGGCCGGTGCCGCCGCACAGGACCGGCAGCCGATGCCGTCGGGTTATATCCGTAAAGGCATCCAGGAACAGCCGCTGGAAGGCAAAAACGCTGAATTCCGCGCCCGATTCCAGAATATCGATCAGGTGATAGGGTATGTTGCCGTATTCGTGCAGATCCTTGCCGGAACCGAAGTCCATGCCGCGAAAGACCTGGCGCGAATCGGCCGAGATGATCTCGCCGTTCAGATCCCCGGCCAGGGCTACGGCCAGGCGGGTCTTACCCGAGGCGGTCGGACCAAGGACGGTCAGGAGGTTGTAGTGGAGGGGGGTGGTCATGATGTATTTACGATGGGGAAACGAAGATCTTCGGAAAATACCTGACGCCGGGCAGACCTGCAAAATCGTCATCCTGGGTCCAGAGAACCGCCCCATACATGTGCGACGTGGCCAGGATAATGCTGTCGGCCATGGGTGTTTTTACATCCAGGCTCAATTTTGCCGCCAGAAGAGCAATTGATGATGATAGTTCGATGACTCTGCCCTGCTGCATCATCGCTACCGCCTGCAGCGCCGCGTCCTCTCCCCGTTGGCGACAGACGACCTTGAACACCTCGTACAAAGTGATGGACGGCACCAGCAATTCGGCAACGTTGCCGAGCGGGTCGGCAAAACGGGCGGCATTCGGCCCATCTGCAAAGTACTCCAGCCACCCCGACGAATCCACGACGTTCACAGCCGGTCCTCCTCCCGATCAAAAGCTGTATCGATGCCTTTCAAAAAACCGCGCATCTCGCTGATATCTCTGGACGGAAGCAGTTCGATCCGGTTGCCGTAGGCAACGACCTGCATCATCTGTCCCGGTATGAGATGCAGGCTTTCACGTACTTCACGGGGAATGACGACTTGATACTTGGGTGACAATTTGACGGTTGCCATTGAGTGCTCCTATCGATCAGTTATTCGTTTAACGAAAGCATATTCGATGCAGGGGGTAAAGGCAAGCGTCAATCTGTATTCGCATGTAACCACCCATATACCGATTCTGCAACAGTCCGGTTCATACCGTCTACCGCGGCGATTTCCTCCATCGCAGCCTCCTTCAGCCGCTGCAGGCTGCCGAAGTGCTTGAGCAGCACTGTGCGCCGTTTGGCGCCGATGCCGGGGATCTGTTCGATGTCGGAGGCGATGCCCTCCCTGCTGCGCAGAGTGCGATGGTATTCGATGGCAAAGCGGTGGGCCTCGTCGCGGATGGCGGCCAGGAGCAGCAGCGGGCGCGAGTTCTGCCGCAGCACCACCGGATTTTTCCTCCCCGGCAGGAAGACCCGCTCATCGCTTTTACTGATGTCCGCTGATTCCACGTCGCGCGCCACCCGGCTCTTGGCCAGTGAGACCAGATCAAAACGGCCGGCCAGTTCCAACTCGCCGATGATCTCCTGGGTGGCATTCAGCTGGCCGATGCCGCCGTCCACCACCACCAGGTCGGGCAGCCCGTCTTTCCGGATGGCGTCCTCGCGGAAACGGCGCGAAAAGACCTCCCGCAGCATGGCGTAATCATCCTGACCCTCAACCTGGCGGATGCGGTAGTGGCGGTACTGCTTTTTGTCGGCCGCGCCATTGTGGAAGCTGACGCCGCTCCCCACGGAGAAGCGTCCCTGGATGGTGGAGATGTCATAACATTCGATCCTGCGCGGCAGGCGGGTCAGGTGCAGACGCTGCTGCAATTCCCCCAGCAGTGTCTCGATTGAGGCCTGTTTTTCGTCGCGCTCACGCAGGGCGGCGACCGCATTCTTCCCGGCCAGCTCGACCAGTTCCCGTTTGGTGCCCCGTAGCGGGTGCAGGATGTTGACCTTGCGCCCTTTCGCATCTGAAAGCAGATCGGCCAATGCCGCCCCGTCCTCGATTTCCAGCGGCAGGAGGATCTCGTCCGGGATAAAGGTCCCCTCCGTGTAATATTGCGATAGAAAGGCCGAGATTCCTTCGGCTTCGCCCAGCTCCCAGGTCAGGCTGAACAGGCGGCTGCCGCTCAGGGTCCCGGCGCGGATAAACAGCAGCGCCAGCTCCAGGCGGTCGGCATCCCGGTAATAGCCGATCACGTCGCTGTCGCCGCCCCGCAGGACCATTTTCTGTTTTTCAACGGTCAGTTCGATGGAGCGGAGCAGGTTTCTCCAGCGGGCGGCCTCTTCGTAACGTTCTCCCTGGGCAGCCTCCTGCATGTTCCATTTGAACTGCGCCACCAGTTCACGCCCCTTTCCCTCCAGAAAAAGCATAGCTCCCCTGACGAGTTCCATGTAATCATCCACGGTGATCAACTTGTGACAGGGGGCACTGCACTGACCGATCTGGTGATACAGGCAGGGCCGCTTGCGCGCCAGGCAGCTTTTCAGCGGGTAATGGCGCAGCGGAAACATGCGGGTGATCTGGCGCAGCACCTCCCGCGCGGCCGAGGCCGAGGCGTAGGGACCGAAGTAGCGGGCGTTGTCGCGGGGGATCTTGCGCACGATGCTGAAACGGGGAAACTGTTCCCCAGGATCAAGGCGCAGAGAAAAATAGGTCTTGTCGTCTTTCAGGTCCAGGTTGTAGCGGGGATGGTGCTGCTTGATAAGGGTGTTTTCCAGTAGCAGCGCTTCTTTTTCCGTGTCGGTCAGCATGACTTCGATGTCGGCGACCCTGGCCATCAGGAACCTGACATGCCAGCGGGAGTCGATCGAGGCGTTGAAGTAGCTGCGCACCCGCTGACGAAGGCTGCGGGCCTTGCCGATATAGATGATCGTGCCGGCGGCATCCCGCATCAGGTAGACACCGGGCGAGGGCGGCAGCTGCGTAATTTTATCCTCAAGGCTCATGGCCGTTTATAGTAACCGTTTGTGCGTGGAATGGAAACCCATCATTTTCTGGATGGCTGCCTAGTATATAAACAGCATGACTATTAAATGAGCAGCGAGGCAAGGGCGGATGACGTAATTTCAAGAAGTTAACTGCCTAAATAATTGGCAGATTTCTTGCTTGCATGCAACGGTTGTCCAAGGGCGGGCAAATTTCAATCAATACCAACGGGGGTAGTGAGTATGGAGACCATGTCAACGGTGACTGGCCTGAAGAGTAGTGGCGATGTTCTTTTTTTGATGCTGGGGGCTGTAATGGTTTTTGCGATGCATGCCGGTTTTGCCTTTCTCGAAGTTGGCTCGGTTCGCAAGAAAAACCAGGTCAACGCCTTGGTCAAGATCCTCACCGACTGGTCTGTTTCGACGGTCGTCTATTTTGTGATCGGCTTCCCGATCGCCTACGGTATCTCCTTTCTGAAACCGGCTGAAGAACTGCTTGGAAAGACCCAGGGTTACGACCTGGTGCATTACTTCTTCCTGCTCTGTTTCGCGGCCTGCATCCCGGCTATCATCTCGGGCGGTATCGCCGAACGGGCCAAGTTCTGGCCGCAGGTCATTGCCGGGGCCATCTTTGCCGGCATCTCCTATCCGCTGTTCGAGTCCCTGATCTGGGGCCAGAACATGTCTCTGCTGCAGAATGTGTTCAAGTCCATCGGTGGGGCCGAGTTTCATGATTATGCAGGTTCGGTGGTGGTGCACTCCATCGGCGGCTGGATCGCCCTGCCGGCGGTCCTGATCCTCGGTCCGCGCATGGGGCGCTATGTACGTGAAAAATCTCATCCGATTCCGATCAGCAATATCCCGTTCCTGGCACTCGGGTCCTGGATCTTGGCGGTGGGCTGGTTCGGCTTTAATGTGATGAGTGCCGGAAACCTGGAGAAGATCTCCGGGTTGGTGGCGGTCAACTCCCTGATGGCCATGGTTGGCGGTGTACTGGCGGCACTGGTGGCCAGCAAGAACGACCCCGGCTTTGTCCATAACGGTGCCCTGGCCGGTCTGATCGCGGTCTGTGCCGGCAGTGACATCATGCATCCCCTGGCATCATTTGTGGTCGGCTGCATCGCCTCGTTCATTTTTGTCTACGGCTTTAAATTTGAGCAGGAAACGCTCCGGATCGACGATGTACTGGGTGTCTGGCCGCTGCACGGTGTGATCGGCTCTTGGGGCGGGATTGCCGCCGGCATCTTCGGGCAGAAGGCCCTGGGGGGCATGGGCGGCGTCAGTTTCATCTCCCAGTTGGCCGGCAGCCTCTCGGCTATAGTCTTTGCCCTGGCCAGCGGGTTTGTCGTGTATGGTCTCCTCGCCAAGACCGTCGGAATCAGGCTCAGCAAGGAAGAGGAGTTCGCCGGTGCTGATATATCGATTCACAATATCGGCGCCTACCCGGAGGATCATATCCGTTGATGCGGATCACGCCGTGACGCGCATCGTGAGCCTTGGCTAACACCCTTAAAAACCTTTTCTTACGTTGACAAGAGGGCGGAGAGATGCTATTTAACAAGCATTTTACCCAGACATTTCTCCGTCCTCCGTGCGACTTTTTTTCAGTGCCGGCCAAGAAGAGGTTACTTACCGTGATATCATTGAAATTATGCCGCAATGCCCTGATCAGATCTTTTGTCGTACTGGTCATAATTTCATCTTTCCTGAATACACCCGTCTACAGTCAGGAGTCGGAAGACTCGCAGATATTCATCTCCGGTTTCAACGCCTACCAACAGAAGGATTATCCTGCCACGATCACACGGATGACCGAGGTTCTGCAAAAATACCCCGATAGCGCTCTGCGCGACATGGTGCTGTTCTGGCTCTCCCGTGCCTATTTCAAGAGCGGCAACCAGCAGAATGCCGCCAAATATATGTCACAGTTTTTCAAAGAATATCCCGATAATCCCCTCAAGGGAACCGTGGACGAAGATCTTCTCGCGCTGACGGCCCGTTATGACAAGGGAGAAAAGCTGGTAACCGGTTCCCTGCCTGTTGTGGCGCAGAAAGAGACAGCGGAGCATGAGCGTCTCGCCCGACAAAAAGAGGAACAGACTCGTCTGGCGGCCGTCAAGGCTGAGGAAGATCGTAAAGTTGCTGAAAAAGTTGAGCAGGCGCGGTTGGCTGCTCTGCAAAAAGAGCAGGAACGTATAGTTGCCGTCAAGGCTGAGGAAGCACGTAAGGCTGTTGAAAAGGCCGAGCAGGAGCGTTTGGTTGCCCTGCAGAAGGAGCAGGCGAACAAGGCCGCTGTCGTAGCAGAAGAGCAGCGTCAGGCCCGAGAGCGTGAGTTCGCAGAAAACAAGCGTACATCAAAGGTAGTGTTGCGCGAAAAGGCTATTGCGCAGTACAAATCTATCATAGAAAAATACCCGGCCAGCAAGGCCGCCGTGGCTGCAGCCGCAAAGTTGAAGGATCTGGGGGTCGCTGTGGCGCTGCCGCAGGCAGCTGCTGTTGAACAGCTTCCCGAGAATATCAAAGTGCTCCGTTATGAAGTTGCGCAGTTTGCCGGCTTGGAGTTCAATCTGGCGGCCACGTCACAGGCTTACAATGTTGCCCGGCGTATCAGTATTCCCTTCGAAATTACAAATCGCGGCAACGGCAACGACTCGTTCCATCTCGATTCCGGTTTTCCTGCAGAATTTGCCGCAGGCTTTGCAGCCGCCTCACAGCCTGAAAAGGCGCTCAATCAGACAACAATATTGGCGCCCGGCGAATCATTCAAGGGCGTTATCAATCTCGTTATACCTCCGGCTACTATTGACGGGCTGCGCATCAATTACCCGGTCAAAGCCGCTTCACGTCTGCTGGCCGAAGCCACTCAGTCACGCGAAGTCTCGATTACCGCGGCCGCGCCGTTATTGCGTGCGGTTGTTAAAACGGACAAAAAGCTGCTGTTGCCGGGTGAAAAAGCAATCTACCGTGTGGCGGTGTTGAACGTCGGCTCCACCATGGCTCAGGATGTTTCATTGCGGCTGAACTTTCCGCCTCAGATGGAGCCGGTGGAGTATTCCGCATTGGGATTCAGGCAGGAAATGAAATCAGCTTTGATTCTGGACGGCCTGCAGATTAAATCCGGTGAGAGCAAGGATTTTAGTGTAGCCTTTCAGCTCAAGGATGATTCCCTGGCTGGTCAGGAATTGCTGACTCGCGCCGAACTTGTTAATAACCAGCTGAAAACGGCAGCTGTCTTCGTTTCCAATGCGGCCCATGTCCAGCAGAATCATGGTGTTCTGGTCCGTGCGGCAGCAGAACGGCAGATTGTTATCCCAGGCCAGACGGTTTACATTCCGTTTGTGGTGACCAATACCGGGAATCTGAGCGAGAAGTTCAGGATTGCCGCCAGCGTTACGGGCGCCCAGGAAACCGTTATATTCCTGGACACCAACCGGGATGGTACCCGGCAGGCCAACGAACCGGTGATCACGGAAGTAGGACCATTGGCGCCCAAAGAGGAAGCCAGTATCGTCATGGAGATCAAGACCCCTCGCAGTGCCGCTGACGGTTCACTAGGCAGTGCCCAGCTCATTTTTAGCGCGGATGGGGAACCCGCACGGTCCGCGTCCGGTTCCACAAAAATTGTCTACTCTCGACCGGTGCTGCAGATGGCTATGACCGCACGGGAGGGACAGCTCAAACCGGGTGAAGTCACATCGTTTGACTTGAGAATTACCAATTCCGGCTCAAGCCTGGCTCGAATTGTCGAATTGCAAGGAACATGGCCTGATCAGCTTGAACTGGTCGCTGCCGATCCTTCCAGCAGTTCTTCCGTCAACGGAAACATCCTGTGGAAATTCAAGGAAGTCGGTGCAGGTGAAAAACGCACCATCAAGGTGTCCTTCCGGGTCAAATCCGGCACGAGCGTCGGCACGAACATCCAGGTAAAGAATCAGCTGTCATACGAAGACCAACTGGGGAACAGGTACTGACATGATGCGACGTACGTATGGAATAATTGCAGCGCTCCTGCTGCTTGCAGTCAGCACACCGGGCTGGAGCCAACAGCGCTATCTCTATACACCCAAGGCTGTGTCGCCTGAAGAAAATGTTCAAAAGAGTGCCGGCATCCTGGTTCAGGAAGTACAGGTGCACAAGGGTGATACCCTCACCGGCCTCTCACGCAAATTCAGCGGCCACGGTTCCTATTTCCCCCAGATACTGCTCTTCAATGAGATCAAGGACCCCGATAAAATCTACTCGGGCGATACGCTAAAGCTGCCTGTCAAGCCTGATCATGCTTTGTTACCTAAAGAAAAGGCCGCCGGGACAGCGCCGAACCGTAAGGCACATTCGTCATCGAAAGCTTCACAGCGCCAGCGGTCCGTCAAGACAACGCCTAAAGCCGTAACGGAGCTTTCTGGCAGTGATCTGAAAATGCCTGCTGTAGCCAGGGAACTAAAGCGTGACGCGAGAAACAAAGCCGTAGTTTCCGCCAGTCATGTCAAAGCAGTCAAACAACCGGCAGCAGCCGTTAATGCTACCGCGGAACAACAGCTTTATGAGCGAGCCATCAAAGCCTATCGGCAGAACGACTGCCGCGTGGCGCTTGAGCTGTTTGACCGGTTCCTGGCTGAATACCCCTCACCTGCCCTGGCGGCGGATGCTAACCTGTACAAGGCCGAGTGCTACCTGAAGCAGTCCAACCAATAACAGAATCATTCAGATGATGGTGCCATCGAGTGTTATCTCACGCTGAGGTGTCACGCAGTCTGCCTTCCTGTTCACCCCGGAACGAACAACATAGTGAAAATCAATTCTGAAAGGCGTCGTCATGCTGGATTCGGCAATAATCCATGAGCTTGCGTCAATCGTGGGTTCAGATAATATTCTCACCGAAAAGCAGGATCTGATCTGTTACGGCTATGACGCCACCCAGATGGAATATCTTCCCGATGCGGTGGTACATCCGGCAAATGCGACCGAGGTGTCGGCTGTGCTGAAGTTGGCCAATCTGCGCGGATTTCCCGTGTTTCCGCGCGGAGCGGGCAGCGGTTTTACCGGCGGCGCGCTTCCCAAGGCCGGCGGCGTGGTGCTGGTAGTTACCCGCATGGATCGTATCCTGCGAATCGATACCGAGAACCTGATCGCAGAGGTCGAGCCGGGCGTGGTGACCGAACGTTTCCAGCTGGCGGTAGAAAAACTGGGACTCTTCTATCCTCCTGACCCGGCTTCACTCAAATTCTCCACCCTGGGCGGCAATGTGGCCGAGAATGCCGGCGGCCCGCGCTGCGTCAAGTACGGCGTCACCCGTGACTTCGTCATGGGTTTGGAGATCGTTTTACCCACCGGCGAGATCATCCGCACCGGCGGCGAGACCTACAAGGCCGTGGTGGGCTACGACATGACCCGCCTGCTGTGCGGCAGCGAGGGGACTTTGGGCGTCATCACCAAGATCATCTTCAAGCTCCTGCCCCTGCCGGACGCCAAGAAAACCATGCTGACCATCTTCGATTCCATTGACGGGGCCGCCAAGGCGGTTTCCACCATTATCGGGGCCAAGATTATCCCCACCACGCTGGAATTCATGGATTACGCCACCCTGCAGTGCGTGGAGAAGCGTTTCAATCTGGGAATCCCACCGGAAGGCCGGGCTGTGCTGCTGATCGAGGTGGACGGTGACCGCGATCTGATCGAGAAACAGGCCACCCGGATTCACGAGCTGATCCAGCCGCTGGGGCTGGTGCAGTTCCGCGCCGCCAGGGACAACGCCGAATCGGAAGAACTCTGGCGGGTGCGGCGACTGGTGTCTCCTTCCTTGCGGGATATCAACCCAACCAAGTACAACGAGGATATCGTCGTGCCGCGCAGCAAGGTTCCGGATGTCATCCGCACCATTGAAAAGATCCAGAACAAATATGACATCCCGATCGTCAACTTCGGCCATGCCGGCGACGGCAATATCCATGTCAACATCATGATCGACAAAGAGATCCCCGGCATGGACGAGAAGGCCCACGAAGCGATCCGCGAGGTGTTCCAGGCCGCTCTCGACCTGAACGGCACCATGTCGGGTGAGCATGGCGTCGGTCTCTCCAAGGCTCCCTATATCGAACTGGAACTGTCGCCGGATCAGATCGCGGCCATGAAGGCCGTCAAGCATGCGCTGGATCCCAACAACATCCTCAATCCGGGCAAGATGTTTCCCTGGTGATGTCGAGCAGTAACAGGCACCGTACTCTCAGCAGTTCGAAGGAATTCACATGGATAAAGATAAGCAACGCCAGGAAGTCTCGCTGATCGGCCGGATACTCTCAATGGAAGCACTGCTGCTGCTGATGGGGGTCGCTTCTTTGATCTATGGCATCGTCAATGGCGCCACCATGAATATTTTCTGGGGTCTTGTGATTGTTCCGGGCGTCTTCATCCTGATTAAGGTCCGCCGGAAGGATTGGACGAAGCACTGGCAGGAGTTGGAGGCCGAGCACAAGGCCCGCGAAGCCAGGTTCAAGAAAGTCCCGCCCCCCGAAGAACAGCCGAAAGAGAAAACGGATGTCTGACCACGGAACCATCATACTGGCCTCAGCGTCGCCCCGCCGCACGGAATTGATGGCCCTGGCCGGCATCGAATTCAGCGTGGTGCCGGCGGATATCTGCGAGGATGTGCTGCCGGATGAAATCCCGTCCGATCATGTCATGCGTCTGTCGCGGGAAAAGGCGGATACCGTGGCAATTGCAACCAGCGGCCGTTTTTTCGTCGGTGCCGACACGGTCGTCGTTCTGGACGACAGGATCATGGGCAAACCGGCCGATGATGTCGAGGCTTTCGAGATGCTGTCGGCGCTATCCGGCAGGAACCATGAGGTCATGACCGGTTTCACGGTGTTTGACAAGGTCAGCGGGATCCGCCTCAGCCGCTGTGTGCGGACCGAGGTAACCTTCAAGTCGCTCGATGAGCGTGAAATACGGGCCTATATTGCCACCGGATGTCCGATGGACAAGGCCGGTGCTTATGCCATGCAGGGCGGTGCGGTGCACTTTATCCGCTCCATTTGCGGTTCCTATACCAATGTTATCGGGCTGCCGATGACGGAACTCTATGAAACACTGAGACAGCTAGGTGCACTGGATGGCGATCGAATCTAATCTGCGTGATATCCGGGACAGGATCGCTTCAGCCGCGCTGGCGGGCGGCAGGGAACCTGCGTCTGTCCGGCTGGTGGCCGTTTCCAAGACCCGCCCGGCTGAAGATGTCCGTGAGGCGTTGCGGGCCGGTCAGACGGTTTTCGGAGAGAATTACGTTCAGGAGCTGGTGGAAAAAGCGGCCGGGATACAGGAAGCGGTGGAGTGGCATTTCATCGGTCATATGCAGAGCAATAAGGTTAAGCAGATCGCCGGACTGGTAAGCATGATCCACTCGGTTGACCGGTTATCCCTGGCCGAAGAGATCAGCCGGCAATGGGGAAAGCTGGGTTGCTGCTGCGACATCCTGATCCAGGTCAATATCTCGGGGGAAGCGACCAAGTCGGGTACATCGGAGGCCGAGGCCCTGCAGCTGGTGCGGGCCGTTGCGCAACTGCCGAATGTCAGGGTCCAGGGATTGATGACCATGCCCCCCTTTTTCGACGACCCGGAAGCGGCCAGGCCTTTCTTTGCCGAGCTGCTGCACCTCTCGCAGCTGATCGAAGCTGAAGGGGTCCCCGGTGTCGAAATGCGGGAACTCTCCATGGGGATGTCCGGTGATTTTGAAGCGGCTATTCAGGAAGGTGCTACGCTGGTACGGATCGGCACCTCCATCTTCGGGACACGCTGACTCTCAACCGGAGGCGAACTAACCTGCTAATCCGGTATCGGCCGGTTAAGCCCCCTCTTCGGCACGGGTCGTTCCAGTTCCTCGATATACTTCAGCACAAAGCGCTGCGCCGCATCCACTGCCCTCGGAATATCCCAGGTTTTCATGTCCCGTTCATCAACCAGATTGCTGATCCCGCGAATTTCCAGACAGTCGATGCCGTAACGCAGACCGACCTGGGCAATGGCGGCTCCCTCCATGTTCTCACAGACTCCCTGAAATCTTTGAACAAGTTCTTCGCCGCGCTGACGGCACCCGCTGCAGGTAGATACGGTAATAAAACAACCGCGCACCATCCTGATGCCAACGTAGTCAGCCAGCTGCATGGCTTTTTCGGCAGCATGCCGGGAGAGCGGGATTGCATTATGGTACATCCGGCTGCCGAGGATCAGCGAGGGTATCCCCATGAATTTCAGGTCATGCCAGTCATCTGACATCAGTACGCCCTCATCTCCCAGGATCTCGTCGCTGGCCACCGCCAGATCCCCGATGGAGAGCCCGCTGGCCAGATAAGCCCCGGCACAGCCGGTATTGATCACCAGCCGAGGATGATACCGTTCAATCAGAGCCGTTGCAACAGAAGCAGCGTTGATCTTGCCGATGCCGCCCGCACAGATGACAACCGGCTGGCTGCCGAAGTTGCCTTCAGTGTAATCGAAGGAATCGGACTTCAGGCGGGCGGTATCACCGAGCGCCTGTTTCAGCAGGGCTGTTTCCTGCGGCACAGCCGCCAGTATCAGGATCGGTTTCATGGGGGGAATTTCCTTGAAAAGAAATAAATGTTGGCGGGTTATGCCCGGCGATCCAGCTCGACAGCAGCGTAGGCCGAGTGATTATGGATCGATTCGAAATTCTCGGTTTCCACTGAAAACCAGGTGATGTTGTCAATCGCCGCCAGACGCGAGTACGCCTCGCGCACCATATCCTCAACGAAGCGCGGATTTTCGTAGGCCTGCTCGGTGACGAACTTTTCGTCCTCCCGCTTCAGCAGCGAATAGAGCGGGCTGCTGCCGCACTGCTCGATCAGTTCCACCAGATCCTCGATCCAGATGAATTCACGATAGCGAACCCGAACGGTCATGATGCTGCGCTGGTTATGGGCACCGAAACGGGACAACTCCTTGCTGCAGGGGCAGAGCGAGGTCAGCGGCACCTTGATCCCCAGTACGAAATCGAGGGTGTCGGTCATGGAGGCGCTGAATTCGCAGGTGTATTCCATCAAGCTCTTGGCCTTTGATACCGGCGCCTGCTTGTCGATGAAGTAGGGGAACTGGATCTCCAGGTGGGCGCTGCCGGAACCGAGCTTGGCCTTCATCTCTTCAAGAATGGTCTCCAGCTTGTCCAGTGCGATCTGCTCGCGGTGCCGGTTGAGGATCTCCACGAAGCGGCTCATGTGGGTGCCCTTGAAGTGGTGCGGCAGATCGACGTACATGTTGACCCGTGCCACGGTATGCTGCAGCGAGCGGTTCTTGTCCATCACCACGATCGGATAGGTGATGTCCTTGACCCCCACCTTGGCGATGGGGATCTTGCGGGTGTCGGGGCGTTTCTGCATGTCCGGCATGGATGGTGTTGCTGCTGTCTTGCTTCTTGGCATACGTTTTCCTGTGATTCCGGTAAGAAATTTCAAGTAGCTATGAAGAAAGTATCAAATTCGCCGTTGTATGTGCCATCACGAACATCCAGGCGCTCTACCCGTGCCGCCGGCGGGCCGCTGCGACACCATTCCACCAGGCCATGTACGGTCGCCTCGTCCCCCTCGAACAGCCCCTCCACCGAACCGTCCGGCAGGTTCCGGACCCAGCCGGTGACGCCCAGTTCCAGGGCCTGACGGCAGGTGTAGTGGCGGAAGGCCACCCCCTGGACATGCCCATGGACCGTGACGGACAGCCTGATATTCATGACTGTTCGCCCGGAAGCCCCAGCTGGCGCTTGATCTCCTGCCAGATTCCGTCCCGCCCGTCCCGGGAAAGGGCCGAAAAGGGCAGCAGCATGCTCTTGTCGCGTTTGATGGCCGCCGAGATCAGGGTGGTCTGTTTGGCCCGCTCGGTTTTCGAGAGCTTGTCGCACTTGGTCATGACAATGATCGGCGGGATGTCATAGCGCTCCAGCCAGCCCAGCATATCCAGATCCCCGTCGGACGGAATCCGGCGGATGTCCAGGATCAGCACCACGGCCCGCAGATTCTCCCGCTTGGCCAGATAGGTCTCGATCATCGGTCCCCACTGTTTGCGCAGCTCGGGCGGCGCCTTGGCATAGCCGTAACCGGGCAGGTCCACCAGGGTCAGGATGCCGTTGATGTCGAAAAAGTTGATCAGCTGCGTGCGGCCGGGGGTCGAGCTGGTGCGTACCAGCGCCTTGCGTCCCGCAAGTACATTGATCAGAGACGATTTGCCCACATTGGAGCGCCCCACAAAGGCCACTTCCGGCAGTTCCGCGGGCGGGAAATCCTTGGGTTTTACCGCACTTTTTATAAAGACCGCCTGATGCACATCCATGCTGTAGTTCTCCTTGTGGCCGGCATTATAATGCGCCGAAGTTCAACGATACAAGCGCTTA
Source organism: Desulfuromonadales bacterium (assembly GCA_016650295.1). GTDB lineage: Bacteria > Desulfobacterota > Desulfuromonadia > Geobacterales > Pseudopelobacteraceae > CAIPTY01. The sequence continues at coordinate 81,275 of JAENWA010000036.1, read as the reverse complement.
TTTCAGCGAATTGTCATTATGAGCAGGAACGGGCAAATCGCCTGTGGTTTTCGGATTTGTTTTGTGATATATGGATAACAAATCAGCAAGTGTCCCTCTTACCGTATGTGCAAAGGTCGAGATGACGACATCCTCTGTGGACATAGCGCTGTTCGCAACCAAGATCGGGCTGATTTTTTTCGTCATCCTGACCCTGGCCGCCTACCTGGTATTCGCCGAACGCAGGATCCTGGCCTGGGTGCAGGATCGCAAAGGCCCCAACCGCGTCGGTCCTTTCGGGCTGCTCCAGCCCCTGGCAGACCTGATTAAACTCCTCACCAAAGAAGATTTTCTTCCGGCTGCGGCCGACAAGTGGCTGTTTTATCTGGCTCCGGCCATGGCCGCCATCCCTGCGATCATGATCTTTGCCGTAATCCCGTTCGGCGCGCCGCTGAATGTGGCCGGACACACGGTACCCCTCGTGGTGGCCGACCTGAATATCGGTCTGCTGTTTTTTCTGGCGCTTTCCTCCATCGCTGTCTATGGCGTGGCCATCGGCGGCTGGGCCTCCAATTCCAAGTATGCCCTGCTGGGCGGTATTCGCGGCCTGGCGCAGTTGATCTCCTATGAACTCTCCATGGGGCTGTCACTGGTGCCGATCGTCATGCTGGCCCGCTCATTCAGCCTGACGGATATCGTCAACGCCCAGGCCGGAGTGCCGTTCATCGTCTATCAGCCGCTGGCCTTTATCATCTTCCTGATCAGCATTACCGCCGAATGCAAGCGGATTCCCTTCGACCTGCCCGAGGCCGAGGGAGAGCTGGTGGCCGGCTTCCACACCGAGTACTCCGGCATGCGCTTCGGCCTGTTTTTTGTGGGCGAATATATCAACATCATCGTGCTGGGGGGGCTGGCGACGACACTTTTCCTGGGGGGCTGGCACGGCCCGCTGCTGCCGCCGGTGGTCTGGTTTTCGCTGAAAACCCTGTCGTTCGCCTTTTTCTTCATCTGGATGCGCGGGACGCTGCCGCGCCTGCGCTATGACCAGTTGATGCACCTGGGCTGGAAGGTATTGACGCCGCTGGCGCTGCTGAATATTCTGATTACAGCCTGGTGGCTGATGTTGAGAACATGATTCAAGACCAACGGACATCGTGTCCGACTACTACTACACCAAGGAGGATGCACACATGGAAAGCGTAAATGCCAAGGACCGTCATGGACACACCCCGCTGATTGCTGCCGCCAAGGAGGGTCAGAAGGACTTTGTGCTTGATCTGCTGCATCGCGGCGCGGATCTTACCTCCACCAGCGTCAAGGGCAAAACCGCCCTCCACTATGCAGCAGCGCATGGCCACACCGACATCGTCGAAATGCTCATCAAAAAGGGAGCCGATGTGGATGCCCGTGACAGCGCCGGCCACACCGCCCTGATGCTGGCCGCCATTTACGGCTGCAACAAGACCATCCAGATATTGCTGGATGGCGGCGCCAGCCCGTCACTGACCACCTCCGCCGCTACAACGGCCGCCATGTACGCCCAGAACAACAATCATCCCCTGGCAGCCGCCATGCTGAAAAAGGCCGAACGGGCCAAGCACGGCAACGCATAGTGCGGATATAATGGATTAACTATCAAGGTTTCTTCTGACATCTAACCCATCCCCCTCCCTACCTCCCCCTTGAAGGGGGAGGAGCCTTTAATTACCCTCCCCTTCAAGCACCCTCTGGGGCATGAAGGGAGGGGCAGGGTGGGGATGGGTATTGTTTTATCTGATAAAAAAGAAATGGAACATATGTCTCTCCTATCTGACATAACGGCCATAGCCGGTGGATTCGGCGTCACCCTGCGCCACATGCTGCGCAGGCCGGTTACCATCCAGTATCCCGAAGAGAAGCGCACCCCCTATCCGCGTTTCCGGGCCCGCATCGTGCTGACCCGCGATCCGGACGGCGGCGAGCGCTGCGTGGCCTGCTATCTCTGTTCGGCGGCCTGCCCGGTGGACTGCATCTCCATGCAGTCGGCCGAACAGGAGGATGGCCGCCGCTACGCCGCCTGGTTCCGGATCAACTTCTCACGCTGCATCTTCTGCGGTCTGTGTGCCGAGGCCTGCCCGACCATGGCCATCCAGATGACCCCTGACTACGAGATCTGCAAGCGGGACATCATGGACTTGCTCTACGAAAAGGAGGATCTCCTGATCGACGGCTGCGGCAAGGATGACAGCTACAACTTCTACCGCCACGCCGGAATCGGCGTGACCCAGCTGCGCGGCGAGGGGCTGGAGGAGACCAAGCCGGTGGATGTCAGGTCGTTGATGCCATGAATACTGAAAAACAGCTGAAAACAGCTCACCACGGAGGACACGGAGGAAAGGCGGAGGAAGACAAACCAAATCAAAAAGGCAATCTGTAAGGCTTTGGGGGGGTAACCCAACATCTTTTTGACTTCAGGTTTTCTCTGTGTACCTCCGTGTCCTCCGTGGTAATGCTTTAAGGATTAAAAATATACATGGAACAAATCATCTTCTACATACTGGCCGCCACGGCGGTCATCGCCACAATCCTGGCCATTACCGAAAAACACCCGGTGCATGCCATCCTGTTCCTGGTGACCTCGCTGTTCTCCATGGCGACCATCTTCTATCTGCTGATGGCGCCGCTGGTGGCGGTCTTCGAGGTGATCATCTACGCCGGAGCGATCATGGTACTGTTCCTGTTCGTGATCATGATGCTCGACCTGGGGCACCCGGAGAAAGGGCTTTCGCCCCATTGGAAGGAATGGCTGCCGGCTGTGATTCTGTCAGGCGTCAGTATTGCTGCGCTGGTAGTGGTAATCGTCTCCCGCCATGCCGCGGGTGCGGTGCCGGCGGCCATGCCGACTATTCGAGAAGTGGCGGTCAGCCTGTTTCGCGAGCACGGCCTGGCGGTGGAACTGATTTCGCTGCAGTTGTTGTTTGCGCTGGTGGGGGCGCTGTACCTGGGAAGGCAACAGATCGATACAAAATCACTCCCTCCCTTTCAAGGGGAGGGTCGGGGAGGGGATGGGGTCGATTTGTCTATGCGACACGGCCTCGAAACCCACCCCCACCCTAGCCCTCCCCCTGAAGGGGAGGGGACAATAAACGGGAAGATATCTCCATGATCGTCCCACTGGAACATATCCTGATCCTGGCCGGGCTGCTGTTCTTCCTTGGCCTGGGTGGGCTGCTGGCCTGGCGGGCCAACCTGATCATGATGCTGGTCTGCATCGAGGTCATGCTGAATGCCGTGATGCTGATCTTCGTGGCTGGTTCGACCCGCTGGGGCAACGCCGACGGGCAGATCTTCGCGGTCTTCATCATGGCCCTGACCTCGGCCGAGGTCTCGCTGGCGTTGGCGATGGTGGTCTACCTGCACCGCCGGAAGCGCACGGTCAATACGGATGCCTTCAGCGAGATGAAGGGGTAAGTTGGAAAAGCTTTCACCACGGAGGACACGGAGTGCGTCTGAGGAAACCAAACAAGTTCAACCAGAAATTCTGAAAGTCTTGGGGTAACCCAAAATCTTTAAGACTTCAGGTTTCCTCTGTGTCCTCCGTGGTAATGCTTTAAGTCTTTTGAAAGGTAATTGATGCTGAAAGCAGGAGTGGGTTCCATCCAATGGCACTGCGGGGTCTGCAACGCCGCCAAGCCGGTCGGCACCGGCGGCATCTGTGTGCGCTGTAAAAAGTTCGCCTGCGACCGGCACCTGAACAGCGTGCTGCTGGATGAAAAGAAACGGGAACGGGTCTGCAGTGCCTGCCTGACCGCCGAGGACAAGCTTGAGAAGGGGTTGCGGGGGATGCTGGGAAAATGGTTTGGATAACTACATGAAACTCTACCTGGCCCTCATACTCCTGCTGCCTCTGTGCGGCGGACTATTCAACGCCCTGGTCGGCCGCAGGCTGCCGCGCCGCCTGGGTGAGGCGGTGGCCTGCGCCGTGATCTGGGGCGCCTTTGCCTGCGCCGTGCTGGCCTTTCTCCAGTTCACCACTCCCGTAAAAATAGAGTACGCCTCCTGGCTGTCGGACTTCGACTTCAAGGCTCCCATCGCCCTCTACCTGGACCAGCTCTCCCTGTCGCTGACCCTGATGATCACCTTTGTCTGCGGCCTGATCCATCTCTACTCCATCGGCTACATGAAGGACGACCCGTCGTACGCCCGCTACTTCGCACTGTTGAACATCTTCGTCTTCGCCATGCTGACCCTGATCCTGGCTGAGAACCTGCCGCTCCTGTACCTGGGGTGGGAGGGGGTCGGCTTCTGCTCCTATGCCCTGATCGGCTTCTGGTACACCGAGGAGAAGAACGCCACCGCCGGGCGCAAGGCCTTCATCGTGACCCGCATCGGCGACACCGCCTTCGGCATCGCCATGATCTGGATGTTCCAGCTCTTCGGCACCGTGTCGATCACCGAACTGAACACAATGGGTTTCCTGATGCCGGCCGGGGTGGTTACCGCCCTGGGAATCCTGCTGCTGATCGGGGCGGCCGGCAAGTCGGCCCAGCTGCCGCTGTCGGTCTGGCTGCCGGATGCCATGGCCGGTCCCACGCCGGTCTCGGCCCAGATCCACGCCGCCACCATGGTCACGGCCGGGGTCTACCTGCTGGCACGCATGTTCCCCTTGATCGGCGTTTCGCCCACGGCCCAGGCCGCCATTGCCCTGACCGGCGGGGTGACCGCCTTCTACGCCGCCACCTGCGCCTGCGCCCAGCGAGACCTGAAGCGCATCCTGGCCTACTCCACCATCAGCCAGATCGGCTACATGGTGCTGGGGGTCGGCGCCGGAGCCCTGACCGCCAGTACCTTTCACCTGCTGACCCACGCCTTCTTCAAGGCCTTGCTCTTTCTCGGTGCCGGATGCGTGATCACCGCCCTGCACCATCAGCAGGACATCTTCGGCATGGGAGGGCTGAAAAAGGAGTTACCTAAAGTCTACTGGCCCTTCCTGGCCGGTGCGCTCTGCCTGGCCGGTTTTCCGGGCAGTGGTGGGTTTTTCAGCAAGGATGCCATTCTAGCGGCGGTCTTTGAACGGGGCGGTCCGCTGTACGGCGGCCTGTTTTCCCTCGGTCTTCTGACGGCCCTGCTGACCTCGTTCTATACCTTCCGCATGCTGTTTGTGGTGTTTCATGGGGCTTCGGCTCCGCTCAGCCACCAAGCAGCTCCAGATAGCCACCAGGGGATGGTGAATGACAATCGGTCGGTGAGCGGAGTCGAACCGGTCATGACCCTGACCCTGATCCCCCTGGCCCTGCTCGGTCTGCTGGGCGGCCTGCTCAACCTGCCGGCCTGGCTTGGCAGCCACGGTCTGCTGTCCAGTTTCCTCGGCTCGATCCCCGGATTTTCACCGGCGGAACACATCTCCTCTATGACCGAGATCATGCTCCAGATCGCTGCCGCCACGGCCTGCATCATCGGTCTGGGGCTGGCCCGTTCACGCTATATTGGGCAGCGCCGGGCAACATCCCTGGCCACGGAAAGCGGCGCGGCGCCTGCTGGAATCCGTTTCCTGCAGTCCGGCTGGATGCTGGATGACCTGTACCGCGTTATATTCATCCGTCCGTTCGTCAGCCTGTCTCGTCTCCTCTGGAAGGGGATCGACGAGGCCGCCATCGACGGAAGCCTCGACGGTCTGGCACGTTTAACGGCCCGCCTGGGAGGTCTGCCGGCCGGTTGGAGTACGGGGCGGGTGGCTACATCACTTCTCGCTATCGCCGGCGGGATGATGGTTATACTGGGCTATTTGGTCTGGAGTATGGTGTCATGAGCGGGCTTCCGATCCTCAGTATACTGGTCTTCTTACCCCTGGCGGGCTGCCTGCTGCTCCTGCCGGTCCGGAAGCGTCCCGCCCTGGCGCGCCCTCTGGTGCTGGGTGTGGCACTGGGCGAGTTGGCTTTGACGATCTGGCTGTACGCCTCCTGGCAGGCTTTGGCGCTGCGGAAGTCACTCCTGCCCGGCTATCTGCTGGCCGAGGATGCAGCCTGGATACCGGACTTCGGCATTCGCTACACCCTGGGGCTGGACGGCGTCTCGCTACTGATGGTCATGCTGACCGCCCTGACCTTCTGCACGGCCCTGCTGGTCTCGTGGAATTCCATCCAGGAGAAATGCTGTCTGTTCCTGTGCCTGATGCTGGTCATGGAAACCGGCATCATGGGTGTATTCCTCTCGCTGGACCTGGCCCTGTTCTACCTGTTCTGGGAGGTAATGCTGATCCCGATGTTCTTCCTGATCGGCATCTGGGGGCATGGCCGGCGGCTCTACTCCACGGTCAAGTTCTTCCTCTTCACCTTGGCCGGGTCGTTGCTGATGCTTTTGGCCATCATCGGTCTTCACCTGCTGCATGCCGGGCAGACCGGCGTGGCGACCTTCAGTTTGCCGGAGCTGCTGCATACGCAGATGTTGCCAGCGACCCAGCTCTGGCTGTTTGCGGCCTTCCTGCTGGCCTTCGCCATCAAGTTCCCGCTCTTTCCGCTGCACACCTGGCTGCCGGACGCCCACACCGACGCCCCCACCGCCGGCAGCGTCATCCTGGCCGGGCTGCTGCTCAAGACCGGCAGCTACGGGCTGATCCGCTTCGGCTACCCGCTCTTTCCCCAGGCGGCCCAGCAGTTGACCCCGCTGCTCTACACCCTGGCGGTGACCGGCATCATCTATGCCTCGCTGGTGGCCTTCGCCCAGGAGGACATGAAACGCCTGATCGCCTACTCCAGCATCGGGCACATGGGGTTCGTGGCCATCGGCATCGCCACCTGGCAGCCGGTGGCCCTGTCCGGCGCCATCATCCAGATGGCCAACCACGGCGTGACCACCGGGGCGCTGTTCTGCCTGGTCGGGATGCTGGACGAACGGGCCCACACCCGCGAGATCAGGGCCTTCGGCGGCCTGTGGGGCAAGATCCCGGTCTGGTCCTTCTTCTTCCTGCTGTTCTCGGTCACCTCCATGGGGGTGCCGGGCCTGAACAGTTTTGTAGGTGAGTTCCTGATCCTGGTAGGCACCATGAAACAATCGCCGCTGGTGGTGGGACTGGCCTTTATCGGTGTCATCCTGCCGCTGATCTACATGGCGCGGCTGGTGCAGGAGACGCTCTTTCAACAGGAACGTCAACCGCTGACCCTGGTTGATCTCAACCTGCGGGAGATCATTCTCTTGTCGGTGCTGCTGTTGCTGGATATCTGGGTCGGCGTCCATCCCGCGCCGCTGCTGGATTTGATTCATCTGCCGGTACAGTTGTTGACGGGAGGTGCGCCATGAACAGCCTGGACGTCATGGCTCTGATGCCGCTGATCATCCTGACTGCCGGGTGTGTGCTGGTGCTGCTGGCCGGGGCGGTAAGGCCGGGCGGCTACCTGTACTGGTCGGCCATGGTCGTGGTCGTCGCGGCCCTGCTCTGGAGCGTTGCGGTGCCGATAGAGACTGTCATGCCGGGCCTGGCGGTTACCCGCTTTTCACGCACTTGTTCGGCTTTCCTGTACGGGACCGGGCTGGTGGCGCTGCTACTGGCAGCCGGCTATACCCGCCGTCGGGGGATTGTGGGCGAGGAATATCCGGCCACGTTGCTGTTCGGGCTGGTCGGGATGGGTGTGGTCTGTGCCGCCAGCGACCTGCTGATGCTGTTTCTCGGGCTGGAGGCCTTTACCTTTGCCTTCTACATCCTGGTTGCCGTGGAACGCGATTCCGGGCGGGGGGGAGAAGCGGGGCTGAAGTACCTGCTGAACGGAACCCTGTCGGCGGCGGTCATGGGGATGGGTATGGCCCTGGTGTATGTCGCCAGCGGGACGCTCAAACTGGCGGAGTTGGCATCGGCGGCGCGTACGCCCGACACGCTCCTGCTGGCCGGGCTCGCCCTGATCCTCCTGGGACTGGCCTTCAAGCTCTCGCTGGTTCCGGCCCATCTCTGGACAGCGGATGTCTACCAGGGTGCGCCGGCGCCGGTCACGGCGCTGCTCTCCACGGCCTCCAAGGGCGCAGCGGTGGTGGCGTTTCTGCTCCTGTTCCCGCTGCTGGGGGGCTGGCGCGGTTTTCATGATCTGCTCTGGCTGCTGGCGCTCCTGACTCTGCTGAGCGGCAACCTGGCCGCGCTGGCGCAGACCAGCATCAAGCGTATGCTGGCCTGGTCCTCCATCGGCCAGATGGGCTATGTGGCGCTGGCGTTCGTGGCTCTGCCCGCCGGTGGCGGCCGGGCGGCCCTTTTTTATACGGTCGCCTATGCGGCGGCCGGGCTGGCATCCTTCGGGGCCGTGACGGTGCTGTCGGAGAATAGCGACCGGGACGACCTGGAGGAATATCGCGGTCTGGGGTACAAGAACCCCCTGGCCGGTGCAGCCCTGGCGCTGGCCATGTTCTCCCTGGCCGGAATCCCGCCCGCGGCGGGCTTCATGGCAAAGTTCGGGGTCTTCGCGGCGGCCCTGCGCGGCGGGGAGACGGTGCTGGCCCTGGCAGGTGTCCTGATGGCGCTGGTGGCGGTCTTTTTCTACCTGCGGGTGGTGGTTGTGCTGTATATGAAACCCGCTGACGTCCTGACGGCCGCTGAACGTCCCCTGTCGCTGCCGGAGCAGCTAGCGCTGGTCATCCCGATGCTGGCCATGCTCGCCCTGGGCGTCTATCCGTCACCGCTGCTGGATCTGCTGGAAGGGTTGTTGCGGTAGGAGTTTGTCGGATGTATGGTGTCACCGGAATTCTTCCTTACTGAACCCTGCATGTTTCACTTAAACAACATGCTTTACAAAATAGTAAAGTCGGTATAAAAAGTAAAGTATGAGAACAAGACATGAAAAAAACGCAGTAAACCAAGTTGTTGGACAGCTGGAGAAGCTCGTCGGTGACATCGCGCAAAACGTGGAATTCGAGCCGGGGGTGAAATCGCAAAATGACAGAGTCAGCCCGGATCTCGTTGCCGAGGCAGGTGGATTCCGTTTCGTAGTGGAGTACAAGGCATCATCCCTGCTTGCCACCATAACTGCCGGAATTGAACAGCTGAAGCGGTACCCGGCGGAGCCTGGCGATATCCGCCTGCTGGCAACCCCATTCATGGGAGAAGCCGGCATTGGAAAATGCGCCGAAGCGGGTATTTCGTGGCTGGACCTCTCGGGTAATGCCGACGTTACCGCTCCCGGTCTTCGCCTTTATGTCCGTGGTGAAAAGAACAAGTTTATTTCCCCCGGTCGCAATGAAAACCCGTTTGCGCCGAAAAGTTCCCGAATTACTCGACACCTGCTATATCAAGCGAACCGGACATGGACACAACGGGAACTCGCCGATGAAACCGGACTTGGGGAAGGATTCGTCAGCCGGATAGTCAAATCACTGGAGGCACAGCAACTTATCGGCCGCGATGATCTGGGAAGACTCTTTGCCGGTAAGGCAGAGGTAATGCTTGATGCATGGCAGCAGGGGTACGATTTCACAAAGCATGAGATCATTCGCGGCCATGTGGCCGGGCGCTCTGGGGAAGAGATTCAAGGGAAGATCAGCAGCACTTTGAAAAGTTTGTCAATTGATCATGCCGCCACCGGACTGGGAGCGGCATGGTTGTATTCCCGTTTTGCTGCGTTTCGCACCGTCAGTTTCTACCTGAAAGAGTGGCCGGACAAGCATATCCTTGAACAGATCGGCTTCCGGGAGGACACCTCCGGAGCCAATGTCTGGCTGATCATTCCGAAAGACTCCGACATTTTTTACGATGTACAACCGGTTGCAGATATTCCCTGCGTTCATCGCATTCAGGTCTGGCTTGATCTGAAGTCTCACCCGGAGCGGGCTGAAGAGGCCGCTGTCGAGCTGAGGAAAAGTCTGGTGTTATCATGACGTTTCACACTGCCGCCGATTATACACCCGAACAGACGGAGTTGATCCGTGCCGCGACCCTTACGGCAGCGACCATACTCGGCGATTACATGGATGATCTTGCTGTTGTCGGAGGGTTGGTGCCGAGTCTGCTTATCCCCCAAACAGATCTGCCCGTAGGAGCCGATCCGCATGTCGGCACCATGGATCTTGACCTGGGGCTTGATCTGGCGATTCTTGATAACCAGCGTTATGAAGGGATCGCCGAGCGTTTGAGGGATTCGGGGTTTGCTCCCGATATCAGCGACAAGGGGAATGACGTCCGCCAGCGCTGGATTCACAAACATTACCCGATGGCGAAGATAGAGTTTCTCATCCCTCCGGTAAGTGCTGATGTCAAGCCGGGCAGATTGCAGTCACTTGAACGGGGATTGGCCGCATTCATTATTGAGGGGCTTGAGGTTGCTTTCAATAACCCGATCCATGTACGGCTTAATGGTGTAACGCTTTTCGGCGCCAATGCCTCCCGCACTATTCCGGTCTGCAACCCTGGCGCCTTTATTATCCTGAAGGCGTTGGCATTCAGGAACAGGGGCAAACGCAAGGATGCATATGATCTCTACTACATGGCGCGCAACTACGGAAGCAGCACGGAAGATGTGGCGGCTTTCCTGAAATCGCTGTCAGATACTGCCCCGGCCCGACGTGCTCTTGAAATACTTCGAGAGGATTTTCTTCACGAAAGATCACTCGGGCCGATGGGGGTGGCGCTGTTTGCCAATGGAATTGAGGATGCGGCAATGCAAGCGGATGTCGTTGGTTTTATCTCGGAACTGCTAAGAGTGACGGCGGCATGAGAATGATATTGGAGCGGGCATTAAATGTGGAATCCGTAGGGTCAAGTTTGACATTTGGACATTTGACTGGTTCTGACGACAAACAAACCGAAATGTTTAAATGTCAAAACTGAAACGGTTGGTTACATGGGTGTCTAACTGCTGATTCTGTAGCACCGATAATCAAGCAGGCATTTGCAAGTGGGCAATAAACTCACACACAACAGTTCAATCGTTTGAAACCACAGGGAGAGCAAAATGGAGTTGCCGAAATTTCATGAGACTTTCAATCCAATACTCGACATTTTGAGCGATGGGGAAACTATTCATAACAGGGAATTATTAGTCCGAGTACTTGATAAATACTATTCTGCACTCCCCCAGGAACTGCTTGAAATCAAGACAAAAAGCGGGGAGCAGCTGATTCTAAATCGAATTGCATGGGGTAAGTCATACTTGAAGAAGGGCGGATTTATTACATATCCAGAACGTGGGACTGTGCAAATTACTCAAAAAGGGAAAGATGCACTTGGCAAAAAATTGGGTTTATCAGATATAGAGAACGAAGCCGGATTTCTCCAATTCTATTCAGATGAAAAATCAAAAATATCAAACAAACTTGAAATAAACAGTTCTTCACCTCAAGATTTAATTGATTCTGGCGTATCGGCTATTGAATCACAGATAAAAAGCGAATTACTTGAAAAGCTGAAAAGTGTTGATCCCTACTATTTTGAAAAAATTATTCTATTACTCTTACATAAAATGGGATATGGCGACTTTGTCGAAACATCTAAATCAAACGATGGTGGCATTGATGGCATTGTCAACGAAGACAAGCTGGGTCTTGATAAAATATATATTCAAGCAAAACGATACACAGAAAGTAAAGTAAGAGAAAAAGATATCCGCAATTTTATTGGAGCTATGAGTGGCGACACAACCAAAGGTATATTTGTAACAACATCTACATACGACGATTCAGCAGTGAAAAAGGCACACGACGCGCATCATAAAATTATTCTTGTAGATGGTAAAAAGCTTGTTAATCTCATGTACCAATACGGAGTGGGAATACAAGTAAGAAATGTTTATGAAGTTAAAGAGATAGATGAGGACTTTTTTGAGTCAACTTGACTGAAGGCATCAGCCGAACTTCATTCTAGTAGGGATTTACCAATAGCGGCACAACCAGCCCGCCTAGGGAACAAGTGGGGTCGGGGGAATCCGTAGGGTCAAGTTTGACATTTGGACATTTGACTGATTCTGACGACAAACAAATCGAAATGTTTAAAAGCGCCATTCGAGGAAAATCAGGGGGGGCAGGACTTGATAGTTTGATAATGCTGCAAAATCTAAGTTATCAAGACCCCACAGACTCCATCGCCTCCTGAATCTGCATGTTTAAAAAAAAGAAATAAAGCTATCGCGCGGCTTCTGCATGCAGTTTAAGACCAAGTGCTGCAACGATTTTGAGGATTGTATCGAAACCCGGAATTCGTTCACCTGAAAGAGCCTTGTAAAGGCTTTCTCGGGAAAGACCTGCATCACGCGCAACCTGCGACATCCCTTTGGCACGTGCGATGTCACCAAGTGCCTTGGCGATGAAAGCCGCATCACCATTAGACTCTTCGAGACATGCTTCCAGATAGGCGGCCATTTCATCCGGGGTTTGGAGATGTTCTGCGACATCATAACGACTGGTAGCGGTTTTTGGCATTTTCAACTCCTATATGTTGCGGGCAAGTCGTAAGGCAACCTTGATATCAGCGGATTGAGTACCTTTGTCACCACCAGCTAAAAGAATAATCAATTCGCTTCCGCGTTTTGTAAAGTACACCCGGTAACCGGGGTCGTAGTCGATCCGCATTTCCGAGATACCTTCACCTGCCGTCTTGACGTCCCCTGCGTTTCCGGAGGCAAGGCGCTCAATCCTTACAAGGACGCGAGCCTTTGCCTGTACGTCGCGAAGGTTATCAATCCATTTGGCAAACAGTTCGGTTTTGCGAATTTCTACCATGAGCATACTGTATCCTCATGGCTACACATTGTCAAATAGTAAGTTACTTTGTAGAGAAGAGGCCCAACCCTGTCAGGCTGCCAAAAATTACGCGTATGAAACAAACGAACAGGGGGCTATACCCTGGTGCGCCCCCACCACGCTAAACGAAACAAAAAAAGATGACAAAAGGCACACTTTTGAATATGATTACACTATGAAACCTATCAATTGGAATACAGAAAAAATATTCGCTTAAAACTGGAACGCGGAGTATCTTTTGAGGAAGTACTGGCAGCTATGTCTCATGGAGCGCTTCTCGATGTTGTTGCGCATCCAAACAAAGAGCAATACTCGAATCAGTGCATTTATATAGTTCGAATTCGAGGTTATGCCTACTTGGTTCCTTTCGTAGAGACGGACAAAGAGATTTATCTGAAGACGATAATACCAAGTCGAATTGCCACCAAAAAATATCTATTAAAGGAAATAAACCATGAAAACTAACGACGCAAAATACGAAGAGGATATCCTTACTTCCTTCGAAAAGGGAGAATGGCAGTCTGTGCCAAATCTCAAGGGTGAGATAGCCCGTCACGCGGCAAGTGCTACCGCTGCACTTACTAAAGACAAGCGAATCAACATTCGGCTTTCCTCTCGGGATCTTGAGGATGTTCAAACACGGGCAGCAGAGGAAGGCATGCCTTATCAGACGCTGATAGCCAGTGTTTTACATAAATATGTAAGCGGTCGACTTATTGAAACTACACCACGTCCAACAATGCGCTCAACCGGTCGCGCGATAAAACAGCGTGCCGGTTAACGCAAGGTGGGCACAATGTGCCTGAGGCAGATATTCGCCGCAGATTTGATGCAGGACTGAAGAACTTCCACGAGGTGTACAAGAGGATTGTTGACGACTGGACGTTATATGACAATTCTGGTAATGTACCGTTAGTGGTTGAACGGGGGGAACGCCAATGAACAAAAAAACTACCGTTACAAAAAATCCCGAGTTTATCGGTATGGACGCCGCCCTGAAGCGCGCCGCCAAGGCAGCGCACACTCTTGCCAGAAAAACCAAAACTCCTTGCTATATATGGAAGGACGGGCAGATTGTCGATATTGCTGCGCGGAAGAAATCGACCTCGCGAAGCGGACAAGCGTCCGGCAAATAGCTCATGGCCCAAGGGTCTTAGAACAATCGCATGCAAACACCCACACCTTCGTAAGTGGGTGTTTTTTTGAGATAATCACGGAGTATTACCAGGAAATGAACAATCATAAAACCGACCTGAAAAACCTGACCCTGCCGGCCCTGGAACAGTTTCTCCAGGGACAGGGCAAAGAACGCTTCCGCGCCACCCAGATCTTCAAGTGGATCTACCAGCATGATGCCCGCTCCTTCGAGGAGATGACCAACATCTCCAAGGACCTGCGGACACAACTTTCGGAGACGGCCTGTATCAGCACCCTGGAACCGGAAGCGGTGGAGGTGGGGAACGACGGCACGCGCAAGTACCTGTTCAACCTGGCGGACGGCCATGCCGTTGAATCGGTGCTGATCCCGATCGAGGGGCGCAACACCATCTGCATCTCCTCCCAGGTCGGCTGCGCCATGGCCTGCGAATTCTGCCTGACCGGCACCTTCAAGCTGACCCGCAACCTGACCACGGCCGAGATCGTCAACCAGATCATGGCGGTCCGGCAGGATGTGCGCGACACCGGCGAAGAGATCAGAAACATCGTCATGATGGGCATGGGTGAGCCTCTGCACAACCTGGACAATGTCATTCCGGCCATCCGGATCATGATCGACGGCAACGGCCTGCAACTCTCCAACCGCCGCGTGACGGTCTCCACCTGCGGCCTGGTGCCGGAGATGGAGCGACTGGGACGGGAGGTCCCCAACATCAACATGGCGATCTCCCTGAATGCCACCACCGACGAACTGCGCGACCGGATCATGCCGGTCAACCGGCGCTACCCGCTCAAGGAGCTGATGCGGGCCTGCAAGGCCTTTCCTCTGCCGGGCAGACGCAAGATCACCTTTGAATATGTCATGCTGGGGGGGGTGAACGACTCGCTGGAGGATGCCAAACGTCTGCTGCGGCTGATCAGCGACATCCCCAACAAGGTCAACCTGATACCGTTCAACGAGCATGAAGGGTGCGAATTCCGGGCTCCTACCCAGGCCGCCATCGACGCCTTTCACAAATACCTGATCGACCGACATGTGACGGTCATCACCCGCGACAGCCGCGGCAGCGATATCTCGGCTGCCTGCGGGCAGCTGAAGGGGCGGCTGGAGAAATAGGTTGAAGGCCTGCCCTGAGCGGAGTCGAAGGGCTGAAGGATGAGGGATGAGGGATGAAGGTAAATCAAGACCTGATCATTTCTTGCCTTCTCCATGATTTGTTTTTCGGAATATTTCCACAACAAAAAAGCCTGCCGGAAGATCAATCTCCGGCAGGCTTTACTTCAGCCTTCAGCCTAAATTACCTGAAGTTTTATTATGGATTATTGGAAGGATTGCGGCGGCTGCGGTACTCAACCACCGGCTGGTTCACCGGAGCGCGGTTTGAACGGCCGCCGGAAGGCTTGGCCGGACTGGCCGGATTCCCCCAGCTCTTGGCCTGACCTGTTGAAGGTCTGGGCTTGTTATTGGGTTTACCACCCGGCTTGCCAAAACGGTTACCGGGGGATGAACCGGGGCGACGGGCGCCGTTGCCGCCGGAGACCCTGCGCAGTACCGACAGCGGCGCCAATCCTTCGATGTTCTGCTCGGGCAGCCTCTTGCCGATAAACCGCTCGATGCGCTCCAGGTAGTTCAATTCCGAGGAGGATACGAATGAAATGGCGATACCGGTTGCACCGGCACGACCGGTACGGCCGATGCGGTGGACATAATCCTCGGCAAAACGGGGCAGGTCGAAGTTGATGACATGGCTGATGCCGTTGACGTCCAGACCGCGTGCGGCCACGTCGGTGGCCACCAGCAGGCGGATCGCGCCGCGACGCATGCGCTCGATGGTCTTGTTGCGGGCAATCTGGTTCATGTCGCCATGCAGGGCGGCAGCCGGATGACCACAGCGGCTGAGTTCGCGGGCCAGTTCGTCGGCATCGCGCTTGGTGGCGGAAAAGATGATGGCCCTGGTCAGGCTGGTATCGCTGACCAGGTGACGCAGCAGATCCTTCTTGTGGCTCAGATTGTCGGCCACATGCAGGCGCTGTTCGATCAGTTCATGGGAAGTCGTGCGAACTGCCAGTTCGATCCGCAGCGGATTGTTCAGCATCTTCTCGGCCAGCACCAGTACGGATTTTTCCATGGTGGCCGTGAACATCAGGGTCTGGCGATTGCTGGGGGCGCGCGACACAATTTTTTCCATGTCTTCACTGAAGCCCATATCCAGCATGCGGTCGGCTTCGTCCAGAATCAGCATCTCCAGGCGGTCGAGCCGGATGCTGCCCCGTTCCAGGTGATCCAGCAGACGGCCGGGTGTGGCAACAATAATGTCAACCGGGGCAGACAAAAGGCGCAGCTGATCGCGATAGGGCATGCCGCCCAGGATCGAACCGCAGCGCAGCCGCATACCGCGACCGTATTTGCAGGCGGCATCCATAACCTGTCCGGCCAGCTCACGGGTAGGTGTCAGCACCAGGACGCGCGGCCCCTTGCCGGAAACCGTCGAAGGAACGGACAATCGTTCCAGGGCAGGAAGAACGAAAGCTGCTGTTTTGCCGGTGCCGGTCTGGGCGGTGGCGATCAGGTCATTGCCGAGCATTACGACCGGGATGGACTGTTCCTGAATCGGGGTTGGTACGGTGTAGCCACAGGCGGTAATTGCCTTGAGTATGGCCGGGTTAAGATTGAATTCTTCGAAGGTCATGCGTGTTCCTTTTTCTGGGCGGTGTCAGGGCTGAGGCGCACACGGGCCGCGGGATCATACAGCATGATCCGCTGGACAGGACGGCAAAATCGCATACGCAAGGCTGTTAAATACCACGGCGCATTCAGTGACTTCCGAATGCCGAACCGGGTAAAAATCTTCGCCTGCCAAACGTTCTGCCGTGTTCAATAAAAGGGATTGAATCAGGGGTCGGTAAGCGATGATCAAAAAGAAAACGACGGACACCATGCCGTCGTTCGTGAGACAGTCTATCGCACACAATATATTCATATCCCACCGAATGCAAGTTATTTTATTGATCTGTTGGCAAACACAGCTTTCGCCGTAGACGCGACTGCCAAAATGGTGCATTATTTCACTTTTCACTTCACGAATGCAGTTGAGGTCTCCGTGACCGACACCCGCACAGCTTTGATATTCTCGTCGCTCTTCGGCAGTTACAGTTATGGCGAGGATCATCCATTCAAACTGCAGCGCTACCATGTAGCCCGCGAGCTGATGGAGGCTTACGGCCTGCTGAAGCTGCCCGGCATGGAGATTCGTGACTGTCAGCCGGTGGCGGATGACCTGGTGCTGACCTTTCATGATCCGGACTATATCGACCGACTGAAAGAATTCAGCGCTTCCAGTGAACCGCGGGCCGACTTCCGCTTCGGCCTGGGCGACGCCGACTGCCCCGTCTTTCAAGGACTTTACGACTGTGCCGCCCTGGGAGCCGGGGCCACCTTCGAGGCCGCCCGACTGGTGGAGGAAGAGGGTTTTCAGACCGCCTTCAACCTGGCGGGGGGCTGGCACCATGCCCATCGTGCCAAGGCCTCGGGCTTCTCCTATCTGAATGACGCCGTCCTGGCCATCAACTGGCTGGTGGCCAGGGGCAGGCGGGTGGTCTACCTGGACATCGACGCCCATCACGGCGACGGCGTACAGGAAGCGTTCTACGACAGCGACCGTGTGTTGACGATCTCGTTGCATGAAAGCGGCATCTACTTCTTTCCCGGCACCGGCTTCGAGGACGAGATCGGCGAGGGGCGCGGGAAGGGCTATTCCGTCAACGTGCCGCTGCTGGCCCATACCGATGACGCCCTCTATATGAAGGCCTTCGACGAAGTGGCCTACCCGCTGATTGCCGCTTATAACCCCGATATCATCGTAACCCAGATCGGGGCCGACACCTTTCGCAGCGATCCGCTTACCCGACTGGAGATCACGACCAACAGCTACAGCTACATCATGCGCAAACTCAAAGCGCTCAAGATACCGTGGGTGGCGCTGGGGGGCGGCGGCTACGATCTGCTGAACACCGCCCGCGCCTGGTCTATCGCCTGGGCTGAAATGAACGGGATCAAACTTGATCCGCACCTGCCTGACTCCTTCATCCGAAAAATCGCCCCGCTGGGGTATCCTCATCGCTCCCTGCTGGATGCCATGCACTGGTCGGATGATCAGGAACGCAACCTGGCGCTGGACGCCGTGGAAAAAAGTATTGCAACACTCAAGAAAACGGTTTTTCCCGGCATACTCGGCATCCAGGGCAGGTCCACAAGAGAATAGACACCGCAGAAGGAGGAGCAGCGATGAGCACCCCTATCACACCTCAGCCGACAAAAATTGATGGAATCCGTTATTACACCCCGCCGACAGGCTTTGTGCTGACCGGTCGTGACGGGATGGTCAACATCCCCTGGGACGACAAGCCGCCAATCCCTGTGACGGATGAGGACTTCACGAATGTCGAGGGCGGCGGCGCAGCGGATTACGACATGGTCGGACGGGGCATCTACCAGGCCCTACGCCACAACCCGGACTGCTCATTTGCCGCGGACTATGCCGCGGTCCTGAAAGAGGCCTATCCCCATATCATCTCCGAGCTGGGCGGACAGATCATCATGCTGGAAGCAAAAGAGGTGGACACCCCCTACCTGGACCGCAAGATCAATTATCTCAAGATCATGGCCCTGTTCGACCCCGCCAACGCCGGACTTCAGCTGGAAATAGCCCGCACCCTGAGCGACAAGGGCTCACGGCTGTCAACGCTGCATCAGGCCGTTGACAGCTGGTACGGAGCCGAGAAGACCTTGAAAAGAGCCCTGGACCTTGATCCCGCCAACCATCACGTTGCCTATGAATACGGCGAAGCCCTGTATGTTTTGGGTCGCTACGAGCAGGCGGCCGAGGCCTGGCAGAACATTTCCTCCGGACTGGGAGTATCCGAGCAACGGAAGATTGAGGCGCGCATAGCCGCCATACTGGCCGGCAAACTGCCGCAGGTTCCGCCACTGGATTACCTTACGGCCATCTCGGTCGCCGTCGAGGCGCATCACGCCGGCCGCAATGACGAGGCCGCGGCCATCATCGAGGATGTCCTGACGGACCCTGTCTTTGCAGAACAGTTCCCCATGAACGAGATTTATTATATGCTGGGAACCTGCTACCAGGAGATGGGCATGGTACACGAGGCCGCCGAGGCCTTTAAAAGGAGCTAGACATGTTTGGTTTCAGCACGGCGGACTGGATCTTTATCGGTTTTATTCTGATTGTTATCTATGTGTGTATTGTGGTCAGCGCGCTGATCCAGAAGAAGAAAGGCAATGATTCCTGATGAGAAATGACGTGGAAGAAGATGAATTCGAAAACGATCATCGCCGGCCGTTGGCGATGGTTCTTCTCGGTGGACTGTACCTGTTCTTTTTTCTCTTGACCATGTCCACCTTTGGACACCCCTATCCCTTCATGGGCACGATCTTTCTGGGCAAGCCTGCCGAAGCGCTGGTTTTTGCGGACAGCCTGATCTGCCTGTACCTGTTTCTGGGGCTGATGAAGCGTCAGAGGCTGACCTGGTATCTCCTGATGGCGTACAATCTCTTTGAAATCGCCAATACACTGATCAACCTGCGTTTTATCACTGCTTCTGATGTGGAGAAAATCGCCGGGCAACCGGTTGATCCCCAGGGATTACTGGCTAACAACATTTCGGTTGTAGTGGCCATAATCCTGCTTACTCTCTTCATTTACCGGCATCGAGCGCTTTTCAGCAACCGGTCAAACTACCTGTTTTGAAATAGCACGGCATGGATAGTGCATACTTCAATCTATTCCATGAGGTATGCCTATGCAGCGCGCCACGATCACAACCTTCATCATCTTCATGCTTACTCTCTGGCCCCCTCATGCCGGCAGCACAGCAGGCAAGTATATCGCTGTCATCATGAGCAGCGACCAGCCCCGTTACCATGATGCGCACCAGGCCTTTATCCGTTCGCTGACCAGAAGAGGCTATCCCTCGACCTCAACCGAGATCATGCTGCAACCCCCCAACCCGGACCAGACCTCCTGGTCCGGTACGATTCGCAAGTTCAACGCCCGCCGCCCTGATCTGATTGTTGCCTATGGTGCTACAGCAGCGTTGCTTGCCATGAACGAATCCAACGGCATTCCGGTGGTGTCGGCTGACATCTATACCAGCGAACAGCCGGTCAAGGGCATGTGCGGTGTCAGTTCGCGAGTACCGATGCTGACACTGTTGAAGACCTTGAAGAGCATCCGCCCCTTCCGCACGATCGGCATCCTCTACACTGCTCGCGAGGCGGGTTCGCAGCGCCAGCGCGACGACATCAGGAAGTTGGCGCAACAGCTCGGGGTGACAGTCGCGGAAGTTAATGCCGCAACAGTTGCTGCTCTGGGAACCGGTCTGACAACGCTGATTGAACGATCAGACGTCATTATCGCCACCGAGAGTTCCATCGTCTGCCGTAACTTTGACCGGATCATCACCCGCACCAAGGAGTACAACATCCCGGTGGTTGCCACCATGCCCGAATCCGCGGAGAAAGGCGCTCTCATCTCGCTGGAGATCAGCCCGCAGGAGCAGGGACACCTGGCGGCGGAGATCGCTGTTCGCGTTCTTGAAGGAGCGAACCCGGAACATCTGTCCATGTTAAAACCGCAGCGGGTCGATCTGATTGTCAATATGCGGACCGCCCGGGAAATGGATCTTCACATGCCCTTCCTGGTGTTGAGCAACGCCACACGGGTTCTCAAGTAGCTCCACAATTCACTCGATCTCATCCATCCCCCGCCTCCCAGCTTTTTTTCTTCAAGGTACGGAAAAAATCGGCTATAGTATTTTCCTATGGGCCGAATACTGCTAATCGATGATGACAAGGCCTTTTCCGGGTTTCTTGCCTCCTATATACGGGATTCCTTTCCGCTGCTTCACGTGGAGATCTGCAACAACCCTCTCGCCGCCCTGCAACGCATCAAGACCGGCGGCTACGACCTGATGCTGATTGACCTGGAGATGCCTTCCATGGACGGCATGAAGCTGTTGAGTTTCGCCACCCAGGCCGGAATGGATAAAAACCGGATCGTGATTCTATCGGGACGTGATGCCAACTTTCTTCACGAACTCTGCCCGATGGGTACCTGTCTGGCCGTTCTCAACAAGTTTGAGGCGCGTCAGAAGGCGGTACTCAACATGATCTTCAGTTCCCTCCAGAAAAAAGCCGGGGGAGTCTGACATGCCGATAACTGATCTCTTCAAAACCGGAGCAGTCATTAGACATGCGTCATTATCCTGCTGCAACCCAAGGTTTCCATGGCAGCTTTCATACCGACCGGCGACCTGTTGCCGGCCCTCATCCACATGTCCCCGCCAAGGAGGAACCCCGTGATAAAACGACTTGCATACCTGACAGTAACCGGTTTGTTGACTCTTTCCCTGAGCGGCTGCCTGGTCGCCGAGAGCAGATACCTCCAGAAGGTCGAAGAGGCCGACAGCCTGACGAAAGAACTTGGCAGCCTGAAGCAGAAATACGCCGCACTGACCGCCGACAACACCGCTCTCAAGGCGCAGTTCGAGACGTTGCAGGGTGAGGCTGCCGGTTTGGCCAATGAAAAACTGGCTCTTACAAAAGACAAGGAAGACCTGGATCAGGTGTTGAAAGCCAAATCCGACACCCTCTCCCAGAACATCAGCGACCTGCGCCAGAAAGTGGCCAATCTGGAAGGTGAAAACAGAAAGCTGAAGGAAGACATAGCCGACCTGCAGAAGGTCAAGGAGGAAAAGGTCAAGGAGGTCAGCAGCACCTATGAGCTGTTGCTGCAGAACATGAAGAGCGAAATTGCCAAGGGCCAGGTGACCATTTCCGAACTGAAGGGCAAGCTGACCGTCAATATGGAAGCCGCCATTCTGTTTGATTCCGGCAAGGCCGATGTCAGGGAGGACGGACTGGTAATCCTGATGAAGATGGTTGACACTCTGAAAGGTGTCAAAGACAAGGCCATCCGGATTGAGGGCCATACCGATAACGTGCAGATAATCGGTGCGCTTACCCGCATCTTCCCCAGCAACTGGGAACTGTCCGCCGCCAGAGCCATCAATGTCGCCAGATATCTTCAGCAGCAGGGGATAGACCCGGCCAACCTTTCAGCAGCCGCTTTTGCCGAATATAAGCCGGTAGCCGACAATGGCTCCAAAGAAGGTCGTGCAAAAAACCGCCGTATAGAAATTACCCTGGTGGCCAAAGACTGATGGCAAAAAAGAAACGTCCCGACACATCCCCCAAACCTGCCCAGTTCCGCAGCACCCCTTTCAACAGCCTGAAGGGGGTGGTGGCTTCGTCTGTGCCCCCGGCTGTTGAGCCTCCAATAACAGAACCCGCGCAGCCCCTGCCCGAAGATGACAGTGCCGAGCTCTTTTTTCAGGCCATGGGCGGGGTGAGAAGGCTGCAGAGCCCGGCGCAGAAACTGGGCAAGGACAGCGCAACGCCTCCTCACCAGACGCTGAAAAAGCAGCCGCCGCTTCCTTCACCGGAAGATAGGGCCGCAACCGACCTCTTTCTGGAGGAAATCGGACGAATGAAGCTGGAAGTCAAGTTTTCCGAGACCCTTCCCGATGAAGACGAACTGAAACCGCTGTCCGGTAATCGCCTGCGCCAACTGAAACGGGGCATCGTTACCGTGGATCATCAACTGGACCTGCACGGATTGACGCGGGATGAGGCGCTCGACGCCCTGCCCCGTTTTTTGCGTACCGCCTGCCTGCGAGGACAAACAGCGGCCCTTGTCATTACGGGAAAAGGGTATCATTCGCCCGCTGAACCTGTTTTGCAGCAGGCGGTAGCATCCTGGTTGCGGGATGCGGGCAGAGAACTGGTGGTCGAGTTTTCCCCGGCCCCTCGGGAAATGGGCGGCAGCGGAGCCTTTGTAGTTTTTCTGCGTCCCGCACCGAAACCAGCCGGAAATCCTTCCTGAATCAATCCGTTAAAAGCGGCAAAACTGCATATTCTGCCCGCACACAGAGCGTCGCAGCCAGATTGAATTCAATATTCCCATGAACGATGGTCTGATCGGATATGCAACTGACATCTGAACCGCCAACGGGACTCCATGTCACTGCATTCCAATTGACAAACAACGTTACTTTGTGAGATAACTAAAAATCTTTATTCTTACTGAAATCACGCTGTTCTGTACGAAAGGGAATCGGGGAAGACAATGATCGTTTCAAAAATCATCGGCAGCGGATCATGCCTGCCGGACCGGGTTATACCCAACAGTCATTTTGATTATCTGGTCGAAAATGCCGACGAGTGGATCTTTACCCGCACCGGTATCCGCGAGCGGCGATTTGCCCATGCCGATCAGGCCACCTCCGACCTGGCTACCATTGCGGCACAGAACGCACTGCAAGCCGCCGGTATTTCAGCAGCCGATATCGACTGCATCATTATCGGCACCTCCACCCCCGATATGAGCCTGCCATCAACCGCATGTATCGTACAGGAGAACATCGGCGCAAAGAACGCCTTCGCCTTCGACGTCAACGCGGTCTGTTCCAGTTTTGTCTATGCACTGGAAATTGCCGACAACTTTATCAAATGCGGCAAATACAAGACAGTCATGGCCATCGGCGCCGATACCTACTCGAAGATCCTCGACTTTAACGACAAGAACAGCTGTCCGCTCTTCGGAGACGGCGCCGGCGCAGCCATCCTGAGCAGTGGCGGGGATGAAAAGATCGGGGTTCAGCACACCTATATGCGCAGTGACGGCAAGGGCTGGCCGTTGATCCAGGTGCCTTCGTCAGGTTCCCGCAAACCGGTCACCCCCGAGTCGATCGAGGCCCGCGAGATTTTTTTCCAGATGGCGGGCAAACAGGTGTACATCTTTGCCACCGACGTCATTCCCGACATCATCAACACACTCTGTACAAAAGCCGGCATCACCCCGGCTGACCTGGATTACATCATTCCGCACCAGGCCAATGTGCGCATGATCGACTTTATCTCCAAGAAGAGCAATTTCCCCAAGGAACGCTTCCTGCTCAACCTCGACCGCTGCGGCAACACCTCGGCCGCTTCCGTTGCGCTGGTGCTTGACGAAAACCTGCGCAACGGCACCATCAAGCCGGGCAACCTGGTGCTGGCCATGGGTTTTGGCGGCGGGCTGACCTGGGGAGGATTACTGATCAGGTTCTGATTAATGGGCTGCATGCCATTTCAACGCATGGCAAGGAAATGCGTTTGACTGCAGAGGCGCAATAGCGTTTATTACTACGTACCTTCAACGGCGATGGAGTTCGCCAGAACCGCTTTCAAAAGCTAATGACTCCTACTTCAAATTCGAGGTAGGGGTCTTTTTTTATCAGCCACGTATTTTTAAAAATTTGAAATGGTTCCAGCTTGTAAGGTCGTGATCCGGAGCGCCGGTTTTGTCTACGTGGCAGCGATTGTACTGGCTGCACTGATGCGGCTGGATGTAGAACAATGGGGTGACATTAACCGAAAAATCGCTATAATCCGGCAAGGAGAAACTTACCGATGAAGACAGCAGCCACAATCGCGTTTTTCTGCGCCGGCGGGGGACTCACCCGCTACTATCTCTCGGGATGGGTCTACAGTATTCTGGGCCGCGCCTTCCCCTACGGCACCTTCGCCGTCAACGTCATCGGCGCCTATTTCATTGGACTGATCATGGAGCTGAGCCTGCGCAGCACCGCCATACCGGACACGCTACGGATCGGGCTGACGGTCGGCTTCATGGGCGGGCTGACGACCTTCTCCACCTTCAGCTACGAGACCTTCACGTTGCTGGAGGATGGTCAATTTACCGTGGCTTTCGCCAATGTCCTGGCAAGTGTAGCGGTCTGCCTGCTGTTCACCTGGCTGGGAATTATTACCATTCGTACGATTTCATAAAGGAGGAGATCATGAGCAAACTGACGGGCGAGAATGTACTGATGCGGATATTCATCGGGGAGAGCGACCGATTCGGACACAAGCCGCTCTACGAAGTTCTGGTGGAGTTGCTGCGCAAAGAAGGCTTTGCCGGAGCCACCGTCCTACGGGGTGTGAGCGGCTTCGGTGCTCACAGCGTCTATCATACCCAGAAGCTCCTGGATCTCTCGGCCGATCTGCCCCTGATCGTCGAGGTGGTCGATACCCAGGAGAAGATCAACGCCATCATGCCACGCATCGACGAGATGATGGGCGGCGGCATGATCACCCTGGAAAAGGCCACTGTCATCCGTTACAGCCATGATCCGAGCAAAAAATAGCCGGTAATGACGTTTGCCAATAAAGGGATAAAAAGGGTCAGGATTTTTGCGCGGCAAGCCCTTCTTCCGCTTCAATGATCTTTAGTCCGTTCATTTCAAATAATACCCGCAGCTCCTTCTGCGGGCATTGCTGTTTCCAGCCGCCGTGAAAATGGTCCGCCGCCAGCAGAAGCCCGCCCGGCGCCAGCAGCTCTACAAGTTGCGACACAATACGGCGCAACTCGTCCGGGCGATTGACAATCGGTCCCCCCAGCAGACCGTTGCAGATAATCAGATCAAAATCGAGGCGAACAGCCGGATGTTGCTGACTCGGGAGGGCTTGGCCCAGATCCACGGTCCGGAAGGTAAGCGATGTGTGCGCCTCCTGTTCAAAGACAGGTTCAGCCCAGCGTCTGAAGACCCCTTCGCGCTGCGGGTCATGGGGAAAGGCGGCATGGGCGGCGGCCCAGGCCTCCAGCGGTTCCAGCGTCCACCCTTCAATCTCGAACCTGTCCGGAGCCCAGCCCAGCTCCAACAGCAGTCGCGCCACCCCGTAGCTGCCTGCGCCATCTCCGCTGGCCGCATCCAGGCAGCGCAACCTTTTTTGTCCCCTCCGTTGATGGGAGTGAGACAGGGGGAGGGTGGCCAACCACTCCCGGATGAATGCCTCCTGTAGGGGATAACGCATAAGCCCTCCGTAAAAGCGGCGTGGCAAAAATGAGGCAATGAGAAATTCCACCAACAGGGCGCGGTTTGCCAGTAGCGCATCCAGCAGCCGGGCCGGATTTGCGGTGAATTGGAAGCGCGGCGGCAGGGCAACGGCAACATCGGCCCAGCTTAAGGCATGGTAAAACGGGGTACTGGAGAGGATCGGGGGATAGGTCAGGGCAAGGCGGTACAGGCGGTTAAAGATTACCGTTATCTCGGCAATCGGCAGGTACAACTCGCTCTGGCAGCGAATTTCCGGAGTGACGATCAGGCCGAGTGCGGGAAGTGGAGCGGGGCAGGTGGTGGCGTAGATAGTGGAGCGGTCGTGCAGGCGACGGATGGCACCCTGGAACATGGCCGGGGCCGGGCGACGCAGGAGTTGTTCTAGGGAACGCGCGGCTGATGTGGCGTCACGGGTTGGTGTGAAATAGAGGCTGGAGGAATTGCACACTTGTGATCCGTTGATAGTCAGTAACCCTCTTCAATCGTTGAGCTCTTTGTAAATATTTTCGAGCTCTGTCTTTAGCGATTTAAATATGTTGTCTGAGTAGGGAAAATCTGCTGGTCTGGTGGAATCATGGTGTTTCTCTTTCACAATGAAAAGCTGAACCTACGATATTCTCAAATCCGCCCATAGATGAACGAGGTCGAAACGTTCAGGAATAACATATTTCCTCGTTAATGAATGGCGTGACGTAAACAGCTTTCCGCCTCTAAATTCAAATTCGATATCAGGATTGTCCGGCAGATGTTTCTTCTGATGGCCGCTCACCTCGGCAAGCACGGTTTCCGGGGTCATGTTGACGAGATAACCTATTATTAGACCTGACGGCGCACGTTTGCCGTATTCATGGGTTGCTGAGTCGAAGCGCTTGATCCCATTCTTGACATAGTTCTCGTTCAATACCCACGAACTGCTGGTTGGTTCTCCAAGTTGCTTGCATTCTATGTGAAGGGATATTTCATGCTCTTCGGCTGACAATGCAAAGCGGTTCAGACAGCTACAGCAAAAATCCGGTCGCTTTCTAATCTTGCCCCCTTTGAGTTCTTCCCAGACAACAGGCTGAATCGGGCGCTCCCAGACCGGTACTCTTACCTCAACGTTTCGATATTTTCCCATTTCAAAGCAAACCTGATTCAGTAAAACACACAATTCTTCCGAAATGGCATCTTCATTGGCCAAGGATGGTACTTGCTCTGCAAGCTTTAAGAGCGCTGCTGAAAATACCTCCAGATAAAGCCGCTCATGCTGCATCCATAAATCAGTAAAAGAGGAGAGGAGATGTCGTGCCACTAACAAAGCCCTCGCTTGTCGGGCATGGTGTCAATCATGCGCTTACATAAGGTTGCATCCGCGTCTTCACGTGCGAGTGTGCGGGACCAGAAACGTTTTTCGTTCCGCTTTATGATGATAATCCCGTCATTGGAAATAACGTGCACCAAGCCATCGAGCAGAATCCGTGATGTCCCCATCGGCTGAGGCAGTTTATCCCCAATCTGTTCAAGGATACGGCTCCAGGAATCGTCTTTTGGTTTCAGCTCCCATGGGTCATTCTTGTCGGCGGGATAAAACTCGACAGCAAGCATGTTCCCATGTGCGCCCACATGAACGTCGGCACGCATTTCCTGACCTTCTGCCAGATAAGCATTCCATCGTCGGCCAAAAATCCTGGCATAAGTCTCAATCCAGGATAGATCACTTCCTTTGACAGCCGGCGTAACCCCAACGCTGCTAAACGGCTTGTAGAAAAACGGCAGAGTTACCTCGCAGCAGTCCCTTATCAAATCTCTTTCTTCATCATTAAGCCTGTAGAGCTCGAAAATCGCCTCATCCAGCTCGGCTTCCCACTGCCTGCGTTGAGCTTCGATCTCTTCTTCTGGGATACCTGTAGGGTGAAGCAGATCCCATTTTGGGGGATGATAGTCGCGTAGTTTATTAACCACGGCAATAACCCGATCCACATTATTATCCGTTTTGCAATAGCTGATCGGCAAACCAAGAATATCGTCTAAATGAATTTTGGGATGCCACGGCATCCAGGTACCGGAGGTCATGAAAAAATAATATCTTGCCAGCGATGACCAGAGGACTCCCAATATCAATTTGTATTGTTGGTCGCAGTTATCCTTCAAAACTAATCCATAAAGTAATTCACTGAAACAGAAGTCTTCGTCTTCAAACCTGCTTATAATCTGGCCTTTATCAACATATCGTTCTCGTATTCCACGCTGAATTAATATTCTTTTTCCCGTATATAATTTCAGATTACCAAGCCTATATATAGTGCTCGGTGGATCTTCAAATTTATCGAAGTCAAAACTGTCATATTTTGTGAATTGATCGTGAGGTAGACTCTGAAACATGCTTATGTCTGATGCATCTTTGTTTCCATGCGTCTCAAATCCCCGCCCACATGAAGATCTATCAACGAAATCAACAAGGTGTTTGCGCTCTGATACCGATGATAACAGGTCAATATCTTTTTCATTACCCCACCAGAGGGCTTTCCACACCTTGTGATCAGTCACGCATAAATCTCTAAGATATGCATGATCGTATTTCGAAAACAGAATGGCTTGTGTCGCCTCCAGAGAATTTGATTCTCTTGCAGACCAGTATGAGATTGGACCTGACGCTTCTGCTGTTTTCTCGCTTAACATCAAGACAAACGGTGAAATCGCCCCTTTGAAGAAGTATTCTCTGACGTGTGCAAAGTTGTAGACCTCTTTAATATTTAATTCCTTAAAGCATTTATCCCTGAATTCTTTAGATGTGCGGTTGATTTTGAACAGCGCACCGGCTGAAATTAATAAGCCGACATTCCCATTGTCCTTGACAAGCTCGTTGGCCCGCCAAAGAAAGGCCTGCGACGGTTCATTATCTCCAATGGGCTTATTGTTGGCTTTACACCAGTCAAGCATCACAGCTTGCCTGGCCTTTGTCGCCTCATCCGCCTTTTTGCCAGGATCACCCCATGGCGGATTGCCCACTACCACATCGGCACAGCCGGGACCGAAGCGCTCTTTCCAAAGTGGATTTGCCTCAATCAGGCCGGTATCAAAGGTATTTTGAGGAAGTATGCAGTGGAAATGGTTCGATGAGCGGCTATCAGACGCAACCAGATTTGGCAATTTATTCCCGAGTCTGATCTGTTGATCTATGGCAGGAGGATCAAGATAATGAAGCATGGAAAGATACAGGCTGAAAGCCGCGACCCGTGCCGCTTCCTTGTTAACCTCGATACCGGCTATCTGATCCCTGAGAATTGTCTTCAGAACGTCAAAGGTGGGAACTTCCCGTGCCTCCCGCCAATGATGCCGGACGATCCGTCGAAACGCCTCGACCAGGAAGATGCCGGAACCGCAGGCCGGATCGAGTACACGCGGTTTTTTCGCCAGAATTTTGGAAGTAAGTACACGGGAGAGGACGAACTCGGCCAGGACCGGGGGAGTGTAAAATGCGCCATCCTGTCGGGCCATGCTCTTCTTGTCAACTGTTGGGGCAGAGCTGTGATAGAACTCTTCGTAAATTGAACTGATAAGATCTAAAGGAATGATGTCGAACTTATATGAGTAGAAGAAAAGTTTCCTGTTTTTATCCGTATCACCATAAAGGAGATTTTGTATCAATGACAGGTGGTCTTGGGAAACAATCCCTTCTTCACTTGCATCTTCCGGAAACATATCGCCGTTGAAATCGCGGGCAAGCCGCTTGTACAGTGCATACGTAAATTCTTTGTTTGCGAGAATTCTTGGATAGAAGCTCCGGTGAGTTGCAAAGTCAATGCCCGTACCGCTATCAGTAAAACGAAGCAGTTCGGTCCATCCGGTCTTTTGCGCGGCAATATTCCTGAAATACTTTTCCGTCAAAACTCCGCGGTCTTCCAGGTAACGGATAAAGATGGATCTGCCGATAAGAGCGTGGGCAAAACGTACATGTTCCCCTGACAAACCGGCGTTTATCAATTCCCTACGAACGGTCTTCAGGTCACGAATAAGGGCCTGGTCCGCACGATTCTTCAGATCCCCGAAATGTATTTCTCCGAACAGGCGACCGGATTCGATGTTGTCACGGTGAAACGGCCCCAACTTTGTTGCCGCTTCCCGAATATTTTTCAGGGTCTCCAGGTTTTTGAGATTTTTCCAGTCGTCTGCGTCGTTTTCATTGACCGGCCTTTGAGCCAAGTCATAGACGGTGATTTCACCCTCTGAAGCAAGAAAAAATAGACGAGGGCGGGCAAGGCACCACACCTTGTTGAATGCCCTTATTTTATTGACAATCTCGGCTCCACATTCGGCGAAGACAGCCACGGGATTGTTATCAACAAAGAAAAGTTTCTCAGCTCCTGCACGTTTTGCAGCGGCAAGCCACTCTCCTTTCTCCAACCAGTCATCCGGTTTGCACGCACAAGGAGAGTCCGTGGCGGGCAAAAGGCAGCCGCCTTGAAAATCCAACTCCCTGCATAAAATGTCCAATGTGTTCATGGGGATTCCTGGCAATCAGAGCTGTTTTTCAAACTTAACACACTTGTCGGACAGAATACGTCATGGCACGAAATATTCGTTTAATAAACACGCAAAGGCCGATACAGCGTATCACGTTCCACAGGTATCTTGCCGGCCTTTCTGATCAGAGTGATGATGCCGTCCTTGCTCAATGACTGCGGGCTGTCGGCGCCTGCATCATGGCCGATTTTTTCCTCGACCACGGTGCCGTCCAGGTCGTTGACACCGAAGGCCAGCGAAACCTGGGCGATCTTCTCCCCCAGCATGACCCAGTAGGCCTTGATGTGGTCGAAGTTATCCAGAAATAACCGTGAAATGGCCAGGGTCTTGAGATCATCCAGCCCGGAGGTGCCCTTGATGTTCAGCTTCAGGTCGGAATTCTCCGGTTGGAAGGCCAGCGGGATGAAGGCCTGGAAACCACCGGTCTCATCCTGGAGCGTTCTCAGCATATCCATGTGCGCTACCCGGTCGGCAAAGGTTTCCACATGGCCGTACAGCATGGTGGCGTTGGTCTTCAGTCCGGCCAGATGCGCCAGACGGATGATCTCCAGCCAGCGCTGTCCCGAGATCTTCTCCGGGCAGATTTTGTTACGCACATCCTCCACCAGTATCTCGGCCCCGCCACCCGGCATGGAGCCCAGGCCGGCAGCCATGAGACGCTCCAGCACCTGTTCGATGGAGCAGCCTGCTATGCGGGAAAAGTAATCGATCTCCACCGCCGTAAAGGCCTTGATATGCAGGCTCGGCGCAGCAGCCCGGATAGAGCGCAGGACCTCCTCGTAGTACTCCAGAGGCAGGTCGGGATGCAGTCCGCCGACGATATGCACCTCGGTAGCGCCCTCGCCTTCCGCTTCGACGGCCCGTCGGCAGATTTCATCCAGCGCCAGGGTATAGGCGCCCTCTTCACCGGACGTGCGGGAAAAGGCACAAAAGGCGCAGCGGTTGACGCAGATGTTGGTTGGGTTGATATGGCGGTTAACGTTGAAAAAGACGTTTTTCCCGTTTTTGCGTTCATTGGCCACTGCTGCTAATTCGCCAATGGCCAGCAGGTCATTTGATTCGAACAGTGACAGGGCTTCTTCCGGGGAAATACGCTGGGAGTAGCGGACTTTGGTTGCTATGGTTTCGAAGGTTGTCATGCCGGGAAGTTTACGGCAAAGCGACTGGTGGTTCAAGGAATTTGTGAGTCAAACGCTTCCAGGTTGATTCTTGTTACCAAGCTCCAGCTTGGTAACACACTGGTGCGGTAAGCTCCAGCTTACCAAGGCGGTTCCAGCAAGTTTGAGCCTGCAAAGCCAGTACATTACGCAGCAGGTGCTGCGTAACGAGTGCAAAGCCAACTAATGGGTAAGTGGGTATTGCCTCAATGCGCCGTATATGCTAACGTTGCTAAAGGAGGTACCTGCCATGTTACTGCAAACTGATGCCAGACGCCGAATCACACTGCCGCCGTCTGTCGGCATAAACCCCGGTGATGCCATTGATCTTGAAATTCTTGACGACGGCAGAATCATGCTGATTCCCGTAGAAGCGGTGCCGAAGCACCAACTGTGGGCCTGGACCATTGAGGCCAAACAGGCTATCAGCGCCTCTCTCGCCGACCCTCGCCCTTCTGTCAAAGTTAGCACTCCCAAACAGGCTGCGGATGTGGCTAAAAGGTGGACTGATGAGGGTTGAAATCCGGCCGGCATTTGACGAGGCGGTCATGTCGGCGGAGTTGCCGGTGCGCAAGGCCGCGGCCAAGATGCTGCTGTTGCTTCAATCTCTTGAACTGCCGCAATTGTGGAGTCACCCTGGGCTGAATTTTGAAAAACTGCATGGAATGATCGAGCCGGCAACGGGTTACCAGCTCTATTCGCTGCGTGTAACCGGCAGCGCCCGTGCGGTCAGCTGTCTGCTCACGGGACCGGCGATTGTGCTGGTAAGCCTGCATGTTCAGCATGATAAGGCGTATAGAGTGAAATAGGTATCAACTCACCACATCAAAAACCAAATCAAGTCCGGCATTATCATTAACCATCAGCACCTTTCTCCGTGTATCATCATCATTCAGGTCAATACGCTTAATCTTTCCACCCACCACCCTGATAAGTTCAATCCTGCCGAAACTGCTGTAATGTTGCTGTGCATACTTGGCAAGTCCTCTGGCTTTGGCATAGTTATCATTTAGACTCGATGAATGGGGCTCCAGAATATCCACCAGATAACCATCATCCTTCTGGCGGACTACCAGAAAATCAGGGTACATGGGATTGCTGGTGCCGCCAAATTCATACGACATTGAAAGCGCCCAGTGTTTGCGATCATAATTACGCAGCCAGCCGACAACATCTTGTTTATCAATTTCAGCCTGAATTACCGCCGTTTCCCACGTGTTCAGCTTTGCCCAATACTCGCCCTGGCCGTCAACATACAAATGCTTGTCAAACCGGCTGTATCCGCTGCCGTCATTCTTATCCACACCAACCATTATTTCAGCCGGTGGTAGCATCTCAAGAGCTTCCTGCTCCTTGGCTGTTCCTTTTACCTTGTTGTATTTCTCACGTTCAGATGAAGTCAGATTCCTGATTGCCGTCTTATATTTGATGAACAGGTTTTCAATCCGTCTACCGCACTCTTTTTCCAGTGCATCCGATGCCTGCTGATTTTGCAGGATAAAGACCAGTTCAAGTTTTGGCCGTGTCGGATCATCCTCGTCATAGTGAGCCTGCCAGTAATCAACATTCAGCCCCTCGCCCAATGTTTGTCCGGCACGGTTAAACAGGTCGTCAATGTTATGATCGTCACGGCGCACGGTGATTGAGCTGCCGCCAAGATCACGCCAGGTGCCTTGCTCGATGGTTACGGCATTCACCTTGATTTCGGTGCACTCGGCAACCTTCCTGTCAAAATCGGGATCATCCCGGCGCAACCGATCTTTTTCCTCGTCCAGCGTTTCAATAATCAGCTTTTTCGATTCTTCCGATGCCTCAATGTCGATTTCATGCATATACAAAAGCCTTGAAAGCCTCATCAACCGCCGGGTGTTGGATGCTTTGCGTATCTTGTCCACCTTGTAAACCGGCAGGCCGGAAAGCTCATCAATTGCATCCTTGCGGGCCTGATCCTGTCTGAAGATGACGAGCTTTGCCCCTTCCTCAACATCAATCGGCGGGACGTAATCAGGATCGCTTTTCAGCCGGGTTACTACCTGGTTTACCCCTTCCTTGTCATAGTGAGGCAAATAGAGCGAAACCGTATTCAGCAGTTCCCGCCCTTCAATACGTCGGGCGAGGGGTGTGCGGATCATCCTCCCGATAAGCTGGGCAATCAGGGTGTGATCCTGTGCCCGGCGGAAAGACATCATCACTTCCGCACGGGGGCAGTCCCAGCCAGTTGTCAGCGCCATCTTAAAGAGAATGATCTTTATGCCGGTTTCTTCCTGAATCCGTGACGCCTCAATCTTGCGGATTTTATGATGCCCAACGGTAATGGCCTGATCTTCCTGAAAACTATGGGCAAGCTCTTCATCGCTGATTGGGCCCAACTCCTGCTCCAATGTCTTTAATGCCTGTTCAAGATCGGTTTTGGTAAGCCTGTTGTCGCTGCCATCCTCAACCTGAATCACCATTGCAGGATGAACCGGTTGTTTGTCCTTCTGTTCTTCAGTATAGACATTCCAGGCGTCCCGTATCTCTTTCCAGCGTCGGGCCGCAGTTGCCAGCAAGGTCATATCGCTTGGGTCGTTGGCATCGGGATAGAACAGGATAATCCGCTCTTTCAGCAGACCTGATGCGCGTACTTCTTCAGTTGGTATCTCACATTTACGGGGCGTTCTATTCGTTTCCGATTCCAGCATTTTCACAAACCGTTGTGGTGTAGCCGACATTCCCAAAATCAAATCAATTGGCGGAATCTCACCGGAACCCTTGACAAACTTTTGCAGGATGCTTTCTTGTGCATTGGCTTCATTCTTGGTTTGTCGCATCCCCCTGTGCGCTTCATCAACAATCAGGTAGAATTTTCCCCGGAGAGTTTTGGAAGTATTGGCGATAGTTTCCCAGATGGTGTACTGCCGCATGTCTCCCTTGCTGGTCAGCAGCTTATCCTTACCCAGTTTCTGGATATTCAGGAAAAAGACCTTGCCGCCTTCAAAGGTTTCCCGGTCAAAGTTTGAATCTATGATAATCAGGTCATGGGGGCGGAACCGGCTACAGGTGTCAGCAATCTTTTTGCGGGACTGTTCATTCAGTTCCGGTTGATCGGAAAGCCAGAGAAACACAGCATCCGGTTCTCCATCAAACTGCTCGGAACCCTCCAGAATTTCCTCCATCAAGGCGGTAGTGATTACCGTTTTCCCTGAACCAGTTGGAGACGAAAGAATAACCGCCTGCGGGTCGCCGTCGTCAAGTTCTCGTTTAGCTTGTTTCAGACGCTTAATCAGCAGGTCAACCGCGTTGAGCTGAAAATCCATAAGTTCCAGTTTCATAGCCTAATCCTTGCCATAGTTAATCTTGAAGTTTTGCAGATAATCCCGGTAAAGCTGCACTACATGGGGTACTTCCAGCTCTTCACGCAGATTGTGATAGGTGCTGCTGGAATTGGTAACAATAAATACATGAGTCAAATCGTCCCGCGCTTCAACGTGCCGGTGAAATTCCTTGAACCGTTTTTCCTGAATCAGCACGGCAAAGGGGCAATCCGCCGGAATCAGCCACGGTGCGTGAGAATCGGGGGCATCCGGCAGCGGACCACGCGCCCCGGCCATCATCCAGAGTACCGGCAGGATTGCAGCAAACTGGCGCCCCATCTGCACCTCGGCTGGATCGAGGAAATCCAGCTTGAAATATTCCAGGTTTGCCGGAAAGCCGTCTTTCAAATTGGTATTGCTATATAAATATTCACCTTCCAGTTCAGTACCATCATCACGTTTACCAAGTATCGTATACTTTGAACGTGGCCAGGTAATGGATCTACAAATTCCACGATGATCCCACTGTGGATCTTCAAGTTTGTATCCGCTATTAAAGAGATCTTTTGAATCATCATCCGAAACTTCGTTGTTAGTTATTAAAATGCAATTTCTATTGCCTCCATCCCGTTCATTCAACAAACTAACCGCCTGAAGGGTTGTGCCAGAACCAGCAAAAAAATCTACAATAAGTGCTGATTTCTTATCAGACACCACTGTCATCAACGAATCCAATGTTGCATATGGTGACTTTGGATATGTAAAAGAAGATTTACCCAAAACACTTCTCAACATTGTAGTCCCATATAAACGTGCATCATGGGTCGCTACCTTCCATGTTGATTTAGGAATCGTTGTTCTTGTGCCACCTTCAAGAATGTAAGCTCCATTTGTCTCCTTACCAGAAATCCTAATTTTACCTTCTAATATCAATTTCCTATTTTTGTCCTTTACATAAGAAATTGTAAATGATCTCGGCCCATTATCGTTCTTTGACTTACTTATACGTACAAAGCCCTCCGAAACTAGTTTGGTCAAGGTTTGTGTACTTACTTGCCATGTTGATACTTCATAAGAATCCAATACCGGCCAAACAACAGGATACCCATCAATTTGTTCACTTAGATCAGGTTTCCAATTGTCGAGGTTGCCTGTGATTTCTCCTACATCCACACGTTCTTTTAAGGTTTTACCAACAGCAATAATTTTCAGCGTATCGGGATCAACAGCTATCGGATAGACTAAATTGGGGCGTTTTGATGGCCTGTCGTTTAATCCTCTACTGCGGAATAATGGAAACCAGAATTGTGTGAATGGTTTTGCATCAGAAAGCATATCTGTATTCATCGGTATGGGCTTTGAATTTCCATAAAAGCAGAAAAACGCATATTCTTCGGCTCGGGAAAACTTACCCGGTGACATTGAACCTGCTGTATTGGTCACTATTGTAACCATTTGTATATCACGCGTATTTTTCAAAATTTGCTTAAGTAATACACCAAGATTATGGACTTCATGCTCATCAATCGTGACTATCAGAACTCCATCAGGCGATAATAATCTTTCTGCAAGCAAAAGCCTTTTTTCCATAAATGATAGCCATTTGCTATGCCGCCAGGTGTCGTTACCATCCACGTAATCGTTATTGTACTTCCAGTCCTTTGCCCCCGTGTTGTATGGGGGATCAATGTAGATGCAGTCAACCTTGCCGGAATAGCAGTATTCCAGCAGTTGCAGTGCATGGTAATTATCGGCTTCAATCAGGATATGGTGAGGCTGAGAAGTATCGCCATTTCTCACGCGGTCGAAAGGCCGCAAGGCGGGATAAATAGGCTCGCCAAAGCGCCGGACAACCGTCAATTCGTCAACCGGAATATTCTCCCGGCTGCCGTCGTTCTTCTCTACTTCGGCCATGCCTTCATGTACACGCACAACCTTGAATGTCTCTGTGAACGTCCGGCCACGGCGGGCAACCAGGCTGCGGGCTTTTACCCGTGCCCCATAGATCGGCACCAGCTCCGGCAAGTGTTCTTCAAACACCAGCCCGAACCGCTTTTCCGTCTTGAGCTTCTTGACCTCATCAAACAATGTGGCGCGTAAAACCGGATCGGCAATCTTGCCTATTTCATCTTCTATACGAGCCATTGGTCCTTTGGTTAAAAACACCAGTTAGTTTTAAAGCAAAGCACAATAGCACCAATATAGGGTTTTTGACCACCAGAAAAGCACCTATAATTCCTTCATGTACATAGAAATGACACCAATAGAGCTTAGAAAGCTTGTAGGTAAAAGGATTCGTTTTCTTAGGAAAGCAAGAGGGTGGAGCCAAGAGGAGTTAGGCGAATATGCAGAATTGAGCTATAAATTTATTGGTGAAATTGAGAGAGGAACCGTCAATCCAAGCCTTGATACCTTACTGGGAATTTCTAAAGCCTTGCACGTAGAAATTGCAAAACTATTTTCAAATGAGCGGATGAGCGTATTAACAGGTAACGATTTTAGTAATGTTCAATCTGCTCTGGCTCTTTTAAACAGTGTGTTAGGAGACAACGCTACAAACTGAGTATTAAGCCACCTATGTTATGGTACTTGCTGAACACCCACCTTACGGCCTATCCAATTCCCTCCTCAAACATTTCAGAAAAATCAAACTCAACCCCGATCGCCAAGCAGTTATGCTGATCGCCCGCCGTCTGGCCGCGAAGAAAACAGGCCCATAAACAGCGCAAAAGGCTCCGAAATAATTACTTGCCGCCACCTCAATCATTGAGTACAACGATATCATTGCAACTAGAGGAGGTGTTCACATGGCCAGCCTAACCATCAGAAATATTGATGAATCTCTAAAGCATAAACTTCGCCTGCAAGCAGCACAGCACGGCAGTTCCATGGAGGCCGAGGTGAGGAATATACTGCGACACGCTCTCATGCCTTCAACTGCTCCGTCGGATTTTGCCGATCGAATCCATCAACGTTTTTTAGAGATCGAAGTGGATGCCCTGCCGATTCCGGAACGTCAGGATGTACGTACTCCGCCGGAAATCGTAACCTGAACTCAAGAGACGATTCAAAAAACGCAAAAATAACAACAAAACGCAAACGCCCCCGATGGATAATCCACCGGGGGCGCTTGCATTCAACGTGCTATGATATTACCTATCCCAGAATCGCCTTCAGGTCGGCTTCGGCCGTAGTGATCGGGCCGATGTTAAAGTTCTCCACCAGGAAGTTGAGGACGTTGGGGGTGATGAAGGCCGGCAGTGTGGGACCGAGCTTGATGTTCTTGATGCCCAGGGACAGCAGGGTCAGCAGGATCACGACCGCCTTCTGCTCGTACCAGGACAGGATCATGGAGAGCGGCAGGTCATTGACGCCGCACTCGAAGGCGCCTGCCAGGGCTACGGCAATCTGGATGGCCGAGTAGGCGTCGTTGCACTGGCCGATGTCCAGAAGGCGCGGGATGCCGCCGATATCGCCGAACTCAAGTTTGTTGAAGCGGTACTTGCCGCAGGCCAGGGTCAGGATGACGGTATCCTTGGGGGCCTGCTCGGCAAATTCGGTGTAGTAGTTACGTCCCGATTTGGCGCCGTCGCAGCCGCCGATCAGGAAGAAGTGCTTGATGTCGCCGGACTTTACGGCGGCGATGACCTTGTCAGCCACGCCCAGTACGGCGTTGTGGCCGAAACCGGTCAGGATTTCCTGGCCCGGATTCTCGGGCAGGGCCGGACACTCAAGGGCCTTGTCGATGACCG
Organism: Desulfuromonadales bacterium; assembly: GCA_016650295.1. GTDB lineage: Bacteria > Desulfobacterota > Desulfuromonadia > Geobacterales > Pseudopelobacteraceae > CAIPTY01. The sequence goes on along the minus strand of JAENWA010000036.1, from coordinate 42,791 downwards.
GGCTGAAATCCCAGCCTTCGATGTGCTTGACACCGGGCCATGCCACCAGGCCCCAGGTGTAGAGGCGGTCGACATAGGATTCGGCCGGTTTCTGGATGCAGTTGGTGTTGAAGATAATGGCACCGGGGAACTGGGCGAATTCCTGGGCCTGGTCCTGCCAGGCGCCGCCGTAGTTGCCCACCAGGTGGCTGTACTTCTTCAGGCCGGGATAGCCGTGGGCCGGCAGCATTTCACCATGGGTATAGACGTTGACGCCCTTGCCTTCGGTCTGTTTGAGGATCTCATCCATCATTTTCAGGTCGTGGCCGGTAACCAGGATGGCCTTGCCGGCTTTGGTGCCCAGTTGGACCGGGGTCGGTACCGGATGGCCGTAGGTATCGGTGTGGGCGCTGTCCAACAGACCCATGACGGTCATGTTCTGCTTGCCGCACTCCATGGAGAGACCGACGAAGTCCATCAAACCGAGATTTGCATCGGTGGTGGCAGCCAGTGCCTTTTGAACGAAGGCCAGCACTTCATCGTCAGTGCGACCAAGGATCATGGCGTGATCCAGATAGGCGGCCATACCCTTCAGGCCGTACATGAGGATCTCGATGACGGAACGGATGTCTTCGTTGGCATGCTGGGCGTTAATGCCGTAGGTCTCGCCCTGGGCAGTCATGCCGGCCAGATCCTCTGCCGGTTTCCAGTCGGCCACCGGATTGCTGATGGTCGTACCGGCGGCAGCCCTGGCTTTTTCCTTCAACTCGTAGCACTGCTTGATCAGGCCGCCGATGCGGGCTGCTTCGAAGTCAACATTGGTGACAGTGGAGAAGAGCCCTTCGATGGTGAAGCGGTCGATCTCGGCGTTGCGGCCGATCTTGTCGGCATACAGCGCCAGGCTTTTCAGGCCGTAGACCAGGTGATCCTGCAGGACAGCTACTTCAGGTTTCTTGCCGCATACGCCGGAAATATTACAGCCGGTTCCATTTGCTGCCTGCTCGCATTGATTACAGAACATTTGTTGTTCCTCCTGTGGGGTTGTGTGTTTACAAACTCGTTATCGAGTTTTTCTCGTTTGTATGGTATGGAGAGTATAGCATTGATTTCGATCTTTACTTGACGCTGGTCAAAAATATGTTTTTTACGGGAGGAAGCCATGTCCAAAGTTTTTTTTGCTGATATGCGGGCCGGTCACAAGGAGAATCTGTTCGACAAGATCAGTAAACTGCTGATGTTGGCCGGACTTGATCAGGCAGTCTCCGCGGGAGATCTGACCGCAGTCAAGATCCATTTCGGCGAGAAGGGCAACAGCGCCTTCATTCGGCCTATTTTCGCCCGCAGGGTGGTGGAGGAGATCAAAAAACTGGGCGCCAGGCCTTTTCTGACCGATTCATCCACCCTGTATCCCGGCGAGCGCAAAGAGGCGGTTTCGGCCCTGACCTGCGCCATCGAGAACGGCTTTGGCTATGCCTGCGTCGGTGCGCCGCTGATCATCAGCGACGGATTGCGGGGGGTGACGGAAACGGTCGTGGCGGTGGACGGAGAGTTGCTGAAACGTGTTCACATCGGCACAGAGATTGTGGAGGCCGATGCGCTGGTCTGTATGACCCACTTCAAGTGTCACGAACTGACCGGCTTCGGCGGGGCCATCAAGAACCTGGGGATGGGCTGCGCCAGCCGCACAGGCAAACTGGTGCAACACTCCACCGTGGCGCCCAAGGTTGCCGAGAAATACTGCACCGGCTGCGGGATCTGCCTGAAGGCCTGCGCCCACGATGCCATTGCCGTCATGGAAGGCAAGGCCGCCATCGATGCCACCCTCTGTGCCGGCTGTTCCCGCTGCATCACGGTCTGTCCGGTCAAGGCCGTCAACATCCAATGGAACGAGGCCGCCGACCTGGTCATGAGAAAGATGGCCGAATACGCCAAAGGAGCGCTGTCCGGCAAACAGGGCAAGGCGATCTTCATCAGCTTCATCACCCAGGTTTCGCCGGCCTGCGACTGCTACGGCCACGCCGACGCCCCGATCGTCAACGATATCGGTATCTGCGCATCACTCGATCCGGTCGCAATCGATCAGGCCTGTGTCGACCTGGTTAATGGTGCCCGCGGCAACGAAGGGTCGGCGCTTCTATCCGGCCATGAACCGGGTGGAGACAAGTTCCGCGGCTGCTGGCCGGAGATCCCCTGGGAGGTGCAGCTGGCACATGGGGAAAAGGTTGGGCTGGGGAGCAGGAAGTACGAGTTGGTGAGGGTATAATCACAGGCCGTAAGTGCAGGGGCGTATTGCAATGCGCCCCTGCACTTTTTGACATTGAAACAGGAACATGGTAATACAGTGTAATACACAAGGAGGTGCGCTATGCCGTCTCATCAAAGAGCAGTGATGACTTTATCCGTTCCGCCACTCATGGCAACCGAATACCGTCAGCTTGCAAAGGAAAAGGGAGAAAGCGCCAGCGAGTTTTTTCGTGAAATATTCACTTTTTACAAACAGCAGACCCTGAAAAACGAGTTGGCGGACCTGCAGCAGTACGGAACAACAAAAGCCCGTGAGGCAGGTATTACCGAGGACGACATTGACCGTCTTGTGTTTGGTGACCGGTAGTGCTGAAGGTCGTTTTTGATACAAACATCTACATTTCAGCATTCATAACCCCCGGAGGTCGCGGGGAGACAGCCTATCAAAAAGCCGTTGATGGCAGTATAAAGCTCTATTCTTCTGTTCCCATTCTCACCGAACTCGCCCGAAAACTTCAGGATAAATTCAAGTGGGAATCAGACCGCGTGAAGGCGGCAATTCGTCACGTTGCGGCCGTGGCAACGATTTTGAAGCCGACTGAGCGTATTTCCGTAGTAGCAGACGAACCGGACAACCGCATTTTGGAGTGCGCCGTTGCCGGCAATGCAGCTATGGTTGTGACTGGCGACAGGCATCTGCTTGATTTGAAGAGGTATGAGGGGATTGATATAGTGACGCTGGCGGTTTTTTTGGAACGGGCGTAATAAACACTTTTGTAGTGGCGACAGCACGGGTGCATCGTGCTTCGCCCCTACCGGCAACTGGTTATTCACGGGGACAACCTGCACGACCTCGTGAGAAGGATTAGTTTAGTGCTGATTACATGTGGGGGAGGGTTTAGATATGGAAGGCGAATGGAAATATCCCGGCAGCAGATGGTGGCGGTTTGACTTCCATGTCCATACACCGGCCTCCTTTATATGCTATAAAAGGCCTGAAGCAACACCCGAAGAATGGCTGAAAAGCTGTATGACCGCAGGTCTTGATTGTGTGGTCGTTGCTGATCACAATAGCGGAGATTGGCTGGTGACGCTTAAAATCTCATATGAAGGACTTACATCCAGCAAACCTGACTGGTTTCGCCCACTGGCAATCTTCCCAGGCGTTGAAATCACGGTATCTACCGGGATTGGCCGGGTACATCTGTTGGCTGCATTTGATCTCAATAGTGCCGGTGAGAAGACAATAACCGGTGTCCTGGGGCGATGCGGCATCCTCAATGGTCACGGCGATCCGGATAGTTCCACTACAACGTCCTTTGAAGAAACGATAAAGATTATCAAAGAGGCTAACGGAATACCGATTGCTGCCCATGTTGACGGACCACAAGGATTGCTGGACGGTAAATCCGCACTCTGCCCTGAACTGGAACGATCTCTGAAAGCTATCTACGCTGCGGAGTTCTGTAATCTGAACGCATTTGACAATTCGACTCCAGAATTACGTATGGCGCTAAATACCCTGGCCAAGGTTGGCGGTTCCGACGCACATACCCCTGCTGAAATCGGCAAGCATGGCACATGGGTAAAGATGAGCACGCCATCCATTGAAGGGCTGCGCCTGGCTTTGATGGATCATGAATTTTGCATCGACAACCGCACGGTGAATCCGAACCGAGAACCGGATATTTTCATTCATTCGTTGACCATATCCAAAATGCGACATTGCGGGCGTATTCCTGGCCAGCCATTCGAGATGATCTTTCATCCCGGTTTCAATGCCATCATCGGTGGGCGAGGCAGCGGTAAATCAACGGTATTGGATTCCATGCGCATTGCAGCCAGGCGTGATGGGGAGTTGATCGACTCGTTGAGCGCCGACTTGAGACGGTTCAAAGACTATGCAACCGGCAAAGGGGTTATGGAAAACGATACCGAAATACTGCTCGGCTTTTGCCGACGGGATGAGGAGTATCGTTTTCGTTGGCGTAAGGACAGCATTGGAAAAGTATTTGAGCAGTTGGACGAAAACGGTTGGGTAGAAGCGCAGTCGGGTGACGACCTGCGGGAACGCCTCCCTTTGAGTATGTACAGTCAGAAACAGATCTATGCACTGGCAGAGAATTCCAAAGGTTTGCTGGATATTCTTGATCGTTCGCCGGAGGTGAATCGCAGCGAATGGGAATCCCGCTGGAATGACACGATTAACCGGTTTTTGGAACTCAGGCTTCAACAACGCACGATCAAACAGAAGTTACGGAACGAACCGGAGCTTCGTGCGAAACTGGTCGAAGTGGAAAAGGATTTGAAACAGTACGAAGAGCGGGGCCATGGCGAGATCCTCAAGCAGTATCAAAAGCGGGTCGAACAACAACGCGCCGTCCCTCTGGAGGATGACTTCGGCGGGTTGGCCGACCGTCTTCTGGTGTTGCACGAGGAAGCCCAGGCCGATTCCTTCCCGCTCCATCTCTTTGCCGAGGATGACCCGGCGCGTCTTGAACTCGCCACAATCCACGGTAAGGCAGCAAACGCCCTGGAAACTGTTCAGCAGCGTTTGCGGGAATTGGCAACTGAGGTTGACCGGATCGCCAAGAAGCGAACGGAGGAGTTGACGGCCAGTCAATGGCATCAAGATGTTGTCACGGCCATGGAGCGGTACGAGACACTGGTGCGGGAATATGAAGGAAAGAGCAGTCCTTTCGATCCTTCCCTGTATGGCCACTGGGTTCAGGAAAAGACCCGTCTGTTCAACGAGCTTACCAGCCTTGAGGAGTTGAAGCGGGAACAGAGCAGAGTCATTGAGGAAACGGAACGCACCATCGATTCCCTTGTCGGCTTGAGAAGAGAGTTGAGCAGTAAACGAAATGCATTCATCACCTCGGTTCTCAAAGAAAACCCATATGTTCAGATGAAGTTGATTCCCTTCGGTGATGTCGCTGACCTGGAAACCAAGTATCGTGAAAACCTTTCGCTTGAAGATAACAAATTTGAAGGATCTATCCTGAACGGTGAAGGCGGGTTATTGCGGCAGATGTCCAGGTGGAGAGAGGATGGACAGTCATCCGAGAACTTGCCGGACATGATTCGAGACATAAAGGTCCGGACGGAAAAGATTGTACTGAATGACCTGACTGATCTGCCCAATTTCATAGCAAAACCGTTCATTTCCCGCCTGCAAAAAGGGTATGAGGATCAACCGGCCAATCTGGACCGCCTCTGGAGCTGGTGGCCGGAAGATCTTCTCAGGGTCAGGCATGCCACGAACGTCAACAAGTCGAAATACGAAGAGCTGGAGAATGGTTCGAAAGGCCAGAAGGCATCGGCAATTCTGGCATTTTTGCTGAGCCACGGCACGGAGCCGCTGATTATCGATCAACCTGAAGACGATCTGGACAATGCCTTGATCTACGATCTTGTCGTACGTCAAATCAAGACGAACAAGCTGCGGCGTCAATTGATTATTGTTACCCATAACCCTAATATCGTGGTTAACGGCGACGCGGAACTTGTCCATGTTCTGCATGTCAAAAACGGCCAGACACAGGTGGCGGTGCCTGGTGGGCTGGAGGAACAGGCCGTTCGCGACCAAATCTGTAATATAATGGAAGGTGGCCGCGAAGCCTTTGATAAACGCTACAGACGCATAACACTTTGAGGTGAACTCATGTTTGATACTCTTGAGGATTTACTGAAACAGATCAATCTCGGCGAGGATTCATCTCTTGAGCTGAAAGACCTTCGATTCAAGGGGAACAGGGTATCCGAGCCCCATACTAACGGTATGTCCGATGAACTGGCCGGCATGGCAAATTCTGCATCAGGTGTCTTTGTCTTGGGAGTAGACGATGCAACAAGGACGATTACAGGCATTCCTGAAGAAAAGCTTGATGTCGTGGAAACTTGGCTTCGCAATATCTGCAACGATGTGATCAGCCCGCCGCTGACCTGCAGAATCCGCAAGATGTTGCTTCCCGCCAGCGATGGGACCGAGCGCGCAGTCATCAGGGTTGACATCCAACGCAGCCTCTATGTTCATAAGAGTTCGAACGGATATTTCCACCGCATCGGCAGTTCCAAGCGAGAAATGACGCCCGACCTTCTTGCCCGCCTCTTTCAGCAGCGCAGCCAGACTCGCATCATCCGTTTCGATGAGCAGGCGGTTCCCGGCGCGCCTGTCGAATGTCTGCGTGAGGATCTCTGGCAACGATTCCGTACGCCTTTGTCTCCTGCTGATAATCGCGAATTTCTGTTGAAACTGAAGCTGCTGACCCTGGATATGGATGGAAATGTTTGTCCAACCGTTTCAGGTGTCTTGCTGGCATCGCAAATGCCGGATGAATGGTTACCGAATGCGTATATTCAGGCTGTCTGTTACAGCGGGACAGAACGTGATGCTGCGTATCAGTTGGATCAGCATGATTTTCGAGGACCGATTGACGAACAGATACGCGACGCCTGCCGATTTGTCGAAAAAAACATGCGGGTAGCGGCCGAAAAGTCCCCTGGTCGTGTTGAAAAGCCCCAGTTCTCCATGAGGGCGGTGTTCGAGGCAATCGTCAACGCCGTGGCGCATCGTGATTATTCGATACAAAACGCCAAAATCAGAATGCATCTGTTTGCGGATCGGCTTGAATTGTTTTCTCCCGGTACAATCCCTAATACCATGACCATCGAGAGCCTTCCCTTGAGACAGGCAACTCGTAACGAACTTCTTACGAGCCTTCTGGCCCGTTGTCCGGTTGCAATGGCCGAAACCGGAGCTGAACGGGAGTTTCTCATGGATAAACGGGGAGAAGGAGTACCGATCATTATCACGGAAAGCGATCTGCTGGCGGGGAGAAAACCGGAATATCGACTGATAGATGATACGGAACTTCTACTCACTATCTATGGGGCGAATGCGCCGAAGTTGAGGCGCGAAGGAACACCTTAATGGGATTTGAAAATATCCAGCAACGCGTGCCCAACCTGGCTTGGCTATTACCAAATGATGGGGGGCTTGCATGAAAGCGGTCATCCAGCGCGTCACTTCGGCTTCAGTGGTTGTGGAGAACAAGACTGTCGGTGCCATCCAACACGGCATCATGGTGCTGCTGGGGGTGGAAAAGGGAGACGACGAGTCGAAGGCCGACTGGCTGGCGGAAAAGATTATCAATCTGCGGATGTTCAGTGATGATGCCGGCAAGATGAACCGCTCCGTGCAGGAGGTCGAAGGCAGCCTGCTGGTGGTCTCTCAGTTCACCCTGGCGGGCAACTGCAACAAAGGCAAGCGGCCCTCCTTCGACACGGCAGCGCCGGCCGACGAGGGGAAGCGACTCTATGAATATTTTGTGGAAGCGGTTAAAAGAATGGGGGTTCCGGTGCAGACCGGCATCTTCCAGGTCGACATGCAGGTAGCCCTGGTCAATGACGGTCCGGTAACATTCATACTCGAACGATAGTTGCGTCCCTGCCTGCGCTACCGGCATTATTGATTGACAATGTATACAGACAGGCTTTAGAGTTGCCCGACGTCGAGGGGACCATGATCTCAAAGGAAAAACTGAAACAGCAGTTCAAGACGATCATGTCGCTGGACAGCCATCCGGGCCACATCTCTACCGGCTTCGCCCTGGGGGTGTTTATCAGTTTCACCCCGCCGGTACCCGGTTTTCATACCGCCGCCGCCTTGATACTGTCCTTTGTTTTTCGCCTCAACAAGCTGACCTGCCTGACCGGAACCTGGGTCAACTCCCCCATAACCGTTGTTCCATCCTTGCTCCTGAGTTACAAACTGGGAAAATGGATTCTCGGGGGACGCGGCACAGCGGAACTGAAGATCCGCACTATGGATTGGGCCACACTCAAGGGGGTCATGATCCACCATTCCAAACCGCTCATGCTGGGGAGTTCGATTATCGGGTTTGTGGCGGCGATTGCTTCCTATTTCATCTGCTACCGGCTGGTGATTTTTTTCAGGCGGAAAGATGCCGCGCTGGCGGAGATGACGCGCGAGATGGAAGAGGTGGGGGAAGAACTGGAATAACGGGATTTACAGAGGATGAAAAATCGGGCGGGCAATAAACCCGCCCGTTTTTTATTTTCCGAGCAAAGGGCTCATGACCTGGTAGGCCAGGTAGGCCACCAGAGCTGCTGCCGGTATGGTCAGTATCCAGGCGACCAGGATGCGCTTGGCAACATTCCAGTTGACGGCATTGAGCCGCTTCGAAAGGCCCACTCCCAGTATGGATGAGGTGATCACGTGGGTAGTGCTGGTAGGCATGCCGAAGGCTGAGGCTCCCAGAATGACGGCGGCCGAGGCGGTTTCCACGCAAAAGCCGTGCACCGGCTGAAGTTTGACAAAATCACGCCCTACAGTCTTGATGATGCGCCAGCCCCCCGCAGCTGTTCCCAGAGCCATGGCCGTTGCACATCCCACCATTACCTCCCATGGCACAGCAAAAGTTTTCAGGGTTCCGTAGCTAACCAGGGCCAGGGTGATAACCCCCATCGACTTCTGTGCATCAGCGGTGCCGTGAGAAAACGCCATAAAGGCAGCTGAAACGACCTGTAGTCGGCGGAAATTCTTATTGAGTACACTTGGTGACTTGTTACCAAAAACCCGGTAGATGATGATCATGAAGATGAAGCTGATGATGGTTCCCAGAATCGGTGAGAGCAGCAACGCCAGGATGATATTCTTGAGTCCGCCCCATTTGAGGCCGCTGACCCCGGCATGGGCAAATACGGCCCCCATGATGCCGCCGATAATTGCATGGGATGAAGAAGAAGGCAGACCGTAATACCAGGTGATCAGGTCCCATACGATCGCACCGATGACGGCCGCCAGCACTACCATCTGGGTGACATTCGAGCTGTCGACGATCCCCTTGCCAATGGTGCCGGCCACTTTGGTGGAGATCATCGCACCGGCAAAATTAAGCACAGCGGCCATGATAATGGCGCCCCTGACCGAGATGGCACGAGTCGATACGCAGGTGGCAATGGCGTTTGCCGTATCGTGAAAACCGTTGATATAGTCAAAGAGAAGCGCCGCCAGGATCACCAGGCAGAGCATCACAAATGCAGGATCAAGCATTCTTTACCACCACGCTTTCAAGGATATTGGAGGCGTCTTCGCATCTGTCGGTCGCTTTCTCCAGCGTTTCAAAGATCTCCTTCCATTTGATCAGCTGGATCGGGTCTTTTTCCTCATCGAACAGGCGGCTGATGGCCTCGCGCGAAACCCGGTCGGCTTCATTCTCCAGCGAGTTGATCTCGACACAGGCCTCAAAGATCTGCTCGTTGGTTTTTTTACCCAGCATGGCCACCGCCTTATCAACTGCATAGCAGGACTGCAGAATGATGAACCCGAGTGATTTGGCTTCGGGGGGAATGGCCTCGACATTGTACATGATGATCCGCTGTGCCGACGCGTCAATCAGGTCAAGGATGTCGTCGAGCTTGGAGGCCAGAGAGTAGATATCTTCACGGTCAAGAGGCGTAACAAATGTCTTGTTAAGCTTCTGGATGATCTGGTGAGTGATGGAATCACCCTTATGCTCCACATCCTTGATTTTGCGCTGGCTCTCGGCGGGATTTTCGAAATTGTCCAGCATATCTTTGAGAAGCCTGGCCCCTTCGATAATATTAGTGGTCATTTCCTTGAACAACACGAAGAATTTTTCTTCTTTTGGGATAAGTCCAAACATCGTATGCCTCCATCAGATAATTAGTGAGAACAGTCAATTCAAAATCGGACTTTTATAGCACATTTCAGTACTGCTTCCCACTGAAAATTCATTCATCTGTAACCTGACAGTAACAAACATCAAATACGGTTGCCTTTGAAATCATGCTGAAGTATTCTGACGATCCTGAAAGGAGTTATACACCGTGAATCTTCTCCATGCCGTTGTACTCGGCGCCCTGCAGGGTTTTGCCGAAGTGCTGCCCATCAGCAGTTCCGCCCACCTGATCCTCGTCCCCTGGCTGCTGAGGTGGCCGGAATCCGGGCTGACCTTTGACGTAGCCCTGCATCTCGGCACCTTCATCGCCCTGGCGACCTATTTCCGTCAGGACATCGTCACAATGGTATCGGCATTCTTTGAAGCGCTCCGCAGCCGGTCCCTGGACACCCCGGCCAAACGCCTGCCATTCCTGATCATAGCCGCGACCGTGCCGGCCGCCATAGTCGGCAAGCTGTTCGAACATCAGGTGGAGGATCTGTTCCGCTCCAACCCGTTGCTGATCGCTTTAGCCCTGGTTGTATTCGGCATCATCCTGGGGGTTGTCGACATTGCCGGGCGCAAGGCGCTTGCCATGGATAAAATCACACCGGCCGGCGCAATGACAATCGGCCTGTTCCAGTGCCTGGCTTTGATTCCGGGCGTCTCACGCTCGGGCATCACCATCACCGCCGGTCTGTTGCTGGGCTTCACCCGTGAAAGCGCCGCCCGCTTCTCCTTTCTGCTGTCGCTGCCGATCGTGGCCGGTGCGGCGCTGCTGAAAACCGTACACATTCTAAAGCACGGCATTCCGGCCGGTGAAGGAATGCCCATGCTGGTCGGCATCGTAGTCGCGGCGGTAACCGGCTATATCAGTGTGGCCTTCCTGCTGAAATTTGTGCAGAAACGCAGCATCTCACCCTTTGTCTGGTACCGGGTCGTATTCGGAGGGGTGGTAATTGCAGCAGTCATGTCGGGCTTCAAGGGGTAGGAAATGGTTGGAGGAATCAAGGAATGGCCGCAGGACGAGCGGCCACGGGAAAAGATGCTCAAGCAGGGAGCCGGAAGCCTGAGTAATGCCGAACTGCTAGCCCTGATCATCCGTACCGGCGATACCGCCACCCGGAAGAGCGCCATCGACCTGGGCCGGGAGATCATCGCTCACTTTGGCGACAACCTGCGCGAACTGGGGAGTGCCGACCTGGCAGAAATCTGCGCCATAAAAGGGATGGGACCGGCCAAGGCCACCGGCATCAAGGCCGCCTTTACCCTGGCATCACGCTTCCAGTCCCGCAAACTCGAACACCTCGACCGCTTCACCTCACCCCGGCAGGTGTTCGACTATTTTCACCATGAATTTCGCGACAGCCGCAAGGAATACTTCCTGACCCTGCTCCTGGACGGCAAGAACCGCATCATTCGCCGCGTACAAATATCAGAAGGGTCTTTGAACCAGAGCATCGTTCATCCGCGCGAGGTTTTCAGCCCGGCGGTCAAGGAATCGGCCGCCGCGGTAATCCTGGTGCATAACCACCCCACCGGAGACCCGGCGCCCAGCAGCGAAGACATCGCCATCACCCGCCGTCTGCGCGAGGCAGGGGATATCATGGGCATCAAGGTGCTGGATCATATCATTGTCGGTGATGGGGAGTTTGTGAGCTTCGTGGAGCGGGGATTGCTTTAGGATGATCAGAAAACGACAAAGGCTCCCCGAAAAGGGAGCCTTTGTCGTTGCAGCTTATTTAAATACTCTACTGCCAAGCCAGTGCCAGCGCCTCATCCGAGGCCCTTTGCGCTGCGGCCACGCAGTCATTCAGCCCGATACCGCGGTAGGAATTCCCGGTCAGTATCAGACCGGGGTGGCCTTTCAGCAAATCTCCCAATGTATCCAGCCGCTTGCCATGTCCCACCGTGTAGAGCGGTATGGCCTGTTCATGGCGGAAAACCCGCACAAATGATGGTGCGGCATCTATCCCCATGGTTGCCTGCAGATCCCGTCTGACCCGCGCCACCACCTCGTCATCACTGAGTTTGATGTATTCCGGGAAACAGGCCCCGCCCATCATACTGCGCAGCAGCACCTTGCCCTCCGGCGCACGCCGTTCGAACATGCTTGAATCCCAGAGTGTACCAAGGGTACTGCGCCCTTCCTGCTTCGGTATCAGGTAACCGAAACCGTCCAGCGGATGGGCGATCCGCTCGCGCTCATAGCCGAAACAGATCACGGTCATGCTGGAATAGGGGATTTGACGCAACACTCCGGAAATACCGGGGTCAAGACCCTCCAGCATGTCGGCCACGCTGAAGGCCGGAGAGGCGGCAATGACAAGGTCGGCCGGATGTTCACTGCCATCGCTGCACCGGACCAGGTAGGGTGCGTCCTGCCCCTTGCCCACTGCAACAACCTGACTGCCCGGCCTGATGATATCCCCCAGGGAATCTGACAAGGCATCCGACAGGTACTGGATCCCCTCGCGGAACGAGGTCAAAACGCCGCCCGGCCCGGCAGCACTGGAGACCACCTTTCCCTCGGCAATATCCTTTTTCTTCTTTTTGCCCAGCATGATCATGGCCCGGACCAGCCCGCCGTATTCCCGCTCCAGTTCCGCGATGCGCGGAAAACAGGAGACCAGCGACATGGTTTCCGGGTCACCGGCAAAGATCCCCGATACCATCGGCGCAATCAGCTTGTCCAGTGCCTCTTTACCCAGTCTGCGCCGACCAAAATCTGCCAGGGTCTCGTCCACACCAACCGGGGCTTTGGCAATAAAGGGGGTCGGCTCCATGGCCAGCCGCAGCTTGCCCGGCCAGGAGATCAGCCTGCTTTTCAGGAAGGATGGACCACCCTCGGGCAACGGGTGCAGTTCACCGCCGGAGAAGATGAATCTCTTGCGGGCGTTGTCATTGCTGCGGTGGAGGTTTGCTTCAACACCGATGGCCCGGCAGAGGTCCAGTGTCTGCGGTTTGCTGTCCAGAAAACCGTTGGGACCCCATTCACAGGTATAGCCTTCCTCGTGGATGCTCCGGATCTTGCCCCCCACGCGCTGATCTTTTTCCAGCAGGGTAATTTCCAGATCTTTTCCGGCAGCCTGAGCCTTTTGGCGCAGCAGCCAGGCGGTTGACAGCCCGGATATGCCGCCGCCGATTATGATCACTTTTTTCATATGGGTTCTCCCAGGGAGTTAATTTCAACGGTGTGATACTACGTCCAGCAACTATAGCTGTCAAGGTATACAGAAAGTGAGGTAAACTGCGCGTAAGCTGATTCAGTGAGTTGTATTGGAGACCGTTCCGCACCCAGCGGAGCGGACATCGTACGTGGCTACCTTCAGGGACACACCGAAAATTTTAAGCAGGTTGCTGTTGACAGCATCGAGTACGAGATTGAATTCAGCGGGGGTGTTGACCGTGCCACGCAGCACTTTTTCCTTTAACCCGTTGTCGCGCTGGACAAAGTGTGCCCAATCAATAGTGCCGTCCAGCTTTTGCTTCGCCAGCAATTTATATATTCCCACTTGTTGGATATGCTCAGTGGTATATCCCGCAAAAATCTCCTCCCCTTTTTCAAAGGTCATCACGGCGAATTGAGCGATATTTTTGTTCATGGCCTTTTCCTTTACAGCGCGCAAACTACGGCGTCAACGACATGACCATGTGATGACAGCGGAAATTGATGGGATAAGGTTTGTCTGCGGGAACTGATCGGACATGGTCGGAGGTCTTGTGGTTACGAGAAGTGAAATCAGGATGATCATCCAAGATGCAGGGAGTTTTGATTGCTATGTTTCCAAAAACACCCGCCGAAGCACCCGCCATCAGATACCCCAGCATCGCGCCTTCCCCGAAAAATGGGGCGTAACGACATGTCAGGAAGTTGCCAGTGATTTCATTCACGTACCTGCCGACATCTCCATCCGTCCTGAGAACTTTGGCCTCCAAGGGCCACATAATTCTGGGATTCGCTTTGAGTACAAAGGCAAGATCGTATAAAGGCGGCTGCGCGGATGCCGAGACCCTCGTCTCATATTCGTAAACGCCCTGTTCAATATGGAAGGGTTCATATCCCGACATGCAATTGCGTATTTGGGGTGTTAGAATCTGGGTGATGCTGCGCTCCAGTTGTTCGTCTGCAAGTGCAACATCAATGTGAAGGAGTACATCCAAGCAAAGCCTTTCATAACCGCCCCAGACAAACCCGAGCATAACGGTTGAGGCATTCCGGTTCCAGCAAGTAGCAATAGCTGAAAACTCCGTAGTTTCCGGCCAGCGCGCCTCACCGATGGTCAGCCTCCTATGCACTTACGCGCTCCGTATCCGTTGCACCGTCGGAAAGTGCCTGCTTCCTCCACAACATTGCATCCGCAGCAACATCGTCCGCATCCCGCAACGCCATGGAGCGGGTCCAATAGCGGACTTGATCCGGCTTTATCAGATAGACCGTTGGCACGTTCTGACCGTTGATTTCGACCGAATCGTACACCCTGACCACCCGTTGATAGAAAATGCCACCTTTTGCCTTGGAGATGTCCATAAACTTGGTATTCAACTCCTGAAGACGGGCCAGCAGGGCGGGAGAGGTAATTGGTTCGTGGCGGATATCGCCGTCGCCAGAGGAGTCAAAATGGATGGCAACCATCCGGACAGGCAGGAACGATTCTTTCTCCTGAAATATGGTGGCTGATACACGTATATCCGCACCAAATCCAGCCCGCAGGACTTTCAGGAAGGAATGACAATACAAAGATAAGGTTTCATCTTCCAAATACTGCTTTCTCCATGTCGGTGCTCTCCCCGGTGAAACGCTCCCTTCCTTAAAATCAGGCAGCGTATTAGCAAAGAGATCCTCGACAAGGGTCCATTCGCTCTCTTTGAAATCAAAAGCCTTGCGTACCATGACATCAATATCGTCATAGCTCGTTATGTCCGCAAGTGAGATGTTGTCTGGATTGGGAATCGGAACGCTTAACATGTCTTCAACATTGATGGAAGGCCTGTACGAGGCGAATCTGCCGCTCGCCAACAACAAATAATAAACCGCAACCTTGCTATTGTAGCTGAGACATGCGGATTCAAGCCATTTGGATTTTTCGCCAGCGATATGAACGCTGACATAGCTGTCATCGCAGACAATGCCATTTTCATTTTCAGAACTTTTGACAATGACTGACTGGAACCGCCAATCATTTTTTTGCCAGCTCTGTTTAAGAATCAATTGAGGCAAACTGAATGCATTTAGATCGGTAAGACGATGAGTGTATGGGTTCTTATTAACGGGTAGCTTGCTGTCTTCCAAGTACATGAAGGTGCCTTCGGGAAAACTTTTTGTCTCTAAAATTCGCCTTTCAAGAGTCGCTACATGGTTCTTTTTGGCGCCATCGCCACCACGTATAATTCCTTCTCGCGTAATTGCGACCTTCTCTCGTTCAAGCTTCAATAAACAGTTTGCTTCCTGCAACCTTTTGATTAAGTATAAATCACGCCGCCCACCCCACATCAGGACACTCCAGACCAAGGCGTTTGTCACGGCTTCATGCGGATACACCTTGTTCACATCGTGCGGCTCGATGACCACCCGGTAATCGTCCGAGCTGGAACATGTGGGCTTGGGACAGATATAGGTAAGTGGTTCGGCATCCGGCGCACAGGAACGCATGGTGATAATGCAGGCGGGTGAAATAGCTTTTTTATCAAACAGGCTGAAACGTAGGGCAGAAAGGTTCACCACTTCTTCAACCTTGAATTCTTCGAACAAGCGGCTCCTGAATTTTTGCGCCGGTCCGGACTGGTTGAACAACAGATTCATGGCTGGTTGGAACAGGGACAGATAACCGGAATCATTGATGAGCGCTGAGGCCTTCGGTAAAAATAGCGGGCCGACATCACCATATGAGAGTCCCCAATGGTGCTTTTTCGCCCATTGTTTTGCCGGTTCACCGGCAATGTTTTTACCCCACGGCGCATTACCAATTACCAGATCATAGATCCCCTTATCCTCTTCCGTCCTGAAACCGGGGATATCATCGACAAAGAAATCGGACGCAATCAACCGCCGGTTTCGCAGCTGAGGAAACTTCACCTGATCCCAGTAATGACGCGGATCAATCGCATCACACATGGCCAGATAAAGGCTGAAGGAAGCCACCCGGACCGCATGAGGGTCGATATCGACGCCGAACAGGTTGCGTTCCAGCAGGCCTCGCAGCACCTCGGCTCTCGGTTCTTGGCGGTTGGCCTTTTTCCAGCGATGGATCAGGCGCTGATACGCCTTGACCAGGAAAATTCCCGATCCGCAGGCGGGATCCAGTATCTTCACATCCCAGTTTTCATCGTTCCACGACAGGACGCCATCCAGTATGAAGTCAACCAGGTAGCCGGGCGTATAGACAACCCCTTTTTTCTTGCCGACGAAGGTTTCATAGATACTGCTGATAAATTCTATAGGGATTGCATCGAATGAATACTGCGGCCAAAGGGAGATCTGACCGCTGCCCACCTCAATGTTTCCACTGATGAAATCGGCAAGCAAACTAAGATGTTCCGGCCTGACGTTGTCCTTTTCCAACTGCCATTCAGCCTGCCGTTCTTCCTCAGTCTGGGCCTTGCCGGGGAACAGGTCGCCGTTGAATTTATTGTTCAGCCATTGAAACAGGGCGTAACTGTCGTCATGATTTTCGAGTATCTGCGCCAGCTCTTCATATCTGGCGGACAATATGCGATCTTCATACAACCTGTTCAAGCGGGTTGCATCAAGCGCGGGTCTGCCTTTTGAATCCTTGCGATGGAAGAGAAATTGAACAAAGATGATACGGGCCAGAAGGTCATGGCAGATATCCTGATCAAGCCCTTTTTCTTCCATCAGTTTCCGGCGTAGACCTTTCAGGTTTTCCAGAAGCAGGTAGTCGGCGCAGTGGTTGCGCTTGAAGTGGGATTCGTTGTCCTTGAAATACTGCCCGGAAACCAGTTGCACCCAGTGCAGGGAGCCGGCGGCTTGTGATGACAGATCGCCATGATCCGCCGTAGCATTCAGTTTGTATCGATGGATCTGTGCCTTGAGGGGGTTAAGTTCGTTGACGGCGGGTGGCTCTTCACAACATGACCAGGCCCTGACCAGACCCGGCTCTATGGTAATCAGCATTGGCGCATAACTAAAGTTCCAGGCCAGTCGGTGCGCCTCCTGCAAGGTCTTCTCCGAAGCGGTCCGCTGAAACTCACAGACGATTGCCAGGGGGGATTCCGTGGCATCGTCTTCGGGACTCGCCGCCAATATCCCAACCTTGACACCAGCGCCATCCCGCAAGCGTTCAATAGCCTTTCCCAGCTTTTCCTTGGCAAGATGGGCAAAGACATTCGGACCGGCGCCGGAGGGATCGAGAATCTGATCCGGTGACGGCCAGGCGAATTGCTTATGGGCTTCGTAAAGGGACATGGCGACCATTAACCTTGTTGATTGCTTTCAGTGAGTTTTACCATGAAATGATAAAACTTGGCATACTTTCCATTCTTGGGGAAGTAATTTTTTTGTTCAAAGTATGGTATCATAGGATAATGACATAATACGTCCTGGCTATCACAAAATTTATCCGGGCATGCATGTTGACAGTCGTTACCGTACAGCTTACATTGTTGCACAGATCTGTGAAAGGATGAATAAAACATGGCAAGCACCGATTATTACAAAGCCTTGGGAGTTGATAAAAACTCCTCGGCCGACGAGATTAAAAAGGCCTTCCGCAAGCTGGCGGTCAAATATCACCCCGACCGTAACCCCAACGACAAAACCGCCGAAGACAAGTTCAAGGATATCAATGAGGCCTATGCCGTTCTCTCCGATCCCAAGAAGAAAGAAGAGTACGACACTTACGGCTCCAGTGGGTTCCACAAACAGTACAGCCAGGAAGACATCTTTCGCGGCTTCGATTTCAGTAACGCCTACAAGGATATGGGGGCGGGCGGTGGTGAAGATATCTTCTCGCGGCTGTTTGGCGGCGGGTTCGCACGAGGAGGCGGCCGGGGGGGATTCCGGAGCATGCCGCAACAGGGTGGCGACCTGGAGATGGAAACAGAGATCGGTTTTCGCGATGCAGCCCAGGGCGCCGAAAAGCAGGTGGCCTTCCGGCGCAACGGCCAGCGGGAGGAGCTGAAGGTCAGAATCCCGGCCGGGGTGGACAACGGCAGCCGAATCCGTATCACCGGCAAAGGTGGTCAGGGTATGAGCGGCGGACCGGACGGCGACCTGTTTCTGATCATCCGCATCCTGCCTGATCCGGTTTTCACGCGTGACGGAGGCGATCTCTTTGTGGACCGCGCTATCCCTTTCAGCGCTGCCTGCCTGGGAACGTCACTGGATGTACCTACCCTGGAAGGGGACAAACGCATCAAGGTGCCGGCCGGCATCCAGCCCGGCACCAAGATCCGTCTGAAGGGCTGCGGCATCAAACCGCTCAGCTCCAACTCCAAAGGCGATCTATACGTCAAGGTAGCCGTACATGTTCCGGAAACCCTGAATGCGGAGCAGAAGAAACTGGTTGAGGAGATTGCGAAAAACGGGTTGTAGCTGTTCGCCGGGCAGCATTGATTCCCATGACTTACTCATCAGGCACGGGAGAAATTATCATCTAAACATTTTTTGGCTTGACTCAATCCGTCTTATTTGCTAAATAAGTTGCTTCCTATTCCCCTTTAGCTCAGTTGGTAGAGCAGGTGACTGTTAATCACCTTGTCCATGGTTCGAGTCCGTGAAGGGGAGCCAACAATTCAAGGCACTTACAAGACTTCTTGTAAGTGCCTTTTTTGTTATTCGCTTTACATTCATACTTTATTCACACTTTTTGGACTTGCTAGAGGTGGAATGATTTGAATGAAAAGCCTCGTTCTGTAACCGCGCGAATGGTATTTATGTAAAGAGCGGCCATAATTTTTACAAAATATAACAATATCAGCATGATACATAAAAGCCGCAACTCTAGCGAGCAAGCGGCCTTTCCCCCCTGGATTCCTTTTTCATAGCCCATCTCTACCAAGATTTTTCGCTGTAATCAGCGCTTCAAATTACCTTTAAGACCCCTTTACAAGCTTGTTAACTACGTCAACCGGGATACACTCCGTTATTGTTGTGAACCCTTTTTCAAACCGCCTACGATCGCCGTAAACGGCTTGAAAAAAAGTAAGAAGGTTAGCGGCACATAGCCGGGGTCTCCCCTCTTCATTGCCCCTGACAAACCATAGTAGGAGTGTCGCAACTCACTGAAACTGATCGTAACGGATGAGTTGCGAGGTCACGGCTTATGGTTTGCCTATCTCAGCCGTGACAAGATTGATTACTTAATGGGCGTTGCCATCTTATTAAACTAGCCGTCAGTTGACATCGTGCCCCTCCACCAATCTTTGTAGTTCCTGCATAAAACTCTTTCCATCGCTGACATTTGGCAGAGTTATGTTAAATGTCGGATGTTGAATATTTATGGTTTTGCGACCGTCTCTGTTGTCTCCGGATGTGGTTAGTTTCGTTGTTTGTGCATTTGTCGCGCCTGGCGCGGACGCAAAAGCAGGGGCCACCGGGAGCGGTTGCGGTTTCGGTAGGGCGGCCATGGCCGGGGATATCCCGATCGAGGTAGCCAGAGCCACACCTGCCAGGGCACCGGCCATGGCCTTGTGCAGACCTGGGGCCGCGCCGGTGATGCCGACACCCAGGGTCTGCATGATCCGTGATCCGGAGAGAGTCAGCTGGGACAGGGGACCTTCCTTGGCGTCCGAGAAGGGCAGCAGGTTGCGGATCTTGCTGAAGATTTCCTTGATGGCATTGACCGGTCCCATGGCCATGGACTTGATCCCGGCCACCAGGGTGGTAACAATCATGCGGCCGGAGTTGAACATCATACTGCCGATGCCGCCCAGCATCTGGCCCAATCCCCAGATCAGCGATTGGATAAACAACAGCGGATGGGCCAGGGCGGTATAAAAACCCATGCCCACCTTAACGAGCTGGCCCAGCAGATAGCCCAGGAAGAAATTGAAAAACTGGATGGCGGTCTGGACGGTCTCGAATTTCATGTACAGCCAGGCCAGCCCTGCACCCAGGGCCACAATACCAATAATTATTTGAGGAATACCGGTTGCCCAGAGTGCTGTTACAAACCCCCAGGCGCCGGCCGTAGCCGTTGCAAACGCCCCGCTGATCAACCCCATCCCGGTTATCACGGCCGGTATTCCGAGGCCGATCACGCCGATCACCGTCGCCAACCCGCCCAAAATAAACAACAGCGAGCCGATGACCGCCAGGCTTACCACGATTACGCGGGTCAGTGTTTCGTGCTTTTCGGCCCACCGCTGGAGAATCAGGATACCGTTGCCGAGCCAGGTGAACAACGGCGCGAGAATAGGGATAAGCAGCTTGCCGAGGATTTCCCACAGGTTGTGCAGGCGCTGTCCGAGTACGCCCATGCCCGCGCCGATGTCCTGGTTCATGGCGCTGGCCATTTGTTCAGTGTAGACGGTGCCCTGTTTCATGGCGTCAAAGAGCAGTTGGATGTTGCTGCCCAGCTCGCCGGTTTTGGTGTACAACTGTGAAATCATCCGATACGACTCATCGGAAAAGGCCTTCTGCAGAATGTTGCCTTCCACACCCGACAGGTCGCCAAATTTGCCCTTCAACAGCCCCATGATAGTGGTTATGTTCTTCAGGTTGCCGGCGGCATCGTAGAACTGCAAGCCGAGCTTTTTCCCGGCCCCGCCCACGTCGCGGAAAAATGCCTTGTAGGCGGTGCCCGCCTCTCTCCCCGACATGGTTGCTTGCAGCATCCCCAGGACAGTGATTTGTTCCTGCAACGGTATTTTGGCCACCGTGGCGGACGCGCCAAGGTTTTCGATCGCCCCGGCCATGTTGGAACCGGTACTCTTGAATATGTTGACCCCGGCTGCGATCGCACCGGAAAAAATCTGCCCGAATTGCATGTCGCTCAGGTTTTTATACTGATCCTTATAGATGCCGTAGCCGGTGGCAAACAGGCTGGTCATCTCTTGTGTAGTGCTCTTTGTCGCTTTGCCGGTCAATGCCGCCAGTTTGGCAAACTCGGCCACTCCCAGGTCGGACAGTGAGGCAATGCCGCCCTTGATATCGTAGGCGGCTGCTATAAACTGGGCTTTGGTGGTTCCTGACCACTTATTGGAAAACTCCTGTCCGGCAATTTCCAGCGCCCGCAGATCCTTCACCCCTACCGATGAGAGTTCCCCTAATGCCTTCTGGCTGGCAACCGTGGCCATAACCGTCCCTGTCAGCATGGCGGTTATGGCCGCACCGGCAGCCGCCAACGGCATGCCTATGCTTTTGAACTTGTCAAAGACAGGCTGCAGCTCAGCGGCTTTAGTTTTCAGGCCAGCCATGCTCCGCGAAATCGCCTGCATCGGCCCTGAGACCATGTCAGTCATCTTGATTAAAATTCCCAGTTTAAATATGCTTTCCATGTTTGCTCCTTTATTGGCCAGCCTGGTCGTCTTTCCGCTCGTTGTTTCGCAGGTATTCATCATTTCTTCGGATAAAATCCACCAATTCCAGGTAGGGGACGCGGCGGTTTTTTCCCAGCAGGAAGCTCTTCAGACAATCGGGACGCCGTAAATTGCCTTTCTCATCAAGCTCATATTGCCGGGTAAGCCGCCAGAATGTTCGATTAACAATGCCAAGAATGTTGCAGACCTCATTTGGACTGTAACTGCCACGCACCGGAAGATTCAGCACTGCTAAGGCTGCCTCAATGGTCTTTCCTGCCTGGATAGCATTCTTTGTTGAATAGTCCATTTGGTTACTGGTCTCCCTTTTGTGGTTGCCCGGCTTTCGTGTTCTGCAAGCCCTCACGCTCCAGGCCGTTGTTCCGTCTGATAAAGTCCAAAAGCTCCACGTAATTTACGCGCCGGTGGCTCGATAAAACAAAAGAGTCGAGGGATTCAGGGCGCAGCAGGCGGCCGTTTCCATCCCTTCCATACGCGCGGATCAGCCGCCAGAAGGTTGCCGTTCCGATACCCAAAATATCGCAAACTTCCTTGTTGCTGTAACTGCCACGCACAGGCAGATTGAGCGCTGCGAGAGTCGCCTTCAAAACCCTTTCCGCTCGGATAACGCTGGCTGCAACGTGCTTATTTTCCATGCAGTTTTCCAGTAAATTCCATGATGCGTTTGTCAATCATGTACAACGTTTTACGATAAGTTTTTCTATTCATCACTGCATATCCAGGAGTCTCTGAACCCTCATGCTGGTACATGTTAACCGCACCGGCCTTACAAGCGCACATCATGATTGCCATTGTCAGCAATACCGCTACTGATTGGGTTTTGTCCGTTACAGGTTCAGAAAATGCACAATTAATAGTTACATTGCCCGTTTCAGTGTCTTCAAGAGTAATCGTTGCTTTCATGGATTTTTGCCTTTCTTCAAAAATTATTGTTGCCGGTTCCATTCATAGGCCGGGGAAGTCCGCCAACCGCAGGAAAAGCAGCGATAGGCTTCATTGTCACGATCGGCAAACTGCATTTCAGGGTCATTAATCACATACCCGGAACATCGAGGGCAACGGCCCATATACACAGCAACCCGCCGGGGCCTTTTATGTTCCAGATTCGGCCTGCGCTCCGGTTCCGGTTCTTCAGGCTCGCAATCCATAAGCGCTAGAAGCTTGTAGTGAAATCCGTTAAGCTCCTCTTCCACCAGCTCATCATCAAGTTCATCCCCTTCCGGATCCTCCGGCAGCTCTTCATCTTCTTTCCCGTCGAGAATGTCTTGTAGTGCCCCGGCCAGTGCCTGAGTCATGGGGTCATCAGCTTCCGGCGCACAGGGGATAACGACCGGTTCCCGGCGCTCCAATTCCCATTGGACATCTTCCAGGCCGCTACATCCGGAACAAAGATAATTGTCCGTCTTTAGCTGGTTCTCGGTACAGACAGCCGGGGTCATCCGGGCATGGTACCGGTTGCAGTGCTGTGTGTTAAGTGCAAGCCAATCGTCGGAAGAAATCGCCATGTGCATGGGTTATTTGTCCCCACTCAAGAGAGTTTTGATCCGGAATTCAAGAGTATGAATTTCATGCTTTTGACGCTCGATGATTTGCAGCAGATTGTTGTATGCTTCTTGCTCCATGACAATCACGTCATCACTTTTCAGTAAGTTATCCATGTCGTGTGCCATGCCCTTTCCTTTCAGATTAAACGACATTACCCGTTACTTTTGGCCTTGCTCATCAGTGCCGGTAGGCCATTTCCAGCAGACAGGGGAAACCCCCTGTTTCGCAACAAGTTGAGATTGACCGGCTATTGTTGAACCAATTTTTCAAAAATAATTGCCGCTTCATCGAAAATCTTCGACATCCCGAAAACCAGGCTGATTGACGTTTGCTCCGTTTGCCGGGTTATGACTTTGTCAGTTTCAGCAAGTTCGGAACCAGCCTCCTTTATCAGTTCCAGGGCAGCGTTTTTATCAACCTGGAAGAGTTGGTTGTTTCCAAGATCGGTTTTTGGCCATTCGAACTTTTTCAGGGGATTGCCGAGGAGCTTCGCAAGGCCTCCCTCTGAAGTATTGAACAGCCCGCTGCCCTGTAACTCAGGTAACAGAAGCAGTTCCTCGATCAGTTCCTTTTTCGCGAACCAGATCGTAGACTCCCAGGGTGACATCGCCAGCAGAAACTCCACCAGTGTGGCGTAACTCATTGCCCTCTGGTTTATTGTTGCCTGGTTCCCGTTGCCGTCACCATTAACCAGAGTGTGGACGGCTATGGCCACCATCGTCTGTCTCAGCCGCCTTCCCAGAAGCTGGATATGAGTCGCCAGCAAGGGCAATTTCATACGTCTCAGCGCTTCATAGGGTGCATTCAGATTAACCCCAATTTTGACAAGGCGGATCTCCTTATCACCTTTGGAGATGGTCACACTGGGGAACTTTGCGCCTTCTGATATTCTCTTGTATTCAACCTCCTTTTCGCTAAACTCCGCCTTGACTGCCTCATACAGACCGCTATCGATAAACACTGTGGTGGCAATCAGGTCTTCAGGAACCACTTCCTTCTTGCTTGACTGGGTCAGCCCGATGCGTACGTTCCGATTGATGAATTCAGGGAAAAGTATGCTGTTCTCAGTGGAAGTATAGAACTGCTCCACCGTCCCCTTTTTCGGGTTGATGCCGCGCTCCATCAGCGCAAACTCGAAGGCATCAAGGCTCTCAATCTTCGAAGGTGATACGGTTCCCAGGATCTCCGTAAAGGTCACTCCCGTTCGGCTCGCTTCGGAATACATTTCTTTGCTCAAGTGCTTTGCCATTTCCTTTTCTCCTTACAACTGAATTTAACTACATACCCACCAGGGCGCTTTTTTGTGCAGATATCTTACGAGTTCTTTCGGTTTGCAGTGCGACAGATAGGCAAAACCGGGAACAACAGCAGAGACACCTTTGAGGCAAGGAACGTAATTGTCGACCGGCCGGCATTCTTCCAGCGCGTTTTCTACTGAGATCAGAAACGCCATCAGGGTTGCCGCCTCAGCGTCGACTTGCTTTTGAAGCTCCGCTCTGACAGCACCAAAGATCTGCTCAACTTCCAGTTTCACGCCGTGCAGTAGCCCGTCACGCTCTTTCTGGAGAGCCTCAAGCCTTGTTTTCCAAGCCTTAATAGTCCCGTCGAGTGTTTGAATCTCGAGAATCGAGGCACTGATTGCGTCAAGTACCTTTTTGTCCGGCTTTGTGTGAGCCTGGCCCCGCTGAAGGTTCATCTCAGCCTCGTACATCTTATCAGTGGCGGCTTCTATGGCTTGCGACAGGTCGGTGATGGAATTTTCGGCTTCTACCAGCTTCCGTGTGGCTTCTGCTGCCGAATGATTCAATTTATTGGTGATTGTTGACTTCAGCTTTTCAATCGAAATTTCTTGTTTTGATTTGAACATTTCTTATAAATCCCCCTTGTCATTGATGTTGCCGTTTTCTGGCTGCCTCACCACAATCCCCCTGTCGATATATCCGGACTTCGCGATATAGATTCCGCTTCCCCTCGCCGCAATCCCGAAGCTCTCCAGTATTTCCAGGCTGTGATGTGTGAACCGGGGGTTGCCGTTGATAATTTCAATACGGATAGGAATCTCCTGAATCTTTTTCATAGTGGGTTTCCCTTGGTCAGTGATGCTGCATGTTATTCAAAAACCGCAAATTTGCCTTTTAACCACCTGTTAACTCTTTACGTTTCAATGCACCCCTCACCCCCTGCTATGCCCTGGCGGTTAAAACCCCTCTACGGTCATTTTTAAGCTTTGCCTTCAGGCGCTGCTTTGTCCCGCTTCATGTGATCTGTTAGAAAGTCGTCCATACCCCTCAATTTATCTTCCAGGTTGAAAAGGATCTGTTGCATACCGCTTATCTCATCCTCGCCAAGCTGCATTTTTTGGGCAGATATTGAAACAAGTGAGGTATTCATAAAAGCAACGATGGAAATGCTGTTATCCATTTCATCAAAAATGTTAATTGGTTTGCTCATTAGCTTGTCCCCTGATCGTAAAGTTAAACTGCTTTTTTCCGTTTCCCTGGTTCAACCTGTCTCTGCATCACGGTCAAGGCGTTGATAACCTTGCCCGCTCCGGCGGCATCCAGAAAGCGCAGGTCAGATATCTTCGCCACTCGCTCCAGGAAGTGACGCAAGGCCTTTTTCCTGGTTTCCGGAGTTTCCGCCCGCGTCACGTCTGACCATTGCGCCTCGATCTTCCGGAGTTGTGCCGGTGAAGCCATGTTGCCGCGCCTGGCCTCCAGGTCTTCAAACTTCTTGACCTGGTTGCGCCTTGTCCCTTTGGCCGGGAAAGTATTCCGCTTCTCCCAGAGCCCGGCGGCAACCGCTTTTTGTTCCAGGTCGGTGATAAAGGCAGTGGCCTGAATGCTTGATAGCTCTTTGGAAGAGGCCACACGGAATTGCTCCGCAAGCATGGCCCGGTACGTGTCGTTATCCAAGGCCAGCGACCCCTTCAGGACATGGATTTTCTTTATCTGTGCGGCGGTTATGATAGTTGGCTTTTTCATAGGCGCTATGACCTGCAACCTTTCAGTGCCATGTGTACGGCGGATCGTGCGGCCCGCCTGGCAGCCTTGCGCCGGGCTAAAGTGGTTTCAAGTCTGGTCAACAGTTCAATGCGTTTGCATATGGACTTCATATGTTTTCACCTCCGAAGTAAGTTTTTCTACAACACCTATAACCCTGCCAAACCTCTCATCAAGCATTTCAAAACAGACGGCCGCACCAACCATCAAATCATCTGAATATTCATTTTCCGGATCGGTGGACACTGTTCCTAAAAAAATAGCCGCCTGCTGGATTTCTCGTAATTCATCAGAGATGTAATTCAGGCGGCTTATTGCCTCAATCATCATCTGTTGTTCAACATTCGGAAGTTTATTTGTGTGTTTCAATGGTGGCCTCCTCTTTATCGCAGTACATTTCCAAGTCAGAAGCATATTCCAGTGCCTTTTCAACAAGTCCCTTGGCAAGATCATACACCCCGCCCCAATAGATAAGGTCTCTGTGGTGTTGTGTGTGCTGTGTGCCTTCCAGTTTCTCCGCTGCAATAGCCATCACATTAAGAAGGGCTTGTAGCTGTAACAGTTCGCAGTTGAGGTTCTCCAGGGTTTCATTCATGGTTTCCCTCCACATTCCTTGCATGCCTTGTGCATTCTGATCCGCCGGGGACTTGATGCGGAAAGCGGCGTGCCGCGCTCATCGCTGCATCTTTTCAAACTGATTTCCCCCATCTCCGGGCATTTGATGGTAGTGCCGCAGAATTCCTCTTCAAACCGTCGCAACAAGACAGACGGTTCAGCCTGGTATGTCCCGTGATATACCTGGTTGACGGCTGAAGATGACTTGCCGATACGCCTGGCAACTTCTGATTGCCCAAGTTCATCAACCGTATCCCGGAAGCGCTTCATCAGGTCTTGTCTGGTCATGCGGCACCGCCTGTCTGCAACGGCTGTTCACCCGGCGGCACCGGTGCGCACACTTTGGTTGTTATTGGCTGTTTGCAGGTGGGGCAGATGGTCGGCTGCACCGGTCCCGGATTGTGGATAAGACGAAAGACCTTGCAGCAGCCCGGTTTACCTCGTTTACCGCTCCATCGGTCAAAGCGGACAATGCCGTGAATGGTAAGATTTTTGATAAATTTCACGGCATTATTGCTGTTCACCCCGTCCAGAGGGATAACCAGATCATCAAGCGAGAAGACCATCCGACGACGCATAACCCGCCACATCCGCGCCCGTCCGCTGTGCTGATCCGGCTGAAGTTTCTTCATGCCCTTGCGGCCGCTCATGCCCGGCCCCGCTTCCGGGCAAAGGCAGGTTGGTCGAAGAACAGTGCTTTCCCGCTCCATTCTTTCACGTCCATCTCAGCCACCCCGGCGGCCTTGCAGTGTCGCTCGATCGCATCCAGGGCTATGACGATACGGCCAATGTTGCCACCCGCCTCCTGATAGAGGTGGTCAAGCAGATCATCGGCAACCGTTGCTTCACAAATGGTCGTTGCAACGGTTTTCGTGTCCTCCAGGTCAATACCCTTCAGCTCAATCCACTGCGTAACCCGGCGGGCAAAGCGGCTGTTTTCCTGCACATTAATAGCGCTGTTCTCTTCACCGATAAGCAGGATAGGGACGCTTACGCTGTCGTGAATATCTCTGATGGTTTCCAGGATGTTGTTTCCGTTCTTCAGGTTGTGGGGAGAAAAGAAGGTGTCGATTTCATCCACGAACAGAGGGCGAGGCCGTTCGTTCAGATGTTCAATTACGCTGTCGATAATGACCGCAGAACGATTTGACCGGCGGGTTTTCTCCGGGCACCGCAGTTCGGTTGCCAGTTCCTGAAGAAAAGAGGTCATGGTCATGCAACGCTTTGCCCTGATTACTATGCCATCGGTTTTATCGATGCACCAATCCGCCGTGCATGACTTCCCCTCTCCCGGCATTCCATACAGCAGCCCCATGCGTTCCGTACCATGGGAACTGCTGTTCAGGGTGTTGACGGCGAACAACACCCGCCGGGCATTCTTGGTTATTGCAAAATTTTTCCGCATCGTTTATGCTTCCTCCTGTCTATAGAGTTTGGCGGTTCCCCGCCTTGGAAGCCGGTGCTCTAACACCGGCTTTTTTCTTTTGTTATCCTGCCTTACGTATCCTCATTGGTCCGGATTCGATTTCCTGCCACTCCTTGGCGTACCTGATCTCTTCAGCAGTTGCCGTGCCCGATTCCATTTTTTTCTCAATTTCAAATACCCGCTCGATTCCGGTTTTCGGCTGTACCGGTATCCGGCGGATAAGCTCTTCTGATTTTCTCATCACATCCGGTGTGATCGGCGTGCCGCCGGCAAAGGCGGTTTTCCGATCGCGTTCCGCCACGGCAGCCGCCGCCTGGTCAAGCGCCGGAGTGGAGTACTCATCTGATTTTTTAGGGAACTCAGTTATCTTTACCGCTTGTTCCGCCCGATCCTTCAGGATCTCGGTTGCAATGTTCCGCGTGTCCGCCTGTTTGGCGATTACCTTTATTTCCTGGCGCTGTTCGGCAAGTACCTGTTTTTGTTTTTGCTTTGATTTTTGCGCCACTTCCTGACTGCTGATACCCAGCCAATGTGGATCTTCTGCCAAAGCTAAGAAATCTCCATTTTCCCGGAATATCGGCGCTCTCCCCAGGTCGGTTTCATCGATCAAGACGCGGACTTGCTCCCCTTCATGTCCGGCAAACTCCCCAGCCTTGTAATACAGCTTGACGCCGTTAAAGGTGACTTCCACACCCTTCTTGCCGATCTTGCGCAGGCCATCGTTTGACGGTGCCGGGTAGAGGAGTATATCCAGGGCGCGGTCATTGGTTATCCTGGCTATCGGTTCCGTCCAGGAACGCGCCTTTGCCGCCGGGGTCATACCGTCAAGGCCGCTGTGTGCGTCCTGGTGATAGATCGTTTCACACCACTGATCACAAATCTTTTGAAGTTCGGCCATGGTCAAACGTACTTCCAGGGTTTCCCCTTTGGTCATCAAGCGGCTGGCAAACGACTTGCGGGCCTCAATGTTTTTCCGGTCGGCAACGGAATGACCGACGTAACCCGGCAGCAGCTCAACAAGGCCATGGGAAAACGTTTTGAATGCCCGTTCGATATGTGGCTTTTCTTCGGGGTGGAATTCATTGCAGAGGTGATGAACAACGTCCAGGGCATCGCATACCCTTTCGACATGGAAACTGGTGTAATCGGTCCCGCAGTCAGTCCGGAATTCTTCCAAAACACCCCAGGAAATCAGACACCGCCGGAATAGCGCGGCTATGGCGGCGCTTTTTGATGTGGGGGAGACATGTAATTTCAACCGCCGTGACCAAACATCAATGATTCCGATCACTGCGCAGCGGCCATCGGTACACAACAGATCCGCCGGGGTACTGTCCGCCTCCCACCGCTGATTCAGTCTGACTATCTGCTCACTGGCTGAACCAAAGGCAAACATATGCTTGCTCCGCCATGCATCCGGATTGGTGATGAACAGGTACAGGCTGGCGTGTGTCGTTTTCCAGTGTTTCATGAACCTGCCGACAGTGTGCCTGGTCGGGATTTCTTCACCTTTAAAGCGGGTTTTAAGCCCCTTATAAACCTTGGTCGGCATGACATGCGGGAATTCGTAAATCATGCCGATCACGAAGTTTTGTTGAGCCGTGGTCAAGCTAGTTGCCCCGGCCTTGCTGGCGTAATGGTCGGCAAGGCCATAGAGACCTTGTTCCTTGTAGGTGTCCCGCCAAATCAGCAGAATTGCCTGGGTAAGTGACCGCGCCCCTTTGCGGGTGAAGTTTGCGGCTATCTCTGCCGGTAGTTCTAACGTGCCATCCATGAAGGCTTGGCAAAAGGTGTTCACGCCTTTGGTATTCCATCGCTGGCGGCCATCCTTCACCCGGCCCTTGAAGCCGCCTTCATCAAGAAACGTTTGACAGGCGGTTATCATGGTGTGCCGTGCCTCAGCCGCATTCTTTGCGGATTCCGGCAAGCTGCTGAACATGGCAAGGTACATCTCTTGTTGTTCCCGCCGGTCGGCTATCGCTTGGGTTTCCTGTTCTTTCAGCTTTCTGACGGCATCAGCTCCGGCGATTTTTGCTGGGTGATGGTAGGTGCGGGGTAATTCTGATGTTTCTTGAAGCGCTGCAGGTGTGACAACAGTACGAGCGGCAATCTCCGCAACTGCTGCAAGGTCTTTCTGAAGCTGCGCCTTGCCGTCTCGCATTGTGAAAAATGCTTTAATTTTGTTGCGCTCTTGATCCGTAAGGCCGGAGATGGTATCGATGTTAAATTGATCAACGCCGGTTTTGTTTACTGTTTGCCAACCATACTTTTTTTTCTTTTTATCGATAGCTTGCTGACTCAGCCCAAATGCAGAGGCTATATCCGATATTTTAGCGATACAGAAGTAAGGGTTGGCAACGGTCATTGTTTCCCCTCTAACGCCTTGATCAGTGCCTCTTTCTGACGGATCCCCTTTTCGATCTTCCGTTTTGCCTCAACGTCCTTTTGCATCTCTGCCCGGAGCGCATCCGGCCCGGCTACTGTGAATACTCCTGATGCTTCATTCATAATCCGTAGCGGTTCCGTGCAGCCAGTGGCGATGCAGAGGGCAGGTATAAACTCGGCAGGCAAACGGTGAGGATGTGAATCGGCACACCATGAGTTGAGCATATGTACTGTTATTTCAGTCCCTGAAAGTTCCGCCATCTCATCAGCCAAGGTTTCTCGGCTTTTTGGTGCTTGCTTGATAGCCCCCTTAACCGACGCCAGCAACTTGGCCGAAATACACATCCGGCCGGGCCGCTTGCTCGACAATTCGTCACGCTCTACCAAGAGCAAATCAAATAAGCTCATTTGGCTGTAGTCAGAGACAAATTTTTTAGA
Organism: Desulfuromonadales bacterium; assembly: GCA_016650295.1. GTDB lineage: Bacteria > Desulfobacterota > Desulfuromonadia > Geobacterales > Pseudopelobacteraceae > CAIPTY01. The sequence goes on along the minus strand of JAENWA010000036.1, from coordinate 11,949 downwards.
GGGCTTTGTCATTGAATCACCCACAAAAATGGTTTATGTTCTTAAACATCTTTGATGTATCGTTCTGGCCAGATCAACGACGGCACATACCCGATCTTCGCAGCAATAGCTCGTTCCATTTTGGGGTAACTGTGCCAGACTGCTTTCCGCACAGCAGAACGAGTGACGCCAAGCTCCCTGGCAAGCGATGAATAAGAACTTTTCTTCATCCGAAGCATTGCCATGATCCACACCTGACGTTCGTCAGAATTTTTTGGGGGGCGCGTTGTATCCATGCAGACAAAATAAATCAAAATTCTGTCAGTTGCAATCATTTTATTGATTGTTAAATCATTTTTCCGTAAAAACACAACTACATTTCTGATTCATGTTATTTTCGAGCGTAATTTAAGGCAGTTAGCAAAATACACAACCACACCATAGCAGGCACAACTTTAAAAATGCCCGTGCAATGAAAAATAACAACCAAAAATTTGATTTATGAGGCAATAAGAATGACACTGGGTGAGCGGATAAAATTGATACGAGGAGAAGTGTCACGTGAGAAGTTTTCTCCCATGACAGGTATTAGTAAAACGACCCTTGTCAACTACGAGACAGGGGCCAGTTCTCCAACCGCAGAATATTTGAATAAGCTTTTAACCATGTTTCCTGATATTAACCCTTCTTGGTTGTTAACGGGTGAAGGGGAGTTGAGGAGGGAGTGGGTAACGGTTACTAAGGAAATACCTAATGGATTCGGCAGAGCAAAAAAGCTGACCTTTAAGATTTATCCGAGCTTTCGTCAACGATTGCAAAAGGAGATGGGGGGCCTGGATGACAGGAAGCCTAAATGGTTGGCAAAAGAAAGCGGCGTGCCGATTGATACAATAATTAGATTCCTACTTGGTGAAGCTATTCCGACTGTTGATGAGTTGATAGCTTTGTCCGGTGCTTTAGGTGTGTCTGAAGTATGGTTGGCTGAAGGTGACAATCAGAAAAAATCTGGAAGCGCAGTGAAAGAAGGGGATAGATCAGCAACAGATAATATTGTATCAGATACTATTAAATATGTGATTGGTGAGGTTGAGGATTATTTTGAAAAGAATTATTTGCATCTTCCATCAAATAAAAAAGCTGAATTAATATGGTTACTTTATGAGGAGCTTAGTGATAATAGGATAAAAAAGGAAGAACTTACTGTCTATGTTGATAGGCTCTTAAAGCTTGCGATTTAGAAATGACTATATCTAACATTTAGTGGAAGTAGGTATAACGTGCAATCAGAAAACGACCCTTTACTAATACTTAAAGGACCTTTAAGTAAAGATGTCCCAAAAGGATTTATTCCGTACCTGAATACAATAAGAACTCAATCTCAATGGGAAGCGCTAGGTTTTAATGTAAGGCATGACGGCTCTGGTAATTATAAATCTATTGTACAAAATGGTTTATATTTTGGATTCAAGAAAATCATAAAGATTGATAAATTAGTGCAAATTTCTGCCCAGTCTGGCAAGATTTATGAGACTTATCCTCCTAATTTTTATCACCAAATAAACTTATTCGGATGCATGTTTGATGACTTTGCATATATTTCAGAAGATACAAAGGCGTATTGTAATGCAAGATTGAACCTTCGGGATAATGATCTTCAAAAAGCTTATGCCTTTATTCAGGAAGCAATTAAATTGAATTCTTCGCAACATGAATATCATACCTTATATTTCGATATTTGTTTTGCTTTGCAAGACTTGTCAGGGATCGAAAAAGAACTCAATTGGTACATAAACGATATTGATTGCATGGCACATCCCGGCAATATTGAACGATGGTTAAAGCTTTTGATAAAGAAAGGTGAATATGAGAGAGCAGTTGATCTAATGACAAAGGTCAACACTCTTTTTGATGAATTGATAGAGGGGAAGCGTTCGCACAAACGCTTTTCACCACAGTCTACATCTTTTGTCAGGCATTCAAGAGAATCACTGTGGAAGCGCATTAGCAAGTAGAAAAGCTTTGGGCATGTTGAAGAATTGGCAGCGACACAACGAAAAAGCTTTGCAGCCTTATTGAATCAGGGGTGAACAGCCTAAAATGATGGGGGGAGTTTATTCACATGCAGAGATTGACAAACTTCAAGTATGGCGGCGATGCCGCCACGTGAATCAAACCTGTTTTGCAAAAAAACCACACGCACTATTGAGCTCGCAAGCGGTACATAACCAAAGTTTGCAAAAAAACCACTACACAAATTTTTTCGCCGATTTTTTACCCCTCCTGTAAAGCATAACCCTGCATAATTGCAGGCACTAGCAACCATGTGTAAAGCAACGTCACCCACACTTTGAACAATATCAATTGCATAAGAATCACCCGCCCCCTCACACGTTCCCTGCCATGGGTCCCAGTTTTTTTGTCATATCGGGGAAGAAGGAATCCAAAGCTGGGAGAGTCGGCGGAGGTGTTGGCAAAACCTATTATATGTTCCCAAAAACTCGATATTACTTCACAAGCGACTTAACCACCTTGTAAATCAATCGGAGTTTGTCCTGATTCAGCCCGTCAAGCAGGTCTTCAATCTGCTTTTTATCCATCTCGTGTGCTTCAAGATGTGAGAAATCAAAAAGGTCTTTACAGCAACCGCCTATGGTCGCAATGAAGAGCCACTGCCAACCGCTTGGCGCTCACAACTCCAATAATCCGCTTGCCGTTTTCCATTTCGCTGATATGGCGCTGGGGAATGCCGGTTGCTTCGGCAAGCTGCATTTGTGTTAACCTTTCCCGCTGGCGATAGCCGGAAAGTATTGTTCCCGCTTCATTCCCCTGGAACTCAGGGAATGCGTCACGCCAGGGGATACTATCATCAGATTCATGAATCCCGAGTTTAGCCGCATACGCACGGAGTTCTTGCAACTTCTTTGCAGGCCCGATAAAACGGGCAATCTCAGTATGGGGCTTTTTCGTGCGTTCCAACATATTGAACCTCCACCAGCTAGATCTTTTTGTCTTGTACTTCCCAAACGCCAACATACGTCGGATTGCCTTTTTTCAGGTGGCAATGATGCTTTCCATCAGCCAGCTTCCCATAATTCGGCCAGTCGCCACGGACAGGGCCGTCCGCCTCAATGTCACCAATGAGTTGGTAGTGGTGAGTGCGGCCATTGCCGGCAGGGCCGTGATGATGACCAGGGCCAGCACAATAGACAGGATCTTCATGGTAAATCCTCCATATCTAACACCATGAATGCACCTTCACCAGCATCGACACATAGAGGCCTGCTCAGGGAAAACCGGGCAACAACTCCAGCACGTCATCCCCGGTCAGGTGGCCCCGCTCCAGGAGGGCATCGGCAATGGTCCGGACCACCTGCCAGACGCCATTGTCAAAGTCGTGTTTGAGTGATCCGCCGATATCGAAAACAACACTATAAATCTCACCCTCGGAAAGGCCTTCCGAGACAAGCAGCTCTTGGAACCTGTCGATGTCATGAGCAGCCTGAGAGCGCAACTGCGGCAGGTGAGGCTCCAGGACGACACCACAGCGGAAGAGGTTTTCGCATTCGGCAAAGAAACCGCTGTAAGCGATAAGACCATTTTCGAACACCGTCGTCTGCATTTTATGGAATCGGACTCCTCCGGTTATGCCATGGACGGTGATGTTCAACTCGTCATACATATCGATTTCGTTGACATCGACGGCGGTGTCACTGATAAATACCTCTTGAACGATACCACGATGGATCATGGTGGCAACCACCGTATGGGCGGCTTCGTGTATGGCGGTCTGCTCACGCTTTGATGGGGCGTAATTGTGATCACCATTGTTCACTGAAAGGAAATACCGCTCGATGTCGCGGATATCCCTCTGAAGTCTGGGGACAACGTCCGAGACGATGGTGGAGAAGAAAATCCGGGAGTATGCAGGGAAAACCGGTGTCATGTTGCCTCCGTTTCCGATCGAATGCAGGGAACGGCTACTCTTCCTCCCCGGACTTGGGGACGAAGTACTGCTTGAAAAAGTCGTTCGGATCGTTTCCCAGTTCCTTTGTATTCGCGGTGCTGCTTGCGAGAAAAAACATGACCGAAACCATCGTCTCCATGCCATGCTCACGGATAATGCCTTCCAGGATCGAGCGTTTGGCTTCGCTGAAGGCGCTTATCATGGAGGCGATCTGTTCCGGGTTCGAATCCATATGGGATCCCATATAGACTCCATTCCCCCTGACACCGACAAAGACCGCGACAGACTCGATCTCGGCATCCTCGGGAACAGTGGACAGGAGTTTTGCCATCGCCATCGAACATGTAAGGTCACCTTTTTTCATGACGCCTCCTTCAGGGTTGCTTGTAATAATGCACATGCAACTTATCTGCCTTTTTTTCATTATAGATCGAATATGAAAAAGGGGGCAATTTCAAACTGATTGGGCCCAACCATCATTGGTATGGTCCACAGATGAATGTTCAGGCATATAGGAAAAAAATCAAGTCCGTCCCGGAATTTGGGAGCACAGAAGTGAGCCGTAACGACCCTTGCCCTTGCGGCAGAGAAAAGATAATTATGAAGTGTTGCATGCGGTGTTTTATTAGCTCAGATTTTATCAGCAGGCAGGGATTGAATATCAACTTTGCAAGTGTAAGCAACAGACAAGCAATCTATTGAAGCAGAGCGCGCTACCCCCGAATGAATCTTTCCTCTGAATCTCATCAGATGCAGCACTCTCGTTCTTTCCTCCCTATACATACAGAACAAAACCGATAGCAGCACAGACAGCCCACAGACACACTTTCGGCAGGAGGGGACAATACTACGAAAATATTAGTCACATCGCTGCCTGTCATATATGACAGTTATGTCAAACCTGACGGATTTCGCCGCCGTCTTTCCATTGCCGCGCGCCAAAAAACTTACAAGAGAATTTCTATCGAACTAACACCGCAGAAAACAACTTCTAACTTTCAAATACTCCTCATCAACAAATTACTTGTCATTTGTGCGGGGTCAACGTAGTTTTATTCTGATTAAGGCAGTTCTCCAGCCCTATCTGACCACGATCCCCATTAAGGAGTACCATCATGATTCTGCTGGCAAGGTTTTTTGTTATCTCTTTGGCACTTACGGTAATCTGCCTCACCAATGCTGCATGGTCTGCTCCTGATACCACACAAAATGCGCCAGCCAAACGCAAAGAAATCCCGCTCTCGGGCAAGGTGATGGAGACCATGGATGGAGGCGGCTATACCTACATATTGCTTAATAACGGAAACGAGCAAAACTGGGTGGCAGTGCCGCTGATGAAGGTCACGGTGGGAATGGAACTGAAACTCGTCCCGGGCTACGAGATGAAGAATTTCACTAGCAAGGGAATGAACCGGAAATTTGAAAAGATAATCTTTTCTTCAGGCCTTGCCAACCAACCGGTCGTCCTGAGCCCCCAAGCCTTGAAGATGGCTCACCAGGGAGTACCCCAGGCAGCATTGACACAACCCTCGGCAACTAAATCCGACACTGTCGCACTCAAGGCGAATGCCCGGGTCGATATGGTTGCTTCATCAAAGAAACTCACGGCCGATCTAAAGGCTTCATCCAAAAATGTTAAAATCACCAAGGCCAAGGGACGTAACGCGTATACGATTGCAGAACTCTACGCCAAGAAGACCAAACTTGAGAAAAAACCGGTTGTCATACGAGGTAAGGTGGTCAAGGTGAACGCCCGCATTCTGAAGAGAAACTGGGTACACATCCAGGATGGCAGCGGCTCTGCGGCAAAGAAGACCGACAACCTGATCCTCACCACCAATTCAAAGGATCTGCCTAACATTGGAGACATAGTGACGGTCAAAGGGATTCTGTACAACAACATCGATTTTGGGTCCGGTTATCGTTACGGATTGATTGTTGAAGGGGCAAAATTCTCTCGCTGATTGTTTCTCAACGATTTAATTTCAATCTATCTGTCCAGATCCGCCAGCACAAAATCTATTGAGCCGAGGATGGCCAGAAAATCGGCCAGCAGCCAGCCTCGACTCATGACCGGCAAGGCTTGGATATGGGGGAAGCTGGGGGTCTTGATCCGCACCCGGTAGGGAATATTTAATCCGTCCGATACGACGAAATATCCGTTCTCACCCTTGGGGGCTTCAATGGCACTGTAGTTCTCGCCCCGCGGCGGCGTCATTCCTCGCGTGCTGTTGACGAAGTGGTGGATCAGCGACTCGATGTCTTTCAACGTATCCTGTTTCTGCGGCAGCACATAACGACAATCATCCGCGATCCAGCGCCCCCCCGGCATTCCGCTCATGGCCTGTTCCACGATCCGCAGCGATTGACGGATCTCCTCCATCCGCACCAAGTAGCGTGCCCAGCAGTCCCCTCCTTCCGCAGTCGGCACTTCAAAGTCAAATCGCTCATAGCCCGCATAGGGAATCTTTTTCCGCAGATCCCATTCAACGCCACAGGCCCGAAGATTGGGTCCTGACAGCCCCCATTCCATGGCATCGCCTGCGGAAATTCCACCGACACCTTTCAGACGGGCCTTAAAGATCGGGTTGCCGTTGATCAGCTGTTCGTATTCCTTCAGTCTCGGCGGCAGCCACTCCAGGAGAGTCTTGACAGGTGCCTGCCATCCCTCGGGCAGGTCTTCAGTCACGCCGCCGATCCTGAACCAGGCCGGATGCATCCGTCCACCGGTAATCATCTCCACGATATCGAAGATCTTTTCCCGATCGGTAAATGTGTAGAAAACCGGTGACATGGCCCCCACATCGGCGGTAAAGGTGCCCAGCCAGACCAGATGACTGGCGATGCGGAACAGCTCTGCCAGCATGATGCGGATATTGATGGCCCGGTCCGGCACGGTAATGCCGCACAGCCTCTCAACCGAGTTGACATAGGCCAGATTGTTCTGCACACCGGCCAGGTAGTCGATCCGGTCGGTATAGGGGATAAACTGGTTCCAGTGCTGACGTTCGGCAATCTTTTCTGCTCCGCGATGGTGGTAACCGATATCGAAATCAATATCGCGGATCTCCTCGCCATCCAGTTTGAGGATACACCGGATAATGCCATGGGTACCGGGGTGCTGAGGTCCCAGGTTGAGCAGCAGTTCGCCCTGGCCGATCTTTTCAAAAAAATCCGAGGCCGGCAGAGGCGCGTGTCGGCGGGCATCTTCGACAGTATAGGGCTTCATCTCGGTAGCCCGGAATGGATGCGATTTGCGCAGGGGGTGCCCATCCCAGTCGTGCGGCATCAGTATTCGCTTCAGATTGGGATGGCCGCTGAAGCGGATACCGTACATATCGAATACTTCCCGCTCATACCAATTTGCAGCAGGGAATACTGACGTTACGCTGGGGATGGTTGGCGAATCCCCGCTCAGTTCGGTCTTGATCCGCACATAACCCGGCTGATCGAATGAGAGCAGGTGATAATTCAACGTGAAGTCATTGAATTTACTCCGTTCGCTGCGACAGGAGTCATCTACCGCGGCTATATCTTCCAGACGTTTGAAGGTACTGCCAAGGCGGGTTTTTAGATGTTTCAGCAATTCGGGAACCAATTCAGACGGAGCACGCAGTGTCAGCATGTCAGTAGCATCCGGGTCAACCGCCACCCGACCGCTGAACAGCTGTTCAATCTGACCGGGAAGCCCGAAGTCCGGATAAGGGTGGTGTAGAGCGGGAGGTGTCCAGATCTCGTTCGAGCGCGGCAGATAGCTTTTGGGATGTCCGACCGACGCCCCTCGTATGGAAATCGCTTCCATGCCTGGACCACGGGTATCGTTTGACTTGGTTTCACCCGGCACCAGCAGCGGCACAGTCGTCCCCTGCCAGCCACCGGACAGGTGCAGCACCGGGCGTGCCGGCCGCTCCCCGGTACGTATCTTCTCCTGCAGCAGCATCAATCCCTGCATAAATGCTTCCGGGCGCGGCGGACAACCGGGAACATAGACATCCACCGGCAGGATCTGGTTGACCCCCTGCACGACACTGTATACATCATACATCCCGCCCGAATTGGAGCAGCTTCCCATGGACATGACCCAGCGCGGTTCAGCCATCTGCTCGTACAGGTGCAGGATCGATGGGGCCATCTTGACAAAGGGGGTGCCGGCGATGACCATCAGGTCCGCCTCACGCGGCGTACCGCGCAGCACTTCAGCCCCGAAACGGGATATATCGTGACGTGACGTGAAGGAGGTCATCATCTCCACAAAGCAGCACGATAATCCGAAAAACATCGGCCAGAGTGAATTTGCGCGACCCCAGTTGATCAGATCGTCGAGGCGGGTAAGAAGGATATTCTCGGGGATTGTGTGTTCAGACATGCGGGTTACGACTCCGTAATGATGAAGGCCCCCAGTCGAGGCCACCCTTTAACCAGAGCCAGACAAGTCCTGCTGCCAGGATTACAATAAAAACTGTAATCTGAATCAGGCCGGTCACTCCCAGCGGTTCCCATGCAACCGCCCAGGCAAAAATAAAAGCCGACTCAACATCAAAAATGATGAAGAAGATTGCAATCAGGTAAAAGGGCACCGGCCAGGCCAGGCGGGCTGAAGTTGTGGGAATGATGCCGGATTCATACGGCGATTTTTTACCTGCCGAACTTCGTTTGGCACCCAGCCACCATGCAGCCAGCAATAATACGCCGATCAGCGCCACGGTGATGACCGTGTAAATCAGGATCTGATAAAAGGAGTCCGGTATCATTGCGACACTATATCAGAATTGACGGATGGGTTAAACAGTATTTAATGCCGTCCACAGCCATCCATATCCATATACGGGTTGGAAGCTATACCCCGGCTGTGATCGTCAGCCTCCCTGCAAGACCCTCCGAATTTCTGTTTCGAGCAGATTCATGCTGTACGGTTTGCGGATGAACCCGGAAGGAGCTTTAGAGGTAATCCGCTCGCTCAGTTCGTCTTCGTTGAAACCGCTGGAGAGGATCACCTTGACATCCGGCCTGATGCAGTAAATTTCCCCCATGGCGGTAATGCCATCCATATTTGGCATGGTCAGGTCCATCACAACGATATCAATCTCGTCGGCATGTTCGCGGAACTTTGAAACCGCATCGAGGCCGTCACAGGCAGTAATCACCGTAAAACCACAGAACCTGACCATTTTCTCACAGACCCTCAGCACAGATTTCTCATCATCCACCACCAGAACCACGCCGGATAACGGATGTTCCTGGACCGCACCTGCCTCTTGCAGGGGGGCGAATGGTTCATGAACAGGTGCCGGCGCTGAAGATCCCGAATCCGGAAACAGCGCCCTGAAGGTTGTGCCTTTGCCGAGTTGACTTGACACAAATAATGCACCCCGGTGTGTCTTCATGATCCCCATAACAGCCGACATTCCCAACCCACGTCCGGTAAACTTGGTTGTAAAGAAAGGGTCAAAAAGCCGGCCAACGGTTTCCGCACTCATGCCGGAGCCATTGTCGCTGACCTCCAGAAACACATAGCGTCCCGGTTCCGGTTTCTCATCCAGCAGGCTGTCGGCCAGACCAGCTTGATCGCAGCTCTGGGTGCCGGTACTGATTCGTATCAGCCCTGGCTGATCCACAATGGATTCGGCTGCGTTAGTGATCAGATTCATGACCAGTTGCTGAATTTGAGCTTCATCTGCCGTGATGGCCGGCAGATCTGCAGAGAGGTTCAGTTCCATTGGAACAGCTGTCGACGCGGCCGCACGCAATATTTCTGCATTTCCCCTGACCAGCTCATTCAAATTAAGAGCCTTTCGGGTAATAAACCCCTTGCCCACATAGGTCAACATCAGGCTGGTAAGAAGTGCCGCACGCCTGGCCGAGTCCATGGCATTGCTCAAGTATTTTTGAGGCGACAAATCTGAAACCAGCTTCTTCGATGCCAGTTCAATATTGCCGAGAATGGACTGCAGCAGGTTATTGAAATCGTGGGCAATACCTCCTGCCATAACCCCCAAGCTCTCCAGTTTCTGCGCCTGAAGCATCTGCCGTTCCAGATTCAGCTGTTCTTCCTGGAGTCGGAGATTTTCCTCGCCGCGCATGTGCAACGCATCTGCCAGATTATTGATGGCACGCGCAGCCCGACCTAACTCATCATCACTTTCAACATCGATCCGGCAGGTTAAGTCACCACTCTGCATGGCCTCTATGCCCCGCATAAGTGAATTGAAGGAACGGGTTACACTCCGGAGCGCAACGTAACAGAGCAAGGTGACCGTCAGCCAGAAGACAATGGCCGTGCTGATAGAAAACAGGATCATGCTGTGTAGTGCATGTGTAAGGTCGGTTCTTGCACGCTCCATGCGCACAGTACCTAAAAGGGCTGCCTGGTTGTTGTTGCCGCTTATCACAGCTGATTCGAGAGAATTCATCAGTGAGCTGCTGTGTACTTCAACAGTTTGACTAATAACCTCGGCAGTGCCTGATTCGCTCGAAGGGCGGATATCAGTGAGCACCCGGCCATCTGGAGCGCAGATCATCACCGTGCGGATCATGGGTGAATCGACTGCCTGCTCAGCCAGTTGGTGTAGCATCTCACGGTTTTCGGCATACAGTGGAAGACGGATTGAGTCACCCAGCAGCCTTGCCCGCAACTTTAGCTGTTCGTTTGCAGTGTGAACTTTTTGTTGAATTTCAGTGACAATATAAAGTGTTGTAAGAAGAGTGGTACTCAGAAAAGTCAGCAGAGTAAAGATGGAGAATAGCTTGAACTGAAAGCTGCGGCGAAAATTTGACCATCTAAGATATGGTGTCATGGTCAATCCTCTAACAGACTGGTAGTTTCCCAGGGTTTCTTTCATGGATGGATTTTTCGGAACTCGTGAAATCGGTTTACGGTAACGGCATAATTACTGGAAACGTCGCAAGTGCTTCAACACTTGTTGATTGGTCTTGATTACTGTGTCGATCGGTAAAGCCGGCGAGATGTCGGCAAGACGGCTTCCCCCCATGATCTGCGCTGCCAATGTATCTGCCTGGCGTCCAAGACCGGACCGGTCGATGTCGATAACTGCCGCCGCACCCAATCCCAGATACGACGTGGAAAAGGAGATCAACAGGATGTCCTGTTCCTAGGCAAAACGGAAGTACGCTTCGATAGTCTCACGGGTTACGGCAGTGGTGTCCGGGATCATCCAGAGGGCATCCACCTTGCCGGTAAGCCCGGAAATTCGTGACAGAGTATCACGCGGAACGGTCACCTCCCGTATCAGCAGTTCAATACCGGCCTCTTGAGCTGCCTTACGTACCAGGCGCAGATACCAGCCGGTTTTGGCGGGATCGTGTATCACACCGATACGCCGTATTTTCAGATCCTTGAACATCATGATATAGCGTTCCGGTGGTACGATCATTCCGATTCCAGTCAGGTTGGGCTGAATCGTCTTCCCTTGATGTCGGCAGCAGTTATGACGGTAACATTTTCTGCGGTCTGGGAGAGCGGTTTGGGTATGCGTGATGATGTGGAGGACTGTTCCTGCCAAGCACTGAAAAGATCCTCCGAATCCACTTGTTCCTCGCCCCACGCGAGAGAGTGAGACAGACAGGAGGCCAGACAGAGGATTGCAAAGAGTACCCGAAGGCTATGCAGGCGGTTAGTTATTGACATGGTATACATTATGCTTCTAACAAATATGAGGCTTGTTGTCTATTCTTATAAACATAAGGGGGTCTGTTCCTGCGGAAAGAGCCACATTGACGAAGCTTTTCCTGCACAAAACTTAAACTGAGCGCCTGCATTGACCGAGTTTAAAAATGATTTACTGGTGTGCTACGACGGCTGTATCTACAAATTTTGTCTATCAAACTATATTTATACGTTTTTAATACGAAACAGCCCCACCTCTCTATGTGAGAAGTGGGGCTGTTTGTATTTATTCCCGGCGGCGACCTACTCTCCCACACAGCTACCCGTGCAGTACCATCGGCCCTGAGGGGCTTAACTTCCGTGTTCGGGATGGGAACGGGTG
>JAENWA010000035.1 GCA_016650295.1 Desulfuromonadales bacterium | reverse complement strand
GATGGCAGGAAAGATGGGTCAATATAGGTTTTTTAAAGTACGACTGTCAAGCAAATAATCATAATTAGGTATACCTGTATACAAAATATTAGCATATCAATACCAGTAAATTTGGCCAAAATTTCAAACTGACCCACTACCGTGCCTTAGCATGGGAGAGTTTCAGGGTATAGCTGGGACTTAATAAAATTGAGTCGATAATTGAGGAGGTTCAAGCAGGCGGGTGACATTTCCGGTAAATCCAGTACAGATTTTTTTCTGTTCCACTCAGTCAGTAAACATTACCCTTGCAGCAGTATCGAGGACGTTGTGCAGTCAATTACGGTAATTTTTCAGATTGTTCAACTTGCGAAAGTTGCGAAAGTTGCGAAAACGGGTTTTCTATGACATCCACTTTCTCGACTTTCGCAGCTTTCGCAGATGAGTTCTACTGAAATTTTCTGAATATCGTCATGCCTACGCCAAGCATCATTATCGGAACAGACAACAATCCGCATTTCAGGATATTTTTCCCGCAATTTTTGAGCAACTGGTTTCAGGTTATTTGCATCAAAAGCAATTGCCACCGTATGGCCCGTTGCTTCGCGGAGGCTAGCACCTGTGGCAAAACCCTCACAAACGAGAATCATCGTACTATCATGACTTTTTCCAATTTCGAAAAAATGGCCATGCTTTTCAGTACCTGTTTTGAATCTTTTGATTCCATTGGGCCTAATAAACTGAATTCCTAGAATATTTCCTGATATGTCACGGACAGGTATAATTAGGGAGCCGTTCAAAATTTTTATTCCGTGTGTTTGGATGCCTTTCTTTTTCAGATATGGATGATCACTGCTGGCATCTTTGGCCTTTTGCAGAACAACTCTACACTTGTCTCTGCAATCAGAATAAATCCGCCGTCGTTCATCTTCTCTCTGTTGCTTAATTGCGGCCAGACGCATTGATAATATTTTTTTCTCTTCAGTTGTAGAAGGGTTTTTGTCATTCTTGCCACACCATTTTTCTGATATCCCTCTCTTCCAACACCCAAATCTTCCAGTTGGCAACCAATCATCAAATAATATGTACCACCCGTTTTGTGTTTGTAACTTATCACCTTCTATGTAGAAACGGTGAAGCTTGCCATCTGCTATAATTTCAGGTGCTTCGATCCCCGCATTTTTCATTGCACTTCTGAAATATTCTATCACCGTATCACCTGCAATCGTGCTTGCGCCGTGCTCTGTGACCTCTCCCCATTTCCGACAAGCCATGCATCGAGGTCCTCGATAAAATAAAATACTCGCCCTCTTTTAATCCACTTTGGGCCTTGCCCCTTACATCTCCACATGTCTAGTGTTTTTGGTGACTTACCTAAATACTTGGCTGCGTTTTTTGAATCCAGGCGCCCGTCAGGATATGCCGTAACCTTCACCATCTCCATACCTGCCATTTTGATCTCCTTTTTTCAGTTGTTCTTATAATTTTATTGACTACCTTTTAAAAGGTATATATACCTTTTAAAAGGTAGCGTCAACTACATTTATAAAGAGGTGATTTATGGCTCCGAAAGGAAGAGGGTATAAGGTGACTCCACCGCGCGTTTTGGAGTTGTTGCTTAAAGCTGTTGCTGAAAAGAGTCAGTATGCCGTGGCTAAAGAAACAGGCCTTTCGCTCTCTGTGATTCAAGGTCTGATAAAGGGCAACAGGGAGCCCTCAACCAGCACACTTACTAAGCTTTCAAGTTATTTCGATGTATCCGTATCTTTGCTTAGAGATGATAATTATTTACATAAATCGAGTGGAGGCATGAGTACGATCAAACCAGGGGCAAGGGTATTTGAGGAGGAAGCGGCAAATCAATTAGAAGAGGCATATAAGAAATATGGATTACTTGTTAAAGATTTTATTAACAAAATCCCGCCAAACGACATTGAAGTTGTATTTTTAGTCATCAAAGACATGAGAGATAAGATTTTAATTGAAGCATTAAAGGAGGACCTTCTATGTCAAGATCATTTAAAAAAATAAGTCCTGCCTCTACAAGAAAAATGCCTATTGGTGAAAAGGCCACTGAAAACGGTATTACCTATGAACGCTTATCTGGTGGTGATGGACGATGGACAGTTGGTTTTATGGTAGATGGCTCTCGCATTCATCGAGTTATCGGACTCGAATCAGAAGGGGTGACACTTACTCAGGTCGAAAAATTTATTGAGGAAACACGTACAAAAGCACGAGCAGGTCGCTTGAATCTCCCTAAAGGTCGTAAGCTAACCCTTGCCTTCAGTCAAGCAGCTGATGATTATCTTAAGCGTCTTAGAGAATCAGATGGCAAGGGGATAGACTTTAAGGACACAGCCTTGCGGTTACACCTTAAACCATTTTTTGGCGACATTCCCGTAACTAAACTTTGCCAATATGATCTTGAACGCTATCACAAATTTCGACAGGACGAAAATGCCAAACCTGCCACGATTAATAGAGAACTGACCGTTTTTTCTCATATTTTGTCAAAAGCAGAAGAGTGGAAATGGATTGACTACCGGCCTGTTAAAGTAAAGCGATTAAAGGTCGAGGAGTCTCGCCTAATATATCTGACCGCTGTTCAAGCAGATAATTTGGTACAAGCAGCTACTCATGACCAGAACCCACACATATATCCGTTTATTGTTATTGGTCTTGAGACTGGTATGAGGAAGATGGAAATCTTGAGAATGAAACGTACAGACGTTGATACAGTCAAACGGTTAATTTTTATTCCAAAAGCAAAAGTTGGAATGAGGGAACAACCAATTACATCCGGACTTGCAAGTTATTTGAAAAGATATATGGAAAGCCTGCATGATAATTCAGAGTGGTTGTTTCCATGCTCAACGTCTAAAACAGGACATACCGTAGCGATTGAAAAAGCTTTCCGAAGGGTTGTTGCCGATGCTGGATTAGCATCTGACGTCTGCCGCCATACCTTAAGGCACACGGCTATAACGCATTTGGTGCAATCAGGAGTCGATCTTCCAACGGTGGCAAGAATTTCAGGGCACAGAACACTTTCTATGGTCGCCAAATATGCACACGCCAACGGTGAACATATTCAAGCTGCAACTGATAAACTGGAAAACCGATATCAGCACACTTAAATAAGGGGTTGTAAAACATAATTACACAGGAATTACACAGACAACAAAAAATGGGTTACAGCGAAAGCTGTAACCCACTGTTTTTATTGGCGTCCCCGAGTCGATTCGAACGACCGGCCCCTTCCTTAGGAGGGAAGTGCTCTATCCTGCTGAGCTACGGGGACAGTGGAAAAGTGTTTATACCCTGTCGGGACAATTTTTGCAACCTTGACGTGCTCCGGCAAGCCTGCTCAATGCGGCTGCATCTCATCCTTTACGTGCCGTTCCTGCTCCTCCATCACCAGCAACCCCAACTCCCTTTTCAGTTCATTCAACTCGGCTCCGACCGGGTCACGGGGATGGGGCATGCTGACCAGCTGTTCCCGCTTGATGGTGCCGGGACGATAGGTCATGACCACGATCCGGTCAGACGGATTCTCCCTGTGAAAGAATGACCTAAAAATTAAGCAGCGAAAAAACCTTTCCCTCGGGCAACTTCTTGCGGCCGCCCAGGAAATCCAGCTCGGCCATGAAACAGCACTCCACGATATCGCCCCCCATGCTCTGGATCATATCCACCACCGCCGCCATGGTGCCGCCGGTGGCCAGCAAGTCGTCGGCGATCAGGATCCGCTCACCCGGCTTGATGGCATCCTTGTGGATCTCAAGGGTATCGGTGCCGTACTCCAGGTCGTAGGTCTTGCTGAAGGTTTCCGAAGGAAGCTTGCCCGGCTTGCGGACCAGCACGATCCCGGCGCCCAGCTTGTAGGCCAGGGCCGAACCGATGATGAAACCGCGGGCCTCGACGCCGACCACCTTGTCTATACGCTGACCGACGTAACGGTGCGACATGAGATCCACCATGCGCTGGTAGGATTTGGCATCCTGCAGCAGGGTCGTAATGTCCTTGAAAATGATGCCTTTTTTGGGGAAATCCGGGATATCGCGAATAATGCTTTTCAAATCTTCCATGTGAGTGTCTTCCTTTCTTATGTGTATGATTATGGCTGAATCCATTGAGTTTATGATAATTTTCTTAATTTTTCCAGCGACTTGGCTTCGATCTGGCGAATCCGCTCCCGCGTAACGCCGAACTGTTGACCAATCGTATCCAGCGTCTGCGGCTCATTGTCATCCAGGCCGAAGCGCAGCGTGAGAATCTTCTGCTCACTCTCGGAAAGCGTATCGAAGTGTTTTGAAATCATTTCGTAACGATTCACGTTTTCCAGCAGTTGCGACGGCGATACCAGCGAATTGTCCTCGATGGTATCGATCAGAAAAAAGTCGTTGCCGTCACCGATGGGTGTTTCTATCGAGCAGGTGCGCCGAAGCAGGGTCATCAGGCGTCGGACGTACTGCGGCTTGATTTTCATGGTTTCGGCAATTTCTTCCACACCCGGTTCGCGATGCAGTTCCTGCGACAATCCGCGAACCGTTTTGAGCATGCGGCTGATATCGTCGGAGACATGCACCGGCAGGCGGATGGTGCGGGACTGATTGACCAGGGAGCGTTCGATGGACTGGCGAACCCACCAGGTGGCATAGGTTGAAAACCGGCATTCCTTGGCCAGGTTGAAGCGTTCCACCGCCTTGATCAGCCCCAGGTTGCCCTCTTCTATCAGGTCGAGGAACGGCAGGCCGCGGTTGATATAGCGCTTGGCGATCTTGACCACCAGCCGCAGATTGGACTCGATCATCTTGTTGCGGGCGGCCTTGTCCCCCTGCTCGATCTTGCGGGCCAGTTCCTTCTCGGATTCGGCATTCAAAAGCGGCGTTCGCTGGATATCGCGCAGATAGATCTTTATGGCGTCGTCAAAATGCTCCAGTTCGGTTATCGGCAGCACTTCTGCATCAGAGATATCAATGGCCTCGTCGTCGGGAAAAACCTGCGGCTCTTCGACCTCATCCAGCGAGATCCGGCCAATTGCCTGTGGTTCCTCCTCCTGAAAGCCATGTTTCAGAAGCTCGTCCTGTTTCATGATCGCACCGCTATCCTTTCATTCATATCCGGATTTACCAACCCTGCCTGCCGATCAGGGGCACAAAACGGCAGCCGATGGATGCAACCATCTCAAGTTCACCATCAGCATCTTTCACAATTTTCACCAGACGCTGCTCCGACTCACTCCCGACCGGGATCACCAGCCGACCGCCCGGAGCCAGCTGATCGGTGAGCACCGACGGAACCTCCGGCGCCCCGGCGGTTACCATGATGGCATCAAAAGGCGCCTCCTCCTGCCATCCGACCGGACTGTCGTCGCTGTCATTGATCCTGAGCATGACATTGAACAGTTTCAGTGAGTCGAGGCATTTCCTGGCCCTGAGCGCCAGCGGGCGGATACGCTCCACCGTACAGACACGCTCGGCAAGCATGGCCAGGACGGCCGCCTGATAACCGGAGCCGGTACCGATCTCCAGCACCTTTTCGGTACCGGTCAAGGCCAGCATTTCCGTCATCAGCGCCACCATATAGGGCTGTGAGATGGTCTGCTTTTCACCTATGGGAAGCGGCGTATCGCTGTAGGCCTGGGCGGCGAAGGCCTCCTGGACGAAGATATGGCGCGGGATTTTGAGCATGGCGTCGAGCACGCGGCGATCTGTCACCGGTGTACGGTCCGCGGAAACGGGGTTGAGGATCTGCTCCTGAACCATCTTTTTTCTGGCGAATTCGTAATTCATTGTTGTCCCTGTAATTCCAATTTCAAATCAAGGATGAAATCAAGGCGGCGAGGATTGAGGCGACGAAGGCGTACACTCAGTACGTTGAGGAGCTGAAGACGAGCCAACGAAGATAGCGCCTTGATTTGGAATTGGAGTGCGGGAATATAGCAAAACTTCCCTGTAAAGTCCAGCCACCTCACAGCGGCCACCCCTCCAGTATCCGCATGGATTCGTAATTAGTCAGATCGAGGTGCAGCGGGGTTATGGAGACATGCTTGCGATTGAGGGCGTGAAAATCGGTGCCCGGCTCGTCGTTGAAACCGGGCTCATCGCTGCCGATCCAGTAGTACTTGCGGCCGCGCGGGTCGACCTTGTGGATGATCGTACCGATGAAGGAACGGGTTCCCTGGCGCGTGATCAGCGGCGCCTGCATCTCCTCGGCCGGGCAATCCGGTATATTTACGTTCAGAAAGGTATCCGTCGGCAGCCCGTTGGCCAGCACACGGCGGGCCACCCTGACAGCCACCTGTGCGGCAGCGTCGAAATGTCCGTGCTGTTCGTAGGTCGCCAGCGAAACCGCGATGGCCGGTATGCCCATCAGGTTGGCCTCCATGGCGGCCGCCACCGTACCGGAATAGGTGATGTCGTCCCCCAGGTTGGGGCCGTGGTTGATCCCGGACACCACCAGGTCCGGCCTGACCGTCAGCAGACTGTGAATGCCCATGTTGACGCAGTCGGTGGGCGTACCGTCCACGGCAAAGAAGCCTTCGCGCAGCTCGAAAACCCGCAGGGGTGAGTGCAGCGTCAGTGAGTGACCGGCAGCACTGCGCTCCCGGTCCGGGGCGACCACCGTGACCGTGCCCAGTTCCCGCAGGGCCTCGGCCAGCGCCAGGATGCCGGGGGCGTGGATGCCGTCGTCATTTGTTACCATGATATGCATACGATCAGATCCCGTCACAGAAGGAGGTGCAAGCCGGCCTGTTATGGCAGAAATCCGCTCATAAATCAAGGCGTAGCCCGTTTCTCATTTTGTGTTTACAAAAAGCGGCGAACTGGGTACATTCTGCAGCACAAAATTGGCACTTTTAATACTCTACATCACCGGGAGGTTAACATTATGAAAGCAGTTTTGATGGAAGGTTTCGGCGGGGTCGAGGTTCTCAAGGTGGGCGAGGCCGAGCGCCCGGTCGCCGGTGAGGGACAGGTACTGGTCAAGGTGTTCGCCACATCGGTCAACCGCCCCGACCTGGTTCAGCGCGAAGGTAAATATCCGCCACCGCCGGGTGATTCAGAGATCCTCGGGCTGGAGGTCGCCGGCGTCATCGAGGAGCTGGGGGCCGGTGTAACCGGCTGGCAGGTGGGCGAGCGGGTCATGACACTGGTGGGCGGAGGCGGTTATGCCGAGTACGCCGTGGCCTATGCCTGCCACCTGATGCGAATCCCGGAGAGCATGAGCTTCGAAGAAGCGGCCTGCGTCAATGAATCCTACATCACCGCCTTCCTGAACGTCTTCATAATCGGCGAATTGAAGGACAAGCAGACCGCCATCCTGCACGGCGGCGGCGGGGGAGTCAATACCGCGGCTATTCAACTTGCCAAGGCCCTGACCCCCAATACCAAACTGATCGTAACCGCCTCTCCCGAGAAGATGGAGCGGGTGAAAGAGATCGGCGCCGACTTCCTGATCAATTTCCGCGAAACCCCCGATTTCACTGAAGTCGTCAAGGAGTACACGACCAAGAAGGGGGTCGATCTGATCCTGGACCACGTCGGGGCCAAGTACCTGGCGCCCAACATGAACTCCCTGGGCTACAAGGGCAAGCTGGTCATCATCGGCGTCACCAGCGGCATCAATGCCGAACTGAACCTGGCCCTGATGATGGTCAAGCGACAGCAGATCATCGGCAGCGTCCTGCGCTCGCGGCCGGTCCCGGAGAAAGGCGAGATCGTGGCCGAGTTCACCCGCCGCGCCCTGCCGAAATTCGCCGACCGGACCATCGTGCCGATCATCGAAAAGGTCTTCACCATCGACCAGGTGGTGGAAGCCCACCGCATGATGGAAGAGGACAAGCACTTCGGCAAGATCGTACTGAGGATTCAGCCATAAACTGATTCCTCTCCTAGCTTCCCTTTATGCCCCAGAGGGTACATGAAGAGGGAGGAATAAAACGAAAAAGCCGGCTCGGGATTTGATCTCCGGTCGGTTTTTTTGCATGTAATGTTAGCAAACACATCTGAAAAACATTACACAATTCCTTTATCAGGTTGTAGAATAATTTTTAAGGATAATTGTCTTTCGTTCTCTGGAAATCAGGGACAATCATGATACCCTTTGTCAAGGGAAAATCTATATCAAAAACCCGGGACCTGTTGGTCAGGCTTTTGGCATAGGCAACTTTCGGTGCAAAATTTCAGATGGAGCAATGTATCATGCACGTTCTCAGCGTCCTATCGCCTGCTTCCGGCGCGCTCTTATGCTATACTAGGCCGGAGGCCACACCTTGAGCGATAAAAATATCCATAAAACAGGCAGTGTCGAGCTGCGCAGCCGGGCGGAAGAGCGGCTCGGAGCTAAGGGGGGAATAGCATACCCTCCTATATCAGTGGAAGATCAGCTGCGACTTCTCCACGAATTGCAGGTGCACCAGATCGAACTGGAGATGCAGAATGCGGAACTCCTCAAGGCCAGGGAGGATGAGGCAGCGGCGCTTGAAAAATACACCGATCTCTACGATTTCGCCCCGGTAGGCTATCTTACCCTCGACCGCAAGGGGACCATCCGTGCCGCAAACCTGACTGCTTCCGGTCTCATGGGGATTGAGCGCTCCCGGCTTATCGGACGGAGCTTCGGAAGTTTCGTCTCCGGCAAAACCCGTTCCGCCTTTGCCGGCTTCCTCGAAAAGGTCTTTACGAGCATTGCCAGAGAGACGAGCCAGGTGCCGCTCCTTAAAGCGGGAAATTCCGATCTGTACGTGCAGATCGAGGGAATCGCCGTCGCATCGGGAGATGAGTGCCGTATTGTCTTGATTGACATCAGCGAGCGCAAGCAGGCTGAAGAGGTACTTCGCCTGACGAATGAAGCAGCCGAGATGCTTCTCCAGGCGAATCAAGCAGCCGAGGCGCTTCGCCTGGCTAAAGAGTCCGCCGAGGAGACCGCCAGGAAAAAGAGCCTGTTCTTCGCCAACATGAGCCACGAACTGCGCACCCCGATGACCGGCATCCTCGGCATGCTCCAACTCGCCCTGGTAGAAGACCTCGCCCCGACGACGCGGGAATACCTGGAAACGACGCTCAGTTCGGCCCGCTCCCTGCTCCAGATTCTTAACGACATACTCGACATGTCCAAGATCGAGGCCGGAAAACTCACCATAGAAGAAAAACCGTTC
>JAENWA010000034.1 GCA_016650295.1 Desulfuromonadales bacterium | reverse complement strand
GTTGTTGAAAAACGTCATGAGGAGGCCGGGATGCAAGGCGCAAGCGAACGAGGAAGCGAGGCGTACCCCACGTACGTTGAGCTTTCGAGAGAGCGGCAACGCAGCAGACTGGCCCCGCAGTAGATTTTCAACAACCTGCTAGACTTCTATACGAAACTCGGCTCCATCGGCAACATTGCGGGCTTCCAGATGTCCCCCCATATTCTGTTCGATAATCATTTTTGACATATAGAGACCGATACCTGTACCCAGTGATGGTCCTTTGGTTGTGAAATAAGGGTCAAATATTTTTGTCAGTATGCTCTCGTCAATCCCGCCGCCGTTATCAGATATCGTAACAACTGAATGTTCATTTATACGTTCGATCCTGATACTGATGAGCGGTTCTTTGACATTTTTCTGTACAAGTGCGTCCTTGGCATTGCTTATAATATTGAGCAGCACCTGCTGGTATTCATTACTATATCCAAAGATGTTCACATCCTGGTCACCTTCAACCGATATATTGATATCCTTGTTCTCCAGACTCGGCCGATTAAATCCAATCGCCTTGAAAACGGCGTTGTGAGCTGTAAACAGGGTCTTTTCCTTGTCCTTGTGGAAGAAATTGGTGAAATCATCGATTGTTTGGGACATCTGCATGATAATATCCATTATCTGATCAACCCGCTGTTCCAGTTTAGCTTCTGAAAGATCCCCGAATTCAGCAGGAAATAACTGCACAATCATTCCGATATTGTGAAGCGGATGCCTCCATTGATGCGCAATATTGCCGATCATCTCGCCCATGGAGGCCAGCCGGTTTTGCTGGATGAGGGCCTGGTCCTTCTGACGCAGCTCTTCCACTGCATTCCCCACCCGCTCTTCCAGTGTCATGTTCAAGGCTTCGAGCTGACCCTGTTTTATTGCCAGACTCTCTTGTGCAAGCCGTCGATCAGCAACTTCCTCTTCCAGTTTTGATGCTTTGATGCGAAGGTCCTGTTGCGCCTGCATCAATTTATTGATTTTGTCGTCAAGCGTCTGTGCCATATCGTCGAATGCCTGCCCAAGCTCTCCAAGCTCACCCCCTTCAACCAGGGGAGCAACTCTCGTAAGCAGGTCTCCCTCGATTATTTGTTTTGAGGCTGCTTGTAATTGAGCAACTCGATCTACTATGGATCGTTTGCCGATAAAGACTGCCAGCAGGAATGCAACAACTGCAAAAGGCATGAGCATCGCCATGTTGAAAAACAGCTTCCGGTTTGCAGCGGCAACAGCTTCCCTGATTGATATACCTGCCCGTACATAGGCATAGGGGGTCTGTTCGCCATCCAGTCGCAGTTTTCTATAGGTAACAATGCGCCTTTCACCATCACTACGCACAAATTCATAGGTGTTTCTTTCAGGACCATCTTCCATCTTTTTCAAATCCGCGGGCTGGATGGGTTCACCCACATCCCTGCCGAGGCTGCGGCCCCTGCAGATGATGATCCCCTTGTGATCAGCTATAATATAATTTGCATTTTTCGGCAATTGGGAGCGCTCCAGGACCGAGCGCAGGACATCAAGGTCAAAACCAACAATGACATTCCCCTGAAATTCACTGTGCTTACCAAGAATTGGATACGCCATATGCAGAGTGGGTTTTTTGGATGTCTTACCCAACGCGTATTCGCCGGAAGAATACTGCAGCGTCGCCCGTGCGTTTTTGAAATATCGCCTGTCGGACACTGATTCCCCTGACGTGAATGGCGAGGAAGCTCCCCAAACAGTACCGTTGGCATCCGCAAGGATAATTTTAAGATACTGTTTATTTCCGCTGAGAACACTGGAGAGAATTGGTTGAATTTTAGATACGTTGCGGTTCTTAATATCGGGAAGCTCTGCTAAAATCCTGCACAGCTGTTTAGCTTCATGTACGAGACCTTCCTGCTCCGCCGCCAGATTGTCGGCAAGTTTTTGAGATTCAATCTCTGCCGTGTGGTAGTTTTGCGCCCGCTCTTTGAGCCCCGAATACACAATTATTCCCACAGCCGGCAGCGTCAGCAGAATAGCCAGCGATATCAGTTGAATGCGTATTGGTAATCTTGAAAAACGGATCATTATTGTATCCCTTGTCCGGGAGCCTGTCGGGCTTCGAGTAAATCTACTGCGATTTTCTAAGCCCGTCAGACTTCCAGCTGCCTGATAAAAAGTCCGAAATTCTTCCGATCTGACTGTATATTATTAAAGATTAACCTGCCTGACGTCTTAAACACAAGACAATTTTAATTGTAATTGAAACCAACGATGCCGGCCACATTATAACTTACTTTTTTTGTTGAAGCAGATCCGAGTTCCAGCCCCCGCCGGAGGCCTTTACAAGCAATACAGCGGCAGCCATACGTCTGCCGAGTATTCCTATAGCTGTTTTCCTGTTGGCAAGTTCAGTATTCTGCGCAATTATGACATTGAGATAACTTACAATTCCCGCTGTATACTGGTTCATGGCTACAGACACCATCTGTCGGGCCGATTCAACCGCCTCATCCTGAATTCTGCCCTCATTTTCAAGAATACGTAAGGCCGACAGGTTGTCCTCCACTTCCGTAAAGGCATTCAGGACCGTTTGCCGGTATGAGGCGACACTGGCATCGTATGCGGCCAGCACCTGCTTGTTCTGCGCGCGTCGCAGGCCGCCATCGAAAACAGTTTCGGAAAGCGAGGGGCCGACTGACCAGAACCTGCTTGGCCAGGCGATCCATTTGGCGATATCCGAGGCCTCCAGGCCAAAG
This sequence comes from Desulfuromonadales bacterium, assembly GCA_016650295.1. Classification (GTDB taxonomy): domain Bacteria; phylum Desulfobacterota; class Desulfuromonadia; order Geobacterales; family Pseudopelobacteraceae; genus CAIPTY01. The sequence goes on along the minus strand of JAENWA010000034.1, from coordinate 16,233 downwards.
GAAGCACTCAGCTTGACCGTCGGATACCAGGCCGCCCGGGCCACGCCGATCTGGGCATTGGCGGCGGCCATCAGACGTTCAGCTGCCGCAATGTCAGGGCGCCGTTCCAGAAGCTCAGACGGCAGGACCATCGGGATCCGGGGCGGGGGACTGGTAAGAGGCAGTGGCGGCAGGGTAAACAGACTGGCGGGCTTGCCGATCAGCAGGGCAATCGCGTGTTCCAGCTGAGAGCGCTGGACCCCCAGATCCACCATGGTGGCCTGGGTACTCTTGAGCAGGTTATCCGCCTGGAGCACATCCACCCGGGAGACGATCCCCGCGTTATAGCGGTTTCTGGTCAGCTCCAGCGACTTCTGGTAGTAGGCGATGCTTTCGTCCAGATACCGCTTCTGCGCGTCAAGCGTCCGGAGCTGATAAAAGTCGGATGCCAGTTCGGCCTGAACACTCAATGTTACCGCTGCCAGATCAGCGGCGCTGGCTTGTGCGGAGGATCGGCTTGCCTCGACCGTCCGCCGGATGCGTCCCCAGACGTCCAACTCCCACGAAATATTGGCGGGCAGCAGGAAATCGGACGAAACACCCGTACTGACACCCTGCCCCCGGCCGGTGTTGGCCGAACTCTGGCCTCGCGTAGCGGAAGCGCCCAGGGTGAGGGTCGGATAGAAGGCCGCCTTGCTGGCATCAACCAGCGAGCGGGCCTGGCGGAACTGGGCCTCGGCCACGGCAATGTTCTGATTCGATATGGCGACCTGTTCTTCAAGGTCGTTCAGAGCGGGATCGCTAAACATCTGCCACCATTTTTCAGTGAGGGCAGCATCCCCCGGCTGGGCCACCTTCCAGCCCGGAGCCTCTTTGAAGGCCGCTGGAGTCTCCACGCTCGGTTTCACATAATCGGGACCCACCGCGGCGCAGGCGGTGAGAAGGGTCAGCAGGGCAGAGACCGACAGCTGGCGAGAGTATCGTGCTATTGTGTGGAACATTGTTCTTTCCCTTTCTTCTTAAAACTCTCTCCTTGTGAAGAGAGCTGGTACGTGTCCCTTCGACTCCGTTCAGGAAACAGACTGTCGGCTGAGCGGAGTCGAAGCCCGTCCCCGTTTCCGTGTCAGCCACAGCCTGAAACGGTCCATGTAGAGATAGACCACCGGGGTGGTGTACAGCGTCAGCATCTGGCTGAAGATCAGTCCGCCCACAATGGAGATGCCCAGCGGTCTGCGCAGCTCGGAGCCGACACCGTGCCCCAGGGCCAGCGGCAGGGCTCCCAGGAGCGCCGCCATGGTAGTCATCATGATCGGCCGGAAACGAAGCAGGCAGGCCTCGTAAATCGCTTCCTCGGGCGGCTTGCCGTCCCGTCGCTCGGCCTCGATGGCAAAATCCACCATCATGATGCCGTTCTTCTTGACGATCCCGATCAGCAGGATCACTCCGATGATGGCGATCAGGCTCAGGTCGGTCCTGAAGATCATCAGGGCGGCCACGGCCCCGACTCCGGCCGACGGCAGGGTGGAAAGGATCGTGATCGGGTGGATGTAGCTTTCGTAGAGTATCCCAAGCACGATAAACACCGTTACCAGAGCCGCCAGAATCAGCAGGGGCTGGTTCCTGAGCGAGGCCTGAAAGGCCTGGGCCGTGCCCTGAAAACTTCCGCTGACACTGGCCGGCATGCCCAGATCGCGACTGGCGGATTCGACCGCCTTGACCCCATCGCCCAGGGCGATGCCGGGAGCCAGGTTGAACGAGAGCGTCACCGACGGGAACTGTCCCTGATGAGTGACCGCCAGGGCCGTGGCCGTCGGTTCATAGTGGGTGAACGCCGCCAGCGGAACCATGACGCCCTTGTCGGAAGGAACATAGATGTCCCGCAGGGTGTCGGGACTCTGCCAGAAGACCGGATCGACCTCCATCACCACGTGATACTGGTTCAGCAGGGTGTAGGAGACCGACACCTGGCGCTGGCCGAAGGCATCGTAGAGCGTGTTGTCGATGACTTGCGGGGTGATTCCCAGCCGGCTGGCTGTCTGGCGGTCGATTACCAGCGAGGCCTGACGTCCCCTGATCTGCTGGTCGCTGTTCAGGTCCACCACCTGCGGCACGCTGCGCAGCTTCTGGAGCATCTTCTGCGACCAGGTGTTGAGTTCCGCAACGCTGGTGCTCTGCAAGGTGTATTGATAGAGGGCGTTGCTGGCCCGGCCGCCGACCCGCAGATCCTGCACCGGCTGCAGGAAGGTGGGGGCGCCCGGCACCCCGGAAAGTTTTTTGCGCAACCTCCTGATCACATCGGCCGAGCTGGCCGTGCGTTTACCGAACGGCTTCAAGGAGATGAACATGCGCCCCGAATTGGTGGTGGAACCGCCCCCGCCCCCGCCGCCGGTAAAGCCGACAATATAATCGACATCCGGATCCTCTTTGATAATTTCCACAATCCGGGCCAGTTTCTTCTCCATGGCCTGGAACGAGATATCCTGGGCCGCCTGGATGTTGCCCGAGATCCGGCCGGTGTCCTGCTCCGGGAAGAAACCCTTCGGTATAATCCTGAACAGGTAGACGTTGGCGGCCACCGTGATCAGCATGATGAACATCATCAGGCGCGAATGACGCAAGGCCCAAGACAGTGAGGTCGCATAATGGTCATGCAGCCAGACGAACATCCCTTCGCTGGTCCGGTAGAGCAGCCCATGCGTGCGCTTTTTCTCCGGTTTGAGGATCGTGGCGCACATCATGGGAGTCAGGGTCAGTGACACCAGCAGAGAGACCAGGATGGCCGTTGAGAGGGTAACGGCAAACTCGCGGAACAGGCGGCCTACGATCCCCCCCATCAGCAGGATCGGGATAAACACCGCCACCAGTGAGACGCTCATGGAGAGGACCGTGAAGGCGATTTCCCGGGAACCGGACAGGGCTGCCTCAAGCGAGGACTGCCCCATCTCCCGGTATCGGGTAACGTTCTCCAGGACCACGATGGCATCGTCCACAACGAACCCGGTGGCAATGGTCAGCGCCATCAGGGAGAGGTTGTTCAGGGAATAGCCGAACAGGTACATCACGGCAAAGGTACCGATGATGGATACCGCCACCGCCACACCCGGAATGATCGTGGAACGGAATTCGCGCAGAAACCAGAACACCACCAGGATAACCATCAGGCAGGAGGTCAGCAGGGTCCGTTCCACATCCTTCAACGAGCCGCGGATCGAGGGCGAACGATCCGATACGACCTCCAGCTTGATGGCGCCCGGCAGTGCCGCCCCCAGCTGCGGCAGCTGACTGCGGACATTGTCCACGGTTTCAATGATATTGGCCCCCGGCTGGCGCGAGATGATCACCATTACGGCGGTCTTGCCGTTGACCAGCCCGGTCGAGCGCAGGTCCTCCACCGAATTGCGCACATCGGCGATATCGGCCAGATGCACCGCGGCGCCGGACCGGTAGGAAATCACCAGGGGCAGATACTCTTCAGCCGTGCGGAGCTGGTCGTTGGAGCGAATCTCCCAGCTTCTGTCGCCGGTTGCCACCTCACCCTTGGGGCGGTTGACATTGGTGGAGGCCAGCACACCCCGCACACTCTCCAGGCTGAGACCGTATTTGCTGAGCGCCAGGGGATTCAGTTCCACCCGCACCGCCGGGAGCGAGCTGCCTCCCACGAAGACCTGGCCAACCCCTTTAACCTGGGAAAGCTTCTGTTGCAGGATTGTTGAGGCCGCATCGTACATCTGCGGTTTGCTCATGGTATCGGAGGTCAGCGCCAGGATCATGACCGGCGCATCGGAAGGGTTGACCTTGCGATAGGAAGGGTTGCTGGGCAGGTTGGAAGGCAAATCGCCGCGGGCAGCGTTGATGGCGGCCTGCACATCACGGGCCGCGCCGTCGATATCACGGCTGAGATCGAACTGCAGGGTGATGCTGGTGGAACCGCGATTGCTGGTGGAGGTCATCTCGGTCACCCCGGCGATGCGGCCGAACTGGCGTTCCAGCGGCGCCGCCACCGAGGTGGACATGGTCTCCGGGTCGGCGCCCGGCAGGCCGGCCGAGACCGAGATGGTCGGGAAATCCACCTGCGGCAGCGGCGACACCGGCAGGAGCCGATAGGCGATCAACCCGGCCAGCACCACACCGATGGTGAGCAGTGTGGTAGCGACCGGTCGCCGTATGAAGGGGGCGGAGATGTTCACTGAGGCGAAACCCCTCCCAACCTCCCCTTGTCAGGGGGGGAGCCATTCTTCCCCCCTGATAAGGACCCTCTAGGGCCTAAAGGGGGATCGAGGGGGGTTGACTTTCTTCTCCGCGCCAGCCGGTCAAACCAGAGATAGATCACCGGCGTAGTGTACAGCGTCAGGATCTGGCTGAAGATCAGGCCCCCCACGATGGAGATGCCCAGCGGCCGCCGCAGCTCCGAGCCGACGCCATGCCCCATGGCCAGCGGCAGGGCCCCCAGCAGCGCGGCCATGGTGGTCATCATGATCGGCCGGAACCGGAGCAGACAGGCCTGATAGATGGCTTCCTCGGGCGGTTTGCCCTCCTTTCGTTCCGCATCCAGGGCAAAGTCCACCATCATGATGCCGTTCTTCTTGACGATACCGATCAGCAGGATGATGCCGATGATGGCGATCACGCTCAGATCGATACGGCAGATCATCAGGGACAGCACCGCCCCGACCCCGGCCGAGGGGAGCGTGGAGAGGATGGTGATCGGGTGGATGTAGCTCTCGTACAGCACTCCCAGCACGATGTAGACCGTGATCAGCGCTGCCAGGATCAGCAGCGGCTCGTTGGAAAGGGAGGATTTGAAGGCTTGGGCCGTCCCTTGAAAGGTGCCCCTGATGCTGGCAGGCAGAGCGAGCTTGCGGGTGGCCGCCTCCACCGCCGTTACCGCTGAACCCAGCGACATGCCGGGTGCCAGGTTGAAGGAGGTGGTGACCGCCGGGAACTGCCCCTGGCGATTGATCACCAGCGGCCCGGTCGATTCCGTCACCCGGGCGATGGTGCTCAGGGGAATCATGCCGCCGGTGGAGCTGCGCAGATAGACCGATTGCAGCGCTGTGGGGCCGTAGCGAAAGTCCTGCTTGACCGACAGTACCACCCGGTACTGGTTCAGTTCAGTGAAGATGGTTGAGATCAGCCGCTGACCAAAGGCGTTGTAGAGGGCGTCATCGATATTCTGGGGGGTAATGCCGAAGCGGGCAGACGTAGCGCGGTCGATGTCCAGCACGACCCGCAGGCCCTGATCCTGCTGGTCGCTGCTGACATCGCGCAGCTCGGGCTGCGCCCGCATGGCCTCGATCACCTTGGGTGCCAGCGCCTTCAGTTCATCGGTGTTCGGGTCTTCCAGGGTGTACTGGAACTGGGTGCGGCTGACCCTGGCATCGACGGTCAGGTCCTGGACCGGCTGCATGAAGAGACTGATCCCGCCAACCTTGGCGGCCTCCGGCTGAATACGGCGAATAACTTCGCTGGCGGTGGCGTCCCGCTTGGCCAGCGGCTTCAGATTGATCATGATCCGTCCGCTGTTGAGGGTGGTGTTGATGCCGTCCACGCCGATGAAGGATGAAATGCTCTCCACGGCCGGATCCTTGAGGATCACCCGGGCCAGTTCCTGTTGACGCTCGGCCATGGCCGGGAACGAGATCGACTGGGCCGCCTCGCTGACCCCCTGGATGGCGCCGGTATCCTGCACCGGGAAAAAGCCCTTGGGCACCATCACATACAGCAGGACCGTCAGCAGCAGGGTGCCGGCCGCAATCAGCAGCGTCGTGGTCTGGTGCTTCAGCACGAACTTGAGCGAACGGCCGTAGGCGGCGATGACACGATCGAAGTAGAGCTGCGAGACTTTGTAGAATCTTCCCTGGCGTTCCTCCGGCACATGCTTGAGCAGGCGGGCACACATCATGGGGGTCAGGGTCAGGGAAACCACCGCCGAGAGCAGAATCGTGACCCCCAGGGTGACGGCAAACTCGCGGAACAGGCGGCCGACCACGTCACCCATGAAGAGCAGCGGGATCAGCACGGCTATCAGTGAGACCGTCAGCGACAGGATGGTGAAGCCGATCTGTTGCGAGCCCTTGAGCGCCGCTTCAAGCGGGCTTTCCCCCTCCTCGATATAACGAGTGATGTTCTCGATCATGACTATGGCGTCATCCACCACAAAACCGGTGGAGATGGTCAGGGCCATCAGGGTCAGGTTGTTGAGGCTGTATCCCAGCAGATACATGACCCCGAAGGTTCCGACCAGGGAGAGCGGCACCGCCACGCTGGGGATGATGGTTGCTGCAAAATTGCGCAGAAAGAGAAAGATGACCAGCACCACCAGGGCCACGGCCAGCAGCATCTCGTGCTGCACATCGCGGACCGAGGCGCGGATGGTGTTGGTGCGATCGGTCAGAACCTGAACCTTGATCGAGGCGGGCAGGGAACTCTGCAGCTGCGGCATCAGTTTCTTGATGCGGTCCACCACCTCGATCACGTTGGCGCCCGGCTGGCGCTGGATATTGACAATTACGGCCGGTGTTTCATTCATCCAGGCGGCCTGATTGACGTTCTCGGCATCGTCCAGCACATCGGCCACATCGGTCAGAAGCACCGGCGAACCGTTTTTGTAGGACACCACCAGGCTGCGGAAGTCCTTGCTGCTGTAAAGCTGATCGTTGGCGCCGATGATATAGGACTGGCGGGGTCCGTCAAAGCCCCCTTTGGCCTGATTGACGTTGGCGGTGGCGATGGAGGAACGCAGATCCTCCATGGTCAGACCATAGGATGCCAGCGCCGTGGGGTTGGCATGGACGCGCACCGCCGGTCGCTGTCCGCCGCTGATGCTGACCAGACCGACACCGGGCAGCTGGGAGATCTTCTGGGCAAAGCGGGTATCGGCCAGGTCCTCGATCCTGGGGAGCGGCAGGGTGTCGGAACTGAGCGCCAGGGTCAGGATCGGCGTATCGGCCGGGTTGACCTTGCTGTAGACCGGCGGATTTGGAAGCCCGGTCGGAAGGAAGGTGGAAGCACCGTTAATAGCGGCCTGAACCTGCTGTTCGGCAACATCCAGACTCAGCTCCAGACTGAACTGCATGGTGATAACCGAGCAGCCGTTGGAACTGGTGGAAGTCATCTGGGTCAGGCCCGGCATCTGGCCGAACTGGCGCTCCAACGGGGCGGTAATCGAGGTCGCCACCACATCCGGGCTGGCGCCGGGATAAAAGGTGCGCACCTGAATGGTCGGGTAATCCACCTGCGGCAGCGCCGAAACCGGCAGCTGCCTGTAAGCTACGGCGCCGGCCAGCAGTATGGCGACCATCAGCAGGGTCGTGGCAACCGGACGGAGTATGAAGAGGCGGGAGATATTCATGGGTATCCTGAAATTCTATGATAATGGAACGCGGATGACGCGGATTGAGCGGATTAAAACGTATTAAAAAAATCTATCCGTTTTTATCAAATCCGCGTGAATCCGCCGCATCCGCGTAAAAAACGCCTGCTATTGTTTTTCCGGTTTTTGATTCTGCCCTTTTCCCGCTCCTGCTCCCCGCCCTTTTTCCCGTCCGCCTCCCCCCGCTTCCTTCACCTCAACCTTGCTCCCTTCCCGCAGACGTTCCGCGCCATCCACCACCACCGCTTCGCCCGGCTCCAAACCGGCTGTAATGGCGATCTCGTCGTTCTGGGTGACTCCGACCGTGACCGGTCGCACAGTAACCGTCTTGTCAGCCTTGACCAGGTAGACAAAGGTGCCCTGTGCACCGCGCTGTATGGCAGCGGTCGGCACTACCACGGCGTCGTGCATGGTTTCCAGCAGCAGGCGGGCATTGACAAACTGGTTGGGAAACAGTTCGTTCTGGGTATTGGGGAAGAGCGCCTTCAGCTTGACCGTGCCGGTGGTCGGATCGATCTGGTTGTCCAGAGTCAGCAGCGTACCACCGGCCAGTTTCTGCTTCTGCGCCCGGTCATAGGCATCTACGGCCAGGCGGGTACCGCTCTTGATCTTGCCGAGCAGTTTGGGAAGATTGTCCTCGGGAATCGGGAAAATCACCGAAATGGGCTGGAGCTGGGTAATCACCACCAGGCCGTTGGGGTCGCTGGCATGGATAATGTTGCCCGCATCCACCTGACGCAGGCCGACCCGGCCGCTGATCGGGGCGGTAATGCGGCAGTAGACGAGCTGCAGCTTGGCGCTGTCGATCTGCCCCTGATCAAACTTGACCGTACCCTCCAGCTGCCGAACCAGGGCATCCTGGGTGTCCAGCTGCTGTTGGGGGATCGAGTCCTGCTGCCAGAGCAGCTTGTAGCGCTGGAAGTCTAAGCGGGCATTATTCAGAAGTCCCCGGTCGCGAGCCATCTGCCCCTCGGCCTGGGTCAGCAGTACCTGGGACGGCCGCGGATCGATCATCGCCAGCAGATCCCCCTTGCTGACCGTCTGCCCCTCCCGGAAACGGACCTCCATCAGCTGTCCGTCCACCCGGCTTTTGACGCTGACCGTATTAAGCGCGGTGACATTGCCAAGCCCGGTGAGATAGACGCCGACATCGTTTTTCCTGGCCAACACGGCCACCACGGGCGTTGCCTGCGAAGCGCCCTTGCCGGCTCCCGGAGCCTCGGCCTGCGGCTTGCCGGTGGGTTCCGTTTTCGAGTCCCGGTACAGATAAAAGCCGAGGCCGGCCCCGGCTATGATCAGCAGAATAATCGGCCACAGCCATCTGCGCCTGGATACCTGATCCGCTGGCAAAGTTTCCTCCGGCGGCTTGTTTTCAAAATCTGTCATGCTTCACCCTGTCGGTAAATTTTCGGAAATCCTACCACATTCACTTTCGTAACACAAAACCGCAAAATGCTTGGAATGCGGCGGTTACGGCCCTTCCGTGTGTCGGCGCTTTTTTCTTTCCTCCAGAATAAGCCGGAATTTTTCCTGCTGCTCCGGTTTCAGTACCGCACTGATGCGAACCTGCCCCTGATCGAGGATGGCTTGAATCCCTGGATGGTTCTCTTTTCTGATTTGACGTATGGCAAGGTGGTTTTCATGGATGATGGCCCTGATCTGCGTCTGCTGCTGAGCGTCAAGGTCGAGTTTTCGAGTCAGGCGCGAGACGATCACCTCTTCCCTGGCCTCCGGCCCACCCTTGATAAACGACTCCATCCGGTTGCGATGGATCATATGCGTCACAATGGCGCCGCAGGCTGCCCCCAGCACGAAGATAAGCACAATCCCGATGACGGCTTTGAAGTTTTTCATGTCATTCTCCCAGCAGGTAATTTCTCGACATCTGCTCTTCGTGCCCGTTTGTGATGGCCGCAAACAGGTCGCTCGACTGCGCCGGGTTCACGGATATGCTGAGGCCCAGCATGATAGCGGCAATAACCGCAAACGCCGGCAGCATGCGCCAGACCATCCGGTGCCAGGGAAGCGCCTGGGCCGAGCGCTCTGCCAGGCGTGCCATGAGACGGGTTTCAAAGTGCGCCTCCAGGGCGGAGGTATCGGGCGATTCCTGCCGCGACAGGGCAAAAAGTGTATCCAGTTTTTCATCACGTTCATCGCGCATCGTTCTTCTCCAGAATCTTCCTGAGAGCCTGGCGCGCACGGTAGGCGCGCACCTTCACATTCGTTTCGCTCCATCCGGTCAGCTCGGCTGTTTCCCGCAGTGTCATCTCTTCCAGCTCCATCAAGGTAATCACCAGGCGTTCATCGGGTGTCAGGAAACCCATTGCCCATTTGAGCAGCTCACGGACCTGGCGTGCTTCACCGCGGGCCGCTTCGGCATCATCCTTGATGTTATACGACACATCGTCCAGGGGCCTGGCATGTTTCTCGTGCCGTCTGGCCCGCAGTGCATCATAACAGACCCGCACCGCAATTTTGGTGAGCCAGTGTTCAAACGGCGCGTCACGACGGAACTTCTCAAGATTGTCGTAAACCTTGATGAAGACCTCCTGACAGATATCCTCCAGCTCGTCGTTGTCCCGTGCAAACCGGTGGGCAAGCCTGAAAACGCGCCCTTTATAACGGGTCATGAGACGGGCAAACGCCTCATCATCGCCTGTCAGAACAGCGATGATGAGGTGCTCGTCCAAAATTTCCTGCATCACATCATCCATGAATAGGATTTACGGCTCCTGTTTGAATCGTTTTCCGGGTCGTGCAGCCCGCTCTTCCATTTTCTTGTCGCGCTGCGCCTGAAGTTCCCTGGACTTTGCGATCTGCTCCGGAGTCAAAACAGCCCTCATTTCCTGGGCAACATGGGCACGATTTACCGCCAGGTCAGCCTGGACAGCAGCAACATTGGCCGATTGAGCCCGGATCCCCGCTTCGTCGATAGTATCCGCCTGAACCAGATTACGCAAGCTTCGGCGTTCGGTCATAAGCTGTTTCATAAGGGGTTGTGCCGAAGACCTGTTCTTTGCAAAGATGTCCTTGATCTGCTGCTTCTGCTGGGGTGTCAAATGCAGCTCTTTGGCCATTTTTTTGAAATGGCTGCCGGACTGCGGCGGACCATCACCTCCCATATATGCAGGAGCTGTGGCGGGGACAAGGGCTAGTGCTGCGAGCAGTGCTGCGCCGGCTGCGAGGTTTCTGATGACAATTTTCATGCTGTGTTCCTCCCTGGAGATATGTCGTTCATATATTCAGACCGCCACAGGAAACAGAAGGTTACAGAATAAAATACTGCCGTGTATAGAGAAACGATATGTGGTTCCGTTGATACACACGTTTCGGAGACATGGTTCGAAGTTGTCTGAACTGCAAAATAAAAAGGCTAGACAATCCGTCTAACCTTTTTGCCCTGAGGCCTGTAATCATTTACGACTACGCTAAAGTCACTGCAGGGCCGCCTGAGCAGCCCTGCTGCGAGTCACCTTTTCATGAAATCATTTCTTGATCTCAAGCAGCTCCACCTCAAATGCCAGTGTGGCGCCCGGCAGGATCAGTTCACCGGCTCCGGCGTCGCCATAGGCGATCGCGGCGGGGCAGACGAGTTTGGCTTTACCGCCCACCTTCATTTTCTGCAGACCTTCCGTCCAGCACTTGATAACCCCATCCATGCGCAGATCCAGCGGCTTGCCGCGTTTGTAGGAACTGTCAAATTCTTTTCCGTCCGGCAGAGTTCCGCGATAATTGACAGTCACGGTTTCCTTTGGGCCGGGAGTGGCTCCCGTACCCTCTTTCAGGGACAGATAGACCAGACCGGAAGCGGTCTTAACAGCGCCCTTTTCCGCAGCGGCTTTTTCCAGGAATTCCTTGTTCACCCCGGCAGACTTTTCTCCAACAGCTTTACGACGTGCACGGGCCAATTCCTGAATTTTATCGTTGTAGGCAGTCAGCTGAACCTCAGGGGTTTTGCCGGCGACCGCATCGGCAAGTCCCTGCTTGACGATCTCGAATTCAGCAGGAGTCAGATTAAAAAGCGACAGTTGGCGGGCTATGACCAGGCCGACAGCGTAGAGGGTTTTCTGCTCTTCTGTTTTGGGCAGATCCGCAGCAAACACGGGGGTGACGATCAGGGCCAGCAGGATGGTTGCAATCAGTTTGAACATTGTATTTCCCTTTCGTTGGTAAAGTAACAAGCTAACAAAATATAACCATAAAACTAAAAATATCAACTGGTATTCGGGTAATTGTCTGAGGGTTATTTACTCATTCAGTCGTAATGCCCCCCGGATACATGCGAACGCCCCTGGCAGGGCTTGAAATCCTGATGCAAAAACCCAACCGGACCACGCTGATAAACAGGAATATTTCTGTCTCCCCCACAACACACCCACCGTAAAAACATGCAGTATACACGCGATATTTAATTGTGTTATTAAGTAGAAAGTTGCGGAATTATCTGTCTGATTCAAATCTTTCGCCGACTGCCGGCACACGTATAATGTTTATGTGGGCCGGATAATGTTTTCTCGACATACAAATTTCCAGCTTACGGAGATAATTGATGGCCAGGGACAATAAGCCTTCGCAAGGCATGACTCCGTCTGCAGACGCACCCGAACCGGGGAGAACCACGCCTGATCATACCGCATCAGTGAAAAAAGGCCCCTGCCTCGTTGTGGGTATCGGCGCCTCCGCCGGCGGCCAGGCGGCAATGGAGAAGTTCTTCACCGCCATGCCCGCCGACTGCGGCCTCGCTTTCGTAGTGATAATGCACCTGCACCCCGACGGGCCGTCGTATCTCCCCGAGATCCTGGGGCGCTGCACTCCCATGCCCGTGCTGACGGCGGAAGACGGGATGCTGCTGCAACCGGACACGGTCCACGTGATCCCCCCCGGAGCGGATCTGACGGTGAACGAAGGACGCATCCGACTGGAAGCTGCGGAGCGGAAACGCGGGCCTCATCATCCTATCGACCGGTTCTTCCAATCACTGGCCGCCGATGCCGCCGAACGCGGCATTGCGGTGCTCCTCTCCGGTTTTGGTGTCGACGGCTCCACCGGAATCAAAGCTGTCAGGGAGGCCGGCGGAGCGGTTCTGGTCCAGGAGCCCGCCTCGGCCGACAATCCTGACATGCCCAGGAGTGCCATAGCCAGCGGCGCGGCGGACTTTGTCCTTCCCGTGGAGGAGATCGCCGGCAGGGTCGCCGAGATCGCCCGTGGTAGTTGTGTCCTTGCGCAGCGCTCCTGCCGGGTAGCCACCCTCGACGATGAGCTGGGCGCCATCTTCCGCATCGTCAAGCTCAAGACCGGCCACGATTTCAGCTCCTACAAGACCAACACCGTCATCCGCCGCATCGAACGGCGCATGGCGATGAACGAGGTGAGCGGCATCGGAAAGTACATCGCCATGATCGAGGAAAACCCGCAGGAGGCCCAGGCCCTCTGTCAGGACATCCTGATCGGCGTGACCAGCTTCTTCCGCGATCCGGAAGCCTTCGAGATTCTTCGGCGAGAGGTAATCCCGCGCATGTTCGAAGGACGGAACCCCGAGGAACCGGCGCGCATCTGGCATGCCTGCTGCGCCACCGGCGAAGAGGTCTACTCCATGGCCATCCTGATCCAGGAGTACCTGCACGAACACGGACAAAGCGCAAAAGTGCAGCTTTTCGCCACCGACATCGACGAAACCGCCATCAGTCAAGCCCGGGCCGGGCTTTATTCCGAGGACATCGAGCAGGACCTGGGAAAGGAGCGGCTGGAAAGGTTCTTCACCAGGACCAACGGGCGCTGGCAGGTGAAGAAGCAGATCAGGGAGATGGTCGTCTTCGCCCACCACAGCCTGATCAAGGACCCTCCCTTCTCCCGTCTCGACCTGCTGGTATGCCGCAACTTCCTGATTTATCTCAATCCCGACATGCAGAAGCGCCTGATATACCTCTTCCACCAGGTGCTGAAGACCGGAGCGGGTCTCTTCCTCGGCAGTGCGGAAACCGTGGGACGCAACTCTGAGCTGTTCACGACCATCGACAACAAGTGGAAAATCTTCGAACGCCTGGAGGGCAAGCGCAGGATGGAGACCGTATTTCCTCTTGCCACCTCCGTCCGGATGCCGACGCTCAACCGCCCCGCCCGTCCCGCGGAGGCGATTGAACCGCCCCCCGGCATAGTCGCGGAACGGCTCCTGATGGAGCGCTATTCCCCCCCCTGCGTGGTGGTCAGCGACAAGTTCGAGGTGGTACATGTCTCCACCCGCTTGAACCGTTTTCTGGAGGTGCCGACCGGCGAGCCGACCAGGGATATCCTGCTGATGGCCAGGGAGGATCTGCGGCCGACCCTGCGGGCGGCGATCTACAAGGCTTTCGCTGAGCAGAAGCGGATCGAGTTTCGTGGGGTAAAGGTCACCGACGAGGGGCGCGCGACGACGGTCAACCTGATCGTGGAGCCGCTCGGCCCGACTCCGGGCAGCAGACTTGCCATGGTCATATTTGAGCCGGGCGCCCCCACGGCGGCCATGGCCGATCTCTCCATGGGTGAAGAAGCTTCCGGCGGTGAAACCTCCAAAGAGACGCTCATCCGCCAGCTGGAGGAACAGCTGCGCGTCACCCACGAGCAGTTGCAGGCCACCTCGGAGCAGCTGGAGACCTCCAACGAGGGGTTCATGTCGGCCAACGAAGAGCTGATGTCGATCAACGAGGAGTTCCAGTCCGCCAACGAGGAGCTGCAATCCACCAACGAGGAGCTGGAGACCTCCAAGGAGGAGCTTCAGGCGCTGAACGAGGAGCTGATAACGGTCAACGCCGAGCTGCAGGGGAAAGTGGAGGAGCTGAACCAGGCCACCAGCGATATGGAGAACCTTTTCGCCAGTTCCGGGATCGCCACCCTCTTTCTCGACCGGTATCTCAACATCAAGGGTTTCACCCCGGCTGCAGCCGGCATTTTCAACCTGATACCGTCCGACATCGGCCGCCCCTTCAGGCACCTGGCCGGCAAGATCGACTGGCCCACTCTTACCAATGATGCGGAAACTGTGCTGGCGGGTCAGCCCTTTGCCGAAGAGGAGACAACCACCCTGGAGATTGGACGGTGTTACCTCAAGCGCATCTTCCCCTACCGGACCAGTGATGGAAGCATTGACGGCATAGTGGTAACGTTCATAGACATCAGCAAGCGCAAGCGGGCGCAAGTGGCGCTGGCCGAGAGCGAGCAGCGCGTCAGGCATAAGCTGGAAAGCATCATCTCTCCGGAAGGAGACATCGGGGACCTGGATCTTGCCGACATCATCGATGCTCCGTCGCTTCAGGCGCTGGTGGAAGATTTTTACGAGCTTACCGGCATGCCGATGGGCTTGCTGGATCTCAAAGGCAAGGTGCTGGTCGGAGTAGGGTGGCAGGCAATCTGCACGCAATTCCACCGCGTCAATCCCGAGACCTGCAAAAACTGCATCGAAAGCGACCTGCAGCTGTCTGCGAGCGTTCCCCACGGCGAGTACAGGATTTACAAGTGCAGGAACAACATGTGGGATGTGGCGACTCCGGTCATGGTCGGAGACCGGCAGTTCGGCAACCTCTTCATGGGGCAATTCTTCTTCGACGACGAGCCGCTGGATTACGAGCTCTTCCGGTCGCAGGCCCGGCAGTACGGGTTCGATGAAAGTGAGTACATCGCCGCCCTCGAAGCCGTACCACGCCTGAGCAGGGAAACCCTGAACACCAGCATGGCCTTCTTCATGAAGCTTGCCGATATCCTCTCAAAGTTGAGTTACAGCAATCTCAAACTGGCCCGCTCGCTGGCTGAACGCGAACGGGCAGAGGAGGAGATTCGGCGGCGCGTGGAGGAACTGCGCGTAAGCAACGAGGAGTTGACCCGCTTCAACGACGCATCGGTGGGCCGTGAACTGCGCATGATCGAGTTGAAGGAGGAGGTCAACGAACTTTGCGGCCAAGCAGGCATGCCGCAGCGTTATCCGCTGGATTTCGATGAGGGATAGATTTATTTGACATAAAAGTTTAACTGGTTGATAATTTTTGAATTTGTCCACGATACCAAACGGAGGTAACAGGATGGAACCCATCGAAAAGCAGAAGAAGATGCCAACAACGGCGAAGACGCCGCTGGTGGTGGCTGCCGAAGACCACAGGTCGTTCCTGGCGTCCATCGTCGAGTCTTCCGACGACGCCATCGTCGGCAAGACCCCCGAAGGGATCATCACCAGCTGGAACCCGGCGGCTGAACGGATGTACGGCTACACCTCAAAGGAGGTCGTCGGCAAGCACATCTCCATCCTCCTCCCTCCGGACCGGCCGAAAGAGATGGAAGATATCCTCGCGAAGATCCGGAAGGGGGAGCGGGTCGAGCACTACGAAACGCTCCGCGTGCGCAAGGATGGCACCAGCATTCACGTCTCGCTCACCGTCTCGCCGATCCACGACGCCGCGGGCCGGCTGATCGGCGTTTCCTCCATCAAGCGCGACATCAGCGAGAGAAAGCGCGCCGAGGAGCATTTCCAGGCCACTTCCCAGTACGTCCGTTCACTCATCGAGTCGAGCCTCGACCCGCTGGTTACCATCAGCCCGGAGGGGAAGATCACCGACGTCAACGAAGCCACCATCAAGGTCACCGGCATGCGGCGGGAGAAGCTGGTCGGCACCGACTTCTCCAACTACTTCACCGAGCCGGAGAATGCCCGCAAGGGATACGAGCAGGTCTTCTCGAAGGGGTCGGTCATCGATTATCCGCTCACCATCCGCCACAAGGACGGACGTCTGCTGGACGTCCTCTACAACGCCTCGGTCTACAAGGACTTGCAGGGGAACGTGCTCGGGGTCTTCGCTGCGGCGCGCGACGTCACGGCCCAGCGGCAGGCCGCGCAGTACGCACGAAGCTTGGTCGAGGCG
>JAENWA010000033.1 GCA_016650295.1 Desulfuromonadales bacterium | reverse complement strand
TCCGGTTTTATGCGCCAGGAAATCCCGTGCGGTGAGACATTCACCCCAGGAATCGAACAACAGCTGGTGGCAAAATGCGGCATCGCCTTCCAGGGCGCGGATTGAGCAGGGTGTTTTGCAGCCGTTCAGCAGGGCGGGATCGTTGACCAGGATGAAGGGGTGAAACGGCTCGTCATGAAAATGAACGCCCGCATCAGTCCTGTAAAACAGCCTGACAAAATGCCCGGCCGGTTCAACGGCGACAATGCCGGTCCGTTGGTCATGACCAAAGAGGAGTGGAATATGTTCGTTATCGCGTATCTGCATATCTTAAACTGTAATGCAGGAACCGGTAACTCGGCAATAGAAAAGGCGCCGCCGTGTGCGGCTGCGCCTTTTCTGTTGAAGGTAGAGGTGGGGGGAAAGGTAAAGGTAGAGGAAAAGGTAGAGTAATTTTACCTCTACCTCTTCCTTTACCTGTTTTTTTTACTTGCCGTGTTTGGCCAGGTATCCTGCAACACCCTCGGCGGTCGGTTTCATGGCTTCATCACCTTCCTGCCAGTTGGCAGGGCAGACCTGGTCGCCGTGTGCTTCAACGAACTGCAGGGCATCCACCATGCGCAAGGCTTCGTTGACACTGCGGCCCAGGGGGAGGTCATTGATGACCGCATGGCGGATGACTCCTTTGGTGTCGATCAGGAACAGTCCGCGCAGTGCGACAGCTTCATTGAAAAGGATGCCGTATTCCCGGGCGATATTCTTGTTCAGGTCGGACACCAGCGTATACTGGATATTGCCGATGCCGCCATCTTCCAGCTTGGTGTTTTTCCAGGCCAGGTGGGTGAACTTGGAATCCACGGAAACACCGATGACTTCGGTATTGCGGCTCTTGAACTCCTCCAGTTTCTTGTTGAAGGCCAGGATCTCGGAAGGGCAGACAAAGGTGAAATCAAGCGGATAAAAAAACAGCACGACATTTTTTCCCTTGAAACTGGAAAGAGTGATCTGGCCAAAGCTATTATCAGGCAGAACAGCATCGGCGGTGAAGTCAGGGGCTTGCTTGGTAACGAGTGTTGTAGACATGCGAGGTATCTCCTTTGTTGTATAGTTAATAAATGATGGGAATATTCATACCAGCCAAACTAATGCTTGTCAATAGGATAAAAATAGTCTTTTGGTCTTGTTTGTATTTTTTATGTTTTATGGATAAATTAATAAATTGTTGCGTCACGTAAATGAAGACGTGATGAAATGTCATGAACATGGGAATGCTGACAATGCGCTTGCAATGCGGAGTCGTCCGCCCCGTCAGATCCCTGGTGTAGATGATGAAAAAATAAATTAAGTGGCCGTTGGCCGAAATGCTAAACGATTATCCACTTCCAGCGGCAGGTATATTTACACTCCCCCCATGCAGAGATATTTGACCTCGATGAACTCCTCGATGCCGTATTTCGAACCTTCCCGACCGATGCCGGATTCCTTCATGCCGCCGAAGGGGGCCACCTCGGTCGAGATCAGTCCGGTGTTGATCCCGACCATGCCGTATTCCAGGGCCTCGGACACCCGCCAGACCCGGTTGATGTCGCGGCTGTAGAAATAGGAGGCCAGACCGAACTCGGTGTCGTTGGCCATCCGGATGGCCTCTTCGTCTGTGCTGAAGCGGAAGATCGGCGCCAGCGGGCCGAAGGTTTCTTCCTTGGC
This sequence comes from Desulfuromonadales bacterium, assembly GCA_016650295.1. GTDB lineage: Bacteria > Desulfobacterota > Desulfuromonadia > Geobacterales > Pseudopelobacteraceae > CAIPTY01. The sequence goes on along the minus strand of JAENWA010000033.1, from coordinate 19,641 downwards.
TACCAGCATCTCCGGGGTGACGCCGGTGATGACGGTCGGCTCGAAGAAGCTGCCACCCAACGTGTGCCGTTTGCCGCCCAGGACAATCGTGGCTCCCTTGGCAACTGCGTCGGCGATATGTTCTTCGACCTTTTCCACGGCGGACATGTCGATCAGCGGCCCCTGCTGGAATTCTCCTTTCAGTCCGTCTCCCACCTTCATCTGTGCCACCGCAGTAATCAGCTTCTCCACAAAGGCATCATAGACACCGTCCTGCACAAGCAGGCGGTTGGTGCAGACACAGGTCTGGCCGGTGTTGCGGTACTTGGAGGCGATGGCCCCCTCGACGGCGGCATCCAGGTCGGCGTCATCGAAGACGATGAAGGGTGCATTGCCGCCCAGCTCCAGGGAAACCTTCTTGACGGTTGCGGCACACTGCATCATCAGCTGCTTGCCGATCTCGGTGGAGCCGGTGAAGGTCAGCTTGCGCACGATCGGGTTGGCGGTCATCTCGTTGCCGATGGCGGCGGCCGAGCCGGTGATGACGCTGAATACGCCGGCCGGTATTCCGGCGCGTTCACCCAGTTCGGCCAGGGCCAGGGCCGAGAAGGGGGTTGCGGTGGCCGGTTTGACCACCATGGTGCAGCCGGCGGCCAGGGCCGGACCGGCCTTGCGGGTGATCATGGCGGCCGGGAAGTTCCAGGGGGTGATGGCGGCGCAGACACCGATCGGCTCCTTGATCACTACGATCCGTTTGTCAGCGGTATGGCCGGGGATGGTGTCGCCGTAAATCCGCTTGCCCTCTTCGGCAAACCATTCGATGAACGAGGCGGCGTAGGCGATCTCACCCTTGGACTCGGCCAGCGGTTTGCCCTGTTCGGCGGTCATGATGACGGCCAGGTCTTCCTGGTTGGCCATCATCAGCTCGAACCAGCGCCGCAGGATCGTGGAGCGCTCCTTGGCGGTTCTGGCCCGCCAGGCCGGCAGGGCGGCATTGGCGGCCTCAATGGCCCGGCGGGTCTCGTCCGTGCCCATGCGCGGGATCGTGCCGAGTTTGGCGCCGCTGGCCGGGTTTGTGACGTCGATGACGGCAGCGCTGTCGGCGGCCGACCACTGGCCGTTCAGATAACAGAGCTGCTTCAACAGGCTGGGGTCTTTGAGGGTTAGCATTGTCAGTGTTCTCCTTAATGTGAATTGCAGGCGGAACGCCTAAAGATACGGTAAAAACAGATGGCAAAAACTGTCCCTGAGTTTTACCGGCAAGGACCGTTGTCCGATCTCATCCAGCGTGATTTCATGGGCCAGTAGAAAGGCCCGGTCGAAATGCTGCCGGATTTGGGCTGCAAATGGGGCGTCATAAACGCTGAGATTCAGCTCGAAGTTGAGTCGTAAGCTGCGTGCATCCCAATTGGCCGAGCCGATCAGGCTCCAGACATCATCCACCAGCAGGAGCTTGGAGTGTACGAAGGGAGGGGGCTGGTAGAATACCCGCACGCCGTTGGCCAGCAGTTCTTCCTGCATGGCGCGGTTGGCCCAGTGGACAAAGGGCAGATTGTTTTGTAAAGGGAGCACGATGCGCACATCAACCCCGCGCAGGGCCGTGGTGATCAGGGCTGAAACCATGGAGCGGTCGGGGATGAAATAGGGGGTCATTATCAGGACAGAGTGTTCGGCACAGGAGAGTGCCCCCATGATGATCTGCTCAAGTTTTCTGAATTCACTGTCCGGTCCGTCGCTGATGCAGCGCACGACAACGCTTCCCTGGGGTTCAATGGCCGGGAAAAAAAGCGGACTGTCCAGGATTTCACCGGTAACAAAATGCCAGTCTTTGAAAAATGCCCGCTGCAGGTCGTTTACCACCGGCCCCTTGACGTTGAAATGCATATCGTGAATGGCTGTTTCAGGTGAGGAGATGCTGGTCAGATGCCGGCTGCGGATGTTCATGCCGCCGGTGAAAGCCTCGCGGCCGTCGATGATCAGAAGTTTGCGGTGGTTACGCAGGTTGATGTGGGCACCGTCGCTGAGCGGCAGGTAGCGCACGATATGCACAGGCGAGAGGTCCAGCAGCTTGAAGGGCGAAGTACGGCTGTACTTTTCCCCCATGGCATCGATGATGACCCGCACTTCGACCCCCCGTGCGGCGGCGTCTTTCAAATGCCGGACAAAATCATCCCCGATTCCGTCGGCATCAAAGATATAGCTGCTCAGGTTGATGCTAATGCGCGCCTTTCCGATGGCCTCCAGCATGGCCGGATAGGCTGTTTCGCCATCCTCCAGCGGTGTGATGCAGTTACCGTCCTGCAAACGGGTTTTCACCATCCGGTCGGCCAATGTGCGCAGATCGCCTAAATGTTGGGCATCAGCGGGCAGTCGGGCCGACTCCCATTTTTGTTGCTCGATCGGATAAATTTTGGATCCGCTCAGGCGGCGGCCACTCATTCTCCAGCTGCGGGCCCGGCGGGAAATACGGTTGATGCCCATGCACCAGTACAGGAAAGGCCCCAGCAGCGGCAGGCTCAGATTCAGGCCGGTCCAGACCAACGCCGAAAGTGCATCGCGCTTGTACAAAAGCGAATGTCCCGCTGCAACCAGCGACAGCAAGCCTGTTCCGATCAGGAACAGCGCTATCAGAACGTGATCCAAGGGTTATCCCAAGTCAATTAGAATATCGTCGCCACGCAGCTCGACCGGATACGTTTTTAACGTAAACTCAGGGTGGTCGCTGCAGGTGCCGTCGGTCAGGCTGAAACGGTAGCCGTGGCGGGGGCAGGAGATGTATCCATCCTTGACAATGGCGGCGCTCAAGGGACTGCCCTGGTGCGGGCACTCGTTTTCGACCGCAAAAAAAGTTCCCTTGATATTGATAAAAAGGATCTCCTGGCCGGAAACCGGGACAACTTTTTTCCCGAAGTTGGGGATCTCGCTGATTTTAGCGGCAGGAATCATGTGAAGCGCCTCCTGTATGAATTCTCTGAATAGAGGCATAAACTACCCGAAAAAAGCCTTCCGCGTCAAAGAGTTTCAGGTGACTTTGCATTTTGGAGCACTTAGAGCTAAATTGACTGCCTGATTGGCGCGATGACATTAATTGCCGTTATGCACTCACTTCAGGCGGATCTGCCTAAAAAATATACAGCAAGACCCTTGAAAAATGAGAAAATATTTGGCAGTTTGGGGTGATATTTACTTAACACTATAATATTATTGAATTTAACAAAAATGGCACAATCTGTGCTAAATCAATCGTAACATAACGAGGTTAAGACCTTGTGCGGTTGGTTTAAGACCAACAACATTTTACTCTACAGAACGTGCACGATGAAACCAAAGCTGATTTCATCCGAACACCGTTCAAAATCAAAGATGAAAAGGAGAGGAAAGATGAAACTCGGAAGAATTCTGGCAGCAGCATCGGCAATCGTAGCATTGGCAAGCAGCATGGCACTGGCAACCCCCTCCACACAGATCTGGATCCCTTCCACTGATGTCAAAAGTTTAAAAGACATCCATATCGACATTGACAACTACATGCGGTTGTCACCCAAGTCCGATGCAGGCCCAAATTATTACAACCTTGGTTTAAGCGCCGGTGTACTCCCTTTTGAAAATATCAAACTCGAAGTCGGGATTGACTATCTAACAACAGGATTCCAGAACGACAACCAATTTGACAATCATCCTATTTACTTTAACGCCAAGCTTGGAACCCCCGAGGACGCTTTTGGAGTCAAGGGATTGCCGGCCTTCGCAGTAGGAGCCTATGGCCTGGGAACATACGATAAACCAGAGGTAAATGGTGTCTCCACCCGTCAGAACATTGTCTACGGATTGGTCGGCAAGACCCTGCCGGTCATTGGTCGTCTGTCCGCCGGCGGCTATTACGGTTCATCACGAGCACTGGCTTCTGCCGGCAATCCAAGCGGCACAAAAAACAACAGCGGCGTGATGGCATCCTGGGACCGCAGCATGCCTGAAATTAATGACAAACTCTGGTTGGCTGTTGACTATATGAGTGGCAACAATTTCAACGGTGAAATCAGTGTTGGCGGTTCCTGGGCATTCTCCAAACAGATTTCCGTAATTTTGGGCGTGGTTTTCTTCAACCCGTTCTACAACATCTCCGCAGCTGACAACGGCTTGCTCCCCGGCGGCAAACCAGCTCTGACCACACAAGTCGACATCGCATTCTAGGCAGTCCCTCCTTCAATTCGGGGGTGGGCGCCACCCACCCCCACCTTTTGAGGAGTTCCCCATATACACGCACAACCCTGATAAACAGGATAAGTACGTTAACGAAATTTTTCCTTACAACAAAAGCAGAAAAAATTTCTAACGTTCTAAAAGGAGGTAGGCGCAATGAAACTCATCGAAGCAATCATAAAACCATTCAAACTGGATGAAGTTAAGGATGCCCTCAACGAGATCGGCATTGAAGGTATAACGGTTAGTGAAGTCAAAGGATTTGGGCGGCAGAAGGGTCACACGGAACTGTATCGTGGCGCCGAATATGTAGTGGATTTTATCCCCAAGATCAAGATGGAGATTGCTGTAAGCGACGATCTGGTCAACAAGGTAGTCGAGACCATTCAGAACACCGCCAAGACCGGCAGGATCGGTGACGGCAAGATATTCGTTATCGCACTTGAAGAAGCAGTCCGTATCAGAACCGGCGAACAAGGCAATGACGCGATTTAGTGTCTGTCAGGGCTAGCGCGGGTCGCTCACAACTAATACACTGGAGGAATTATCCATGAAACTTAAACTCTATCTTGCATCAATAATGCTAATACTCGTGGCCGGCCTGCTCCCGATTGCCGCCATGGCAGAAGAAAAGAAAGACGCAGCCCCGGCAGTTACTGCTCCCGCGGCAACTGCCCCGGCTCCCGCTGCGGCAGCCCCGGCAACCCCGGCAGCAGATGCAGCCAAACCTGCCGATGCGGCAGCACCCGCGGCAGCCCCGGGCGCACCGGCCACACCACCGGATGTCAAGCCGGTTCTTAACACTGGTGACACTGCCTGGATGCTGGTTTCCTCGGCCCTGGTTCTGCTGATGATCCCCGGTCTGGCACTGTTCTACGGCGGTATGGTTCGTCAGAAGAACGTCCTCTCCACCATGATGCATTCCATGGTGGCCATGGGTATCGTCGGCGTACAGTGGGCCGTGATCGGTTACTCGCTCTCCTTCGGGCCTGACATGGGCCATATGGGTCTGATCGGCGACTGCAGCAAGTTCATGCTCAACGGCCTGATCATCATGAAGGATGCCGCCAGCGGCACCGTCGAATGGGCGCTGTTCCAGAACTACACCAAGGAACCGGGCGCCATCCCCGAGCTGGTTTTTGCCATGTACCAGGCCATGTTCGCCATCATCACCGTGGCCCTGATCTCGGGCGCCATGGCAGAACGCGTCAAGTTCTCGGCCTACTGCATATTCGTCCTGCTCTGGACTACACTGGTTTACGATCCTCTGGCTCACTGGGTCTGGATGACTGATGGCTGGCTGTTCAAGAAAGGCGCCCTGGACTTCGCCGGCGGTACTGTTGTTCATCTCTCTTCCGGTATTTCGGCCCTGGCCTTCCTTATGTTCCTCGGAAAGCGCCACGGCTATCCGCAAGAGCGCATGGCTCCCCACAATCTGCCCTTGACCCTGTTGGGTGTCGGTCTGCTCTGGTTTGGCTGGTTCGGTTTCAACGCCGGTTCCGCCATCGTGGGTGTCAATACCTCCGATGCGGCAGGCGGATTGGCCGGTCTGGCCTTTGCCACCACCACCATCGCCCCGGCTGCTGCCGGTCTTTCCTGGATGTTCGCAGAATGGATCCACTCCGGCAAACCCAGCGCCCTCGGCTTCGGTTCCGGTGTTGTCGCCGGTCTGGTTGTCATCACCCCGGCCGCCGGTTTCGTACAGCCCGGTGCGGCCCTGCTGATGGGCGCCGCTGCCGGACTGGTCTGCTACGGCGGTATCCTGCTCAAAGCCAAGCTGAAATATGACGATTCCCTGGATGCCTTCGGCGTACACGGCATCGGCGGTACCTTCGGCGCCATCATCACCGGTGTGTTCGCCACCGTCGGAGCCACCGGCCTGATTGCCGGCAACGCCAAACAGCTTATGATCCAGCTGATCGCAGTCCTGGCAGCCGGTGCCTATGCCTTTATCGTGACAGTGATCATTGCCTTTGTCCTCGACAAGACCATCGGTCTGCGTGTCGAGAAGGAAGACGAGATCATGGGCCTTGACCAGACCCAGCATTCGGAGTCCGGTTACAACATGTAACATTATTTACCTTCAGTGCAACACCAAGTCGCTGGACTCGCAAGGGTTCAGCGGCTTTTTTTTTAATACGACAATTTCCTTGTCTATTCGGTGCAATACATCTAAAATTAGTCCTTCATAACGATGTTAAATTGTTTTTGATGCAGTTTTTATGAGGAGGCGATTATGTTGTTCCAGTTCCCTGTGGATTGTTTTCGAGGGTCATTTACATATTCCTGAAGGTCAAAACCTGTACCCGCTTTGTCGGGCGCAGGTTTTTTGTTATTAAATGCATCAAGTCCAATTTTATAGTAAATTTTAAATTTAATGGAGGTGCTTATGAAAGGAACTGGTTCCGGATTCATTGCCTGGATGACAAGACTTGTTGTTGTACTAAGCGTTATTGTGCTGACGGGAGGTGTCTCAGCGACGGTCGCCACAGCCGATACATTTACGGGGAGCGGGACCTACACGTATAGCGGCGGAGCCGGCGGCGGGACGCTCTCCTGGACCTGGACGAATTCGAATTTTATTTGCAACGGACCAAACATCGGCTCGGAGACCAAGAACATCACCAGTCTCACGGCGACCACCTTCAGCTGGACAGATTCAGATGGCGGCATGACCTGGACCCGGCCGAGCGGCACCGCCGGTAATATTACCGGGACCTGGACTGCAAATGACCCCAGCGCCGGCAATTCATATACCCTGGTCTTTACGGGAACAGCGGCTGCCGGAACGGCTTCGGTTACTGCCAATATTTTCCATTGCGGCATAAACGGCCCGCTCGGTGTCACCTCCTTCATTCCGCCCAGCGGCAAGGTGGGGAGTCAGGTCATTATCAACGGCAGCAACTTCAGCCCCTTGACCACGGAAAACACAGTCCTGTTCAACGGTATACCGGCGGTTGTTACTGCTGTGCGCCCCAGTCAGCTCTTTGTGCTGGTGCCGCCCGGCGCGACCACCGGAATAATCAGCATATCCAATCCCGGCGGCAATGCCGCCAGCAGCACACCTTTTACCGTCAATTCGGGAGCGGCTTCCGCCACCCTTACCTGGGGCGGCGTTCATCACCGTATCGATTCCGCCGGAGTTGAGTTTGATGCGCTTGACGCCGGAATCAACAGTTACGTCTCCACCCTGGCCGGTATGACCCTGACGGTCAGCGGTCCGAACGGCTTCAGTTACAGCTTTACCGATGCGGATATAAGCCCCAATGTCAACGGCCAGCTGGCGGTGTACAGGAAATATCCGACGTCCGCAACTGCTCTCCAGCCAGGTGTCTATACCTACACCCTGAACGACGGCCAGGGGCATGTCAGTCACCGGGTTGACAGGCATGTTACGGTTTCCGGTCCCGTGCCGCGGGTTGACAGCACTACCATCCAGCTGCAGCGCAAGGCCGACGGATCATACCGGATCAGTTGGGCGCCGCTGAACGACACGAAAACCTATTATTACCGGGTGCGCATATCTCGCAACGATACGGCCAGCACCCAGGTCTACACCAGCGCACGGAGAATGGTCGCCTATTCAATGTATAATAATGGTACAAGTGATATACCGGATATACCGGCTGGCGTACTGTTTAACGACTCCGCCTATAAGGTGCGGGTGGAAGCCGGTGACTCCTCCGACAACGACCTGGCCACCAATCGTTCGGATTCAGTCTGGAAGGTGTTCTCGCCGCAGCAGAGTGATTTTGATGCCAACAAGCTGTTGACGAACTTTGCTGCCGTGTATAACCGCACCGATGGCACGGGAACGCAGACATTCGATGCGTCGATGAACGTAAGCGATCCGACCAAGGTTACCTCAATCCTGCTGACCGGACCGTCAGGTTTTTCGCAAACGATCAATCCAACGACTAATATCTCGATAAGGACAACTGATGGCACTACGCCGATAACGGATTTCTATATAAACCTCCCAACCGGCACTACCATGCCGGCCGGTCTCTATACGTTTACCTATCAAACCGCTCTGGGGGGCAGTCAGACTGCCTATGCCACTCTTACAACCCCGGTCACCTATCCGGTCGTGAATTCAACCACCATGCGGGCCCAGGATCTCGGCACCGGGAATGTCCGCTTCAGCTGGGCCAATGTGAATCATAGCGGCGCCCTCTACTACCGGGTTGTCCTGACCAATGCCGCAACCCCGAATGTATCCTATATGACAGCCCGACAGAACCAGGCCTATGTCGATATCCCACAAAGTCTCATTACAACATTATCTCCTACTAGGTGGCGTGTCGAAGTCTATGACAGCTCCGATGTTACTACCCAACGCAACCGCTTCAATACAGGCTTCACGACCTTCTCGGCAGTACCTGTTCAGGCATACAATGCCGCCATGCCGGTGATCAACAAGCTTCGCATCCGCAATATGGTCAGCTCGGCCGGTACGGCCTTCTCGCACATCTCGGTTGATGTAACGTCGTCGCCAGGCAGCCTGACCCAGATTATAGTAACGCGACCCGATGCCACCAGCTTCGACCTGCTGGCAACCGGACGCTTTTCTCCCGTCTATAATGCCTATACCTTTGAGTCAGCGGGAACACTGGCTGCCGGCCTCTACAAGGTAGAAGCAAAAAATTCAGCCGGCACCGCTACCAGATACATGTATGTGACGGCAGCACATGCCTTGCCGCGTCCTGACTATAAAACCTTCCACAATGACTTGGAACCGAACGGCGACATGCGCATTTCCTGGGCTCCTGTCGTCTCTGATGTTCCGGTCTGGTATCAGTTCAGCTTGTTTGGACGGTACGATCTGAATGGCGACAATCTGATGGAGCCCGTCTATACCTTTAACCTGAATGGGACGAGCAATGTCCAGCAGGCAAGCATCCTTATCCCCGCCGCCACTCTCGCCGGTCTTACACAGGCACCCAAGATGGCACAGGTATTCGCCTATGATGGCAGCGGTTTCTCTGTCACCAGCAACGTCAGCCAGTCGGTCATGGTTGGCGCCGAAACACCGGGATTTGATTACGCAACACTCGCCGATGTCGACGGCGACGGTTTTGCCAGTGATGTTGACCCGGATGATCATGATCCGACCGTGTATCCCTTCTCCTCGGGGGGGAACCCGAGTCTTTCGGTCGTCATTTCCGGTAACGGCCAGGTGAACGGCACTCTGGCCTGCAGTTCTCCATTATGCAGCACCCAACTGGCCTGGAACAGTCCCGTTGCTCTGTTTGCAACTCCAAGCTATGGCTCCGTCTTTGCGAACTGGAGCGGCGCGTGCCTTGGAACAGACAAAGATGTTTGCAGTTTCAATCTGGATGCAGACAAGACGGTAACGGCATCTTTCAGTAAAATGAACAATGTGCGGGCAATTAATCAATCCGGGGTTGTTATGGCGGACTTTGACACCCTGAAAAGCGCGTACACGGACAATGCCGCTCTGGCAGACGGGTATGTCCTGAAACTTGTCCGGTCGAGCATCTTCGGCTTTACGGAAACCCTGGCAATGGACAGAGCTTTTCAGGTCAAGCTCAGTGGCGGGTTTGACAACATATTTACCCTGAACAACGGTTTTTATTCGAAGATAAGAGGCCCGTTGATGGTTAAATCAGGCAAACTGGCGGTTCAAAATATTGTGGTAACGCCTCCGTAGCCATCAGATTTCCAAAAGAGGCGGCATAAAAAAACCGGCGGACCTGAACAAATGGTTCTCCGGTTTTTTTACATTCAAAACCATTGATGGCCTGCTCCTTGCTACTCATCTTCATATCAGTCTGATTTCAACGTAACAGGTTAAATTCTGTTTGCTTTCTATACAGAACGCCAATGCGGCTGCCTAAACTTTAAGCGCGGCATGTCTGCCGCCGGCATTCTGCTGAATCACGTCGCGGTAGACAACACACCGGAGTGTTCATGAAAGAAACACCAGCCCGGCATACAGAAGGAACCATCAGCGAGGGTCTCGTGGCCTCGACAAGCGGTACAAATACATTGCCGATCACCTTGTGTACTGTAAATCCGCAAAAAATCAGTTCTGAAGTGCTGAAACAAATGGCCTATAACGATAAAATGGCCGAACTGGGAAGGATCTCCGCCGGTGTCGTTCACGAGTTGAATGCGCCGCTTTCCGTGATTGTCTCCGCTTCGCAGATGATCATGCGCGAAGAAGGTGTACCGGAGTTCGTCCGCGAATTGATCGAACGGATCAGTTCCGAAGCACAGCGTCTTTCACAGATGACGCGGGGTATCCTGAATTTCAGCAGTCACGAAGAGGCCGGCGACCATGCGGATGTAAACCTTACAGTTGAATTCGTACTCGATTTTCTCGCGTATGAAGCTTCCAGGCGTGGTGTCTCCCTGATACGGAGTCTGGATCACCGCCTGCCGGTTGTCAGGATCGAAAGTAATGTGCTCAAACAGATTCTGATCAACCTTGTCATGAATGCCCTGCAGGCGATGGAGCCGGTTGGCGGTCGACTGCAGGTGGAATCCAGGGTGCTGAACAGCAGCGAGGTCTGCCTCGTAATATCGGATACCGGCCCGGGCATAGCGGAGGAGTCCCTGAAACGAATCTTTGAACCGTATTTTACGACCAAGAGACCGGGAGAGGGCACCGGGCTGGGTCTGTTTGTCAGCAGGACGCTGGTGGAAAATCTGGGCGGCAGGATTGAAGTTCAGAGTTCACTCGGTGAAGGAACAACCTTTACCGTGACGCTGCTGGCGGAGGAGACGGACTGAAGTGTATCAATACAGTGGGAATGTGAATGGCCGCCATTTCCGGATAACCGGAAATGAGCGGTTTTTTTGTGACTGAATCGGCTGTTGTCGGTCTTTTTGGCCGGCACCCTTGCACTTTTGCACGGCAATCATTATTATTCAATCAGGTGCATGTTGATTAAACGATTTTGCGAGGCGGACAATGAACACTCTGAAGACAACCTTTCTCATGACACTGCTGACGGTTTTACTGGTCACCCTGGGTGGAGCACTCGGCGGCAGCGGCGGCATGATGATCGCCTTTGTCATGGCGGCCGGGATGAACTTCTTTTCCTACTGGTTCTCGGACAAGATGGTCCTGTCCATGTACGGGGCACGGGAGATCACCGAATCCGATGACCCCCGCTTTTACGGCATTGTGCGCCGGCTGGCCCAGCGGGCCGGTCTGCCCATGCCCAAGGTATATCTGATCGATACCGACACACCCAATGCCTTTGCCACCGGACGCAACCCTGAACATGCCGCAGTGGCCGCGACGACCGGCATCCTGCGACTCCTCAGCGAAGATGAGCTGGCCGGTGTCATGGCCCACGAACTGGCCCATGTCAAGAACCGCGATATTCTGATCTCGACAGTCGCCGCCACCTTTGCCGGTGCAATCACCTATCTGGCCCACATGGCCCAGTTTGCCGCCCTGTTCGGCGGTGGCCGCAGCAGTGATGATGACGAGGGGGGCGGTATCATCGGCATGATCCTGATGGCGATCCTGGCTCCTATTGCGGCCATGCTGGTGCAGATGGCCATCTCCCGCTCCCGCGAATACGGCGCGGATGCAGGCGGCGCCAGTATCTGCGGCAACCCGCTGTCACTGGCCAATGCACTGCAGAAGCTTGAGATGGGCAACGAACGCATCCCCATGGCGGCCAATGCCGCCACGGCCCACATGTTCATCGTCAATCCGCTGACCGGCGGCGGCATGATGTCACTCTTTTCCACCCATCCCCCCATGCCTGAGCGGATCGCACGTCTGCAGGAAATGTCGCGGACGCACAACTATTGAGCGCCCAGGGTACGATGCCATCCAATCCGCGCCAAGCGGCCTGCTCCGTCCTGCTCCGCATCCAGAAGGAAGGCTGCTACGCCGATCAGCTCATGGACAAGGAGTTGACCTCAGGCAGGCTGAGCGGCCCTGACCGGGGCCTGTTTGCCGAGCTGGTCTTTGGCGTGCTTCGCCGACAGGGCACTCTTGATCACATCCTGACAGGCCTGGTGACCCAGCCGCTGGTGCGACTGGAACCCCAGGTTCTGATCCTGCTCAGGCTCGGGCTGTACCAGCTGGTCTACCTCGACCGCATCCCCGAATCCGCCGCCGTCAACGAATCGGTCAAGCTGGCCAAAGAGACGCTGCCACGCGCCAGCGGCCTGGTCAATGCGGTTTTGCGCAATTACCTGCGCCACAAGGATACGGTGGTCTTTCCCGATCCGGTTGCCGCGCCGGCAGCCTCTATAGCTGCCCGGCATTCGCATCCCGCCTGGCTGGTGAAGCTGTGGTTCAGCCAGCTGGGAGAGGCTGAAACGGAACTGCTGGCCGAGGCATCATCCCGCCAGCCGTCTCTGACCCTGCGTGCCAATACGCTGCTGACGACACGGGATGCCCTGCTGCAAACATTTACCGCCAACGGGATTGCGGCTGTTCCGTGCCGGTTTTCTCCCCACGGGATACAGGTCGAGGGGCGTCACCATATTCCGGGCCTGCCGGGCTTTCGCGAGGGGCAGTTTGTGGTGCAGGACGAGGCCTCGCAGCTGGCCGGTATCCTGTTGGACCCGCAGTCGGGAGAACGGGTGCTGGACGCCTGTGCCGCACCGGGCGGGAAAGCCACGCACTTGGCCCAGTTGATGGGCAACCGGGGAGAATTGCTGGCCATGGATGTCTCGCAGACTAAACTGCCGCTGATCCAGGAAACAGCGCAACGGCTCGGTATTACCATCATCAGTACCCGTGCGGCCGACCTGCTTCGTACCGGTGCGTTTCCCGCCGATGCCTTTGACCGCATCCTGCTGGACGCCCCCTGTTCGGGGCTGGGGGTAATCCGTCGCAATCCCGAGGCCAAATGGCGTGTGACCCCTGAAGACATAACCCGTCTGGCCGCCACCCAGAAGATCATGCTGAACAACACCATGCGCATGCTGAAGCCGGGCGGAAAGCTATTGTACTCCACCTGTTCGACCTCGTCGGAGGAAAATGAAGGCGTAGTAGCGGATTTTATTTCACGCCGTCCTGATTGTGTGCTAGAAAATCTGAACGAGATTTTTCCGGATTATCAGGAATTGTTCACGGAAGAGGGAATGTTTCGTGCCTGGCCCCACCGTCACAATATGGACGGTTTTTTTGCTGCACGGATACTAAAGAAATAAGCGGTTTCTCCAGGAGTTATCATGAAAAAAATCGCCCCATCCATCCTCTCGGCTGATTTCTCACGCCTGGGAGAAGAGATCAAAGCCATAGAACTGGCCGGAGCCGATTATGTCCATATCGATGTCATGGATGGTCACTTTGTTCCAAATATCACCATCGGTCCGCTGATTGTGGAGGCCGCCCGCCGGGTGACAGCGCTGCCGCTGGATGTTCATCTGATGATCGAAAACCCCGACAGCTATATTCCCGACTTCGCAGCGGCTGGCGCCGATATCATCGTGGTGCACGCAGAGGCGGTCAATCACCTGCACCGTACCGTGCAGCTGATCAGATCGCTTGGCAAAAAGGCCGGGGTATCGCTTAATCCGGCTACCCCGCTCAATGCCCTGGAGTATGTGCTCGACGATCTGGACCTGGTGCTGCTGATGACGGTAAATCCCGGATTCGGCGGGCAGAGTTTCATCGATGCCTGCCTGCCCAAGATTCATTCCCTGCGGGCTCTGCTTGACCGCCGCGGATGCGAAGCCGAACTGGAAGTGGATGGCGGAGTCAAACTGTCTAATATTGCAGCTATCTCGCACGCCGGAGCCGATGTTTTCGTTGCCGGAAGTGCCGTGTTCGGCAGCGACGATTATGCGGCGACCATCACGGAAATGAAGCGCCTGGCGCAGGAGACGTTACTTTAGTAAGTTAGAAATTTTTTCTGCAAGTTTTTTTGCAGAAATGATTTCGTGAACGTACTTATCCTGCTTATCAGGGCTAGGGTTGTTTCTACGACGGAATTAGGGTGGGTTACGTGGCAATTTTAAATAGTATCCTGATCATAGATGACTCTGATGCTGTTCGTGAGAAAATCATCAAGACCCTTGAGTTGTTTAATCTTTTTACACACTATTACGAGGCCGAGGATGGCCTGGTGGGGTTCAAGAAGCTGCTGACATCCCCGGTGGAAATTATTCTCTGCGACCTGGAAATGCCGCGCTTCGATGGCTTCAAATTTCTGAGCATGATGAAATCCCGCCCTGAACTGCAGGATATACCGGTCATCATGCTGACCGGCAGGGAGGACCGTGATCTCAAAATCAAAGCGCTCGAGCAGGGAGCCAGCGACTACATAACCAAACCTTTTGATGCTGAAGAACTGGTGGCGAGGGTCAAGGTTCACCTCAAAATCAAGGCGCTTCAGGATGATCTCAAACGCACCAACGAGCTGCTGCTGGAGTTGTCTAATACGGATCACCTGACCGGTCTCTTTAATCGCCGATATCTGATGGAGGTGCTGGACAAGGAGGTTCAGCGCAGTAAACGCAAGGGGGGCAGTCTGGCCCTGATTGTCATGGATATTGATCACTTCAAGCAGGTAAATGATCAGTACGGTCACCTGCAGGGTGATATTGTCCTGCAGAAGGTCGCATTACAATTGCAGAAGGGACTGCGTAATTACGATATCGCCGCCCGCTACGGGGGGGAAGAGTTCATTGCCATCCTTCCGGATGCCACGCTCGAAGAGGCTGCCTTTGTGGCCAACCGGGTGCGCACGTCGGTGCTGGCGACCAGGTTCAACGGCGAATTGTCCCATTTGGCCCTTACGGTAAGTCTGGGGGTGGCCATCTTCTCGAAAGAGGGATGTTCGACGGTGGATGCATTTATAAAACGGGCTGATGATGCCCTCTATCGGGCCAAGGCCAACGGCAGAAACAGGGTCGAGTTCGCCGAATAATCTCACGCCCTGTCCCCGGCCGGCGGATATATCACCGTAACTGATCATCCGTGAAGATTTGAGCTCTTTTTGTTGGCAGGTTGTTTCTATTACGGCAGGTCTGGTCGAGAATATCAGGAGTAGGCATGAAACGTTTTTCAGCTCTTTTATTTCTGTTTGTTCTATTGTCGGCGGGCGTCTGCCCGGGGTGGGCTGCGTCATTCAAGAAGCTCGACAAACCATCCCTTGCTGATCAATGGTTCGGCATCTATGTTGATAACGAACGGGTCGGTTTCTACCGTCAAAAAATCTCGGAAACCGCTGACGGCTACCGGATTGAGGGAGACGGCAGTGTGCACATGAAGGTGATGGGTTTTTCGAAGGAGGCCTCCATGCGTGAAACCTATCAGGTGGCCAAAAACCTGACCATGCGCTCTTTCGATGTAGTACAGGCCATCAACGGAGTTTCATCCCGTGTGTACGGCAAGGCCGGAGATGGCGTCTTGCGGGTGAAAAGCGAAAACAACGGAAAGTCTTCCGAAAAACAGCTCAAATTCAAGGGCGAACTCTATCCCGGTCCGGCCCTCAATATTTTTCCGCTCATGCGTGACGTGACGCGGGACAAATCCTACAAAACCAGCACCTTTGATGCGGAAGAGCTTAAGATCAAAGATGTCAAGATCAGCATTCTGGGCGAGGAGAAGGCACCCGATGGCCGTTTGGCCCTCAAGCTGCGCAACAACCTGTACCCCTTTGTTGATAATGATATCTGGGTTGATGCCCAAGGCAACACCCTGTATGAATCGGTTCGTGACGGGCTGGTTATCACCAAGGCAGAAGACCCGAAACAGCTGGGCGCGTTTGTCGGGGCCCTGGCTGTTTCCAAAAAGGATCTGATCTACGACTTCAGCCTGGTGCGTGTTGAGCCGCCCATCAAAGATCTGGCGAAGCTTACCGGTTTGACGGTGGAGATTACCGGTTGGAACGACGCGATCCCGTTATTGCAGGAAGGGGGACAGACGGCGGATAAAAGCGGAGAAGGGAGCATTGTTGTGAAAACCGGCTCTGCTGTTGTACTGCCTCCCGCCAAGGTGGCTGCTGATCGGGAACCCTATCTGAACCCTGCCGAAAAGATTGAATCGGATGCCCCGGAGATCGTGGCAAAGGCACAGGAGCTGACAGCAGGAAGGAAGTTTACGCGGGAGATCGCCCGGACTCTGGCGGCCTGGACTGCCGACTGGCTGAAGGATACGGTTGATGACGGCGGCAGCGCCCTGACCAGCTTTAAAGGGCGCAGCGGCAATTGCCAGACCCACGCCCGTCTCTATACGGCACTGGCGCGGGCAGCCGGCATTCCGACCCGTTTCGTTTCGGGGCTGGTCTATCAGGAGGGCAAGGGCTTTCTGTATCACAGCTGGACCGAAAGCCTGCTGGGAGATGCGTGGGTGGCGGTTGATCCGACTTACAACCAACTGCCGGCCGACCCGACCCACCTGAAGTTCTTCGAAGGGAATACCCAGGAGGATATGGCCCCGATCATCGCCATCATCGGCAGGATCAGGATCAATGTGCTGGAGGCGAAGTACTAACGGGCTTGTTCTGTGTACCGCTCCACCAGATCCCTAACCAGCTTCTTCATCCCGCGCTTCCATGGCCCGACCGCTACCAGTCGCAGGTTTTCTGCTGCAAATATGGCACGGGCCGTTTCACGGATATCCTCGCCAGTGGTGTTGCGCGCATCATGCTGGTCTTCTTCGATGGAGCGCACCACCTGCATCAACTCACCCCAGCCATAACGTCCACCCATCTCGTAGGTCGAATCGCGGCTGTACTCAAGGTCAAAGATATATGACTGCCTGACCCGCTCCAGCTCCGCGGCCGGAATCGGCTCCCTGGCTATCCGCAGCAGTTCCTCCAGCGTTACCTCGATGGCCTGGGCCAGTGTCTCCGAGGCGGTCGAAAGATCGATTGCCAGGCAGCCGGTCTCGTCATAGGCCCCGATGGAGGCCTCCACCGAATAGATGATGCCCAGCTCCTCCCGCAACCGCAGGTACAGGCGGGAACCGCCGCCTCCGGCCAGCAGCCGTCGCAGCAGCCGTAACGCGGTAAAGCGTGCATCACCGCGCGGCATCCCCAGAAAGGCCAGCTGCAGGTTCATCTGGCTGTCGGAGTCGTGTACAAAACAGGTCCGGGTGGCTGCCTGCCGCCCGACGACCGGAAGCGTCGATGGCAGTGCGCCAGACCGCCACCTGCCGAAAACATCTTCGGCAGCGGCAAAAACCTCGTGGCTGCGCACCGGCCCGGTGATGATTACGACGGCATTGCCGGGCAGATAGAATCGTTGCAGGTGGCTCTGAAGGTCTTCCCGGACGATGCCGGCGATGCTGTCCAGTGTCCCGATGGTGGGCAGCCCCAGCGGGTGCCGCGGCCAGAGCAGCCGGCTGACAATGGTGTCGGGGCTGATCTCCAGCCCCTGCTCGTTCAGGTCTTCGCGGGCCTCTTCGGTGATGATGCGTTTCTCGATGTCGATCCCGACCAGCAGCGGGCGCAGCAGCATGGAGGCAAAGATCTCCATGCCCCGGCGGATATGATCGGGATGAATCCGGGAATAGTAGCAGGTGGAGTCGGCGTCGGTGGCCGCATTGGGGGCGCCGCCGATGGCCTCGAAGGCGTTTTCGATCTCCAGCGACGAGCCGAACTCTTCTGTCCCGCGAAAGAGCATGTGTTCGAGAAAGTGCGAGAGCCCGGTCTTGCCGGGCGGGTCGTTGCGGCTGCCCACCTTGAGATAGATCGCCAGTTCGGCGGCATGCAGGTGCGGCATTTCCACGCAGACAACCCGCAGGCCATTGAGCAGGGTGTGGGTGAAGGGACGAATCATCGCAGCGCCTGCCTGATCAGGCTGATGCGCTCCCGGTACTGATCGGCGGATAACAGCAGTTCGATGTGTGCCTCGGCCCAGATCGGACGGGGCCAGAGTGATTCGGTCGAAAAACGGGGCACCAGGTGCCAGTGGATGTGCGGCACCATGTTGCCCAGCAGTTCATAATTGATCTTGTCCGGACGGAAGACGCCGGATAATGCTTCGGCGACGCGGCTGACCTCTTCCATCAGTTCCGTTCGTACGGCACGGTCAAGATGGAACAGTTCGGTGACATGCTGTTTGGTGAACAGCAGGGTATATCCGGGGAAAAACTGGTCACGGTTGAGAATCGTATAGGAATGTTCCTGCTCCTCGATGTGCAGCTCCGCATCATCATTCCAGCGCCGGCACATCGGACAGTTGTCGCTCAAGGGGGTGCTCCTTTCCAGCGGGTTCTCAGGCGGGCAAGTTCGCGCTTGTCGCGGCTGTTGAGGATCTGATGTATGCATTCTGCGTCGTTGCCCGACCGAGTGACGACACAGCGCGAAAGAATACGTTCTCCGTACAGGGCCTCGGCGCGGTATGACACCTCCAGGCTCTGCAGATGGCCGGCCGCCAGGTCATCGGGCACGGCCTCCAGTGCCCAATCGGTATAGACGGTGTTGTTGACATGCTGATTGCTGTCCTGATCGCTGCGGCGGACACGGAAGGGGTGTTCGCTGAAGGTCTCGCCGGGAGGGTCGGGAAAGTTCGGCAGCGAGGCGAAGTCGTCATCCACTGCCCGTTGGGCGGTCAGGGGATACTCCGGCAGACACTCCGGCAGCGTGACCGGTCTGCGGCTGGCGAGATTGAGAACCGCCCACGAACTGGTTGCGCGGCTGAATACGTCGCCGTTTTTGTCGCGCATCTCGAACTCACGGCATGAAAACAGCCCTTCACGTGTCGAAGGCCAGGTGCGTACCTGTATGACATCATCGCCATGGGGATAGCGCTCCACCAGCAGATGGACGCGCGAGAGCACCCAGGTCAGGCCGTGCTTCCTGAGATCCCTGACCGAAACCCCCAGCTGGGCGGCATGCAATCCGCCTGCATTCTGGACACAGTTGAGCAGGGTGACCGGCCGCACAAGGCCATGCCGGTCCAGTTCATGGTATCGAATCGGAAATTCGATTTCAAAAATAGTGGAGGGCAGTCTCTTCGGCATGGTTACGCGTCAGGCTCCCCATCCGCGGTTTCGCCCTCTTCGGGCTCGTCGGTGACTTCCTCACCGGTCTCCGCGGACTTATCGCGTTTGCGCTGCTGTTTCTCCTCTTTCTTCTTCTGCTTTTCCAATTCTTTTTGTCTCTTGATGAAATTGAAGTTTGGTTTTGCCAATGTTGACCGCCTTTCGGTATGTGGTATGGTGCCTCTCCGCTTCCTGATCGAAGAGTGGTTCTGCTGCTATTCGTAACGTAATGCGTCGATGGGATTGAGCCCGGCGGCCTTCCTGGCCGGGTAGAAACCGAAGAAGATGCCCACTGCGCCCGAGAAGAGAAAGGCCACCGTGATGGACTGGATCGAGATCAGTGTCGGCCAGGATAACAGACGCGAAACGATAGTTGCGCCCAGGGCTCCCAGCGCGATGCCGATCAGGCCGCCCAGCATGGTCAGCAGCACCGCCTCGGTCAGGAACTGCCAGAGGATGTCCTTCTTGCGCGCCCCGATTGCCATGCGGATGCCGATTTCACGGGTTCGCTCGGTGACCGAGAC